>NZ_GG698602.1:1247500-1894898 GCF_000160055.1 Dialister invisus DSM 15470
TCCCTCTTCGTATAAGGCGGAGACCAAAGAAACACCATTGCCGTAAGAACCGGCGTATCCTGGGAGACAGTATTGAGCAACGCCCACAAGTCGTTAATGGCCGGCAGGAGTTCGGCCATTGGGAAATCGATACCATTGTGGGAAAACGCAAAGCAGGGGAAGTCCTTCTTTCCCTAGACGAACGGATGACACGCTGCCGCCATGTCATCAAAATATCGGGAAAGACAAAAGAAGGTGTTAGGAAAGGACTTGAAATATTGCGACACCAATACGGCAGCTTATTCCCCAAAGTATTCCGGAGTATTACCAGCGACAACGGAAGTGAGTTCAGTGGTTTAAGCAAATTATTTAAGGAAGGAAAAGTCTATTTTGCCCATCCATATTCTTCAGGGGAGCGTGGAACGAATGAGAAGCATAACTCCCTGGTACGCCGCTTCATCCCCAAAGGGAAGGATATAAGTGCTGTACCAGAATACGTGGTACAAAAAGTGCAAGATTGGATTAACAGACTTCCACGGCGTCTACTTGGTTATCACACACCGGAAGAGCTTTTCAAGGAGCAGATTGCCCGATTTTCATCCGCTACATAATTTTTCTGTGTGACTGTCCGATTTGATATTGCAATTTAGTATATGTCCGTACGGTACTGGATTGCAAACGCATTATTATCTATCTTGATCATCCCTTCGATATGCATATCATTACCAAGCATTTCCTCATTTTTTACTTTTTCAAGAAATGCACCGTCTGCCTTGTCAAAGACGTAAAATAAATTATCAGACACTGCCACAATGAGATATTTTGGCAAGATATTTTGGCAAAGTCACAAGATGCGGTCATTGGAATCTATAATAAAATAAGATCTATCCCTATTTTTATCATACAGGAAAATAACCTGTAATAAGTTTACAGGCTTTCAATTTCGTAAATAACTATTTATATTATGAAATAAATTTTATTATTATCAAAATTATTATCTATTATCAAAAATAAGTATTCATTTTCTTAACCGATTTATTTCAATAGCTTTGTGGCAGGAAATACATGGGATCCACTGCTTCTCCATTAATACGGACCTCATAGTGGCAGTGAGGACCGGTACTGTTTCCCGTGCTCCCCATAAGGGCAATCATGCTGCCCTGGTCCACATGCTGTCCTTCATAAACCAGAACAGCGGAATTATGCCCATACCGCGTAACAATACCATCGGCATGTTTTACTTCCACAAGGTATCCGTAGCCGCCGACCCAGCCTGCCTGCGTGACAGTCCCCGCAGCAGTCGCAGAAATAGGTGTGCCGTAATCGCCGGCAATATCTACTCCTTCATGAAAAGTAGATCCGATACCGCCAGGGCTGGTTCTGTATCCGTAGTAGCTGGAAATAGGACCCGCAACTGGCCATATGTTCGGCGTTTCCGCCGTGGGATTCAAAACAGAGCTGACTGTTCCATAGGCTTGGTTCATAAATTCAGAACGGAGCGCGACGACAAGACGTATCTGCTTATCTAAACGTTCATCAAGGCGGCGCATTTCTTTCAAAAGTTCCCCCGGCGTTTCCGAAACAGCAATTTTCTCATCATCTTTTTTCTTATTGCCTGCCGTTTTTGCTATGTCAGGAACAGTGGAAGCGCCGCCAATACCGCCGGTCCCTGTATTTTCAGGCACGGTTCCGCCATTCGTACGAACGAGCTCCTGCAATTGTCCGCTGATTTTTTCTACGGTTTTGGCTTTATTTTCAAGGGCCTGCATTTTCTCATCCGCCATTTTAAGCTGGCTTCGATAAAGTTCATTTTCTGCGTGAAGCGCATTCGTGCTGTATCCCGCCCATCCCGCCAAACTGATGGAAAGAATGAGAAGTACCGCTGCCGCACCACCAAAAATTTTCAGTTTTTTAAATTCTTCAGATGAAAATATGACTTTCACTTCACCTGTTTCTTCGTTTTTTTCTTTAATCATCCACACACCTGCCAATCTATTTCAAGGAAATATCCCTATTGCCTTTCATTATTTCTTTTCTGTCCGGTCGATACGCCGGGCAGATGGATTTTCATCATTTTTCTCTTTGTCGGCATGGACTGCATCTTCTGCCTTTTTCGCCACATCAGGCATAAGCGTATTCAGCGCTATACCGATACTTTCCGCTTCTTCTGCGGAAAGTGCTTCCCTGCATTCACCACCGGTCACAGCTTTTGCATAAATGCGGGACGCATCATGACCAGCCAGAGAAGAAAGGACGACGCCATTATTTTTGCCGTCCAGAAGGGTAAGAGAAAAGGAAAGTTTATCTCCTGTTTCATCAAAAGCATCATACCGCACCAAACCAATTTTCTGAAAAGATTTCAGCTGCATCGTAGCCAGAAGCTCCTGCTGATGAAGCATACCCTGGGAAGATTCCACCATATCCCGAAGTTCCCGCACTTCTGTGGACAACTTCATTTCGATGGAACCGCCGTCTTCACCCATCATAAAATATTTATATTTCCTATACAGACGATTCACCTTAGCCCGGAGCCAAAAAAACTGGAGAATAAGAAATACCAGTAAAACCGCAAGAATCGTGCCGATTACGGAAAGTATGAGCTGATAATTGATATTGAATTCTAAGATATCCATGGATTCATTTATTCTCCCTGTTTGAGAAGTTTTGTAATACGTTCAAATTCTTTGTCACTTTTAAAAGAAATGGAAATGGTGCCTCTGTGACTGTTTTTCCCTTTTCCCACTTTAATTTTTACACGGGATCCTACGGCATTCACCAGATCTTCTTCCAGCGCACGGAGATACGCATCCGCTTTATCCGCAGGCTTCCGCTTTTGTCCGTCTTTTTCACGGCGGAGGATTTCCTCGATACGCCGTGCAGAAAGATCTTCTTCCACAATTCGGCGCGCAAGCGCGATCTGCTCGGCAGGTGTTTCCAATCCTAAAAGGGGACGCGCCTGTCCCGCCGTCAATTTCCGCTCCAAAAGAAGGCTTTTTACCTCTTCAGAAAGCTCCAGAAGCCGCATCATATTCGTCACATAGGAACGGCTCTTACCGATAAGGTTTGCCATCTTTTCCTGTGTAAAATGATATTCACTGATCATCCGCTGATAGGCAAGTCCTTCCTCAAGAGGATTCAGATCTTCACGCTGCAGATTTTCAATGAGGGCAATTTCCGCTGTTTCCTGATCGCTGTAATCGCGGACAAGAGCAGGTATTTCCACAAGCCCCGCCAGCTGGGCCGCTCTTAAACGACGCTCGCCGGCAATAAGTTCATATCCGCTGTCTTTTTTTCTTACAATAACCGGCTGGACGACGCCGTGTTCCTTGATGGATTCCGCCAGAGCATTTAAAGATTCCGGCTCAAATTCACGCCGCGGCTGCCATTCATTGGGAACAACAAGGGAAATGGAAATACTTTCGGTATTCTTTTCTTCCATCACTTCTTTCCCGAGCAGCTCTCCCAATCCTTTTCCCAATCTTTTGGTCTTAGACACGTTTAATCACCTCACGGCACAACTTTTTATATGCTTCCGCCCCCTTGGATTTCGGCGCGTATGTAAGTATAGGTTCACCAAAACTCGGCGCTTCCGATAACTTCACTGATCGGGGAATTACTGTACGGAAAACTTTATTTCCAAAATATTTCTTCACTTCATCAGCTACCTGAAGGGATAAATTCGTCCTGCCGTCAAACATCGTCAGCAATATCCCCAATATGGACAAACCCGGATTCAGCTTACGTGTCACGACCTGTACTGTCTTCACCAGCTGGGAAAGTCCTTCAAGCGCATAAAATTCTGCCTGAATGGGAATAAGTATTTCCTGTGATGCTACAAGAGCGTTCAGCGTCATAAGACCTAAAGAAGGAGGACAGTCAATCAAAATGAAATCATATTTATCGCATACCTGATCCAGTTTTCTTTTCATAAGAAATTCCCGTTTTTCCATGGAAACCATTTCAATTTCAGCCCCTGCCAAATCAATGGAAGCGGGGAGAATGGATAATTTCTTTATGTCTGTCTTGACGACGGCTTCTTCGATGGAGACATCATCTAAAAGCACATCATACAGCGTTTCCTCAAACTCCACATCTTTGCTGAGTCCGCTGGTGGCGTTTCCTTGGGAATCCGCGTCCACAAGCATCGTCTTATATCCTTTGTCCGCCAGGAACGCAGCCAGATTTACCGCTGTTGTGGTTTTTCCCACGCCGCCCTTCTGGTTAATGATACTGATGATCTTCCCCATAGCTTACATCCTTTCACAGATAGTTCATATTATTATACCATAAAGAGACGATTTATTTTATCTCCTTATGTTTCACGTGAAACATATAAAGCATTTTTCCAATCTTATTCTGTATTCTGTTATAATCTATCTATACTTTTGAAATAGGATTACAAAAATACTTACGAAAGGGCCGATTCTTATGTCTCTGACCTTTTTACATATACTGATCATCTCCGCCACGGTCTTTGCCGTCATTGGAAGCGGATTTTATGTTTCCCGTTCCGTAAGATCCTCTGCAGGGTACAGTGTGGCAGGACGAAGCGCCGGGGCCTCTCTTGTCGCCGGAAGCATCGCGGGAACGGTCGTCGGGGGAGGCGCTACGGTAGGTACGGCACAGCTGGCTTACTCTTTTGGCCTTTCTGCGTGGTGGTTTACCCTGGGAAGCGGTATCGCTTTCATCCTTATGGGTATTTTCTATGCCAAACGGCTTCGCAATACAGCACTGGAAACAATTCCTCAATATCTGGAACTTTATTACGGAAAGAAGGCCGAGATGCTTTCTTCCATTATTTCTTCCATCGGTATCCTTCTGTCCGCTGTTGCCAGTTCACTGCCGGGCATAGAGATCATTTCCGCCCTTTTCGGGCTGACGCCTTTTCTGTCCGCCCTTCTCCTTATGGCTCTCGTTATCGCCTATACTTTTTTCGGAGGCATGAAAAGCGCCGCCGTCAGCGGTATCCTGAAAATGGTAATTATCTGGATTTCTCTATTCATATCCGGCGCCATTGCTTTTCTGCTGTTACAGGAAAACAATACCCTTTCTTCATTTCCCGCTTCTCATTTTGATCTGATGGGGCAGGGCACAGATTCCGCAATGGCCCATTTATTTTCCGTCATCGTTGGCGTACTCTGCACACAGACTTATATCCAATGCATCTTTTCAGCAGGTACCCCTTTGAAAGCGGCTTCCGGCTGCTTCATTGCAGCACTTATCGTCATCCCCATCGGGCTGCCGTCAGTAGCTGTCGGTATGTACATGCACGCCGCAGAGCCCGGAACCTTACCGATCTTAGTCTTGCCCACCTTTCTGGTCAATCATGTGCCGGTCCTCATCGGCGGCCTTGCCATGAGCGGCATCATTCTTTCCCTACTGGGAAGTATCGGGGGACTGTCACTGGGTATCGGCACTATGATTTCCCATGATATTCTTTCACCCCTGCTGAAAATTACTGATGACAAAAAGTTTCTCCGCCTGACAAAGCTGACCGTCCTTGCCGTCATGATTCTGGCATCCCTTATCGCCATCATGAACAGGGGGACAGAAATACTTTTCTGGAATTATCTTTCTATGGGACTCCGGGGAGGAGGCATCTTTCTGCCTCTCACGCTTGCTGTTTTCTGGCCGGGCCATCTCAATGCGGACTGGGCAGTGTTCTCTATGGCGGGAAGTACCATTGCCGCTATCACCGCCGCATTGGTAAAGCTTCCTTTTGATCCGCTCTTCATAGGACTTGCCGTAATCTTCCTTTTCATCCTTCCCGGACTCCGTTTGAAAAAAACTTTCTAAACTCATATTTCACGTGAAACATTTATAAGGAGATAAAATGATCAAAGCTGCTGTTTTTGATATGGACGGTACCATTTTAAATACCATCGGCGACCTCACTGATTCTCTGAACTACGCACTTGTAGAAACAGGACATAAGGGGGGACACTCCGAGGAAACAGTGAAACTCTGCTTCGGCTGGGCCATGCGTCTCGACATGATCAAAGCCATCGCCATGGCAAAAGGATTTTCAGCAAAAGATCTGGAACTGGCGGGGAACACGATTCCGGTGGAAGACATTCCCGCCACTGAAGAAGAAATAGACGAACTCATGGACGTCTTTACTTCTTACTATGGAACCCATAACCAAATCAAAACAAAACCTTACAGCGGTATACCTGAAGTTATTCGCACCCTCCGGAAAAAAGGTATCCGCTGTGCCGTAGCATCTAATAAAGACGATGAACATGTGCAGAGCCTATCAAAAAATCTGTTCCCCGGTCTTTTTGATATTTCCATCGGAAGAAACCCGGAAATGGCCATTAAGCCGGATCCGGAAATGATTTTATCAATAGCCCGCCATTTAGGAATAAAGGCAAAAGAAATCGTTTACATCGGTGATTCGGAAGTGGATATCATGACAGGAAAGAAAGGGGGATTCCCAAGCATTTCCGTTGCCTGGGGGTTCCGCACCGGAGAATTTCTTAAAAACCACGGAGCGGAACGGATCGCTTTTTCACCTGATGAACTTATAGAAATGATTCTTTCTTTATAAGCCAAAAAGGGAGGTAATAATGACTATACAATATCTGAAACTGGAAATATTTATTCCCACTACCCATTTCCGCATCCTGCAAAAAGCACTCCAATCGGTGGATGCCGGGCATATAGGAAACTATGACAGCTGCCTTTCTTACAGTCCCGTCAAGGGAACATGGCGTCCTTTGGAAGGAACGACTCCTTACATCGGCAAAAAAAATGAAATCAGTGAAGAAGAAGAATATAAAGTGGAAGTCACCATAAAAAAAGAAAATTTGGAAAAAACGATGGCCGCTGTCAAAGAGATCCATCCTTATGAGGAACCGGTCATTAACATCATTCCGCTCTATGCCGCCGGGATCTGATCAGAGTTCTTATAAATGATCCAGCACAGACAAAAACAGCCTTATCCTATAAAAGATAAAGCTGTCTTTTTTCGTGCCGCAGAGAAAGGGGAGGGGATACTGCTGACAGTCCGTCATAGACACTCCGGGGCAAAAAGACTCCGCCCGGAAAAAACAGCCTTGCCCAAAGAAGAGCAAAGCTGTCGGCTTATCCCTTATTTATGTTCAAATATATCTACGCGTCTGTTGTTCGCACGGCCGGCTTCCGTATCATTCGTATCTACCGGTGCTTCTTCCCCTTTGTACATACCCACCAGATGACTCAGATCTACGCCGTGAGCCACCGCATAGTCCGCCACCTTCTTTACACGGCGGATAGCAAGATCATCATTGTACTCTTTAGACCCGTTGGAATCTGTCCGTCCTACAAGCTTGAAAGTATGACCTGTTTCTTTTGCCGCCTTGACAAAAGCATCCAGATTCGCCGTCTGATCAGCGCGGGGAGTATCGGAATCATTTCCGAAATGAATACTGATAAAGTAATAATCATTCTCCGGAACCGCCGTCTCTTCTTCTGCCGGAGTGATGGTCACCGTGTCCGCCTCTTTTTTATTTCCTTTATTGTCCAATGCGGAATAATCGATATCATCTCCAGAATAAGCGGCTTTTCTATCGCTGCCTCCGCCGAAGCGGTAGGAAACACCTGCCAGCCACCCCTGATAGGAAACATTTTTATCTCTGCTCCCTTCTGTATTCAGGTAACGGTATCCCGCATTAAGGTCGATGTTTTCATCAAGAGCGAAATTCACACCGGCTTCCCAGATGGATGTATTCTTTGAGCCGAGCGCGCCTTTTGCATATAAATCAAGAACTTCATTGATCGGCTGGCGGGCGATGATACCGATCTGGGCAATGTCATTTTCCCGTTTTTCCGCCCCGAAAACACCGGTAGGAAAATCGGACATAGTGATATGGTTATACCCGGTATATAAAGCCACCTGAGGATGAACACTGTAAAGCAGATTTAATTCATGGCTGCGGCCGTCCGTATCATCGCTGTTAAGACCATAGTACTGGAACTGCGCCGCCGCCTTGTCGTTCAGTCCGTATGTCACTCCGCCGTTGAAATTCCATGCGCCGTTATCTTTATATGTACGGGTCTTCGCTTTTGTATTCCACATCCCTGCATTAATTTCCCACTGCCCTTTTGCAAATTCTGTCTGAGGAGACGCATAGACACTTATAGTAAGCGCCATTGCAGCTGCCAGAACCGCCGCTGTCTTTTTCATATATTTTCCTCCTTCATACTAATCAACTTAATTTATTTCATTATAGCATAAACATTCTTTTCTTAATTAAAACGGAGATACCCTCTTTGTTCATATTCAAAAGTACTATTCTGTAGAAAAGGAGTATGCAAAGAAAGCCATGACAATGATAAGGAAAAACCTTCCCGACTTGAATAATCATTAAACAGCTTTCTCCTCGCTTTTTTGAACTGCTATTTATTTCCTCCTTTCATTACATCCTGCATTTCCTCAATCATTCCTATATTTCCGCTTTCAATCAGCTTTTTGAATTCTTCCAGCTGGTCCTTAATTTCTTTCGACATCTCGGGGAACTTCGGCGCGATATCTTTCATTGCTTTCAAAACGATCTGAGACACCACATACCGGGTGAACCATTTATTATCTGCCGGTACGATGTACCACGGCGCTTTTTCTGTTGATGTTTCTTCAATCATTTCACTGTACAGATCCTGGTACCTGTCCCAGAAACGGCGTTCATTGATATCGGCAATAGAAAATTTCCAATTTTTCTTCTTGTTTAAAATACGTTCCGCCAAACGGTCACGCTGTTCATCTTTGGAAACATGAAGGAAGATCTTGATTATATGGAATCCGTTTTCCGCCAGGTATCTTTCCCAGTCACGGATCTGGCGATACCGGGTTTTCCAAATATTTTTATTTACCAGATCCTTGGGAATCTTATCATTTTCAATCAGATCATGGACACGGGTAACCACCACATCTTCATAATGGGAACGATTAAAAATACCGATATTTCCCCGGCGGGGCAGTGCCTTATTGATACGCCACATGTAATCGTGATCCTTTTCTTCCGTTGTCGGCTGCTTAAAAGAAACGACATGGACACCGTTCGGATCAAGATGAGAGAATACATGCTTAATCGTGCCGTCTTTCCCTGCCGCGTCCATCGCCTGCAGTACGATAATAAGCCCATATGTATTCTGGGCATACAGCTTCGCCTGGTACAGAGACAATTCTTCCAGTGCTGCTGTCATAGAAACAGTCTTCACATACTCCTTGTCCACATCCATATCACAATTCGTGGGGAACTTTTTCAGACTGATTTTTTCTCCTTCTTTTGCACGATACCGGTCGATATCAATTTTTACTTTCTTTTCTGTTTTTTCAATTTTCTCCGTATTTATGCGTTCTTCTTCCATTTTTTCCCCCTTAAAGAAATACAACCGTTTCTTATTTTTCTTCTTTTTCCATTTCTTTTCTTATTTCTTCCAACGGCTTGTCTGTTTCCTTTTTTATCATATCCCTGAACCGTTCCAGCTGCTTCTGTTCCTCAGGAGATAATTTCGGAAACTTCGGATCTATCTTTTTCAGCACACCAAGAGTAATGAGCGCCACCACATAACGGGTAAACCATTTATTATCTGCCGGTACAATATACCAGGGAGACCTATCCTTGGACGTATTTTCCAAAAGCTCTTCATAAAGCTCCCGATATTCATCCCAATGTTCTCTTTCATGAATATCACCCATGGAAAATTTCCAGTTCTTTTCATGGTTAAAAATACGATCGATAAGCCTTTTCTGCTGTTCTTCCTTGGATACATGAAGGAAAATTTTAACCATGTAAAAGCCATTCTGGTGAAGATACTTTTCCCAGTTATTAATCTGCTCATACCGCTCCATCCAGATATTCCTGTCAATCAAATCTCTTGGCAGCTGGCCAGTGCTGATTAAATTATGAACACGCGTTACAATGACATCTTCATAATGGGAACGATTGAAAATACCGATATTTCCCCTCGGCGGAAGTGCTTTATTGATGCGCCACATATAATCGTGATCTTTTTCTTCCGTTGTCGGCTGCTTAAAAGATGCCACGGAAACGCCGCCGGGATCCAGATTCGCAAAAACATGATTGACCGTACCGTCTTTCCCTGCCGCGTCCATCGCCTGCAGTACGATAATAAGCCCGTATGTATTCTGGGCATACAGTTTTTCCTGATATAATTTCAATTGTTCAATCACTTCAGGAAAAAAGGCGCTCTTCACTTCTCCTTTATCGATATTCACATCCCGCTTCGTAGGAAACTTTTTCAAATTCACTTTTTCATTTTCCTTTACGCGATACCGATCAATATCAATTTTTCCTTTTTTTATGTTTTCCATGGCGTCCTCCTTTACGAAAGATATCTACATCTTTATTATATTCCTTTTGAAGCGTTTATATGAAATAAAATTGAATTATCTAGTATAATAGAAAAAACAGAAAAGGAGGATTGGATTGATGGAAAGAAAGAATAATGAAAAAAGAACAGGCCGTCTGTCAAACCTGTCGGAAGTATTCCAACTTTCAAAGGAAGGAAAAACTCTCTTTTCCAATCCGTCATTTCGTTTCTGGCAGCTGCAAAACAAATGGAAACATATCGCCGGTTCCATGATCGCACGGGAATCTTACATTTCTTTTGAAAGGAAACAGACACTTTATATTACCGTCACCAATTCCGTCTGGATGAACCACCTCTATATGATGAAAGCGGATCTTCTCAAACGGATCAGAGAAGACGATTACGGGAAAAAGTACACAGATATACGCTTCGTTGCAGGCCGGGCGAAAATCGAACGCCCCCCGGAATCCTCTCTTGCCCCTGTAAACAACCGGCGGGAAAAAGAAGAAAAGATATATTCCGTTCCCCTTTCAGAAGAAGAGCGGAATTCTATCGATAAATGGACCGGCTTTTACATCTCTGACAATAATACCCGCAACCTTTTTACAAAAATGATGAAAGCCGCCGCAGCAAAAAGGAAAGGAGAAATCCGGGCCGGCTGGCATCCCTGTGCCATCTGCGGTGACCTTATCCCTCCCGGCATAAATACCTGCACTGTCTGCGAAAATAAAAAAGAACAGTCCCAAATAGGAAAAATCATGCTTCTTTTAAAAGAAACCCCCCATCTTTCCTACAACGAAATTTACAAAAAGATTCCCTGTGAATATACAGCTTACGAAGAAGGCAGAGAAACACTCATACAGAGAATACGGGAAAATATTTACAGGAAAATTGACAGTTCTCTTAACAAACGGATCCTCCTTTCCATGATTCTTCACAAACCGCTAAAAGATATTTCCTTAAGAGAAGCGGAAACCGCCCTCCGCAATATGCCGGAAACAAAATTTGACATTATCAATAAAAAATAATTATTTGAAACATCTTTCTTTTCATCCCCTTTTCATCCCATAATCCCTGTTTCAAACAAAATAAAACTGAGTAAAAAAGATAAGCTTCCATAAAAGGCTTATCTTTTTTCTCAGTTTCACGTGAAACACATTATCCTTCTATTTTTATTTCTTTTCCATAAGCACCAAGAGATTCATCGGCCGTTGTGATGATAGTCTGAATTTCCTTTTCAATGAGATAAGAGAAAAGAGCATCTCTTCGTTCTTTATCAAGTTCGCTCCCCACATCATCCAATAAAAGAAGAGGATATTCACCTGTTTCCTTTTTCACAAATTCCAGTTCCGCCAGCTTCACGGACAGAATGGCTGTCCGCTGCTGCCCTTGGGAACCATAAGAAGAAATATCGTTTCCATTCATAAGAAAAATCAGGTCATCCCGATGCGGACCGATGGAAGTATGGCAAAAACGGCTGTCTTCTTCTCTGGAAAGAGCCAGTTTTTCCAAGTACCATTCTTCATCAAACCGTTCTTCCTGATTTCCGCTTTTCCTGTACTTGATTAAAATACTTTCTTTCTCATCAGTCAAAAGCGATTCCATGGAAGAAACGATTTCATTTATTTTTCCTATGGTTTCCATTCTTTTCTTTACGATATACGATGCTCCTTTGGCAATCTGCATATCCCATACATCCACATCCGCCGTAAATCCATGAAAACGAGCTTCTTTAAATGCCGCATTCCTCTGCTGTACGGCCCTGCCATAACGAAGTATTTCCTCATAATATCTCGGACTAACCTGGGAAATTTCCAAATCAATAAATCGACGGCGGTTTTGCGGCGCTCCTTTGATCAGCTGAAGATCATCCGGCGTAAAAAGCACCGTACGGAACATTCCCATAAGCTCTCTTTTTTTCGTGGCCGTTTCATTAATCAAAATTTTTTTGCCTTTGTTCCGGGACAATTTAATTTTGATTTCATGCGTTACACCGCGAACGCTAAAGTCCAAAAGAATCGTTCCTTCTTCTTTATTAAGACGGATCAATTCCTCATCATTGCTTGTGCGGAAAGACTTTCCCACAGAAGCAAAATAAATCGACTCAATGATATTCGTTTTTCCCGTACCGTTTTTACCTGTGAGAACAGTCATATTTTCGGCAGGATCAATAGAAAAATCTTCAAAATTTCGTATTTCAATGAGATGGGTCTTTCCGCATCTCATTTCTTCGCCTCAATTATTTTATAGACTTCTCCATCAAGAGAAAGGTCATCTCCAAGACGAATTTTTTTTCTTTTTTCCTGAATAATGATTCCATTCAAAAAAATTTCATGATTCTTTATAAAATCTCCTGTTTCACCGCCGGAAGAGATTATATTCTCCTTTTTCAAAAATTGATCTAGCTGAATATAATCTCCATATATTTCTATTTCTTTCATCAGCGGCCTCTCATGGGCGTTACAACATAGCGATACGCCTTATCTTCTTCCTGTTCTACCACCATAGGTCCATTTTTCTTTACATGAAGAATGATCTTTTCCCCTTTCGAATGTTTCAGAATATCTTCCACATAAGTGCAGTTAAAAGTAATCTTCACATCAGCACCGTCCAACTCTGCCGGAATGGATGTTTCAGAACGGCCGATATCGGGATCTTCCTCAAAAGCTTCCAGCGTTCCATTTTCAAATTTAAAATTAATTGTCTTATAACTCATATCCCTGGAAATCGGACTGACAAAACGGACAGCCTCTTCAAAATCCTTCAGATCCAAAGTCGCATTTAAATCGAAACTTGACGGGAATACTCTCTTATAATCGGGATAAACGCCATTAATAAGATTGGAAAGGAAATATGTCTCCCCGAAAGAAAAAGCAACATGCCGGCTCGCCCAGGATATTTCCATCATATCATCTTCCCCGACAGGAAGAAGACGGATCACATCCTGAAGTACAGAAGCGGAAACAATAAAATTCCCTTTTCCTGTCGGTATTTCTTCAAGAGATATCTCTCTTGCCGCCAAACGATGAGAATTCGTAGCGGCCATAGTAAATACGTTTTCATTAATATCACAGAGAATACCGGTAAAAATAGGATTTTTCGCGTCCGTAGAGGCAGCAAAGGAAACGAGATTTACCATTTCTGCAAAATCTTTGCATTTCATATTTACATGGAACGTATGATCAATTTCCGTAACCAGCGGAAATTCTGCCGTATCTCTTGTGGGAAAATGGGAATTATACTGGCCAGCCTTAAAGAAAACAGTACTTTCGCCTTTTTTCTGTTCCATAACAACCGGACCGGAAGGCATCATTTTTATGGTAGACAAAAGATGGGGTGATGAAATGAGAACGGATCCCCGCTCTTCCACATCAGCTTCGCAAAAAGTACGGATGCCAATGGAATAATCATTAGCTTGAAATTCGACTTTTCCGTCTTCAGCGGAAATAAAAAAACCATTATTTGTGTTTGATGTGACTTTTGTTTGTGCTGCGCGTTGTACTCTTTCTAAAGCGTGGCATAAGTCCTGCGTTTGGAATGTAACTTTCATGGTAGCTCCTTTACTAATATAAATTATAAAAAATAAAAGCAGTAGAAGTAGTTTGTGTGAATAAGTGAATAAGTCTGTGCAAAGGATATATTTTCTTTCTTTTTCGAAGGGAATAACTTTGTGAATAATGAAAATTTTTATTCACTGAATAAACAGTTTTTTATAAAAAATGATTTATTCACAAGTTATAAACAATTTATTTATCCAAAAAATTGTTTTTTAAACAAGTATTTTACCTTTTCCTTTTGAGAAGAGTTAATATATCTTTCAGTTCTTTTCTCGTCCTGTCATTATTTTTGAGTTCTTTTTGTACTCGTTCGTAAGCATGGACAATCGTACTGTGGTCTTTATTGAAATATTTTTCCAAAGAGGGAAAAGAATCATTCAGTTCTTCGCGGGCAATATACATTGCCATCTGTCTCGGAATGACCACATTTTTGGGACGGGATTTGCCTAAAACCTGTTCTTTCTTTACATTATAATACTTGCAGACAGTATCAATGATTGTTTCGGCAGATAAATGACTGTAAAGATCCACCTTGATAATATCGGCAAGGGCGTCCCGGGCGTTTTCCAAAGTAAGGGGAACATTCTTGATCTGGCAATAACCGACAACCTGTTTGAAAGCACCTTCCAGTTCGCGGACACTGGAATTGACATTTCCCGCAATAAAAGAAATTACTTCTTCAGACATATCGATATGGGAGCGTTCCGCCTTCTTCTGCAGAATGATGGAACAAATTTCAAAATCAGGAGGAGAAATATGGGCAATCATACCGCTGGAGAATCGTGTTATCAAGCGTTCATGAAAATCTTTCAGATCGCTCGGTGTACGGTCACTTGTCGTAATGATGTAGTTATCATTGTCAGCAATCGCGTTAAAAGTGTTGAAAATTTCCATACGGGATGATTCTTTCGTACCGTTAAAAAATTGAATATCATCAATAAGCAAGTAATCCACAGTGCGGTATTTTTCACGAAATTCCTGCATCTTTCCGCTGCGAATTGATTCAATGAGTTCATTCGTAAAGTTCTCGCTCGTTACAAAGAGAACGGAAAGATCAGGACGGTGAGTTTTTACATAATTGGAAATAGCAAGAAGAAGATGGGTCTTGCCCAAACCTGAAGGGCCGTAAATGAACAGTGGATTATAATTACTGGCTTCCGGCTTTTTTTTAGAATAATTAGTATCGGGAGAATCCGTATATTCTTCACAGGAAAGAGCGATGGCATGGGCTGATTGGAAAGCAATTTCATTACAGTTGCCATGGACAAAATTATCGAAAGTATAATCGTCGAATTTATAAGAAAATTTCTTTTCCGGAGATTTAACCGGAAGAGGAACGGCAGAATGCCTGATGGAAGATGGATTATCCAAAATACTGGGAAGTTTAACTTCTTCCGGATTTTGCGGTTTGATATTCATAAAATCAGGCACTGCAGGTTTATCATAAATCTCCATATTTTCTTCTGTTTTATGGGAGTCTACTGAAGCATGAGAGTTTTCCTTTTTTTCCGTATCGGACATGGAAGAAGGAGAAGGTATTCCAAAATTTTCGGAAACTTCAGTAACAACAGGTATTTCCGGTGTCGGTTCAGCAGTAGGAACGTCGCTGCTTTCCTGGGTTTTAAGAACAAGTTTTACCGAGACTCCACTTTTTTCAGAAAGAATTTTCTCTATTTTCTTCTTGTAGACAGCATTAATCCAGGGAATCATATAAGGAACGGTGGATATGGCTGTGAAAATACCATCGGAAAAAGAAATGGGAAAAATGAAACTATAAAAGTTATTATAATATTCGGGATTTTTAATTTTTATTTCCTCTAAGACATGTGTCCAGAGTTCAAAAATTTCCATTTGTACATCCTTTCATACTCGGTCTGTTTAAAAGATGGATAAATCTGTGAATAACTGTGAATAACTGTGCACAACTTTATAAATATGTACATGCTTATCAGATTTTATCGGATAAAGTAAGAAAAGGAAAAAATTAATATTCCTGTGAATAATTTTATTGTACCATGTTGTCTTATTGCTGTCATTTACAAGATGTACCCTCCTCGGGATCACTTTATACTATTCAACGGGCACTTATCTATAAGGAAAAGAGCCTGTTGAAGAAAGGAAGAAGAGGGATCATTTTAGAAAATTGCTTGCTTTTTCCGAAGATATTTGTTATTATATTGCAGTCACATAGATGGTATCTATGTAAAAATACAGGGGCATAGCGCAATTGATAGAGCAACGGTCTCCAAAACCGTAGGTTGGGGGTTTGAGTCCCTCTGCCCCTGCCATATACGGCCCAATAGCTCAGCTGGATAGAGCACTTGACTACGAATCAAGGTGTCGGGAGTTCGAATCTCTCTTGGGTCACCAACAACGCCACTTTTATTTTGTCGGGATAAACAGTTATGTTTTTAACGGCAAGCTCAAACAGGGTCTTGATAAATTCAGGACTCTGTTTTTGTTTGAGTTGTTTCTGGAACGTATCGATGATTTTATCAATATCAAAGGTTGTAGACTGTACGATAGCCTGTCTGTCTTCGGCTTCTTTAATTTGCGCCCTGAGCCGCAGTATTTCTTCCTTGAGTTGCGCCATTTTCGCGGATGTAAATTCATCTCCCCGATCGGTCATGTACAGATCGTATAATTTATCAAGTCGCTTAGACGCATCACTTTCCTGCTTTTTTAGCCTCTTTATCAGTTCTGTATAATCAGGAACTTTTACAGTCATGTTATTTTTAGCGATAATTCTTTTTATCTGATCGTGCGCATCCGGAGCCGTAAATAATTTGCGGATTAGCTGGTATACTGTGCTTTCGATATCATCGCGATTGATAAATTTCTGCGGGCACTTTTCTTCTCCGAGAAGACGTCCTTTTGGACATCTGTAGTAATAATTCTTTATACCGCGGCTGTTTTTCGTCGAGTGTGCGACCATAGCAGATCCACACTGCCCACAGTGTATAAGTCCGGACAATGCGTAGATTGCTTTTGCATTTCCTGCACCTGATCTTCTTTTATTCTGATCCAATTTAACCTGCACCTCCTCAAAAATTTCTCTTGAAACAGTGGCCGGAATAACATTTTCAAAATACTGTACATTATCGCTTGTTTGATGATTATTTCGCTTTCCTTTGCGGAATAACGTTTTGCCGAGATAAAGGTCTCCAACATACTTTCTATTCCGCAAGATTTCATAAATAGAAGCAATGGTAAATTCTTTCCCGGCGCGGTTTCGATAACCGGCATTGAAAAGTCGCTTGCGAATAACGCCGTAATGAACGCCTGCAGCGTACAAGTCAAAAATCATACGGACGGCAGGTGCTTCGTCTTCGTTGATGATTAACTTTTTATCAGCATCAACAGAAAAACCATACGGTGGACGACCACCTGTGCATTTACCTTGAATTGCGTTTTCACGCAGGCCCTTTTTGATTTCGTTTGAAAGATTCCGCGAATAGTAAGCGGCCATGCCGACCAGCATGGACTCCATCATCTGCCCTTCGGGGGACGTGCTGTCGATATCCTGCCGGCTGTAAGCGTATTTTACACCCGCTTCTTCTAATTTGTGCTTTGTTATGTAATAATCGAGTTCGTTTCGCGCGTTGCGGTCTATTTTGTGAAATACGACGATATCAAATTTCCCTTTTTGTGCATCTTTTAGCATAAGTTTATACTGTTCACGGCCGATAGTCGTAGTGCCTGATTTTGCTTCATCGGCATACTTTGCAACAATAGCGTAATTGTGCTTTTTGCAGTATTCAGTACTGTCTCTGAATTGCGCAAGAATAGATTCTTCACGCTGGTTTTCGGAAGAAAATCTGGCGTATAAAGCGGCTCTAAGCATTATAAAATCAGCTCCTTTGTTTAAAATGGGCTGATTATGCTATAATTATAGAGTAATCAGCCCGAGGTGGGTTATTACATTTTCCCGCTATCGTACGGCAATACGATAGCGGGATTTTTATGTTATAGTGAAATTATCCACTTTCATGAACCCCAATTCATTTTAAAAATTTTAGACCCTTTAATTTAATATCTGCTATCGATTTGTCATACACGATGAACATAGACTGCGAAACATCTTCCAATTTTCCGTTGTTTACATCTTCTGAAATTTTATATTTATATTCTCCAGAGTGGACATCTATAATCGTTAATACGGTTTGCCCTTTAAATTTCATTGTTGTATGAAATAATCCGGGGGCATTTATTTTATCAATATAAAATTGGCTATATACGACGTAGTCGGCATTCAGGAGTTTTCCGATATTAATTAAATCTGTTGTACTGAACGAAATATCAATCTTATTGTCTAAAATATAATCATTAGCGACCTGCGCTGTTTTTTCTTCCGGTATCATGGATCCTTGCATAGCATTCACAATCAACTGCTGCCTTGATTTTAGTTCATTCAACTCATTTTTATCTTTTGTAGATTGTCTTGCGCCAGCCATTAAAACTGCGACATTTGGAGCCGATGCATAAGCGATATTAAATGTAAATAAAGACATGATAGTAATCAATAGTGCAATCAACAATTCTACTTTTTTCATAATTTATCTCCATTTATAAATGACGTACTCCGTAAGAAATGGACTTAAGATAAACCAATTGATATGGAATACCGAACGTACGCGCCAGATTATAAATATCTATTTCCGGATGACCGGCTATCAATTCATCAGGGAACAGCAACTCTACGGCAAACTGATTCGCTTCTTTTTCAATCTTGCAGTTAGCAATAAAAGAATTTCGATTAAAAGCATGGGTGCCGGCGTGTGGATGAAGTAGTGCATGTCCGAGTTCATGAGCACAGATGAACGGCTTGAGAAACGGATCGGCATGATCATTTATCCGTATTGTTTTGATGCGAAACAAATTACTGAAATATCCTAAATTTTTCCCGAGCTCTTCGTATAAAATATAGATGTCATTTTCCGCAGCAATATGGAACGGATTCCTCGTGTCATGTATATTCGCTATATCATTTGCGAACTTTTTTATATTCATGATGTAATCCTTTATTTACGATGTTTCTTTGGAGTAAACTTTTCTTTTGCTTTTAATTTTGCAAAGCGGAGAGCGTTTTCAAGAGATGCTTTCATGTACTCACGTGTTTCGGGATCCATCGGTTCTCCGCCGTTATACATGGCGATAGCATCCTGACTGTCCATATCATTCAAGATATCGGACAGTCTTTTTTGGATGTCTTTTTCGTCTTTTTTGGTAAAGGAAAGATGAAAAGACGTGAGAGCAGACTTATCATCCTCGGTTAACCCCATCATATAAGATGGGGTAACTTGAAATAACTTAGCCAATTTTGAAATCAATGATCGTTTAGGATTAACAAGCAAGCCATGCTCATATTTGTATATAGCTGCTTTTTGCAACCCTACATATTCTGCAACTTCCTGCTGCGTTAGCTTATTCTTTTTTCTTAAAGTATAAAGGATATCTTTAAATTCCATGTGTGTCACCGCCTTTTTCGTATCTTGATTATACCATATATTTTTTTTAAAACAAGAAAAAATATCTTGACAAGACACAGAAACGGATATACAATCAAGGTATCCTAAGGAGATACTTAAAGAAAGCGGGGTGAAAAAATGAATAAACTATTGATGAGGGCCGAAATGATGAAATACGGAGATAGTCAAAAAGATTTAGCGACTGCCTTAGGGATAAGCCTATCCCGATTAAATCTAAAAATCAACGGTGGGGCAGATTTTCGACAAGCAGAAATACTTTTCATAAAAGATAGGTATAAATTAAAGCCTGAAGAAATAGACGCTATTTTTTTTGACGAAATAGTATCCTAAAAAGATACTAATGGTTTTCCAGAAAGTGAGGTAAAGAAGAAAATGAAGATCGAGTGCACTGTTGAAGAGTTTAAGAAACTCACAGAAAAAGAGCCCCGCGGCAACGGAGCTCTGAAGGTTCGTACAACTATAAATCTTCTTACTTGTAGTCGATTGATCCGACAGCACATGCAAGAACAGAATCATAGCGGACAAACAAAAACGGGAGTTTGGTAGGCTCATTCCCGATTACAACTGTGGCGTTTTGCAGTAAAAAGAAAGGCTCGCTCCCGCATAGAACGTGTTTCTTTGGCTGCGTAGATTCGGGCTTGCCGAAACACGCACGTAAAAAAGCTCTGGGTGCTTCTGTCTCAGGTGTCACTGGATCGTCGCTAAAAACAGGTGTACCAAAAATAGTACCAGTAGCCGTTAACAGAATTAATTGATTCTGAGTGAGATCTCCGGCCTGCGTAGTAACTGCCAATGCGCCCACTAAGGATCTAATATTCATCGCATTCACCTCCTCTCTAAAACAATTATAGAGAGGCGTGCGGAGTAAAGCAAAAAACATATCAATTTCTTCTCTCCGTTGAGCCGCCCGCAAATAACAAGTTGTTGTTATTGCTATATCCATTGTGAACTGTGTTATGCTCGACAACTAATAAGCCGGGCGGCTCAACGGAGAGAAGAACAGAAAAAATCGAGGTGATTAAATTTGAGAGTTTCAGACGAGCTTCCGTCGGTTATCGAAGTCAGCTATCAACCGCCGGGAGAAGAAGCAGATTTTCACGAGTACAAGCTGGCGAAGTGGATTATGAGTTTATCGAAAGAACAGGAGGGCTCGGCATGATTGACAGATTAATAATCTATTTATGGCTTTTCCTGTCCGTCGTACTGATTATCGCCGCAGCGGGGAAAATATCATGATTAAATATTTAACAGCTTTCATAGCAATTGTTTTCTTAGCCGGCTACGCAGTACAGCCGCCAGAAAAGACGGTGCCGTACAAAGTCACGGTAGCGCGCGGTGAAAGTGTGTGGGACGCTTGCGCAAGGGTCGCTAGTGATAAGGACCACATGCAGGAGCTGGTCTACAACGCACTGAAAGAAAACCGCATCAACGATCCCGGCAATGTTCAGCCGGGGACAGAAATCGTTATCAGAGTAAAGGAGATGAGGTAAAAATGGCGTGTAGGGGAGATGTCGATACCGAAGATGTAGATATGGTAGCACAAGTGGCCCGTAGCGGGGAGTTCATACTGTGCGGATATCTTAAAAACTTCGAACGCAGCATGTCTAGTGGTCAGAAAGAAAAAGTGATTGCAGCTATGGATTTCTTTGAAACGTTAGCTAATCACTTAGAGACATTAACGGTCGCCGTTGAAGACATGAATTATAGAGAGGAGATGTATGAATGCGGAGAAGACTATTAACTATTTTATTCACATTGTTAGCACCCTTCGCGGCGCATGCGGAATGGCTCATCGCAGAGTGCAGCGCTTATACACCGTATGACTGAGGGACTATTACCGCAACGGGCGAAACTGTCCACGTTGGCGGAGTAGCTTGCAACTTCCTGCCGTTCGGTACAGTCGTCGTTATTGACAGCGTGGAGTACATCGTAAATGACCGCTGCGGCATAGATAACTGCATAGATATTTTCATGGAAAGCTACGAAGACGCTATCGAATTTGGAAGACAGCACAAGGAGGTTTATATCAAGAGATGAATCCGATTATGCAACCAATCATTAATAAGTACGTTGTGCTGTATGTGGCGCACCCTTTCGGTGGAGATTTAGATAATGTTTCCCGCGCGGAAATTCAACTGTCAAAACTGCAAAAATTGTTGCCCCGGCATACCTTAGTATCGCCAATCCACAACTGGGGATATCTGGATTATGAGATGACGAATCAGGTAGCGGCAATCAGCGACTGCGTAAACCTGCTTCTCCGGTGTGACGCTCTCGTATTAACAGGCCTTTGGAATGATTCAGCGGGTTGCCGGGCAGAGTATATTGCGGCAAAAGTAAAAGGCTTACCGATTTTCACTTTCGACGGTGACGATCTGCAACGCATATAAAAGGAGGGTTTATGAAAAAGACAAAGATAAACAGATTATACGACCTGTACGTAGACAATCGCGCGATTAAAGATCAGGAAGCCGCGGAACTGCTGGACACGGATTACCGAGCCGTAGGCGTCATGAAACGACGGCTTAGAGACCACGGGTACATCCAGATCGAGGATAACAGCGAAGTAACCATTCTCATGCCGTATAAAGACCAATCAGAAAAAGGAATCGGCGGACTTCGACTCGAAGTTGTTCTGGAAATGCTGGAGTACTACCGGGAAGATTTCCGCGGGCAAGAAACTTTTGCTGAACGGATGAAAGTCGGCAGAGAAATCCGCCTGTTGTTAGACATGATCCGCTAGAGGGAAGGAGGCGATTATATTGTTTGAATGCACAGGATGCCCGCATTACGGATACTGCATACCCGACGATTGCGCGGACATGAAAAAGACCCATGAACAGCAGCCACTGGTCAAGGGTCAAAGAAGAAAAACTTCTATCTCAAGGATACTACAAAGAAAGCGAAAAGACAATGGACTACAAAACTTTTATTGACTCAAAAAGCCAAATAACCGAAAGTCACGGGTTTGAAATATCCGCAGAAGATCTTCATCCTAACCTGTTCGACTTCCAGCGGGATATCGTCCGCTGGGCACTTGCTAAGGGCCGCGCCGCTATTTTTGCCGATTGTGGACTTGGAAAAACTCTGATGCAGCTTTCGTGGGCATATGAGGTGACGCGGCATACAGGAAAACCTGTCTTGATTTTAGCCCCGCTGGCGGTTTCCGCGCAGACGGTAGCCGAAGGGCAGCGCTTTGGGATCCCTGTCCACCTTTGCGAAAAAGCAGAAGACGTAACCCCGGGAATTAATATTACGAACTATGAAAAGCTGGATCGCTTTGATACGTCAGTTTTTTCAGGAGTAGTGCTGGATGAGTCGTCTATTTTGAAATCGTTTACCGGCAAAGTCCGAAATCAACTAATCGAGTCGTTCAGCCGTACTCCATACCGTTTAGCATGCACAGCTACCCCCGCGCCGAATGACTTCATGGAACTTGGTAACCATTCTGAGTTCTTAGGGGTTATGTCACGGACGGAGATGTTGTCTATGTACTTCGTTCACGACAGCGGGGAAACGTCTAAGTGGCGGCTCAAAGGACATGCTGAAACCAGTTTCTGGCGATGGATGGCCAGCTGGGCTGTCGTTCTGGATAACCCGGCAAGCTTAGGCTACAAAGACGAGGGTTACACGCTTCCTGAAATCCGCATGCACGAAGTCGTTGTTGACGGCGATGCCCCGGTAACCGAAAAACTAACTCTGACGCAAAGGCGATCCGCGCGGAAAGAATCACTGCAAGACCGCTGCCAAGTGGCAGCGGAACTGGTCAATAACAGCACGGAGCAGTGGCTCGTATGGTGTGATCTCAACGCGGAATCGGAAGAACTTCACCGGGTGTGCAATTTGTCACAGGAAGTAAAAGGCGCAGATAAAGCTACGCATAAAATAAACGCTATGACAGGTTTTTCTGTGGGGCTGCTGAAATGTCTAATCACAAAACCGAGCATCGCAGGTTTCGGGATGAACTGGCAAAACTGCCGCAATGTCATTTTTGTAGGGCTATCCGACAGCTATGAACAATTTTATCAAGCGGTAAGACGATGCTGGCGATTCGGGCAAAAGAAAGCGGTGGATGTGTACATCATCATCTCCGCGAAAGAAGGCTGTGTGAAAGAGAACATCGAACGCAAAGAAGCAGACAGCCGTAAAATGCGAGACGCCATGATTACACTGACAAAGCAGGCCGTCAAGGAAGAACTAAAAGCAACTTGTCGCGTTATGGCAAAATACGAGCCCAGCGTCGATATGATTTTACCAAAATGGACAGAGATGGAGGTGGCGTAACCCTTGAAAGTAATTGATCAATATGTATCAAACAGAGTATCCCTGTACAACGGTGACTCTATAGAAATACTTAAGGGCTTGCCGGATCACTGCATACATTATGCAATATTTTCTCCGCCGTTCAGCAGCTTATATACGTATAGCAACAGCGACCGTGACCTGGGCAACAGCACGGGAGATGATCAGTTCTACCAGCATTTTCTTTTTCTAGTAAAAGAACTGGCACGGGTCATCATGCCTGGGCGGCTGGTGTCCGTGCACTGCATGGATATTCCGAAAATGAAAAGCCGAGATGGCGTTATCGGGCTTAAGGATTTTCCCGGAGAGCTAATTCGGGAATTTGAAAATGCGGGCTTTATCTACCATAGCCGCGTCGTCGTCTGGAAAGACCCATTAGTAGAGGCTACCCGGACAAAAGCACTGGGGCTTATGCATAAACAGCTGTGTAAAGACTCCGCGATGTGCCGAATGGGGCTGCCGGATTATGTATTGACTTTCCGGTTACCGGGGGACAATCCGGAACCAGTCAGCCACGAAGCCGGGCTTAGCCGCTTTTACGGTGAAGATGAACCGAAAGGTATAAAAGGTGCAAGACCAGAACCGGACGCAGATCTAGTAGCTAAGAAAGAAAAGTATAATACCGAACCCGTTTATAGCCATCAAGTATGGCGGCGGTATGCGTCTCCGGTGTGGATGGATATCCGGCAGAGCAACACGCTAAACCGAACCGCCGCCAGAGATGAAAAAGATGAACGACATATCTGTCCGCTACAGCTGGATTTAATAGCCCGCTGTCTGGAACTCTGGACAAATCCGAACGACATTGTTTTAGATCCGTTTGCCAGTATCGGCAGTGTTCCCATCGTAGCTTTACAGATGGGGCGCCGGACTATGGGCTTTGAATTAAAAGAATCTTATTTTAAGCAGGCAGTGCTTAACTGCCAGAAAGAGGAAAATCATGATGACCGTAACATTTGAAGGATCCGCCGCCGAAGTACTTAGCGAAATGCAGGTGTTTTTGAAAAACTCGGTAACACCAAAAGGGAGCACCGTAGAAGTTACACCGGAAAAAGTAACTCTTGCATGTACTGCGGCACCGCAGATCAGCAAGGTTAAAATACCTGATTCGGCGCCTAAGGCGGCTAAATCTCCCGCTGTCCCGGTACAACTCCCAACTGTCCCGGTAGCCCAGGCTAAAGAATACACGCAGGCCGAAATTCTTGCAGCCTGCGGACCGCTGATGGACGCCGGGAAAGTACCGGAACTGACACAAATTATACAAGAGTTCGGAGTAGCTTCCATGATGGAAATTCCACAGGAAAAGTACGGCGAATTGGCAGTTAAGCTCCGCGCGATGGGGGCTAAGTTATGACACAGCACGCCTTATTAAGCGCCTCAGGAGCGCATAAGTGGCTCGTGTGCACAGCATCAGCAAGGCTGGAGGCAGAGTTCCCCGACACAACTAGCGAATTTGCCCGCGAAGGAACACTGGCGCACTCGATCGCCGAACTGAAATTACGGCGGTATGCTATCGAGCCGATGAGCCCCGCCACTTTTACCCGGCGGATGAATAAACTGAAAAAAGATCCTCTGTATCAAAAAGAAATGGATGGCTATACGGAGGAATATCTGGACTGCATTAAGCAGATCATGCTGGCTTATGGCACAAAGCCCTACATAGCAGCTGAGAAAAAAGTTGATTTCAGCCAGTTCGTTCCGAAAGGCTTCGGCACTGCCGACTGCCTAATCATGACACCAGACGCCTTGCATGTTGTAGATTTCAAATACGGTAAAGGTGTACCGGTAGACGCCAAAGACAACCCGCAGCTGAAGCTATACGCTCTGGGGGCGCTGTCCGAATACGGGCTGCTGTATCAGTTTAAAACAATTCACATTCACATCGTGCAGCCGCGGCTGAAAATCTTAGGAACAGATACATTCTTACGCGCTGCGCTCACGGAATGGGGTAATTCCGTAGTTAAACCAAAAGCAAAAGAGGCATTTGAGGGGCCAGGGGAATTTCATCCGGGCGAACACTGCCGTTTCTGCCGGGCAAGGGCTCAATGTAAAGCAAGATCCGAGTATTACGCCGCTTTAGCAGAAACGGCCAAAGAAAACGCCAATCCCGCGTTAATTACAATGGCTGACTTAGGGGAATACCTCAAGAAAGCTGGGGCGCTCAAAAAATGGGCAGAAGATCTACAGGCTTATGCGTTATCCAGCTGCCTTTCTGGTAAAACAGTACCGGGATGGAAAGCCGTAGAAGGCCGCGGCAGCCGCGTATTCACGAGTACCGATGAGGCGTTTAAAGTCCTCACGGACAATGGGATTGATGAGTCCCTGCTGTACAGTCGTGTACCGGCTACTTTGGCACAGACAGAAAAAATCGTAGGCAAAAAAGTATTCGAAACTCTACTCAGTAAGTATGTAATTAAAAACCCCGGAAAGCCGACACTGGCACCGGAATCAGACAAACGAGAAGCAATCAGTAATGTGGTATCTGCAAAAGATATATTTAAACCTGTAGGAGGTAACTAATCATGGAAAACACAAACATCGTATTAAGAAATGTCAGACTCAGCTATGTACACATTTTAAAAGCCTATGCACGGATACCCGGCGCCGAGGCGAAGTACCAAACGACAATTCTCGTACCGAAAACGGACATTGCGGCAAAGGCGGAAATTGACCGTGCTATCGAAGCCGCTAAAGCAAACGGAATTACCGGTAAATGGAACGGCGTAGCCCCGGCTATCGTCGCCACCCCAGTACATGACGGAGATGGACTTACCCAAAATGGCGCCGAATACGGCCCTGAATGTAAAGGCCATTGGGTATTCACTGCGTCAAGTGCCGCCGATAAGCCCGTAGAGGTAGTAGACGCCAATTTAAATCCGATTATTTCACCGATACAGATCTACAGTGGTATCTACGCTAATATCTCCGTTAATTTCTTCCCATATAACTTTCAAGGTAAAAAAGGCATTGGCTGCGGGCTCGGCCCCGTGCAGAAAGTTGCCGACGGCGAACCTTTAGGCGGACAGGCGCCGTCTGCTAAATCTGTATTTGCTGCGCAGCCTGCCGCCGTACAGAAAGTGAATCCATTAACCGGGCAGCCGATGTAAATAGTGGAGGCCCTTAACCGGGCCTCTTTCATTATTATCTGAAAGGCTCATTATGAAACACCTTAGTATAGACATTGAAACTTTTTCAGACGTAGATATTAAAAAATCCGGTCTGTTTAAATACTGCGAGTCCCCCGTCTTTGAATTATTGCTTTTTGCATATGCCTACGACTTCGGAGATGTCCATGTCGTGGATCTGGCACAAGGAGAGAAAATCCCAGATTCTGTTATATCCGATCTGAATAATCCCGAGGTTATCAAACACGCATATAACGCGTCATTTGAAATCACAGGGCTCAACCGCTACGGATATGCTACTTCCCCGGAGCAGTGGCGCTGTACAATGCTTCACGGTTTATATCTTGGCTACCCGGCGGGGCTGGCTTTCTTAGGTGCTGCGTTAGGTATTCCCGAGGACAAACGGAAATTATCCACCGGCAAAGCACTCATCCGTTATTTCTGCGTACCTTGTAAACCGACAAAACGAAATGGGGGGCGAACCCGCAACTTACCGAAACACGATATAGATAAGTGGCATTTATTCAAAGAATACAACGCGCAGGATGTAGTTACCGAAATGGAAGATTACCGGCGGCTATCTGCCTACCCCGTACCGGGCTGGGTACAGGATGACTGGGTCATCGATTACGAACTAAATCGACGAGGCATTCAGCTTGACATGGATCTAGTTCGAGGAGCTCTGGCCATCGACGATCAACATAAGACAGAACTCGTGGAAAAAGCCATACAAATAACCGGACTTACCAATCCGAACAGTCGCAATCAGCTACTCACGTGGATTAACGATAACTCCGACCTGAAATTGGAAAAACTTACAAAAGAAACCGTGGCCGAGAGCCTGCAGATTGCAGAGGATCAAGTGGCCGAAGTACTGCATATCCGACGGGCTTTAGCAAAAAGCAGTATTTCTAAATATGAATCTATGAAGAATGCTGTGTGCGCTGACGGACGTATCCGCGGCGTGCTGCAGTTCTACGGGGCTAACCGAACAGGGCGTTGGGCAGGGCGGCTGGTACAAGTGCAGAATTTACCGCATGACGTGCCCGTGGCTATGGATACAGCCATCAGATTAGTTAAAAACGGAAATGCCCGCGGTGTCAAGCTTATGTACGGCCATATATCAACTTCTTTATCTCATTTGATCCGTGCGGCTTTCGTCGCTCCGGAGGGGAGCCTGCTCTGTGTATCGGACTTCTCAGCCATCGAGGCGCGCGTACTGTCATGGCTCGCTGATGAGAAATGGCGGCAGGATGTTTTCGCAAAAGGCGGAGATATCTATTGCGCTTCTGCGTCCAGCATGTTCGGCGTACCCGTCGAAAAACACGGAATCAACGGACACCTGCGACAGAAAGGAAAAGTGGCAGAACTAGCGCTGGGTTATCAAGGGGGGCCTCCGGCGCTTATTACAATGGGCGCTCTGAAGCAGGGACTTACGGAAGACGAACTGCCGGATATTGTCCATCGATGGCGCGGGGCTAATCCGCGCATCTGCGGCTTCTGGTATGACGTAGACGGTGCGGCACTTTCTGTCATGTCCGACGCTCGCCCGGTAGGTCTTCCGCACGGGATACTTATTTCGCGAGAATGTAATCTCTTATACGGGTATGACTACTTGACGATACGGCTGCCAAGCGGGCGAAAACTATATTACCCGCAGCCTTATATTAACGAAAATCAATTTGGTAAGCCTGCATTACATTACCGAGTACAGGCAGGAATCAAGTGGAGCCACACATCAACCTATGGCGGTAAGCTAGTAGAGAACATTACGCAAGCAATCGCGCGGGACTGTTTAGCGCTGGCAATCAACCGACTCGTAAAAGCCGGATACAAACCGCTTATGCATATTCATGATGAAGTGGTACTCGAAGTACCGAAAGATAAGATTCATGAAGATGAAATAGATAGGATTAACCAAATTATGTGTGCACCGATACCGTGGGCGCCGGGGCTGCTGCTTAACGCTGACGGCTTCATAAGCCCGTACTACACAAAAGACTGAAAGGGGGGGGGAGTACTTGAATTACGACAGAAAACTGACTATCAGCATCGGAAACAGCCGCATGTCTAAACAATGGACAGCGGCAGAGTGCATGTGGTCGGAATTTATCGAAAAGCTACGCACGCCGCAGCGAACAGCCGAGCTATACGAAGAATATCTCCGGATGGGCAAAGCACAGCAAGGGGCGCTGAAAGATATAGGTGGTTTTGTAGGGGGCGCATTAAAAGGACCGCAGCGTAAAGCATCGGCAATTACCGGTCGTGATCTGGTTACATTAGATCTGGACAACATCGCAACCGGAGAAACGGATAACGTTATCCGCCGGGTAAACAGCTTAGGAATCGGATATGCCATTTATTCTACACGGTCTCATGCGCCTTACCGTCCACGACTCCGGGTAATTATACCGCTGGATAGGACAGTAACCGCTGATGAGTATGAACCTATCGCACGGAAACTGGCCAGCTTGATCGGAATAGAACTTTGCGATCCGACGACCTTTGAAGCATCACGGCTTATGTACTGGCCCGGATGCAGCAAGGACAGCGAATACGTATTTGATTATGCTGACGCGCCATTTGTCAGTTCTGATGGAATTTTAGGGCAGTACGAGGACTGGCATGACGTAAGAACATGGCCGCAGGTACCAGGGAAAGAACTGAAAGCAAAGATACTGCTATCTAAGCAGGCAGACCCGACAAAGAAACAGGGAATCGTCGGCTCATTTTGCCGTACGTACGATATCCGAGGCGCCATACAAGCCTATATTCCGAACGCATACACAGAAACAGACCATACCGACAGATTGACATATACCGGTGGTACAACCGTAGCCGGGGCAGTGTTGTACGACGATGATAAATTCTTGTACAGCCACCACGCAACGGATCCATGCAGCGGGCAGCTGGTTAATGCCTTTGACCTTATCCGCATCCATAAGTTCAGCGGCAATGACGATAACGTCAAAGAAAACACGCCAATTAGTCAAATCCCGTCGTATCGGGCGATGAAGAAGCTGGCTATGCAAGACAGCGCTGTCATGACTGACCTGAACATGACTGCTGCAGTTCATGCGTCAGATGTGTTTTCCTCAAACACCGGCAAAAGTGATCAAAAACCAGCTGAGGGCGTCAACTGGATGCAAGAGGCGAAACTGGCGTATGACGACAACACCGGACGGCCGAAAAAGACGATGGATAATATTATCCGAATTTTAAACCACGACCCGGAACTGGCAGGGAAAATCGCCATCGATGAGTTCTCTACCCGGGGGCTGGCGCTGGACAGCTTGCCGTGGAATACCTGCGACCTGAAACGACAGTGGACAGACACGGACGACGCGGGGATCGCATGGTATCTGGAGGATAGATATGGTATTACGGGACGCGACAAAATCAGCGGAGCCCTTATGCTCGTATCAGAGCAGCAACGGTTTAACGATGTCAAGGATTATCTTCTTAGCGTGTCCTGGGATGGTGCTTATCGACTTGATACGGCCTTCCATGACTACTTAGGCAGTAAAGATACTCCGTACACCCGCGGGGCGGCCAGAAAGTCCTTTACGGCAGCTGTAGCCCGTGTCATGACGCCCGGGTGTAAGTATGACTACGTTCCGGTATTTATCGGGCCACAAGGGATAGGGAAAACCACGTTTTTGAGGACAATCGGAAAAGGCTGGCACAGCGACAGTCTGCAGAGTTTTCACGGGAAAGAAGCAGCGGAACTTATACAAGGTATATGGATCAACGAAATCGGAGAAATGACAGGATACAGCAAATCTGGGGACAACGAAATCAAGCAATTTCTTTCCCGCTGTGATGACGTATACCGGCAGCCCTACGGCCGGCACACGGGAAGATACCCCCGAAAAGGTGTATTTTTCGGTACATGTAACGACCATGATTTTCTGAAAGATCCTACTGGGAGCCGTCGATTCTGGCCGATTGACGTAGGCGTCGAACCAGTAACGAAAAGCATATGGCAGGATCTACCAGATGAAGTAGACCAGCTGTGGGCAGAAGCCGTGATGCGGTGGAAACAGCATGAACCGATATACTTTGAAGATCCCGCCATAGAAGCAATGGCTAAACAGGAACAAGACAGACACCGCGAAGACAGCGCAAAAGACGGACTGATTCAGGACTTTCTGGATCGGTTAATTCCAATAGAATATGATTCCATGTCACTGACAGCCCGGAGGATGTACTGGTCCGGCAACGCCACGGGGATAACTGGCACAAAGCTGCGAGATAAGACTTGCGCGCTGGAGATCTGGTGCGAGTGCCTCGGCGGCGAGCCCCGCAGCATGAAACGGGCGGACGCCCGGGAAATCAATCAAGTGTTATGCCAACTTCCGGAATGGAAGAGAAATGTATCCCGGAGGCGTTATAGCTATTGTGGAACACAGCGAGGCTTTGAAAGGATATTTATTCAGAATAGTAAATAAATATCCTTAATAATCCGTTAATGTGTCGTGAACATTCAATGTGCACAATCAAGGCCGTATTGAGAATAAAACACAGCCTATTTGAGAACTAAAGAGGATTTTAAGAAAAGCCAAAGAGAGTTTTAATCATTAGGGAATACCTAAAACGTGAACATTAAAAAAGTTTGTTCACGCCTAAAGTTCACGGCAGTTAAACGACTATATCTATCTAAACTAACTAACGTGAACAACGTGAACATAGTTATGAAGAGTTTAGAAAAACAAGGAGTATTGAACAAGGTGTACGGTAATTGTGCCTTACGCGCCAGAAATAAAAATAAAATGTTGACCCCTGCGCGCGTGCGAATAAAAATTTTATATACATATATAGGCGAACACAAAAAGTATTTTCATGCAAGGAGGGTAAATCATGCAAGTAGTTAAACATTCGGAAAGAGATGCTGAAAAGTTATTAGTTAGCAAGATTAAAAAACTGGGTGGCAGGGCCTATAAATTTACGTCACCCGGCAGCGCCGGGGTACCCGACAGGATTATTATTCTCCCGGGAGGGTACGTAGAATTTGTAGAAATGAAATCTGAAACGGGGATGCTTAGTGTTCTTCAGAAGATATGCATATCGCATTTAAGATCGTTGGGGTGCCATGTTGAAGTGTTATACGGGGCGAAAGACGTAGACACTTATGTAACTCGCGTGAAGAAAATGATAAAAAACGGAGGCGCAGTATGAATTTTGTGCCGCATCAGTACCAGCAGTACTGCATGAATCGAATTGTGCAAGATCCAGCTGTCGGGCTATTTCTTGATATGGGTCTTGGAAAAACGATTATCACGTTGTCCGCGATTAACGAATTAAAGTACGGGCGGTTTCAGGTAAAGAAGGTATTGATTATAGCCCCGAAAAAGGTAGCCGAGGCAACGTGGCAGCGCGAGGCGGCAAAATGGGATAACGTAAGCCATTTAAGGATTTCCACTGTACTCGGCAGCACATCTAAACGTATTCGGGCATTACATACGCCGGCGGATGTTTATATTATTAATCGGGAAAATGTGGTGTGGCTGGTGGATTACTATAAAAACGACTGGCCTTTTGACATGGTGGTAGCCGATGAAATGAGTAGCTTCAAAAACCATCGTGCAAAGCGATTTAAGGCCTTAGCGGCTATCAGGAGTCATATTACTCGTTTGGTGGGCTTGACAGGCACTCCTAGCCCGAATGGGTTATCAGATTTATGGAGTCAGGTGTATCTTTTGGATCAAGGTGAACGATTGGGTAAATATTTTACACATTTCCGGGAACGATACTTTGAGCCCGGGCGGCGGTGCCGCGAAGTGGTGTACTCATACGATCCGAAAGAAGGAGCCGAAAAAGCAATTATGGATGCCATTTCCGATATCTGTGTGTCGATGAAGTCAGAAGATTATCTAGAGTTGCCGGAAATTGTTTATCACGATGTTCCGGTAGCCCTTAGCGCCAAAGCACAAAGAGATTATAACGAGCTGGAGAAAAAAATGGTTTTAGATTTAGGCGATGACCACGTACTTGATGTTACCAGTGCGGCAGCACTGTCCAATAAACTGCAGCAGCTGGCTAATGGAGCTGTGTACACAGACGATGGCGGATGGCAAGAGATTCATAATGATAAGATAGAGGCCTTTATGGAGTTGATAGAACAGCTTAACGGGAAGCATGCGATCGTGTTTTATAACTTCCGGCATGACTTAGATCGTCTAAGAGCCGCATTGCAGAAAACCAATTTACATATACGTCAATTACAGACGTCAGCGGACGAGCTGGATTGGAACGCGGGCAAGGTGGATATTTTACTGGCCCATCCCGCTAGTACGGCTTATGGTTTAAATCTTCAGGACGGCGGAAACCATGTTGTTTGGTTTGGATTGAACTGGTCTCTGGAATTATATCAGCAGGCTAATAAGCGATTACATAGGCAAGGTCAAAAAAATAGAGTCATTGTTCATCAGTTGATCTGTGAGGGTACTCGTGATGAGGATTTGGCTAGGGCGTTACTCATGAAAGATGCGGCACAGCAGTACGTAATGGATAGCTTGAAAGCCAGAGTAGATAAGTATAGGAGGCAACAATGACAGAGATTTTGATTTTCGTAATTGGCGCTATCGTCGGTGTCGTAACAGTAGCGTTGTGCGTCGCGGCAGGCAGGAGGAGAAATGACGGTTAAAGAGTTTTTGAGGTCGGTCAGAGAACAGGACAGATTGTTACGTGCATACGAGCAGGAGTTAGAGGATTTAAGGCGCAGAGCGTATAACATCTCAAGTCCGAAACTTGGCGATAAAATACAGTCAAATCATTTAGCTACTCTTGATGAAATCGTCGATAAGCTGGATTCACAAATTGAAAAAGTAAATGCCGCATGGGACGAGTTGATCGATAAACGAGATCAGGCTAAAGCATTGATTGATAGCGTGGATGACAAGAGCGGCCGATGCGTACTGTATCGGTATTACATATTGATTCAGACGTGGGAGCAGATAGCCGTGGATATGAATTATACAATCAGGTGGGTTTATAAGCTGCACGGAAGATCTTTGCAAATTTTAGAAAAAGAGTTCACTAAAATTCATTATAATTCACTATAAGACGTGTTATTATGGTAAAGGGAAATTTAAGGATGAACCTCCTTTCCGCAAAAAGCACACGTCAGGGATTGGCGCGTGCTTTTTGTTTGTAAAAAAAATATAAAAACGCTTGACAATACATAAGAAAAGATGCATAATAAATACAGAAAGGAGGTGAGAATGCGGATATGAATAATAAAATAAGCCTTGTAACAGCAATAATCAATTTGATAACAGCGATTATATTACTTTACAAGGCTCAATGACCGAAGAGGGTGGAACACCCACCCTCCACCCTCTGGGTGGTTCATTTATAATATATCATATTCGCAAAAGCTATGCAAAAATTAACATTATGGATTTCTGTTATAGCATTGCTTGTTTCGTTGATGGCATTAGTGAAGGCGGCTGGGATGTAATGAAATTAATTGAAAAGGTTATGACAACAGCAGAAGCGGCAGAATTGTGGAACATACCTGTTGTAACAATAAAACAGGCGTGTTCCGGTCAAAGAGGGTATCCACCGCGGTTTACGAGCGAAGAGTGCCGCAAGTCGGGGCACATCTGGCTTGTAACCCGTGCGGGGATGGAACGGGTTTATGGAAAGATTTAATCAAAGCACAATAAAAAATGCCTTGCAGCCGTTCAGAAATGGGCGGCTTTTGTATTTCCGGCGGTGTACAACTGCCTGATGGGGGCAATATGAGAAGAGCATTGCGAGAATGCGGACATCCCGGATGCCGCGCATTAACGAGAGAAAACTATTGCGATAAACATAAACAATTGCACATAAGAAATCCGAAAGAGTTTGAGCGGGAGTCACCGACTAAACGGGGATACAATTACAAGTGGACGAAAGCGCGCAAGGCTTTTTTGGCACAGCATTCGTTCTGCGAATGTCCAGCTTGTAAAGAATCAGGACATCCGCTGCCGGCTAATGTGGTTGACCACATCGTTCCGCACAGAGGCAATCAAGATTTGTTTTGGGATGAAAGCAATTGGCAGGCGATGAACAAGAGATGTCATGACAAGAAAACAGCGAAAGAAAACGGCGGATTCGGAAATAAAATTAAAGCTTGATAGACTACCCCCGGGTCAAAAATGTTTTGACCGGATGCGACAGTACCGTGCGCCTCCTCTTTTGTGAAAAAAGTTCGGGAAATGGACCTTACATTAAACTCATGCGATGAAATGTCAATTATGCGCAAATAGCAACGCTAAAAAGAAAGGAGGAATAGCATGGCTGGGCGTCCGGCAAAACCTATCGATTTGCATATAGTTTCAGGCAATCCGAGTCACTTGACGAAGGCGGAAATCGAACACAGAAAAAAATCAGAAATACACTTGGGCGAACAGAAATTAGTATGCCCAGCTTATGTAAAATCTAACAAAGAAGCGTACAAAAAATGGAAAGAAATCAAGAAACTTTACACCGGTTTCAAGTTCGTTTCTTCGGCAGACATCGGAATGATTTCAAGATACTGTATGGCGTTTGCGCAGTACATAGATTTGATAGAACGCCGAGACATGATCGCCCGAATAGAATTAACCGGTGAAGAAACGACGGCAACGCAGGAAACTCTTGAAGTAGAGTACAGTCAACGCAAGGCCGCCAAACTCTATGAAAAAATAGAGTATATCTTATCTACCGGCGGCATAATGGCGATGGATAAAGCAATTAACGCGAAAATGGCGGCACTCGTACAAATGGAAGACAGATTATTCTTGTCACCGCTTGCAAAAGTAAAAAATGTACCGAAAGAGCCAGAAAAGAAAGATGAAGACCCGCTAAGTAAAAGGGGTTTTGATGTATGACGCTGAAACAAGAACTGATCAAGTATAGTAAGAAATGCATAAAAGACAAAACGCATATATGTCAAAAGCACAGATGGGCATGTATGCGTTTTTTGCGGGATATAGAAATGGCGGGTACGAAGAAATTTCCGTATGTATTTGATGAAGAAAAAGCGGAGCGATTTTTTGCGTGGGCAGCTATGCATAAGCATACAAAAGGAATCTTAGCCGGGCAGCCTATTATTTTTGAGCCTATCCGGCGGTTTATCTTCGGAAACATCTATGGGTGGGTCAATAAAGATACGGGGCTTAGACGTTTTAAAAAAGCATATTGGCAGGTCGGGAGGAAAAATGCGAAATCACAATCACTCGCCATAGTCGGTGACTATGAAATGATGGCCCTGGGGGAGCCGATGTCAGAAGTCTACATCGGAGCTACGAAAAGCATCCAGTCAAAAATCATTTACAATGAGATCTTGGCAATGCTTAGGCGATGGCCAGAGATGAAAGGAAAGTGGAAAGAAAGTTATGGTACCATCCGACATCTGAAAAGCGATTCGATTATCCGGGCGCTGTCAAAAGATGACGGAAAGACCGGGGACGGTCTCAATCCGCAGTGCGGTCTGATTGACGAGTATCACGCGCATCCGACGTCCGAAATATTAGATGTCATAGACACCGGTATGATGGCCAGAAAACAGCCGCTGCTGTTTATCATCACTACCGCCGGGACAAACTTCGGGGGACCGTGTTACAGAGTGGAATACCCACTGGTAGAAAAGATCCTTAATCCGGACATTGATTATGACGTACCGGATTATTTCTGTATGGTCAATGAGCTGGACAAAGATAAAGAAGGAAACCTAATTGATGATGTTAAAAACGAAAAATGCTGGATAAAAGCAAACCCGATTGTAGCGACATATCCGGAGGGCATTGCGAATATAAGGAGCGCGTTGAAAGTGGCAGTTGAGACACCAGAAAAAATGTCATCATTTCTCACGAAAAACATGAACATCTGGAATCAGCAATCCGGGGCATCTTATATGGATATGGGGAAATGGAACACTCGGGGGCGGATAGAAAGCTACGATTTATACGGACTGGACGCATATGTCGGCATGGACTTATCAAGCAAAGTCGATTTGACGTCGATCGGACTGGTTATTTCGGTCAAAGAGGATGACGGGACGAAGTATATCGTCATCGGCCACAGCTTTATTCCGGAAGAAACGCTGCAGAGAAAGATAAAAACAGACAGAGTGCCGTATGACTACTATGCTCATGGTGGCTGGCTGACGGTCAATCCAGGAGAGGTAGTCGATTATCGCTACATGACAAAATGGATGATAGAAACTGCGGAAAAACTGGGACTGAACATTAAAGAAATTTGCTACGACCCGTATAATGCGACTTATTATGCGCAAGAACTTGAAAAACTGGAGTATACATGTGTAGAAGTCCGGCAGGGAATGATGACATTATCCGAACCGACAAAATCATTTAGAGAAAATGCGTATCAGGGAAACATTTTACATTTTGAAAATCCGCTACTCGATTGGGCGATCAGTAACGCGGTCACTAAAAAAGACCAGAACGAAAATATCATGCTTGACAAAGAAAAATCAACAAACAGAATTGACCCGATAGCATCTGTAATCAATGCGTTTACACGTGCGCGGATTACAGAAGAAGACGATATGAGTGATTATATTTTGAGTGACGATTTCAGCTTATAAGGAGGACATGTGAAAAAGATATTATATGTGATTGATGACATTTTCCTGTTCGTCGGGTGCATTCTGATGATTGCCGGCGGTGTATTGATATCTCCCGTAGTCGCGGTATATACCGCGGCTATAGAGTGCCTGCTTTTAGCGTTTATCTTTGCAAAAGCACAGAAAGGCGGTGGTAAATAATGCTTTTAAGACAGCTTTTCTCAAACCCGACGGATTCAGGTACACTGCTTAGCCCCGCGGACTGGCTGATATCCGCTATTAACGGTGACGGCGTAACGGCGGCAACGGCAAGTAAAAACAGCAACATTTATACGTGCGTCAATATTTTAGCCGACGATATCGGTAAACTGCCGATCCACACGTTCAGGACAGGCGGGAAAAAGACAGAAGGAATGAAACACCCGGTCGCTAAGCTGCTGTATAAACGGCCGAATCCGCTCATGACACCGCTTGCTTTTAAGCGGACTTTGCAGTATCACATGGGATTTTACGGAAACGCTATCGCTTATATAGAATGGGGGACAGACGGCTATCCGAAATCACTATGGCCGCTTGATCCAACGAAAACGACAATCCGATTAAACGTGGTAACCGGAGCGCTGACGTATACGACAAGCGATGCGAAAGGGGCGATGTATCATCTACAGCCGCACGATGTCTTGCATTTTTATGAAATGTCAAAAGATGGACTTATCGGTGTGCCGAAATGGCGGACATTGATTGATGAGCTGGACAGTCAGAACGCAATCAAGAAATTTCAGAGTCAGTTCTACAAGAACGGAACACTGACACACGGCGTACTGCAGGCGGCATCGAAAATCAATCCGGAAGCTAAGAAAAAACTTCGGCAGGAATGGGAGAAAATCAACGGCGGCATAGATAATGCCGGACGAGTAGCTGTTCTTGACCTGGGGATGGAGTATAAGTCACTGGGCATGCAGCTGGACCAAGCGCAGTTCATTGAAACACAGAAATTCGGTATTAACGAAGTTGCCAAAGTCTACCGGATACCGCCGCATAAACTGGCACAGCTGGACCGCGCGACGTATGCTAACGCCGAAGCGATGAGTCTTGACTACATCAAAACAACGCTTCTTCCGATATTTACGTCGTGGGAACAGGAAATCAACTATAAACTGTTCACCGAACCGGAAAGAGAAAACTATTATGTGAAATTCAATGCTGCTGCGGAACTCAGAGGCGACAGCAAAGCAAGGGCTGAATATTATAAAGACATGCTCTATGCCGGTATTTATACGCTTAATGAGATCCGAGACATGGAAGAAATGGAATGTATAGGCGATGTAGGGGATATCCATCTCGCATCGCTAAATTATACAGACATTACCGTTCTGAAAGATTTGCAATTAGCAAAAGCGAAGAGCGGAACACTGAAAGGAGGTGATGATAATGGGGAAAAGGGAAAGAAGAATCAATCAGATTCAGTTTGAAATTCGGACACTGGACGATGGTAAAACTATCATCTTGGAGGGGTATGCCCTCAAATTCGGAAAACGGTCAGAAGACTTTGGAGGCGTTGATGAAATATTAGAACGGGGATGTCTTGATAAAACGGACATGTCTAACGTTGTGGCGCTGATTAATCACGACCCGAACTATCCACTGGCAAGAAATACCGTCCGAGAAGGACCCGGGCATCTAAGTCTGTCAGTAGACGATACCGGGCTGCGGTTTAGCTTGATTCCGACGGATACGGCATATGCTAAAGACCTAATGACGAATATGACAGCCGGCGTTGTCAATCAGTGTTCTTTTGCATTTACGCTGGCAGAAAACGGCGCAGACTGGTCATATGAAAGTGAAAAAGAAATGTACCACCGGGCGGTCAAGCATATCGAAAGACTGTGGGATGTGTCAATCGTCACAACGCCGGCATACCCGGATACAGAAGCACAGGCCGTACAGAGGTCGATGCAAGAATCGAAAGAAGCATACGTTAATTCTTTGAAAGAAGAGCAGGAAAACATCAGAAAAAGGAAGCTCGATATAGAGCTGGAATTGTTAAATCAATAATTGCTGCCGAACGGCGGCTTTTTAAATGGAGGTAGAAGAAATGACTGAAAAAGAAAGAGAATTGCGCCAGAGAATGGCAAAAGTAACGGAAGAAATCCGCGCATTGATGGCCGATAAAAAACTTGACGAAGCGGAAAGTAAAACAAATGAATTGAGAGAACTTAAGCGGCAGCTGGAAATTGAACAGACGCTGGCAGATGTTCCGGCGGCAGTTCCACCCGCGGCACGTGCGGCAGAAATCACCGACGAAGAAAAAAGAGAGCTTATGTTCAGCGGACTTGTGAAAGAGATTAAGCGCCAGATGCCGACAGATGCGGAAGCGGAAGTACTGAAAGAAGCTAGAGCGGGCATGAAAGCGGGGGTTGACGCCGACGGCGGGCTTATCGTTCCGCAGGACATCTCAACTAAAATCAACGAACTCAAGAGAGCGTTGAATCCGCTGGACCAGCTTGTCACGATTACACCTACGACTACTATGACAGGGTCTCGCGTCATGGAAAAATGGGCAGAAATGACGCCGCTTGAAAGCGTTGATGAAATGGCAACAATCAAAGAAATCGACGGTCCGAAGTTTGAAAAGATTTCATATGCGATCAAAAAATATGCGGGCATACTTCCAATTTCAAAAGAAATGTTGTCTGACACGGACCAGAATCTCATTTCTTATGTGAGTGCGTGGTTTGCTAAGAAAGATGTGGTCACAAGAAACAGCTTGATCATCGCAATCATGAAAACACTGGCGAAGAAGCCCGTCGCCAATGTAGACAGCTTGAAAGACATTTTGAACGTGGATCTTGACCCGGCGATTTCTCTGACAGCCAGCATTGTCACCAATCAGGACGGTTTCAATTCCTTAGACAAATTGAAAGATTCAGAAGGGCGCTACCTGCTTCAGCCGAATCCGCTCAATCCGACACAGAAACTGTTGTTTGCTCATCCGGTTACCATTGTCAGCAATAAGTACCTGCCGAGTGCGACATCTCCGAAGAAAGTGGCGCCGATTATTGTCGGGTCTCTGGCGGATGCAATCGTACTCTTTGACCGCCAGCTTATTACACTCGAAGGCACGGGTATCGGCGGGAACTCATTTATTCGCGATTCTTACGACATTAAAGCAATTACAAGGCTTGACGTTAAAGCGTTTGACAGCGCCGCAGCCGTATACGGCGAGCTAACGCTTGCATAAGAAGGAGGTATTATGAGCATTCTGGATGGCGTTAAAGCGTATCTCCGAGTTGACGGAAACCAGGAAGACGAGGTCATCCGGACACTCATCGATACCGCTAAAACGTTTATTTTGCAGGGGACGGGCGTCGAAGTCAAAGAGACTGACGCCCAATCTATCCTTTGTATGCATATGATCGTAGGGTACTGGTACGAAAACAGAAACGCAGTAGGACAGGGGGCAGAATTACCGTTCACAATTACTGCACAACTACTGCAATTAGAAACGAGAGGTGAATGACATGCTGATAAAAGCACTGGAGAAAATTATTATAAACGGAACAATCGTTGATGTCGGCGAGACGTACGACGGAACAGCGGAAGAATTAACTGCCTACATTTCCGGCGGATATGTAGAAGTACTTGAACAGGATGAAGACGCGGAAGATGATTCTGCGGACAATCAGAATGAAGAAGTAGATCAGGAAGTAGATCAGGAAGATGAAGAGCCGGAGGAAACACCAAAGGAAAAACCAAAGACAACGAGAAAGACTGTCAGGCGCACGAAGAAAACCGGAGCGTAAAGTATGAATATCGGGAAGATGCGCCACAGGATAGCGCTTAAAAAGCCTATTATCGGTGAGGATGTAGGATTTGGCTCCGTTATCGAATGGAAAAATGTCGGATCCGTGTGGGCGGAATTCTTGAAACAACGTATTACCCCAAGCGCGATTATAGGAGACGGCACGGCTGTCTTGATAACGCAAGGGATAAGAATACGGCCAAGAGAAATCGAAAAAGGATGGCATGTTGAAGAAAACGGACGGACGTATAAGGTAATAGACGTAGATCGTTCGGATCCTGCCGTTTACGTATTAACAACAGAGGCGGTAGAAACATGAGCAGGTGCGGAATCGATATCAAGATGTTTTCAGGAGAGGTAGTCAAAAAAGCGGCTAACGACATCAAACGCTACGATAAGGAAACGCAAGGGAAAATCAGGAATGTCATTGCGAAAGGAACGATAGCAGTTATGAAAGCGGCTATTATAAAAGCGCCGATGGGGCCTACCGGAAGCCTGAAAGCAGGAATCCATTCCGAAATGGAACGAGAAAAGCCGCAGGGAATAGTGAAGAGCGACGCCCCGCATTCGCATCTCGTAGAATTCGGGACAGTTGAACGTATAACATCAAACGATCCGCGCAAAGGCAAAAAAGCAATGCGAATAAACGATAAATTCGTAAGCGGAGTTATTCGCACAGGGAAGATGCCGAAGCGTCCGTTTATGCGGCCGGCAATGATGCAGGAACGGGGCAAGATTGAAAATGAAATGGAGAAAATATTTCAATGAGACTTATCAGAGACGTACCGTCAACCGTTCTCAGGATGGCGGTTTTTAAATTGCTGAAAGAAGGTCAAACGATACCAATTCACGGCTCAGTTCCTAAAGGTGCAAAACTTCCTTATATCACCTTAGGTGCGGCTACGTTCAAACCACTGTCAAATAAAGATCTGATTATCTGGGACGCATCCTTGAATGTAGAAGTATGGGCGGGAGAGGATGGGAAAAAACAAGTCAATGAAACGCTAAACGATATATGTGCGTTGATATCTGCATACGGATGCGATATGGAGCTACCGCAATATCGGATTAATAGTACACAAATTGATCTAGTAGAGGACTTTCCGGAAGTATCCACGGGTTATCACGGCACAGTAACAATATTATTTACTATTCAGAATTTTAACAAGAAAGAGGTATAAAAATGGCTAAATTATCAGCAGAAGAACTTAAAAAACTCCCAGTATATGATGGGACGTCTATGGCTACGGCGGGGAAAGACACCTTGCTGTATATAGACAAGGCAACAACCACGGGGAAAAAGCCGACATGGGTACTTGTCGGAGGACAGAGAAACTCCCCCGTAGAATACAAAGCGGATTCTATTGATGGATCTCATAAGACTTCCGGCGGATGGGGAGAAACGCTCGCGGGTCCAAAGTCTTGGAGCATCAGCTATACAGGCTTGCTTGTAATGGATGACGCAGCACTCTCAATCATGGAATATGCATTCCACCACGACATCCCGATTCATGTAAAAATCGCATATCCGGATAAGACATGCCAGATCGGATGGGTTACGATTTCCGATTTCACAAAAGACGTATCTCATGACGGGGTAGCTACCGTTGCTGCTACGTTAAACGGAAAGGGACCGATTTCTGAAATTGCCGCAGATGATGTCACCGGAGGCTAATTATGCGTAAATCGGTAGAAATCAAAATCGGAGAGTCAAGGTATCAGCTGCTATATACAGTAAGAAGCCTTGAGAGATTTGAGCAATATCTCGGAACGTCTCTCTTTTCAGTTATAAGTTCCGTGCTTGTTAACGGTGCAGTCGGAATGGTACAGAGTGCTACAATACACTTTATCATTTCCGGCTTGCGGGCCGGACTTTTAAACCAGCCGAAGAATTTCGATGCTTATGATTTCGTGGATATGTACTGTGAAAATGGCGGAAACATCGGAGAACTCGCAAAATACATCGTAGATGCGGTGGTTGAATCCGGACTTTTTACACAGGGGACGCCGAAAAAAGAGGCGCCGATGAAAAAGAAGAATCGCCGATAAAGACAATTGAAGACTGGATGCGGTATGCAGAACCGATAGCATACCGCATCGGTTTCAAACCGTCTGAATTTCCGCGGTTAACGCCGCTTGAATTCTATAGATATCTTGAAGCGAGTGACGAACGTCGACGCTTGCAGGATTACCGCGTGGCGTACTTCATTTCATGGCTAATGTCCCCGCAGCTGAAAAAGCCGATAGAACCGCATGAAATTGCGGACCCGTTGTGGATTACGGAAGAAGATAAAGTGAAAAATGCAAAAAAGGAAATGGAATATTTGAAAAAAGTATTCAATTTGGAGGGAGGTGCATAAATGTCTACTATTTCTGATTTACAGCTTAAGATTGGCGCGGATTCGTCAGGACTGCAAAAAGAATTAAATAAAGTACCGGGGACTGTCAAGACAGCGTTTAAAGTTAATCCAGTAAGAGACATGCAGTCTGCACTGGAAGGAACCACGGGAAGTCTTGAAACGCTAATTGGTAAGTTCGGCGGAATGGCGGCACTGGCCGCATCGGGATTCGGACTGACGAACCTGATAAAAGGAGCCGTTGAGGCGGGAAACAGAACATACGAACTCGCACAAAGGCTGCAAATAACTAACGCTGAAGCTGCTAAATTCTCAAGAATACTCAAGCTAACCGGCGGTGACAGCGAACTTGCAGGGAAAGCATTTATGCGTCTCGACTCAACAATCAAAGGCAGTGGAGAGGCGGCCGAAAAGACAAGAGCCGTCTTAAGTGCCGTAGGTGTTACTCTGACAGACCAGAATGGTAAACTGTTGCCTCTTAACGATCAGCTCGCACAATTGGCGGCAGGTTATCAAAAAGCGTCACAAGCGGGATATGCTCAGGAATTTATCATGAATACACTGGGCGCTCGCGGCCTGACGCTTGTTAAAACACTGCAAAATTACAATGAAGCATCGGAAAATGCGGCAAAGATAAAAGGATTAGGGCTTGACGCAAAGCAGATGCATGAAATAAGCGTAGAGCTTGATGTAGTGCAGGCACAGCTCGGACAGCTCGCTATCGCAGGTGGCGCTATACTTGCGCCAGTAGCGAAAGAAGTATTGCCACCGATTTTAGAGGGTTTGTCATCAACTGCTAAATATATAGCGGAAAACAAAGAAAATCTACTGTCGCTGACTAAGACACTGGTAGCTTTTACGGTGGCGTATAAGACACTGCAGGCATTGCAAAAAGCAAGAGCAGCGATGGGGTCGCTTGCGTCGATTGGAACCGGAGACGTTTCAGAAGATGCGCTAACTGTACAGCAGGAAAAAAGCATTGCACGCCGGATAAAAAATATTGAAAAAGCGGCAATAGCAGAAGAAAAAGCATATTTGAAGACACTTAATACAGCGCAGATGACAGACGCTGAAAAAGAAGCAAGTTATTCAAAATACTGTGTCATGCGAGAAGCTAAAGCGGCTGAAACCGCAAGAGTAGAAGCAGCACGCATGACAGCGGCATATCAGGAAATCAATATGCAGGCCCGGCAGTCGGCAGCAGTGCAGGCGAGCGCGGCAAATACAGTAGCTGGGGCACATAAAGCCGCAGCAGGGAAGATGGTTGCGGCTAATACGGCGGCCAGTGCGTCGAGCAATATGCTGGCGGCGGAACAGACCGCGGTTACCGTTGCTACACAACAGACCGGAAAAGCCGCTGTGGATACCGGTATCAGAATGAGCACAGCAGCGAGAGGGTCACTCGGTCCGTTGCGTCAGGCGGCAAATGCGGTATGGGCACTGGCTGGAGGATGGCTGGGTGTGGCTGCTGCTATTGTAGCCGCAACGTATAAGCTGTATGAATTCCATCAGGAAGAAAAAAGAGAAGCCGAAAATGCTCAGTATGTCAACGTAAACGGTAAAGATTACTACTACAGCGAAAAAGACAATACAATGATCCGTGTCAAAGAAAATGGAACACGGATGAATGTTTATAGCCAGGAAGAAAATGATGAAGCCAAAGCGGCATGGAATAGGAAGTATGCTGCCGCTAACGAGAACTCTAAAAAACTTCACGAAAAATATGGTGACGGAACCAACATTGATAGAGGGGCTATAAATTCACAAATTGAGGCGTTAAAAGCCGCTTTTGAATCGGGAACATCTGCAACAAAAGATAATACAAAAGCGATTAAGGAAGCAAAAACGTATCAAGTAGAGGCGCCAATAGGTCAAGAAGTTGTAAATATAGCATCGAGGCATCCTGAAGGGGAACAATGGATGTCGCCGCTTGTTGAAGATGCCCGTGTGCAATGCGCCGCTTTTGTTTCCGCGTTGTATCAGGAAGCAGGTATACAGGGGCTGAACTCAATTAACGGGAATCAGCTTGTAAATCAGTTCGGCACGGCCTATCACACAGCGGGAACGGGATACGTACCGCAGGAAGGCGACATGATAGATTGGAAAGACCATGTCGGAATCTATGCGGGAAACGGTGAGTACATAGCAAGAAACTCGACCGGCGGAGTGCATCGCGGAAGTATGTCGGAAGCAAATCAATGGTTCGGTAATCCGCTTGGCTACGGATCGATAGGTGAATACACCGGAGGCAAAACAGTAACACTTACGACTGATGAAATCGGTAAAAAAGCCAATGAGGCGCTAAGACGGTTAAATCAGGCTAAAGAAGAGGCGATCCGGTTGTTTTCGACGATGCAGGAAGCTATAGACAGCGAAACCGAAGGTGCCTACATGTCAGGTATGAATAAGCTGGCGGAAGACATCAGACAGAAGCAGGAAGAGATTAACAAGCTATCTAATGCCGGTATTCCTAAAGACGCGGTAGAACAACTGCAAAAACAGCTCAGTACATACGGAACGGTTATGAAGCAGAAGCTGACCGACACGTGGACAGAAAGCTGGAACAAAATCAAGACCGAAACAAAGCAGATAGGTGCAGAGCTCACTGGAGACTTTAAAGCACTTGCCGATGCTGAGTATGAGGCTACAGTTAATGCGCTCAACAAAGAGAGAACGGAACGCATAAAAGAAGTTTCTAAAAACAAAGAAGACAAGGAAGCGATGGTAGCTGTCGAAGAATGGTATACTGCTAAGACCGCCGAAGCCGTAAAGAAACGTACAGATGCATATAGAGAGTCGTTTGAAAAACAGGCAAAATACGCAATAGATAACCATCGTTCAGATCTGCTTAGGGCATTAACGAGCAGCCGCGACGGACAAGATTATATGAATTGGAAAGGGCAGACAGAAGCCCTCGAAACGTATCTGAGTATATGGAAGACGGGGCATGAGTCAATGCAGTCGCAGATTGCAGAACTTGCGGAGAGCTCAACTGATAAATTCCAAGAATTTTTTCAAAACATTTTGACGGGATCAGAAACACTTGGAGACTCGCTGTATAATCTCATCACAGGAATCGGAGAAACAATATTACAGCAGATTACGCAACAGTGGGCGGGACGGTTGACAGAATCTCTATTCGGCGGCAGCCTGCTCGGTGGAGGAAATAATAACAGTAACGGCGGAACATACGACAATGGTATGAATACGATGTTTGACGCGTTCAAAAACAACCTAAGCGCGTCTAATGTAGCACTGGGACTTTTCTCCGGCAGCACACAAAAAGGCGGAATGGTCATGGGTGCATACAACGTCATCCAAAATGCCATTAATACGGGCACAAAGCCGACAGAAGTCGGGGCAACCGTTACTGCTACAGGTGCTTTAGCAGCATTTACTACAGCAGTCGGTGCGGCTACTGTAGCACTGCAGCTTATGTCTGCAAAGTCAGGGTTCGGATTTGGCATGTTCGGATTTGCGACCGGCGGACCTATTAGCGGTCCGGGGACGGCTACATCAGATAGTATTCCGGCTTGGTTGTCTAATGGTGAGTACGTTCTCAATGCTGACGCTGTCAGAAAAGTGGGATTGCCGCTGCTTAGCGCAATTAATTCGGGGCGCATGCCGCGTTTTGCAAAAGGCGGGGCGGTAAAGACTGCAGACATCCGGAATATAGAGTCAACAACGATCACGAAAGGCGGAAACAGATCAGTACATTTAGACATTAATACTCTTGATGCCGCATCGTTTGCTGATTTCTTGCGTAACGGTGCTGTAGACGAAATTCGGAAAGCATTTTTTGAAGAAGATTTGAATTTTGCAGGAAGTAGCGGGGTGTTCTGATGACACTTAGGAAATTCCCGGAAGATCTTAACGGATTAGCCTGGGAAAGTATAAAATCAATGGACTGGAATACAAAAGTACAAAAATCGGGAAGCGGTAAAGTACGTACACTCACGACACAGCTATTGCCGAACTGGACGATAGAAACGAAATTCCAGATATTGACCGATGAACAATATAGAAAGCTGTTGGGATTTGTAGCGCTGTTAAAAGGCGCACATATCCCTTTTTTATGGCTTGATCCGGAAGACTACGAGGAAAAAGGAATACAGCTGCCGCTGATCACGAACGGAACTTATCAAGCCGTCATGAAAATGGGCGACTATGTAGAGCCGGTCGAATACATCGAAAAAGTAACAGTATATATTGACGGCGTGAAACAAGCAAGCAGTACATACACAGTTACCGGCGGGACGGTGAAGTTCAAAACTGCACCAGTGAGTACGGCAAAAGTTACAGCGGACTATACGTATTACTGGAAAGTTATGTTTGCAGATGACGGAATAGATATCGAGCGGCAGTATCTTAACATCAACAAGTCTAAAACATTTAAGTTGGAGGTAGTCCGATGAAAACAGTGGATAAAGCTCTTGAGACTTATCTTGAGACAGAAAAGAAGATTACTTCTTGCGATCTATACGATCTTGTCTTAGATAACGGAAATAAGTATTACTATGCCGATACCGATATAGACATATCGTTTAACGGGCATACGTACTTACATAACGCGCTGTTGATTAAGCGGCAGCAAGTCAAGATTCATGATCGTGTGGTAGTTGACACGATGACCGTCACCGTCCAGGCGGATAAAAACGACAAACTGGAAGGACTGCCGTTTTTGCAGGCGGCGCACAGCGGGGTGCTTGATAGAGCTAAGCTGTATCTCCGCCGCTGCTTCTTCCGCGATCAATCTGTCGTAGGCGCAATCGACCTGTTCGGTGGAAATGTAGAAGTCAAATCAGCAGGCGGCATAAAAATTGAATTGTCCGTCAAAGCTGAAACACAAGGTCTCAATATGGAGTTCCCTGTCCGCAGGTACTATCCGCAGGGAAGTTACACGACGAATGAAGACGGTGTTATTTACAGCAAAGAAACCGACGCCGCGACGTTGATTGCTCCGTTCGTGCCGCGAAGAGAGGTGCTCATATGACAGACGGCGAAAAAATAGCTAAAGCTGCTGCAGCATGGCTGGGGACGCCGCACATCAACGGCGCTAAAATAAAAGGTCGCGGTGTAGACTGCGGCATGCTCCTAATCGGCTGCGTAGAAGACGCTGAACTGCTGAAAAAAGACAGTGTCCAGATTGAACCGTACTCTAATGAATGGCACTTGCATCACAGCGAAGAATGGTTTTTGAGTTATGTACAGAAATATTGCGACGAAGTAGAGACCATGCAGCCTGGGGATTTTCTGCTGTATCAATTCGGACGGTGCATTTCCCACGGCGCTATCTATGTCGGCAAAGGACGGGTTATTCACGCTTACATCGACCGCGGCGTGGTCATGACAGACCTTTCCGACGTGATGTTTTTCGACGCAAAAGGCAGGAGCCGCTTGCGCGGCATATACCGATTTAACAAAAAGAAGGTGAGACGATGAGCTTTTTTCGCGGAAGAACAACGACAACACGGGCAAATAAGATAAGTGAATTTACGGTCAACACCGCGGAATACGGCGCTGTCGTACCTGAAATTATCGGCACTGTGCGCACCGCGGGAAATGTGATCTATTATGACGATTTCACCGCCCACGAGCACCGCGAAACGCACAAAGCGGGGAAAGGCGGCAAATCTAAGCAAGTCAGCATTACTTATACCTACACGGTAGCGGTCATTTTGGGACTTTGCGAGGGTCCTATTTTCGGAATCGGTAAAGTGTGGATCGGTAAAAATGTACATAACTATCCGGCAGATGACATTCAGCTAACACTGTTCGACGGGAAAGAAAATCAACAGCCCTGGGCATACACGCAGGGTAAACACCCGGAAAAAGCATTACCGTATCCCGGATTAGCGTATATGGCGGGCGTTATCGATCTGGGTGATTCGGGATCTATGCCGTCGTACAATTTTGAAGTTAAGGGCAGGCTATTAGAGACAGGCGACGGTATTGATGTAAATCCCGCCGACTATATCAGATATGTCTTAGATAAAATCGGTAAAAAGGACATGCAGATTATCGGGCTGGACAACTACCGGAAGTACTGCAAAGAAGCAGACCTCTTAATTTCCTCACCGCCTGATGAGGACGCGAAAGCCGCCCGGGAAGTTGTTAATGAAATCGCAAAATTGACCAATGCTTATGTGTTCTGGTCAAATGACAAGCTGAAGATCGTACCGCTGGCTGATAGACCGGTCGGAAACTGGGTGCCGGATAAAACAGGCATTACAGACCTGACAGCGGATGATTTCCTGCCGCAGTCCGGCGGAGCTCTTGTAACTTACAAAAGAAAAGACAGCTCTGCGATCTATAATCAGTTCCCTGTAGAGTTTATCAACCGCGCAAACGGCTATGAAAAAGAATCCGTCAGCTACGAATTTACCGAGGACATCAAGAACTACGGCGTAAGAGCCGCCAGCGTAACGAACGCCCGTTATGTCTACACAAAAGAACGGGCAGTTAAAATTGCCGAACAATTAGCAAGAAACAACAAATACGAAAGAACGCAGTATACGTTTAAACTCGACTGGAGCCTGTGCCGGCTGGAAGTCGGTGACTTGGTAAGATTGACGGATGAAAATTCGGGTATTTTTGAGCAGGTAGCAGTGGTCAACGGCATCACAGAAGGTACCGATGGGTGCTTAACCGTAACGGCAATATCAAGAGCGCCGGGAGATTATCCTGCGGCAAAATACAACGTACATGCTAACGATAGGCCGTACATTGACTACAACAAAACCGCGCCGGATACTGTTCCAGTTATTTTCCAGCCGCCAGCAGATCTCACCGCAGACGGACTGGAGTTGTGGATAGCTGCCAAAGGTAAAGAAGACGGTTGGGGCGGCTGTACTGTATACGTCTCTGACGATAACACGAACTACCGGACGGTCGGGCAAATTGCAGGATCCGCACGGTGCGGTAAATTAATGCAGCCGTTGTCACTGATGCCGAACCATCCAAGTGGCAATCAAGCAATAGTAACATGTAATGATCAGTTAATTAGCGGTACTCTGCAAGACGCAGAACGCAAGAATACGCTCTGCTGGATAGACGGGGAATGTATGAGCTACACGACCGCTACGCTGCAAGCAAGCGGGGCGTGGTTATTATCAGGATTAATCCGCGGGCAGTGTAATACGGCTGTCCGAACGCACGCTAAAAATACAGACTTTGTCCGGCTGGACAACTCTGTTTTTAAAGTACCGTTTACGAAAGACGACATCGGCAAGAAGATTTACCTGAAATTCTGCTCGTATAACATTTTCGGCGCGGGCAATCAGGATCTATCCGAAGTTAAAGCTTATGAGTATACATTAGCTCCGTACTACATCCCGCCGGTTACGAATTTAACCGCATATAACCGTTACAGACAGCTCGCGGACGGCGTGTCTCGCTATGATATCGTTGTCAGCTGGACACCGCCGGAACTGCAGAGTTACATGCAAGGCGATATCTGGTATAAGACCAGCAACGCACAGGCAAAAGATATCGTTATCAAAGAAGGTACGAAAGGCTCTGAACTCGGATTCGACGGTGAATGGACGTTTGGTGGCAGCGGTAAAGACCAGGTCGTTATACCGCAGGCAATCGTTGGAGATACCTACTTAATCGCAGTCTGTACAAAAGACGAATGGGGCGAAACGACAAGTCCGGACACATCTCCACAGATGAAGATACTTGTCGCGCTTAAAACGGAAATACCGAATACGCCCGACGGATTCGGTGTAGATTTTGGAACAGCGTGCACTGCCAGCTGGAAAGAAGTTACGAATACCGATGTTGCGTTTTACGAGATCCGAACAGATGAAAACGCAGGTGCTGAAACGGCGAGACTGTTAGCACGAACGAATAACTTGTCCGCTATACTGCCGCTGACTGAACGGAGCGGGAAACTGTATCTATATGCTAAGTCCGCAATCGGTAAATACTCCGCCCCAGCTATTTTGCAGTATAACAAGCCGGTACCGAAAAAACCGAATCCGCCCGTGCTTACGAGTACTATCGGCGGTTTCGGGCTGACAGCTGAAGCAATCCCGAAAGACTGCGCAGGAATGAACATCTACATCAGTGGCACGGACGGGCAGAAGACCATCAAGACCGAAAACAACAGCTACAGTCACACTTGCGGCGCGGGTATCTATGACGTATCCATTGCTTACTATGACTTGTTCGGAGAGGGCGAGAAATCCGAAGCAAGCCGTGTCGTTGTCAAAGTATCTATCTCAAAGGATATGCTTGAAGACGAGGCGGTCAGCATTGCGAAAGTAGACGCGTTAGTTAAGCAAAAGCTCAACGACGGCGCAATCGCAAAACAAGATGTTACAACGATCGTCTCAAACCTCGGCAATCTTATGCTTGCAAAAGCAAATTACAGCGCCATTGCACAGATGACAGACGCCATCAATTTGAGGGTGCAAAAAGGCGATGTCATTAATCAGATCAACTTGTCACCGACGACAACGACGATAAATGGAAAGTATTTACATGTTACCGGACAGACCGTTTTTGACAATAACGTTATTGTATCAAGAATGCTTGCGGCAAAAGCCGTAACGGCGGATAAGTTGGCAGTTACATCGTTATCCGCAATTTGCGCGACAATCGGATTACTAAGAACGAAGACAAGCGGAGCAAGGACGGAAATTAAAGATAATTTGATTGAAATATACGACAATAACAATTTCCGTGTTATAGCGTTAGGGGTGAACGTCTGATGGCTATCGGATTAAAAATTTATCATCCGCAAAAAGGATTGATACTTGATATCACAGATTCACTGACCCGCATTCTCGGCAGTTTTACAGCCGACACACCGACAGGAAGCCAAACTATCGATATTCGAGGTAACGACCGGCTATTTGTGTTTTTCGTTCCGGAAACTACGGAATATACAACACCGCTGCAAATTACGACATCGGGCAATCAAATTAGATGGGTATACCGCGGTGACTTCGACGGAAACAGAAAGCAGAGGATCTACTATGGCACTTATTAATTTTTTAGAAATTTACAATGCTGACAGGCACCTTATTATTAACAATAAGTATAAAAACTTAAGGTTATTAAGAGTAGATAAACTGCCCGCGCCGTCACAAATAGCCGAGGGCGGTAGTAATTGGAAATGGTTCGAATACGAAATTGCTTTTAATATGCAGTACATTCCGGCGATCTATTGTAGTAACCCTCAATACTACGTTACCGCCGAAGCAAACGGCGGGAAAATGACGTTGCGAGTACACGCTCCCGTATCGGTGTCGATGATACAGACACAGGTACATGAATCGATTACTTTATATATTTTCACGCAAGAGTCCGATCCGAATACATTAGGAGCAGGACTGTTTATATGGGACCCCGATACGAAGAAATTAGTATTTAATAGTAAAACGCCGTACTTGAGAGTTGTAGGTAGTCATATCAAATCCGAAATATCAAGTAATGATTCAGCAGGGCTTGCCGCGGTCATGCCGGAGACTTCCTTTCCGTGCGGTAAGGTGGCGGCAATTATGTTTTCGATGCACGAATTTCAAAGAAGCACACCACAAGCAGTAGTTCATAGCTCGCTAAAGCTAAATTGGGTCAATTCAAATAGAATTAAATCACAATGGCTTGCGGATAGTGCGATTGTCAATCCTGGCGGCGATATACACATACCGGGCGGTGTTTTAAGAGCTACATGCATTTTATTCGTAAATGTAACAAATTATTAAAAAGGAGCAGAACAATGAAAAGAAATTACAGTGTCAACGGTAAAGTGTCATATCCGCAGAACGACGGAGTTTTAACGACATTCAGCTTTCACAACCCAGAGACTGGAGAAATGCTGACGATACAGACAAATTCTCCAGAAGAGACCGACGAGCTTAACTACGGAGACACGGTCACGCTGGAGATTAAAAAAGCCGAGGTATCCGAATGAGACCACAGACATTTCAGCACCCGGAAATAAGAGATGAGAATGACAACATCATACAGCCCGGGGCGTTTGGCAAAAACACGCCGTTTTGCACGAAGGGGAATGACGGCATTTTAGACTATATTGCGAATGATCTGGAATATCTATATGAAAACGGGGGCAGCGGCGGTAGCGGAGCAGGTCCGAAAGGTGACCCAGGTCCTAAGGGCGACCCCGGACCAAAGGGTGACCCGGGTCCTAAGGGTGCCGACGGGAAGAACGGACAAGACGGGGCAGCGGCAACGATAAAAGTCGGAGAAGTGACGACAGGTACCTCCGCTTCGGTGACAAATTCCGGCAATAGTACAAATGCTGTATTTGATTTTGTCATTCCGGTTTCCGGCGGCGGACAGGGTATTCAAGGCCCCAAAGGAGATCCCGGGCCTAAAGGAGACCCCGGACCGAAAGGAACAGACGGAAAAGACGGAGTCGCTGCAACAATCAAAATCGGAACGGTAACAACAGTGGCACCAGGCACAAATGCTAAGATCACAAATACCGGAACGGCCAACGCAGCAGTGTTTAATTTTTCAATTCCGAAAGGCGAGAAAGGGGAAAAAGGAAATACGGGGATACAGGGTCCGCCGGGTCCCGCCGCAGATTTATCTCAATACGTAAAGAAGACAGAAATTTTTGATGGAAATATGATTAAATTGCCGAATGGGGCAAAGATAGGAGTAGAATAATGGACAAGCTTAAAATCATCAGACCGAATGGCGAAGAAGAAATCGCAGAATTGACGACGGATAAATCATTAGTCGGAAGCAATTACTTGAAACTGGATATCGGCGGCGTGCCGCATTACGCAAAAGTCGGAGATGTTGTTGACACGCACATGTACACATTTAGCGGCGTTGACGGTAAAAAATATTATGTGCAGAAGAAAATTGCAGCAGAAGCGCTTACAGGCAGCATTGAAGTTAAAGGAAATTCAGAATTTATTGTACCGGAAAGAGTTACAGTCATTGAAATAACAGCCGGCTCCGAAATGAAACCCGAAGTGAAATATGTCAAAGTAACGCCCGGATCAACTCTTAGTATTGAGTTTTCTCATATACATCCGTGGGATTACGGGTGGTTTATAGAGAGTGAAAGCGATAGAGTTTATGGAACACAGCTTTTAATGACTGATAGTATTACAATCAGATGGTCGAGTGAGATAAACGAGCATGAAACGGAAGCGGATTTAACAACATAGCAGGAGGCCGAAAATGACATTTTTTCAAAATCTCAAAAGAAAAATAAAAAAATATAACAAGCCTCCTATCTGGTGGGGTGGATTTGTTACATGCGTTTTCGTCTTAGATTTGATTGATTTTGCAGAATACTTCTGCCGAACAAGCATTAATCTCTTAGACAAATGGGAATCAAAGACAGTCGTAAGCGTTGTGCTGATGTACATCTTGTCATTTATTAACAGTGCATACGGCGTAGTGCTTAATGCGTATTTCTGGCTGATTATCATTGACATCAGTACACGCTGGCTGGCGATCGGGTATCAGTATCTTGTAGATAAAGGGATGGATCCGAACTACTTAACGACACGAGAGAAACTGTACGGCATTGTTCTTGCGTTCAGCGCAAAACGCTTAAAATCGAAAATCATGCTGTGGGGGTTTCTGACAAAATTTATTCTCTTCACAATTCTCATTCTTACTGCTTCGCAGATTGATACGGTTTTATCGGCAATAGAGATACCGTTGTCGTGGCCGGTACTCAAATTCATGTTCGGATATATTTGTTACAACGAGATATTGTCGATTTGTGAGAATTTGAGAGACGCCGGCAATCATCATATAGACAAGCTAATAACACTGCTTGATAACAATATTTTTGCAAAACTCAAGAAATAGCCGCTATTTAGCGGCTATTTTAGATAGGAGGTATTTATGACAATAGCCGAATTTAGACAAGAACTCATCGATAAAAGAGATTATTTTTATCAATTCCCGTGGCCCGCAACGACTTATGGGCACTGGACGGCTGGACGGTATTTTACGACATTTAACGATTATCATTTTAACGTTGACGGCGACGGAGAGATTATCTACACAAGACCGCTTGATGAAGTGCCGAAAGCAACTTGGCACAGGAACACAGGTAGCATTGCCATCGCTCTATGCTGCTGTTACAATGCACGCCCAAATGACATGGGCGAATATCCGCCAACGGAAGCACAGATTGAAACGCTGGCGAAGATGTTTGCGGTTATTGCCGAGGTTTTTGACAATCCGATTGATCGCGAACATTTCATGACGCACGGCGAGGCCGCTAATGACGACGGCTATGGATTGTACAGCGGAGAGCCTGACTGTCGCTGGGATTTAGAGCAGCTCTGTGATCAGGACGAAATCGGGACCGGCGGAGATATTCTCCGCGGAAAAGCGCAGTGGTATTTAGAGAACGGGGTGTAAAATGTATGAGAAGAAAAAGATTATCACTATTGCTTGCGCTGTCGTTGCTATCTGCGCCGTGCTCATATATCTCATATTCAGCGGCACCTCAGGTGACGGAAACGGTAACGATGCAAAGGACGCAGTACGATGGGCTCAAGAGTATAGCAAGCAATCAGCAGATGCGGTTAGATCAGCTGGAAAGCAAATTAAATCAGCTGGAGAGCAACTCGACAGAAGCATCTCAAGAGTTGACCGAGCTGCAGAATCAGCTGACAGAGTGCAGAAAAGAATTGATAGAAACGCAGAAACAATTGCAGAGTGCAGAGATATCATTGCAGACAGCAGAAGAGAACTTGATGAAGCTGCAGATATCTTTAGACAAGTTGACGAAGAAAATCGATGACCTGACGCATGACCTGAAGCTTGCTAAGCGGCAAAGAAACCTCTGGTCATACATCGCAGGAGCTGTGGCAACGGGCTGGTTGATAGACAAATTAAGTAATTGACGGGGTGGGAAACTGCCCCCTTTTTTTATTGCATAAATTAATTTATAGTGGTATTATATAGACGTCAGAGGGAAACCTCTGTGGGTTTAAATAATCTAAAAAAGGAAAAGGAGCAGGGAGAAATCCTTGCTCTTTTTCTGTTGCACTATATAAAAAATAATTATAACAAAACATCTTGAAAATGTATTGACTAATCAAAAATGATATTGTAATATATAATCAAGAAAGGGCGAGAGGTCCTACAGATTATTTAAACCCACAGGAGGAAAATGAAATGGCTAAATTTTACGACGGGAAAGAACTTATTGAAATCAGAATGGTAGATAGCAATAGCGGTGTCAATTTTGAAGATGATTTTTTCGAAGTAGGAGGACTGAAATACAATGAAGCTCTTGAAGCTTATATTGTCGACGACATCTATTACCTAATTGATTACGCACAATCTTATGCAGACGGGAGTAATACTGATATAGATTATGAGATTGATGATGCCGGAAATGTAATTCTTCCGGATGTTGATGTCTTCGTAAGCGATGCAGAAAAAATATAAATTTAAGCAAAACAAGGAGGAAAACAAAATGATTAGAAACATCGGAATTGAAGAAGGCGGAAGAATTTTAACAGATGGAAACCGGACAATAAAATTTGAAAGAGTAGACCGCGGATATGAAATGTATGAGCTAAGCGGGAACAGATATACCCGCTGCGGCATAGTAAATGCCGACGAAGAGACAGAAAATGAAGATTTGTGGGCAATGGCCACAGATGAATTATATTAAGAGGGGAGAAAGAAAAATGAAAGTAAGAATGTATAGAAACTATGATAAATTCCCGTACGAGAGTGATCATCACGGGAACTTTAACGGAAGAATGATATTCACATTCTTCCGCCCGATTGGAAGGGAGTTCGACTGTATACTGGTCGAGCTCACGGAAGGATACAAACCACTATCGCTGGAAAAGTACGAACACTACAGCGGATGGCAGATGGAGTTAGATCAGGTCGTAAAAAAAGAAGAAGACGGAATGTACAACACTCGCGGATTAACTATGAGGTTTTTCGATGAGAAAAACTGGGACTACGTAAACGTTCCCAAAGGGTGGCTCGATACTTATGCAAAGGAAGATACGGTGCCGGAACTTTGCGGTCGTGAAAATATACCGATTAAATTTATCAGAGTTGAATATTCAACGGTAGAAGAACTCGCTGAAAAATTTAATTGCGAATATATAAAACCGACAGATGAGTTTTATGCCAGCTTCCGAAAAAGAATAAATGAATATATAAGCGCTTATAAAAAGTGGAAAGATGTGAAAGAAGAGGTTAACCGCAGATCAGTTACGACATTCGAAACTCTAAAAGAAAGAGTTGAACTCAAATCAAACTGGCACGAAAAAACATACATCGGAAACCCTGGCGATTACGTATTAAATATAGGAGAGAACCGGTATCTTATACTCGGAGTTATAGCTGCAGAAGACACTTCACCGAGCAGCGAGCATATGTTGCTCAATGTACAATCTTTTAATCCGGACGACCGGGAAACTCGTTTACCCGCGGTAGGACTTCCGGAAAACACACCTGCGGAGATAATTGACATGATAGAAAAAGAATCTACACGCCGAGACGTATTAATAAGCAGTCATGGAGAGGAGGATTGGGGCTAATGGCGGAAAATAAAAAAATCAGTGCGAACTGGGGCGGGCGCCGTAAAGGGTCCGGCGCTAAAAGAACACTGCCGCCGGGCGCCAGAACACGGTCTGTCAGGATGACCGACGAAGAATGTGAAAAGGTGAAAGACTTTTTGAAAAAAATGAGAGAAAAAAATGAAAACGGTAGATAAAATAAAAAGAGCGATATCATTATCGCTCTTTTTAATTTTGTGACTCATATTGCTTTTTTAATAAGCGGAATTTTGAAATGTAGAATAAGTGGCAATCTACATGATTTCCCTTGGGTCACCAGAATATGTTTATCCGAACCCCCCATTTTACAGAATTTTGTAAGATGGGGAGTTCGTTTTTATAATTGTACGGTTATGCTCTAAAAAGCTTTCCTATATGAAGTCCGGTCTTCATTCAATAGATTTTTATGCTGCTGATCGGATGAATGCCGAGCATGGATAACGGCTTTTGCTGTATTAAAAAACAGCCTCCTTTAAAAAGTAGGTCGGCTGTGTGCTATTCTCATAAACGTAATCAGCTTCGGTTGGAGTATTACATTCCCGCTGTCGTATTAACGGTACAATAGCGGGATTTTTTTATATTGCAATTATAATTTCTCTATTAACTTTTCTCGTTTTCCCGCGTACTCCTCTTCAGTTAGAACCCCTGCATCGTAAAGCTGTTTTAGCTTCAGCAGAGTCTCTGCCGCAGTGGCCGCATTCGCTACGGCTTCTTTTTCTGCAGCTTCTTCGGCTTCTGCCATCTCTACAAGTTTTGCTGCCTCGGCCCGGATACTTTCGACATCCGACCCGGCAGGGGCAGCAAACTGGAAGGTGGTAAATTCTTCCGGAGACATTTCAATAGCGCATCGGCGGCTTTCCGTAAATACGCAAGCCACTGTACACTGTTTTGCTCGGCCTTTGAGAAGAATACCGGCAATAGCTCCGATAGGGCCGAGGATAACAGCACCTAAGAACCCCCACCCCATCGATGGGCCAAATTTAAATTTATTTTCTTCAGTGATTCGTTCCCAGACTTCCAGATCCTTGTCGACACGGATAACGCGGAACTTCCCGCTTTTATCTGTATAACCTAAAACTATATTTTTACCGGTATTATTAATTTCAACTTTTTTAGCGAAATTGGCACCTATTACTTTCATACTTGTTTCTCCTCAATAAAAGTTATTGAATATCAGATTGCATAGAACGGCTAATCCTAAAATTCTAATACTTTGGCAGTTAAACCGATTGAGTTGTATCGGTATGCATCTTGGATTTTCCGATACAAGCATTATACCGCCTGCCGATTATAAAATCGTTTCAAACAGACTTTTTTATTATTAATTTCCACGCAGACGATTTTGCCGTTTGGAGCGTATAGTGCTATAAATTGATTTCTCCTTTATAAAACTAATGAGTTTTGAAAGGATATATTATTCGGCAGCCAGTCCCAAGATTTTTACACTTTTCAGTTTAAACCGGGTAAGGACAGGTGCTTCAAAGGGGTGTACTTCGGTAATTATTTTTTGATTGAAAGAAAGTTCTTCAGAAAAATTCATCATTGTCTCCGCAAATAAGAAAACTTATTTTAACGGCTGCCATTTAAATTATAATACAGGAAAAAGCAAAAGAATATTTTCTCGTGATTTCGTGGCCGGAAGTAAGAAATATTTCAAATATATCTGCCGGTAAAAAACCGCCATCCGATGGACAGCGGGCATATTTACGCCAGTTTTTCAATCATTTTATTCCATCCGGCTTTTTGGAGGCGGTGAAGCAGGACAGTCGCGCAAGAGGCGCGGATGCATTGGTCAAGTAAAAGGGCGCACCATGCGCCGACAAGGCCCCATCCCATGACAAAAAGGAAGAATGCTGTCATGATAGGACGGAGAATCGTGATGCTTACGAAAGCATACGCCGCAACAGAAGCGGTCTTTCCGCTGCCGCGCAGGATACCTGCACAGACGAGGGCATGTCCTGCCGGAAAATTCACAACAGCGCAGATAAGCATAGCGATGCCGCTCATAGCAAGCGCTTCGGGATCGGAAGAATAGAAGGAAAAGATTTCTTCTCTGAAAACGGCAGTGAGGGTGAACGCGGCGGTGGAACAGATCAGAGTCCATTTAATGCCTGCCCGTTTAAACGCGTGCCATTCGGTTTCCGATTTTTTGCCGATAGACTGCCCTGCGGTGACCATGCTCGCTTTGCCGAATCCTACGATGTAGTCCCAGTAAATATCGGCAATATTCATACAGATACTGTGGACGGCAAAGGGAATCGTGCCAAGGCTCGCAGCCATGCGGGTGAAAAGAACCATGCCTATACGCTCAAAACCCTGTTCACTGAAAACAGAAAGGAAAATAGGTGTGACTTTTTTGAAATACGCTTGGTCGGGAATGAAAGAACCTCCTTCAAGAAGGTGGTCTTTTTTCATAAGATAAATCGTCCAGCACAGACTGAAAATGGTGCTTATGACCGTGCCGATTGCCGCGCCGGCGACACCCATGGCAGGAATCGGCCCCATGCCGAAGATCAGGATGAAATTCATGATGACATTCACTATATTTCCCAGAATATTTGTCTTCATGATGATTGCTGTCTGGCCGAAGCCAAGCTGGACTGCCTGGAAAAAGAGGGTGAATGAAGAAATAAAAACGGAAAGCAGCGCAATATTTCCATAAGCGAGAGCTTCCGCCATATATTCTGTCTTTGCGCCCATAAGGTAGAAAATATCTTCGAGGAACAGATAAAAGATACTATGGATGAACAGAAGGACGATGGCTCCGATGAAAATAGATTTCTTCAGGATATCGGAGGCGTTTGTCCTGTCATTCCGTCCGGCGTCCCGGGAAACAAGAAGAGTCACGGAGGAAGCAAGAGAACGGGTAAAGCAGAGAATGACGAGCCGCGGCTGGAGGAAAATACTGACCGCCGCAATGGAAACAGCCCCCAAGGTGCCGACCATGATTAAATCCGCGGAAGCGAGGAGAATCATGAAGAGACCTTCTAGCGCCGCAGGCAATGCGATCTTTAAATATTTTTTATCGTAACTCCGAATCATATATGCCCCATGATTAAATATTTTTAAAATTGTCGATTTAATATATGTACATTTTACTTCTTTTGTTCAGTATTTGCAAATGATAGAATACTTTTCTCCAGAAAAACTAAAGAAGCGGTAAAAAAATATATCCTTATACTTAATACTTATGGGATGCTAACTGGGATGGGTATGAAAAAAGAGAAGAAATGAAATCTATATTGACAAAATTCGAAAACGAAGATAATCTTAGGGCACAAACAGTATTATAACAGTTATGAAGGAGTGCCTTATGAATCATGGAGAATCAACCGTTATTGAAACGGTCAATGCGGCAAAACCAAATTTTAACAAAGAAAAACTGCTGAACGCTATGAAGTACCGCTATGCGACAAAAAGATTCAGCGAAAAAACTATTCCGCCGGAAGACTTTGAAGTGCTTTTGGAAACGGCCCGTCTGGCTCCGACTTCTTTCGGACTGGAAACGTGGAAAATACTTGTCATTCAGGACAAAACGCTTCGTGAAGAAATGAAGGAATTCGGATGGGGCATTAAGGACAAACTGGATGCCAGCCATTTCGTGGTATTCCTGGCACGGAAAAAAGCAGATATCACTTTCGGCTCGGATTACATCAGGCATATGCTGAAGGACGTCCACCAGGTACCTGATGAAGTCTATGAATTTTACAGAAACGCTTACGGTAATTTCTCAGAAAATGATTTCAAAACGCTGGAAAGCGAACGGAGCGCTTTTGACTGGGCGGGGAAACAGGCGTACATCGTCATGGCACATATGATGGCCGTGGCAGCGCTCATGGGAATTGATTCGTGCCCCTTGGAAGGATTTATACCCAAGGAGATGGATAGGCTTTTGGGAGAAGAGCACGGCCTTTTCGATACGGAACATTTCGGGATCGCCGTGATGGCAGCTTTCGGATACCGCGGAGAAGATGTTCATCGGAATAAGACCCGCCGTCCGCTCAGCGAATCAGTTCTTTGGAAGTAATATCAGTATGCTTTAGATCACTGTGGATTTATAGAAGTCCGGCGGTCTTTCTACAGGAATGAAAGAAATATAGCAGTGCCCTTGTCTTTTAAATTTTGTCAGGACTCATATTCGTGCATCAAAGAGAAACCCACCGGCATAGCCGGTGGTTCTTCTTATGCGGCCCAAGGGCCTATCTTACCAGCGGCGCGTCTACGCGCTTGCGGCCTGTTCACTTGCATCCTACTTCTTGCTACCCGTAAACGGGTCTTCAAAATTCAATGTTAATTCCTCACTCATTGCATCTTCTTTTAACTGGTTTTCTATATATCTTTCTATCACTTTCTCTTGTTTCCCCACCGTACTCACATAGTATCCTCTACACCAAAACTGTCTATTCCTATACTTATACTTCATGTTTCCCCATTTCTCATATATCATTAAGCTGCTTTTCCCTTTCAAGAATCCCATAAATCCTGAGATGCTATACTTTGGCGGTATTTCTAACATCATATGTATATGATCTGGACAAGCTTCAGCCGATAATACAGTTACTCCTTTCCATTTACAAAGTTCACGTAGTATTTGTCCTATTTCACTAAATTGCAATATCAAATCGGACAGTCACACAGAAAAATTATGTAGCGGATGAAAATCGGGCAATCTGCTCCTTGAAAAGCTCTTCCGGTGTGTGATAACCAAGTAGACGCCGTGGAAGTCTGTTAATCCAATCTTGCACTTTTTGTACCACGTATTCTGGTACAGCACTTATATCCTTCCCTTTGGGGATGAAGCGGCGTACCAGGGAGTTATGCTTCTCATTCGTTCCACGCTCCCCTGAAGAATATGGATGGGCAAAATAGACTTTTCCTTCCTTAAATAATTTGCTTAAACCACTGAACTCACTTCCGTTGTCGCTGGTAATACTCCGGAATACTTTGGGGAATAAGCTGCCGTATTGGTGTCGCAATATTTCAAGTCCTTTCCTAACACCTTCTTTTGTCTTTCCCGATATTTTGATGACATGGCGGCAGCGTGTCATCCGTTCGTCTAGGGAAAGAAGGACTTCCCCTGCTTTGCGTTTTCCCACAATGGTATCGATTTCCCAATGGCCGAACTCCTGCCGGCCATTAACGACTTGTGGGCGTTGCTCAATACTGTCTCCCAGGATACGCCGGTTCTTACGGCAATGGTGTTTCTTTGGTCTCCGCCTTATACGAAGAGGGAGATCGATATTTTTGATAGAAATAAGGCCAAGGTCGATATAGTTGTAAATCGTCTTTGTGCAGAGTATAACCGGGAACATATTTTGAAGTTTGGCCCTGCCACAGATGGAGTCAGGAGAAAATTTGTTTTGCAACACTTCTTTTTCAAGATATTTGAGAAAAGGTGCGGTTGTCGATAATTTGAAAGGTTTGCGGGAAGCCTCTCGACGTCTCATGTAGACGAGTTGTCCCGTATCAGCAAAGTATCTCTTGTAGTACGTCAGGTCACTGCGCATCTGGTCTACAGTACCGCGTTTCAACTCTTCGTATAGGGTAGAACGAGCAATCCCAACTTGCTTTGCAATATGGACTTTGGGAATTCTTTGTTCTATAAGAGCCTGGATTTGCCCGCGCTGATAAGGCGTCAAGTGTTGGAAAGAACGTTTCTTTGTGTTAGAATGCTGTTGAGACATGCAGGATACCCCTTTCAGTAGATATATTGGTCAAATTCATCTTACTACAGGTTTTCCTGCTTGTCTTTTTATGTGTCCGATTTCATTTTACAACTAACCTTTGTCCTATTTCATATCTTTTCTGTCCATAAAATACCTTCCTCCGATATTTAGGGGCAAATACTACGTGATACTTACAATCCATTTTGTATGTGCTAAACTATGTTCATATGACATGTTGAAAAGCCTCCTTCTATTAATTAAAACTGCAGTTTACAGGCCGCAATTTTATATTAATACTTAGGAGGCTTTTTTATATCAAAGACTCAACGCTAAAGCTCAACTGAACCCCTGGTCTAACCAGGGGTTTTCTTTTTTCAAAAAAGAGCAGATTTTCAAAAGGCTGCTCCTTTTACGTGGGATCATTCCAGGAAAGGGACGACGGCGCTGCCGTGGGGGATGATATTGATGGTGTAGTCCGTCTTACCTTCTTTCTCTAATTGTTTCTTTGCCAGTTCCCAGGCTTCCTGTACGGTGGCGACGGGGATCTGCGGCGTTTTTTTCCGGATGATGTCGAAATTTTCCGGTTTTGTTACGAAGTAGATAGTATGGGTCGTAGCGGTGATGAGGTTTTCAAAAGCGACAAAGAAGGGGATAGTAAAGCATTTACGGAGAGCTTTTTCCATGTCTTCCAGATTATCGTATTTGAAACTGTCCAGGTAGACCGGCGGTTCCATGATGTCATCCGCTTCGATCATAGTGATGATGATGCCGCCCTTTTTTGTTGCCATGTCGGATGACGTGTAGCACTTCGTTCCCTGGTAAAGATTGGTGTCTTTCGGGTAGCCTCCCGCGCTGACGATGGTCACGTCGGCTTTCTGTTTCATGGGAACTTTCTGCATACGGTATGTTTCTTTTGCGCCTGCCGCCCATGCTTCATAGGGGTCTCCGCCGACCATGCCCGACACTTCGCCGTCAGCGTTGATAAGGGAATGGACGAGGAAACAGGGGTGGAGCATGTCGCAGCCTTCCTGCATATCTTCGCTGACCGGATTTCCTTCGGTTTTAAGGACATGGGAATCGGGATTCAGGCCGGAGCCGACTTCGTCGCCCAGGGCGTGGCAGTGGTTCTGCTGGATGGTATCCCACCCTGCTACGCCGGGAAGGACAAGTTTGCGTCCGCCGCCGAAGCCTGCTATGTCATGGGTGGAAAGAGCGTTCAGGAGAATGACTTTGTCCGCTTCCGCGACGCGTTTATTCAGCCATACTTCCGTGCCGCGGGTGGTCACGCCCATATGGGTGAGCATGTTTTTATCCCGGCAGTCATGCTGGTACATGGTAATGCGTCGCGCCACTTCTTCTCCCACACATTCGATATTTTCCGCTTCGCTGTGCGCCCTGTGGGTACCCTGGGCGAAAACGATGAAAATGTCTTCATCAGGAATTCCTGCGAGGTTCAGTTCATTGACCACATGGACGGTGAAATCGCGGGCATGGTTCCACGCGCGGGTGATGTCGGCGATGATAAGGCAGACCTTGTCGCCCTTTTGTACTTTTTCGGCAAGCGGCGCGGAGCCGATGGGGCGGCGCATACATTCGACAGTCGCTTCTTTAATATCGCAGGCAGCTGTCGGTACACCTTCCAATACGTCGGATACATGCTCTTCAGGGAGCATGACCGTCTGGAACCCGCGGCCGAAAGGAAGTTTGTATTCTTTTAAAGCCATAATGAATCTCCTTTATTAAACCATATTTTTACAGCAATTTCACGACGGAATGATGAGCGCCATGAATTTCAGGTCGCCGTCTCCCGTATTTTCAAGCCCGTGGCAGTGGCCATCGGCGCAGTATGTCGTGTCACTCGCATGGACTTCATAGGTCTTTCCGTCGTCGGTGTAAAGACCTGTTCCGGCAAGGATGTAGTAGGACTCTGCATTTCCCCTATGCCAGTGGATGCCAAGCGAAGCGCCTTCAGGAATGGTGACTTCCGCATACATTTGAATTTTTTCATTTTTCTGTTCATCGGTCAGAAGCGGCCGGAGAGTCACTTCGCCTTTTCCTCCGAAAGCGTTTTTGCGGATGATCGGTTCAAGCATGGCAGTTCTCCTTTCCAATGATAAGTTTCTTTTATTATATGACAGAACGCGATGTAAAAACATATAATAATAAAAAGAAATCAAGGAGGATTGGAGTACCGCGGAGAATATGGCGCTTATCACTGGGGGACCGGGAATCGGCAGCAAAACATGTTTCTTCTAAACCGTCCGGGGGTCACTTGCAGTATAAATCACATTTGTTTATAATAAAACGCATATATGAGAAGAATATGTAATAGAAAAAGGAAGTCGGAAACGTGATACATGAAATAAAAGCGCGCCGCAGCACACGGCGTTTCATCAAAAAGAACATCCCAGAGGAAGATCTGCATGCTCTTTTGGAAGCAGCCTCCTGGGCGCCGTCGGAGCATAATGAGCAGCCCTGGCGCTTTGTGGTCGTCCGCGGAGACGCGCGGAAAGAAGTGGTCCGCGCTCTGAAGGAAGGCATCAAAAGGAACCGGAGCGATAAAGAGGCCATTTTCGGAAAAGGGTATGAAAAATATATCCCCGCCGCGATTTATACGGCCCGCGTACTGGAACAGGCGCCGGTCATCGTCTTCTTTATCAACAGCAAGGGGAAAGACTACTACGGCGAATTTCCCATAGACGAGTATCTGATGGAAATGGCGGACATCCAGTCGGTGAGCGCGGCGATCCAGAATATGTGCCTGGAAGCGACGGCGAGGAATATCGGGACGCTGTGGACCTGCAATATTTTCTTTGCTTATGACGAACTGAAAAAATGGCTGAATGTGGAAGGGGAAATGGTGGCGGCCATCGCCCTGGGGTACACAGACAGAGAAATCCAACCGCTCCCGCGGAAACCGCTTTCCGAAACGGTGACCTACCGCGGTGAATATCCGAAGGAAGAATAAAACAGCGGCCATATGTCATGCCTGTGAAGCATCTCGAAAGGGGTGCTTTTTTTGTGCTACCTCATAAATCTTTCTGTTAAGCTGCCAAAGCTTGAATTTGCGTTATCTCAGTATTCAGTTTTATTCAGCTTGACAAACTGGGAGTTATCGATTTTCAATCATCAATTCTTTGCATTTCCATTCTTCTCCCAAAACATAATATGTTTCTGTCTTATCAAGAATTACATCATCAAAACCAACTGATTTGTAACAGAAATATGCAGATTCATTATTTTCAAAAACACTTAGTGAAACCTTTTTTGCGCCATAAATTTCAAATGCAAACTTTAAACCTAACTGAAGCATCCTTTTTCCATATCCTTTGCCACGCTTTGAAGGGTCAACAACTATAAAGCCAAACCTCAACTCATCAAAGCTTTCTGAAAGTCTTCTCATTGAAAAAAAACTACGATCTTATCATCTTCAATAGCTGTAAAAGCCATTAGATTATTAACAAAACTAAATTTCTCTTTTGTTATCGGATATTTGCCCAAAATACCCGCTGACCATTTATAAAAAGCTATTTCATCTTTACTCCAAGAAAGAATTATATCTGTATCGTTTATATTATAAGGCTTTAATCTCAACATTATTACTTATCCCCGTCAAATTCAAATTTGTCTACACCGCTTTAATCTTCTTCTCATTTATCAATTCAATAAATGCTATCACAGTTGCTCCTATCATCGGTAGTTCATAAGGATTTAGTAAAAATCTGATGATTAGTGCTTCTATTCCTGCTTTTGTATTGTAGCATGAAGAAATGAACCTTATGCTACGAATTCTCTGTATCAGGATCATTTTTACAGTTGGATTTTTCTTTATCTTCAATCAGAATCCTTGGTTCTATTTTTATCTCTTTATCTTTGCCAAGCCAAGTTAGTTCCAGTTTTTGTTTACTTGCCATTGTTCGTATCTCCTTTATCTATGGTCTTTGTGACACCATCAATCAGCTTCCCGAAGTCTATGGCATTTTTTGAAGTGATGACAGGTTTTCCCGTTTCCGCTTCTATTTCCCGTCTGGCATTTCCGGCAATTTTCCCACCGCGTTTTGCCACTTTTTTATTTTCTTCCAAACCTTGTGGATTGGCGGATTCTGCGATATCCTTTGTGGCGGTTTCAGCCAGCATATTTAATATCAATTCGGTAGTGGACATATTGTCCCGCAGGTTTTCCTTTTTTAAACCTTTCAAATCTTTATACTGCCTTGTGGTCATTCCGCTCCAGGCCTTTGAAATTTCATTGGTAAGAATCGCATATTCTTTGCCTTCTGTCACGCCGTGGTCTTGCCAGGAGTCGGTCAGTTCTTTTCTGACCTGGATCGCCTGCAGTCTTTGATTGATCCATTCTCTTGTGTACCCTTTTTTCAGGTAGGTTTCTAAAGCCCTGTCTATTGTAAGTTCAGGATCGATGGTTTCATCCACTCTCTCTTTTCCTACTTCCGCCAGCCACATTTTGAAGGGCTCCGCTTTAGGTGAGGGAATCGACTGGATGATACGGAATAGACCTTGCATATCAGCGACATCTGTTTCGCGCATTTTTCCATCCGGTGCTTTCAATTTTAACTGTACGATATTCTCGTACAGTTGGTCTGCACCCTCTTCCTCTTTCATTTTTCTTTTAAGATCACTCCAGTATCTTCTTGGATTTTTGCTATCAGTCAAAACGTTCACTACATCTATGATGCTGAAATACCACTCTTCTTTTTCATTGTTCCAGATAGAACGGATCCGGTTTCCTTCAAATAATTTTACGTCATTACCCATGATTCATCATCCTCCGGTATGAATTCCAAAACATCATTAGGTGTACGGTCCAAAGGGATACAAGTACATTTCAGTTTATCCAAAGCAATATTATCTATTTCGTAATTGGATAAGGGCATTGGAAGAAATTTTTGTATCACGCATTGCATCCTGATTGGTCAAATCTTTTTCTATCATCCAGTGTAAAAGTTTTTGTGACTAATTGCCAGAGCATTCTTCCATCCATCGTTTTATATATTATGTCACGCTTATATGATTTTATCTATCATGTCCGGTGGTGTACTTATATAAAACACGATAGACTTCATAATTTTTCGAGACGGCTTAGCAGAAGAATGCAAAGAGAAATTCTCTTTTACCGGGGCATGCCCGATCGGGGATCTGTGAAGCATCTCGAAAGGGGTGCTTTTTTGTGTGTTGAAACAGGGCGATATTTTTTAGAATGGTATCGGAACATGAATTTATGAAAATAGCGAAAGATAAAAAACTTGCAACAGAATAAAATAAAAAAAGAATGAAGATTCCTTTTTGGGGATTTCCATTCTTTTTCATTGAAAGCAGTATATTTGGCTGCAGTCCTTTGATTTCCTGCCGGATCTATTTGTTGAAGCCTTTGCCGCGGAGTTTCTTTTCCCACCGGTCGAAGAGGAAGGTGAGGAGTATGGCCAGTCCCCAGTAGGCGATGGCGTCCGCGATGTACGGTTCCATGCGCCGATTGTAGAGGGCAGAGAAGATATCCGCTTTGGCGAACATGTCTACGACTTTGACTGTGAAGACAAGGGCGAGGAGTTTGATGGTTTTCAGATAGTATGTGAAGAAGGCGGGAAGCGCCACGACAAAGGCCTGGGGAAGGACGATTCTTGTGAAAGCGCGGAAAGAGGTCATGCCCATGGCGACGGCTGCTTCATACTGGCCGTGGTCTACGGAACGGAGAGCGCCGCGGATATTTTCTGACTGGTAGGCGGTGTTATATAAAATGAAGCAAAGGTAGACGCTCCAGTAGGGGCTTACGTCAAAAGGCTTTACTTCCGTTCCCGAAAAAGCGCTGAATACGGGCGCAAGGAGATAGGGGAGGGAGTAGTATACGATGAAAAGCTGGACGATGCCCGGCACGGCGCGGAAGAAGGAAACAAATACGGCAAAGAAAATGTTGATAAACATATTGTTTCCCAGACGGAGCACAGCGATAAAAGAACCGAAGAGGATGCCGAAGAAAATACTCACGAATGCCATGAAAAGAGTATTCGGTACGGCGCCTGCTATGAAGAGGAGTGCTTCGGGAAGGACTTTAAAATCGATCATGCAGTCCTCCTTATTTCTTTATGGCCCTGTTTCTGGAAGAGCCAGAATGCCGCTTCGATGGCAATGACGATGGCCCAGTAGATCAGGGCGACGGCGGTGTATGTTTCCAGACGGTGCTGGCCGAAGGCGGCGTTGATGATGAGGTTGGCGCGGCCCATGAGGTCGATGACGCCGATGAAGAACATGATGGATGTGTCTTTCAGTATATTGATGGATTCGCTCACCAATCCGGGAATGGCGATAGGGAGCGCCTGGGGAGCGATAATGCTGAAAACGCGCCGAACCGGAGAAAGTCCGAAAACGATGGCCGCTTCATGCTGTCCTCGGTCGACAGAAAGGTAAGCGGGGCGGAGTATTTCTGAAATAACGGGGGCGTAGTGGAAGGTAAGGGAGACTAAGACGTATACGGTAAGAGGCCAGCCGTCGGGATTGATGCCGAGCCCCCGTATGATGGCGGGAAGGCAGAAATAGACGAGGTAAAGGTCGAGGATAAAGGGCATGCTCCTGTTATAAGAGAGCCATATGTCGCAGAAAGGCGCCAGCACGGGCACACGGGCGATCCTGATGACGGCGATGATCGTGCCGAAGAAGAGACAGAGCAGGATGGACGCGATGATGACTTCCACCGTGAAAGGAAGGGCGGAGATCAGCCGGGGAAATACGCCTATGAAAAAAGAGGGGTCAAAAGTAAGCATGGAATCATTCCTTTATAAAACAAGCGGGACGGGGAGAGTTACGCCTCTTCCCTTTTCAGCATGCGCCGGAGAAAGGCGCGGGTCTGCTCCTCTTTCGGATGGGAGAAGAATTCTTTCGGATGTCCTTCTTCCACAATGAGGCCGTCCGACATGAATACGGCTTTTGTGGATATATCCTGAGCGAAATGCATTTCATGGGTGACGATGATCATGGTGATGCCGAGGGTCGCGACGGAGGCGATGGTATCCAGAACTTCCCCTACGAGTTCGGGATCAAGCGCCGAAGTGGGTTCGTCAAAGAGGATGACATCAGGTTTCGGCGCAAGAGCTCTGGCGATTCCCACGCGCTGCTGCATGCCGCCGGAAAGTTCCGACGGATACATGTGGGCGTAGTCTGTCATGCGGACGCGGGAGAGTTCTTCCATCGCGATCTCTTCCGCTTCTTTTTTTGTTTTTCCGTAACCGTAAATCAGCCCTTCCGTGATATTTTCAAGGACATTCTTGTTGCGGAACAGATTGAACTGCTGGAAGACCATGGTGGATTTCCGCCGGAGTTTCTGCACTTCCGTTTTGGAAATATGGGAAAAGTCCACAGACACGTCGTCAATGGAAAGACGGCCGGCTTCGGGTTTTTCCAGATAATTGAAGCACCGGAGAAGCGTTGTCTTTCCCGTGCCTGACGGGCCGAGAATGGAAATAACATCGCCTTTTTCTACGGTGAGAGTGATATCTTTTAATATTGTGTTTTTACCAAATGATTTCTTGATATGTTCTGCAGTGAGTATGCGGGACATGGCAGCCTTCTTTCCGTAAAACCGCGAAAATAAAAAACCGCCCCTGTGCAAAGGGACGGTAAATTCCGTGTTCCACCCAATTTCGTTTCCACGTTGCCGGAGAAACCTTGGAAAGTCGTATGACTTAAGCGCTGTATCGGGCGCGCCCGGTTTTCTTACTCGGGAAATTTTCTTTTCGGAAAACCGCTCGGAGAGGCACTTCAGAAAAATCACCGTACCCGTTTCCATCATCAGGGCTTTCTGAAACGGTTCTGTTTCCCTACTTTCTCCCGTCATCGCGCAGTTAAGGAATATGAAACACTATAACACAAAATTTCGGCAGGCGCAAATATCAGAGGGAGCTGATATGTCTTCCTCTTTCGTTACAAACGGCCGCTGTCGATTTCATCTTTCAGGTATTCAAAAACTTTTTCCACAGGAGAATCGTTGGGAATGTTTTCCTTTGCACCCTCTGCGGCAGCATGGAGACGGATTTTTCCGGCAGCGTTGTACTCCGTCGCGGAAAGGGTCATCACTTTTTTGTAGGCCATATTTATTCTTACTCGATAAATGATTTGGGATAAATCCTTTTCCTGATCGGGAAGCGTCACGGCAAGCCAGAGGTCGGCATAGCCGTTTTTGTAACGGAGAGAGTTTGTATCAATGGAGAAAGCTGTGCCTCTGTTGTCTTTGTAAAGTTGTTTCCACTTCGCGTCAGACGGGGGCAGGGGCGTTTCCACATAATGCCTGTACAGATTCTTTCCATAGGTGCCGGGCATGAGCTTGTTCCAGCCGTCGTCAGGATTTTCTTTCTTTTCCGCGTGGAGGACTTTTCCGTCTTTGTCACGGGTGACAAGCGCGGCGGTGCGCCAAGTGTTTTTCGAGGTGTCGAACTCCATGGTGGATACGACGGTGAAATCGGAGGATTCCAAACGCATGTCAAAGGAGGAGATGGCCTGCTCCTGACGGATAGAGTCGGTGTCGATCCATGAGGGCGAGCCGTCGGCGTTTTTTATCCAGTTTTCTGCGGAAACCTGCATACCCGCAAGGGCAAGGCAGAGTATAAAAGCAAGAGGGGAAATTTTATTCATGGGACATCCTTTCCGTTAATCAGCATGCAGTTTTTTCAGAATCCGCAGGTCTTCTTTTGTGAGGAGGGGCGTGTAGGGCTTTCCCAGGTAGAGGGAGGCCGTCTGCACGAGGGTGCGGATGTAGGGGCAGGGAATATGCATCAGCTCCGCCAGATCAAGGACAGGGCCGAGGCCGCAGGGCAGGTCTTCCGTGAAGTAGCGGTACTCCGTAGAGGACGGGCCTTTTACGGCGCGGTAGGAAGGATTCCCTTTCAAAGTCTCTTTCAGCGTATTTTTCTTTTCGGGCCAGAAAGAGTTAAGCACTTCCAGCAGGGGAGACAGGCGGATACCCAGTGCTTTTCCCACGGCAAGGCGTTCTTCGTCGCAGTGTTCCATGAAGGAAATGACGCGGTCAGTCATGGGGTCACCGAAGAAATAGAAATCTTCTTTGTTCTCTATACGGGTCACGTTGAAGAGAGAGGCGGTGACATGGATGACAGGGTTTGTTGCCGAAAGGGAAGTGGACGCGAAAGAAGCGGTTTTCACTACCCGCGGCGCAAGGCGATGAAGGAAGGCGCTGACGGCTTTATCATCACCGGCAGCGGAGTAAGCGATTTCTTCTTTGATTCCTTTGATGAGGATTTCAGAGCCGTCCTGCGAGAGCGCGGCGATAAAGGGCATATTGGCCGTTTCCCCGATGGTCAGAGGGGGCATATCCTGTCTTTTTGAAAGAGCGCGGTATGCTTTGAGGGCGCCCCAGCAGCCGTTGAAAAAGAGAATGGACTGGTGCGCCTGCAGGTGGGGCGCGATTTCAGAAATGACCGTTTCGTGATCTGCCGCCAGCGTGCAGACGAGAAGAATGTCGCCATAATGCACGGCAGTTTTCAGATCCGTCGTGCTTTCCAGTGAAAATGACCCGGTGCAGGCGCCGCTTGCTTTTACGGGAAATTGATTCCACTGTTTTGCCCGTTCTTCACGGCGGGTATAGATGAGGCTCGAAAGACTGAGCGTTTTGAGAAAGCAGGCGGCGGCGACGGCCGTATTACCGGCTCCTATAATTGTTATTTTCATAAGGCTCTCCTTTATTTCTTATTTCATTATAAACGGGAGAAATATTTCTTCAAGCGGAGAATTGGTATAATAAGAAAATGGAGGCGTATCATGGCGGAAATTTTGACGGATATGGAAAGCGCGGAAACTTTTAAGGCCTACGAGAGCTATCTCCTGGGACAGCCGGCAAAGGCGGGAACCGTTTTGCGGCAGGGCGCTTTTCTCTATATATGGAAAGAAAAATTTGAGACGGACGGCACTGTTTTGCAAACTTCTTACGGAACGGTGGTGACCACGCTGGATTCGGAAAGCAAAACTCTTTTCGCATGCCGTGAATTTTTGGGCGCCCGCCGCTTGCCTTCCGGTGTCTCCGCGGCGCTGTCGGAGAAAGGCATATACATTTTTCCGGATGAACTTTGGACGCCCCGGGAAGACTTTGCGGAATGGAAACGGGAAATCGATTTCACGATGTACACGGTGACTGCCGAAGAAGCGGGAACGCTTTACGGCATCAGCGGAAAGACGGTGGCGTCCGATTGTGAGAAGGGCGCCTTTAAGAAATCGGAAGCAAGAAAATCAGGAAAGAACTGGCTCATTACGAAACAGGCGGCCGATTTTCGTTATGGCGGCGGCAGTGAACCGGCTGCTCCCATGAATCCGCTTCTTCTCGTATTTACGACGTTGGAAGCGGCGGAGCTGTGGAACCGCGACAGCGGCGATGTGCGTTCGGCGGCCTCCGGCGCGGGCCATCGGGCGGCGCGGATGGCGGACGGTGACCGGCGGAAATCCGGACGGAGCTGGATTGTCACAAGAGATGCCATGGAACGTCTTTATGGCCCGCCGGTCTTTGAAAAAATGCGGGAAGCGGTCCGTACCCTGATATAATACGGATTTCTCCTGCCGCTGGATTCTGCTACAATAAATAAGCGTAAGGAACAATTACGGGCAGGCATGATCATGACAGGCATGAGTGCAGGAATGATCATACGGAAAGCGTATGAAAAACGGCTGCCTGATTTTCAAAATGATTTGATATGATGAAATCACCGGAAAACGGAAAGGAGAATGAACAGATGAAAGTTGAAGACATTATAAGCCATGTGGATCATACGCTGCTGAAAGCGGCGGCAAGCTGGGAGGAAATACGGAAATTGTGCGATGAAGCCGTGAAATACCATACCGCGTCCGTCTGTGTGCCGTCTTCTTATGTAAAGAAGATCCGGGAAAATTATCCCCGCCTTACCATCTGTACGGTGGTCGGGTTTCCTTTGGGCAACGGGAACAGCGAATCAAAAGCAGAAGAAACGATTCATGCCCTTGATGACGGCGCCGATGAAATTGATATGGTCATCAACATAGGGGCGGTAAAAAATAAAAATTATGATTTGGTCACAGAAGAAATTGCCGTCCTGAAAGAAATAGCGGGCGACAAAATTCTGAAAGTGATTGTGGAAACCTGTTATCTGACAGAAGAAGAAAAAATCCGTCTTTGCGAATGTGTCACGAAAGGCGGAGCGGACTATATCAAGACATCCACAGGGTTCGGTACGGCAGGCGCTTCTTTGGCGGATATCGCACTTTTCAGAAAACACATCGGGAAAAATGTAAAAATCAAAGCGGCGGGAGGTATCCGTACAAGGGAAGATATGGAAGCTTTCCTCACGGCAGGTGCGGACCGCATAGGCGCCAGCGGAGCGGTCAGGGCGTTTTACGCCCGCACATTTTCTCTGTAAAAAAGGTTATGGGCCTTTCCCTGTTCCGTGGGGAGAAGGAGGCCGTTTCTTTCTGTGATGTACCCGTCTTTTAAGAGGGAACGGCAGATTTGCCGGGTGAAGTTTTCCGGCCATTTCATGTGGACGGAGAGGGTGGAAAGAGCGTTTTCCCGTGATTCCTCTTTCGTACCCGCATGGAAAAGAAGATGCTGGAGAAGCGTTTCCCGTCCGAAAGCGAACCGCTGTTTTTTTCGCTGGCGGAAAGCTGCCAGAATACCTGTGGCGGGAGCGAAAATCAGGGAAATGATGAAAAATACGCCGAGAACGGCGGCCATCATGCCTGCCAGAGACGAGTCTGAAACAATCGCGCCGATGATGCCGAGTACCGCGCCGGCCGTACCAAGAAGACAGCTGAGCACGAGGCGTCCTGAAAGCGTCCTTGTCCACAGAGCGGCAGTCATGGCGGGAATGATCATAAATGCGATGACGAGAATCGAGCCGATGGACTGGAAGGACGTGACCGCCACGAGGGAGACGAGGCTCATCAGGCCGTAGTGGATAACGGCGGGAGAAAATCCCAGTACACCTGCCAGGACGGGATCAAAAGTAGCTAATTTTATTTCTTTATAAAAAAGGGAAATGACAGCGATGGAAAGAACAAGAACTGCACCGCCCGTATACAGGCCTTTCGCGCCGAGATCCATCCCGTTTATGATCAGGCGGTCGAAGGGGGCAAAAGCAAGTTCTCCCAAAAGAATGCAGTCCGTGTCCAGATGGACATTGCCCGCGTACCGTGTCACGAGGATGACGGCGATACTGAAGAGCAGGGGAAATATGAGGCCGATAGCGGAATCGGAGGCGACGAGCCTGCTCTGGTAGAGGAGTTCAATCAGCCACACTGTAAGGACACCCATGAGGGACGCGCCGATAATGAGGAAGGGCGAATCCAGGCTGCCGACGGCAAGGAAAGCGAGTACGATGCCGAGGAGGACGGTATGGCTGATGGCGTCAGTCAGCATGGACATGCGCCGGAGGACGAGGAAGTTCCCCGGCAGGGCGCAGGCGGCTGACATGAAGATGGCGATAAGAAGTATTTCAGCAAAAGAATTCATAAGTGGTCTCCTTCTATGAGGGCGGCCATTTTCTTTTTATGAAAAGACCGGGAAAGAATCCCCCGCTGCGGCGCCAGCAAAAGGCCGGGAATAACGAAAAAAGATAATGCCACGACGATGGCGGGGCCTGTGGGCATTTTGGGAATGAGAGAGCTTGCCGTCGTACCGATGGCGGAGGACAGCGCGCCGATGACGGCAGACAGAAGGATCATCGGTTCAAGACGCCTTGTCCACTGCCTTGCGGCAACGGCAGGCGCGATGAGCATGGCGCTCATGAGGATAATGCCTACGGCCTGGATGGAAAGAAGGACGGTGATCGTGGCAAGGAAGGAGAGGAATACATTCAGCTTGCCCCGCGGAAATCCGAGAACTGCGGCATAGTCCGGATCAAAAGCCATAAGTTTTAATTCTTTTCTGAAAAGGAAAATCAGGAAAAGGGTAAAAATAGAAATAGATCCTGTGAGAAGGACGTCGCGGTAAAGAATAGTGGATGCCTGTCCGAAAATAAATTGATTCAATCCGGACTGGTTGGCATTTCCTGTATGCTGGATGATGGAAGACAGAACGAGACCCGCGCCGAAAAAAGAGGAAAGAATGGAGGCAAGGACGCCGTCAAAAGGAAGTTTCGTATAGTGGCGGGCAAGAAGGATAAGGGACAGTGCGGCAAGGGCGGACAGAAAAGCGCCCAATAAAAGGCCCTCCAGTGTTTTCACGCCGAGAAATAGAAAAGCCAGCATGATTCCCGGATAGGACGAATGGGAGATACCGTCCCCCAGAAGCGCTTCCCTGCGGAGGACGATAAAAGATCCCACCACGCCGCAGAGCACGCCTAAGATAGTCGTTCCTGCCAGGACGATTTGAAAGGTATAGTCCCGCCATAAAGGTAAAGCAAAGAAAACGGCCGGTTCCATGGTCAGACTCCTTTCGACGGAGAAAAAGTTTTTTCGATATTTTCTTCCGTGAAAACATCCCGTACGGATCCTGCCGCTATAAGGCGGCGGTTGATCATGGCGACGTGGTCAAAATAAAGAGGGACGGTGCGGAGCGCGTGGTGGACGACAAGGATCGTCTTTCCGCGGCTCTCCATTTCTTTTAAAATGCGGACGATGATTTTTTCCGTCTGCATATCCACGCCTTTAAAAGGCTCGTCCAGAAGATAGACAGATGCTTCCTGCGCAAGGGCCCGGGCCAGGAAAACCCGCTGCTGCTGTCCCCCGGAAAGCTCATTGATCTGTCTGTCTTCGTAACCGTCCATGCCGACGCGGGCAATCATTTCTTCCGCAATCAGACGGTCGCCCTGTGAGGGAGTGCGGCACCAGCCGATGTGGCCGTACCGTCCCATGAGGACGATGTCTTTTACTGTGGCGGGAAAATCCCAGTTGACTGAACCATTCTGCGGGACATACGCAATTTTCCGCCGTGCTTTTTTCGCATCGGTTTCGCCGTCTATGGAAAAACGGATCCGCCCTGAAACGGGGGAAAGCAGGTTCAGTATAATTTTTAAAAGGGTAGACTTGCCCGCGCCGTTCGGTCCGACGATTCCCATAAGTGAACCTTTCGGGATATTCAGATCCAAGTCCCATAAGACGGGCTGGCGGTCATAGGCAGCGGTGATGTCTTCCAGTTCGATAACGTGTTCCACGATGACACCTCCAAAAGATATTTCATGAAATGAAAGCGCACGGAACGAGGGGATCCCCGATCCATGCGCCGGAAATTCAAAATGTTCAGCGGAGCGCTTCCGTGATTGTCTTTATGTTGTGCTCGTACATGCCGATATAAGTGCCCTCTTTCGTGGACTCGCCGCCAAGAGAGTCGGAGTACAGTTCGCCGCCGATGGAAACATCGAAGCCCCGTGCTTTGACAGCAGCCTGGAGAGACTCGATGGTTTTATGGGGGACGGAAGATTCCACGAAGACCGCTTTGATTTTATGATCCGCGATGAAAGCGGCCAGCGTGCTGATGTCGGAAGTGCCTGCTTCGCTGGCAGTGCTGATTCCCTGGATGCCTTTGACCTCAAATCCATAATCTCTGGCGAAATAAGCAAAAGCGTCATGGGCGGTGACGAGGATACGGGAATCTTTCGGAACAGATTCCACTTCCTTTCTGATGTATTTGTCCAGGTTGTCCAGTTCGGCGAGGTAAGCGTTCAGATGATCTTCATAGTATGATTTGTTCTTCGGATCTTTTTCCGAAAATCCTTTTGCTACTTCTTTCGCGGCGGCTTTCCAGTTCTTTACAGAAAACCAGATATGGGGATCTTTCGTTTTTTCACCGTCCTCTTCAAAGTCGAGGAGTGTTTCGGAAGGAATGCCGTCGCTTACCCGGATCGTGGGTTTTTTCTGCGCGTGGAGATTATCGAAAATCGCGCCCATTTTCCCTTCCAGATGGACACCATTGTACACGACGATATCCGCTTTGTTCATGGCGTCCACATCGCCGGCACCGGCCTGATAAAGATGAGGATCCACACCGGCTTTCATGAGGCCGGATACTTCCACTTTATCCCCGCCGATCTGCCGGGCGAGGTCGGTGAGCATCGTCGTGGTGGCGACGACTTTCATTTTGCCGGCAGAATCGGAAGCGGGTGCAGATTTTCCGCAGCCTGAAAAAGACAGGGCCGCCGCGCCGAGGATGGCGAGGGGAATACAGAGACCGAAAACTATTTTCTTTAACATGAGAAATTCTCCTTTGTATTTATTTAATAATGACCCACAAATTATTTGAGAGTAATTATCATATAAGGTATAGTAGCATACAAGTCGGCATATGTAAATATTTAAAATTGGTATATCTAATATTTAAATAAAGTATGTCATATAAAATAAATAATATATTCCGAATAAAAAGAACAAAAGGAGTCTTGAAATAATGGCACACGGAAAGAATGCATAGGGGGAGACTCATTTCAAAAGACAGGAGGCAGGGGATTCTGCAGACCTTTGCGCATTTCCCGCATGAAAAAAAGACGGCAGGATCCGAAAAGCGGAATTGCCATCTTTTTTATGTTTGTACATGTATTTTATATCTCAGCTGTCACGGAGGGCGCGTTTCAAAATTTTGCCGGTCGCGTTTTTCGGAAGAGCGTCAAGGGGAATAAAACGTCTCGGTATTTTGTAAGATGCGATGTTTTTTACCATGTGCTTGCGGATCTTGTCTTCGTCAAAGGCAAAGCCTTCCTTCATGACCACATATGCCCATACCGACTGTCCGCGGAGCGGATCGGGATGGCCTACGACAGCGCATTCGCCGACGCCTTCCACTTCATAGATGCAGTCTTCCACTTCGCCGGGATAAATATTTTCACCGTTCATGATGATCAGGTCTTTGATGCGGTCTACAATGTAAATGTATCCGTCAGCGTCCATGTATACCAAGTCGCCGGTACGGAGCCAGCCGTCTTCATCGAGTACTTTCTTTGTTTCTTTCGGTTTTTTCCAGTAACCTTTCATCACATTGTCCCCGCGGACGACGAGTTCGCCGACCGTGCCCGGAACGTAAGGACCTTCCTTATCAGTGATGACTTTTACCTCTACACCGGGGAGCGCGGGGCCGGAAGTGAGGTACTTCGGCTTAGCCGTGGGGAGGATGGAAACGACGGGGGACGCTTCTGTCAGGCCGTAACCCTCCTGCACGGGGTGGCCGAACCGTTCATAGAAAGATTGTGCCACAGGCTGGGGAAGGGATGCACCGCCGGAAACAAAGGTGTGCACCGTTTTCATGCTGCTCGGTTCGCCGCGGCGGGCAAGCAGGTTGTAAAGCGGCGGCACCATAATCGCGATGGTGACGGAGTATTTCATGATCGTATTGATGATTTCCGTTGGGCTTTTGGAGCGGAGGATGACGATGGTGGAATGGTGGTACAAACTTCCCAGCACCACGGTGGTCAGACCGTAGCAGTGGAACATGGGGAGCACGCAGAGCACTTTGTCCTCCGGTTTGAAACGGACTACGGCAGTGTACTGCTCCACATTGCGCACCTGGTTCTTGTGGGTGATCATGGCGCCTTTTGGGCTTCCTGTCGTGCCTGATGTATAAATTAGGGCGCATACGTCATCTTCTGTCAGATCTGCCGGGAAGGCAGGAGCCTTCGGCGCGTTTTCCGTGGATGCGCGGTAATCCAGATCATGGATGTCGATGAACGGCATGGAAACGGTAAGGGGCATATCGGAAATCAGGAGCTTCGACTCCGCGTCGCGGAGAATGAAATCCACCTCGCGGCCGACGAGGGAATTATTTACCGGCACGATGATCGCGCCGAGGCTGACGACTGCCATGTATACATACACGAACTCTGCGCGGTTTGCCGTGTATAGGCCTACCGTATCGCCGCGGCGGATGCCCATGGCATACAGTGTGTTCCTGTAATTTTCCACTGCTTTTTCAAGCTGGCCGTAAGTGATATTGGATTCGCCTGTCATTGCAAGCCTTTTCGGGTCTGCATTTTTGAATATTTCATGAATAAACATAGATCCACCTCTTTGGTAAGAATGCGTACTTATTGTAGCAAAAATCGACCGTCCGTTCAAATAGGACAGAGGGTATCGAAATTGTGCTATACTGTTGTAAAAGAAATCATGATCAGGGAGGCTCTATGAAAGCAGCGCAGATGACAAGAGAAGACGAAATCCGTTCCATCAGCCAAAAGTATGAAATGGATAAAGAGAAAGTGCGGGACATACTCGAAAGAGGTGTTCGCTATGCAGATGCGGACAAAGCGGCGCTTTTTGCCTGCATGACGGGAAAGGATATTGAGGAAGTACTGGCGCTCCGCAGGGAAGAGCCCTGGGGCCGTGTGCAGGTCAGGCTGGGCATCACGGGAGACAGGTATGATGAAAAATATTTCCGCCACCGTGCCTGCCGGCTGCATCGTTTCTATGGCGTGGAAGAAGACCGTGCGTTTAACGCCTTGAAGGAAGGATACCCGAACCATTGGATCCGCCTTGCTTACCTTCTCGAAGTGAAGACGGGAAAGAAGATGGAAGAAATTCTGGCGGTAAAAAAGAAAACGATGAAATGGAAAGAGTGGGCGGAAATCAATCTGGGAGTAAAGCCTGAAGATTTTTCGCAGTGGATCCTGGAGACGAGGAACCCCGCTTTGAAACCGAAGTAAGCAGGAAAACAAAGTCCGACAAGATAAAGAAGAGAATATAAAAACAATAAGCAGGGAAAAGGAATAAAGATGAACGAGGACCATCGCTGATGCGGTGGTTTATTTTTTACGCAGTACGTACAGCCCCATTTCTTTTTTGAAAAAAACAAAGAAATTCGATATAATAAATCAGTTATATCAGGAAAAAATTCTCCGGCAGATAAAGAAAGAAGGATAAAATGTATCTCATTGATACTTATGATGTGATTGTCGTCGGCGCGGGACATGCGGGGTGTGAAGCGGCTCTGGCTGCTGCCCGCATGGGATGCCGTACGCTTCTTACGACGATTTCACTGGACAATGTGGCCATGATGCCATGCAACCCCGCTATCGGCGGGCCGGGCAAGAGTCATCTTGTAAAGGAAATAGATGCTCTCGGAGGGGAAATGGGTATCGCCGCTGATGCGACCGCTGTCCAGATGCGCATGCTGAACCGCGGGAAGGGACCGGCGGTATATGCCCTCCGCGCCCAGTCAGATAAAGGCGCCTATCACCGGTACATGAAAAATGTGGTGGAAAATACGGACAACCTGGATCTGAAACAGGTGCAGGTCATGGACATCATTGTAGAAGACGGAAAGTGTGTGGGCATTACCACCGAACTGGATGAAGAATACCGGGCAAAAGCTGTCATCTTATGTACGGGTACGTACCTGGACAGTATGATCATCATCGGCGATACCATGTATTCCGGCGGTCCAAACGGTATGCGTTCTTCTGTGGGGCTTTCCGCCAATCTGAAAAAGCACGGCCTGGAAATCCTTCGTTTCAAGACGGGGACGCCCTCCCGTGTGGACAGACGGAGTCTTCATCTGGAGGGGATGGAACTGGAAGAGGGTGACCCGGAGAATCATGCCTTTTCCTTTATGAGTGAACGGAAAGACAGAAATAAGCGGAACTGCTGGCTTACTTATACCAATGAAAAGACCCATGACATCATCAGGGAAAATATTATGCGCGCCCCCAAGTATGCAGGAAAAATTCATGGCATCGGCGCCCGTTACTGCCCTTCCATTGAAGACAAGGTCGTCCGTTTTGCGGATAAAGACCGCCACCAGCTCTTTGTTGAGCCTGAGGGACTGGACACCACGGAAATGTATGTGCAGGGCATGTCCACCTCCATGCCGATCGATGTGCAGTATGCTTTCCTCCGCACTATCCCCGGGTTTGAAGATGTGAAAATGATGCGGCCCGCTTATGCTATCGAATATGATCTGCTCGACCCTCTCCAGCTCTATCCCACGCTGGAAGTAATCAAACTTCCCGGCCTTTATTCCGCGGGGCAGTCAAATGGTACAAGCGGTTACGAAGAGGCAGCTGCCCAGGGACTCGTGGCGGGGATCAATGCCGCGCTCAAAATACAGGGAAAAGATCCGTTTATCCTTGCCCGCCATGAAGCATATATCGGATCTCTCGTGGACGATCTCGTCACCAAGGGCGCTGACGAACCGTACCGCATGATGACGAGCCGCAGCGAATACCGCCTCATTCTGAGGCAGGACAATGCCGATCTCCGTCTCACCGAAAAAGGACATAGTATCGGTCTGGTGGGAGAAGAACGGTATGCCCGTTTCCTGGAGCGGAAAAAGAAATATGAAGAAGCTATGGACTATATCCGTACACAGCGTTTTACCCCGAAAGAAGAGATCAATCGGGCCCTGGAGAGCATGGGAACCGCACCTCTGACGACAGGTACCGGGGCCGATCAGATTCTGAAACGGCCTGAAATGACCTATCGGAAAATGATGGAAACGCTCGGCTGTCCCTCTTTTGATGAGGAAGCTGTGGAAGAGATGGAAATTACCGTGAAGTATGAAGGCTACATCGCAAGGCAGGAAGCCGCCGTGCGGAAAGCTGCCCGCATGGAAAATGAAAAACTTCCCCTTGATATGGATTACCTGTCCCTTGACGGTATTTCCACAGAAGCGAGACAGAAAATGGATAAAATCCGCCCCCTCTCTCTGGGGCAGGCGGCGAGAATTCCCGGCGTTTCCCCGGCGGATATATCGGTGCTGATGGTGTATGTGAAGCAGCGCAAAGGAAAGAAAGGCGCGGAATAAAAAAATATTAAAAATAAAAACGGCAGGTCCTGTTTTGGGAATGAGGAATATGATTTTCCGGGCGGATACTATTTCTGCTTAAACCGTTTTTTTCAAAGGATGGGAACTATGTTATACTTGAAACCGGAAACGGTATCCGCCTGCCGGCGGAAGTTTTTGCATCATTGCTTGAAATATATGAATTGAAGGAAGGAATGTGTGCTAATGGATTCTATTTTTATCGTTGTGGCTTTTTTTATCGCTGTTTCACTTTTGAGTATCCCTTGTATGATGTATTATAAGAAAAAAGAGAAGAAGGAACATCAGCTTATCAGTGAAAACAGAGATCAAGCCGTGCTGCAGATCTATGGGGATCCCATCCGGATTGACGGGAAAATTTTTTCCGAATATGAACACATGGGAAGTAAGCTTTCTTACTATACCGTAGTGCTTCCGGAAGGCCGACATACGCTGGAGGCGAAGTTCCAGACAACATCCGCCGGTGTTTCGGGCAATCAGAATTATAAGACGCCGGAACCGATTCCCTGTGATTTGTTTTTAGAGAAAGGTTTTGTTTATACGGCGGGTATTTATTTCTATTCGCCCAAGAGCCGGTATGAGTATTACAAAGGGGAAGTAGGGGAAGCCGTTTTTTCAAAAGAATTGTCTGTAACAGGATCGACTTCTTATGGAACAGCGTATGTCATCGTATATAAGGATAAGGATGCGGACGGCAACTTGATCAAGGCGCCTGCCTGTCCTGAAGAATAAACAGGGCGCGGATCGGGTAAGCCTTTGCTGTAAACGGCAGTTCTTTTCGGTCCGCTGCTGAAACGGAGTAGAGTAATCTATTCCGTTTTTTATTACAGGAATATGATGGTGAGAATATCGTGGAAACAGAAATGATTGCAGTGCTTGTGCTGCTGGCGGCCATGGGATGCCTGGTGCTGAGTATATATAAAGTAAAAGAATGGTACCGGAAGAATACCCGGACCGCAGATTCGAATGCCTGCGAACAGGAAAAAGTGAATTTGAAAATGCTGGAACAGGCGAGACGGCGGGAGCAAGTTCTCAAGCCTGAACCGACGCCGGACGGATATACGGAAATTGCGGCTCCTTTTGGAGGACATGCGTTGATGGATTTGAAAAATATGCTTTTGGCGGTTCTGCTGTTTGTCTTTTACGGGCTGGCAGTGGAATATGCAGGTACTCATCCGTTTTTGAACGGCGGAGAAAAGCTTTTTATAGTATTTCTCCTTACGGTTCTTACGTGCTGCGCGGCCATCCGGATATATCGCAGGGTGTATTTCGGGTATCGTATATACCTGCCGGAAGATTCGACGGGCATGGTGGTGTACAATTGGTACTGGGGGCGGCGCTTTTTTTCTCTGTACCGGATCCCGCCTTACAGAGGCTGCGTATCCGTGTGTTCCGTAGATCGGTATGAGGTGCGGGATGATGAAATCCGTATCTACGGAAAGTTTGTTCATACCGGAACCGATGTCACCATACAGGGCTTTAATGATAAAGGGCTGCCCGTTGGGCGCTTCTTTGGCGAAGAGGATGAAAAACAAATTTTAAATAGGCTGGAAGCGATGCGGAAAACAGGTACGGGAAGCGAGATATGAGATAAGAAAAAGCTGTCAGAAGGCGAAAGTCGGATTTTTGACAGCTTTTTCATTTGCTGATGAAAACGGCGCTCATGGCAAGGCGTCATCCGAAGCGAATGTGAAGGATCTGCTGCCATAATGAGGGGAACGTTAAACGTCATCCTGAACGAATGTGAAGGATCTGTTGCTGTGGTGAGGAAGCCGGTAAGAAGATAAAAGCTATCAGCTGTGAGCTGTCAGCTGTCAGCTATAAGCTGTTAGCCGTTAGCTGTGAGTTAAAAGCCGAAGCATATGATTTCCGTTAGGTGTCATACGAAACAACAGCAAAGGATCTGCTGTTGTAGTGAGGGAAACGTTAAGCGTTATCCTGAACGAATGTGAAGGATCTATTACCGTGGTGAGGAAGACGGTAAGAAGATAAAAGCTATCAGCTGTGAGCTGTCAGCTGATAGCTAAATATTCTTTTACGGTTTGAGTCACTATGGAATGCGAGTATCCTCCATTACTGATGCGGACAGCTGGTTCACAATTGTCGGTTTTAGGAGCCGGCAGCTTACGTCCGATCATATTTTATCGGCGGCTGTCAGGTTCCGTTTTCTTTTTCCTGCTTTTTCAAGAAGTTCATGAAGGGTATTTTTATCTGCCCTTTCCAGTGCTGTTTTTATTGCAGAAAGGCTTTCTGTAAAACGGTCGATTTCAAGAAGCAGGTTTTCACGGTTGGCAAGGAATAAATCTGTCCAAAGGGGGCTGTTGATATCCGCTACTCTTGTTTCATCACGGAATGATCCGCCTGTAAAGTACTTTGTGTCTTCTTTCAGGGAAGTGCTGTTTATCAGCGCCGCCGCAAGGACGTGGGTCAGGTCGCTGGTGTAGGCGATGTGGCGGTCGTGTTCTTCCGGTGTGATTGACGGTACATGGCGGCAGCCGAGAGCCAGCGCCATGTTTCGGAGCAGTTCCACACTCTCCGGGCGGTTCGTTTTATCGGGAAGAAGGATATAATTTGCTCCGCGGAAAATGTCCGGATCCGCCCGGGAAAGTCCTTCACCTTCATGTCCGCACATAGGGTGGGATGAAATGAAATCTATGCCCGGCGGAAGTATTTGCCGGATATCATCGGCAAGGTTTCCTTTTACGCCGGCGATATCGGTCATGATCGCGTCGGAGCGGAAGTCCGGCAGGTGATTTTTCACAAAGGCGAGTGTCGCTTTGGCAGGTGTGCAGAATATAACAATGTCCGCGTGTTTCAGGTCACTGATATCGATGGAATCCACTATGCCCTGCCGAAGGGCGGCCTCTGCCGTCGATAATGTCCGATTGATACCGATTACTGCCGCTCCGAGTTCCTTCAGTCTCATGGCAAAGGAACCGCCCATCAGACCCAGGCCAATAACGGCCGCTGTTGTTTTGCTGAAATCCATTTTTATACTCCTGTTTCCGGTTTGAAATAGTATACCTTTCAGGCAGATCGTTTTATTATCTGCATTATAGCATAGCGTCCCATGGGGAACAGGTTTTACAGGTTATGAGAAACAGGGCGAAAAAAATACCGGAAGTTTGTTTTTACTCCCGGTATTTCTTCCGAAGGTTCGCAATTATTCCATTTGTATATATTTCTTTAAGGTTTCAATTTCTCCCGTATAAATATATCCTTTTCCGATTTCCAGAACGAGGGGTGTTTCTATTTTTTCATCTTTTACATTTTTTCCATGTTCCAGAAGGGAGACAAGAATATCACGGGGGACGTCAAGATTGGTGGGAAGGCCGATAGACTGGAGGACGTACTTGATCCGTTCCGCTGTACCCCGCTTGGTGAGTCCCAGAATTTCAGAAGCGCTCGTGATCATGTACATGCCGGCCGCCGTCGCTTCACCGTGGGTCAGGCGGAGATCATTGAAACGGTAGTATCTTTCTGCCGCGCCGCCCAGTGTATGGCCGAAATCAAGGATACGGCGCTCGCCTTTGTCTTCGGGATCGATTTCCACATAGTGTGCCTTGATGGTAATGCAGCGGCGGATGATTTCTGGAAGAACACGAAGGATATCCTGGTCAGAGGCGGCTTTTTCAAATATTTCAAAGAGGTCCTTGTCTGCCACGCAGCCGATTTTAATCGCTTCGCCGAGACCGTTATGGAAGAAACGGGCAGGAAGCGTGCGGACCATGGCAGGATCTACATACACGGCTTTGGGCTGGTAGAATGTACCGATGAGATTTTTTCTTCCATTGATATCGATGGAGATTTTCCCTCCGATGGCGCTGCCGATCTGTGCCAGGAGAGAAGTGGGCACCTGCACGTAGGGAGTCCCTCTCCGGTAAGTTGCTGCAACAAAGCCTGTCACATCGCCGACGACACGTCCGCCAAGGCCGATAAGCAGATCTCCTGCACAGAACCCGAAGTCTGCCAGCGCCTCGCATACACGGCTCACGACAGAAAGGCTTCGGCTCTTTTCGCTTGAAGAAAGAACGATCTGCTGTACGTTCAGGTTCTCTTTTTCCAGCTGGCGTTTCAAATCCTGGCCATACAGTTCGTCAATTCCTTCTTCCGTGATAATGACTGCGCGCCCGTGACCCGACAGGGGGGCGGTTTCTTTTCCCAGGCGGCCGATGATGCCTGAGTCGATTATCACATCATAAGAATCATTCCCTAAATTGATATGTACCGTATCCATGATTTGTCTCCCCGTAAAAAAGTATTTATAAAGTATTTACCATATATATTATATCATTTTTTCTCTGAAAGACTCCACCGGCGGCGACATGGGGCGGAAAAGAGGATTTTATCCCGATAGGAAATACATTTTGAAGGCAAATAAAAAAGCCGCCTTTTGGCAGCTGTGCATTTCTGGTGCGCCCAAAGGGATTTGAACCCCCGACACACGGTTTAGGAAACCGCTGCTCTATCCAGCTGAGCTATGGACGCGTGTACATGTCATATTTTAGCACAAAAAAGGCAGAAATGGGAGTTTGCAAATAAAATGGAATGAAAGAGACAAAACGGAAAAATGATTTTCATTTCTGCCGATGTCGGAACGGAAGGAAATCATTTTTTCTTTTAGAAAGTTTTTATTTCTTGTGTACACAGCAGGCGGACAAATAAAGGGGTGATTTGAAATGAATTCTTTTATTCGCTTTTTTTCTTTCTATTTTGCACGTATTCGTTGTCAAGAGGGGAAGAAAAATGGATGATTGGAAGAAAGGGGGACAGATGGAGAGAAAGTTATTCACATGCATATCGGGGGTATCCTGTGAGAGTGAAAGTGAGAAAGGTATACGATAAATACGGAATGTTTTCCATTCTCATTTACAGAATGGCAAAACGGTTATGCACAGTTATGCACAGTTCGTGTGTCTGTCTGGGATGGACAGGCGGAAAAAAGCTTTGATTTATCGCGAAAAGAGAAAAAACAGATTGTTTTCATCCACATGATGTGAATAGTTGTGAATAAGTTTGTGAATAATGTGAATAAGTGTAATTTTTATCGAAAGAAAAACGCAGCGAATGAAGTTTCGGGGAAATCATGTTCGCCGCGATGAAGCTTGATTTTATGGGAAATCGGGAAAAGCCAGATCTGCTGTTTCTGATAATATCGGTTTTCTCATTATCAAGAAAGAGGCTTAAATGAGAGTGGGAAAGAATTTCTTTATTTTTGTAAAAATTTTTGTTTACTGCTTTTGCGGCGGATTTATTTTCCTGCACCGGAAAAATGACGGAGCCGGTGTTTATCTGTCTTCTGATTTCAGCAGCATGCCATGTTGTGGCTTATAAAGTCCGTTCCGGCTTTTGCCAAAAGGAATAAAAAAGGATAGAATATTTACAATATAGTTGTTATTTTTTAAGGAGATGTTCATCATAGACTTCAAACCGTTTACAATTGAAAAAAGAGAGTATATCGACAGCTTTTTTCATGTCCATCATTATGAGGGGATCGACTGTTCATTCAATACACTTTTTTTATGGCAGGAAGCGTACCATACGCAGTGGGCGGTAGAGGAGAATATCTTATTCGTCCGTGCGGGGGAAGGGCAGAATACGTTTTTTATGCCCCCTTTTGCCGGTGAAGGGGCGTCTTTCGGCCGCGGCATGGAGATTATCCATGAATGCCTGGAGCGCGAGGGAAAACCGTTTATCATTAAGGCTGCTTCACCCTGGGTGCTGGAACAGATCAAAGCCCATTGCCCGAACCGGTATGAATTCACTGCGGATCGGGATAATTGGGAATATGTATACCGTACGGCAGACATGATCAATTTATCGGGAAAGAAACTCCGGATGAAGAAAAATCATCTGAACGCTTTTCTCCGCCAGTACGGTGATTATACATACGAGTCCATCACGTCGGAAAACAGGGAAGACGCATGGCAGGGGATTGAAGACTGGTTTGAACGGCATGGAGACATTGCGGAAGAAAAAGAAGCGCTGCAGCGGTGTTTTGCCAATTGGGACGCTTTGAAATTGAAAGGCGCTATTATTCGCATTTATGGAAAGGTAGAGGCCTTTACGAACGGAGATTTGGTCAATCCCCGGGTGGCGCATATTTTCTTTGAAAAGGCAAATCCGAATATCCGCGGGCTGTATCAGGCGATCAACCGCGATTTCCTGATGCATGAATTTGCGGAAACAGAATTTGTAAATCGTGAAGAAGACATGGGGCTGCCTGGCCTGCGTCAGGCAAAAATGGAATACAATCCTGATCATTTCGCGGAAAAGTATGATGTCGTCGTAAAAGACGGCAGTTGTTTCTGAGGCGGTTATGAAAATACGTAAATGCAGTCGAACGGATGAAAAGGATATACGCGCGCTTTGGTCGTACTGTTTTGAAAGAGAGGACGACCCGTGGTTCCGCTGGTATTTCAGGGAGCTCTACCGCCCGGAAGATGTACTGGCGGGAGAAGAAGCAGAGAAAATAGCGTGCAGTCTTCACCGCCGCCCTTATGAAATATGTGTCCGCGGCGCAAAGATGCCGGTGGATTACCTTGTCGGGGTAGCCACCCATCCTGCTGCAAGAGGGAAGGGGCTTGCGACTGAACTGATCCGCGGCGCGTTCCATATGGCGCGGATGGAAAATAAGGGCGCTGTCATTCTTATGCCCTCGGCGGCATCGTATTACTATCCTATGGGATTTTCATTTTATGCGCACCAGTGGAAACGAAGCGCCGCACCTGAGCAGGTAGGCTTTTTAGGAAAGCGGGCGCATTCCGCAGGGCTTATTACCTCGGCGGATGAATGGAAAACTCTCGCCTCTGTCTATGACAGGTATGTAAAAGGACGGAACGGATGGGCTTTTCGGGATGAAGCGTCATGGAAGAAGCACATCGGCGCCCAGTTCTGTGACGGCGGTTATATCGCTGTCGTCAATGACCGGAACGGCGCAGCCGGATATATTTTCTACCATCTGGCCGAAAGGAAATTCATGGTATCGGAAATGGCGTATGCCTCCGATGCGGGACGGAAAGGGCTCTATGCTTACATGGCGGGCCACCGTGGTTCTGTGGACGAATGCGTGTGGTATGAACCTTTTGATGACAGGGCATTTTTCTACTGGCAGAATGGCGCGGAGCATACCTATATACATAATGCCTCTTTCCCAACCATGATGGGACGCGTTACGGATCCGGTCATGGCATTTGACGGGCTTCCCTGCAAAGAGATGAAAGGCTTTCTGTCTTTCCGGCTGGCGGACGAGTTCCTTCCCGAAAACAGCGGCATCTACGTCCTTTCCGCCAAGGAAGGAAAAATTTACGCTGTGAAATATGATGTATTTTACACACTGAAGCTTCATATCGAAGATATTTCCGGCGTGAAATTGGGAAATAAAATTCCCGAACCGGATTTTACCATGACCGCAGGTGCCCTTGCCCAGCTTTTTTTCGGGGCTCTGTCTTTGAGAGAGTTGTCGGATCTGGGGCGCATCGAATGGCTGGAAGGTGCGGAGCGTGAAAAAGTTCTTGAAACGGCGGAAAACATGCTTCCCTCTGAAAAAAATTGGATCAATGAATGGTACTGAGCCTCCGGCCGTCGGTTTTTCACCTGTCTGATACCAGTTTGTGTATTAGTTCCATATAAGTGCAGCAAAGAGAAATGCAACATTTCCCCTGCTGCACTTTTTATTAAAGGGAAGCAGCAATAGGACACAAAGTGAAGAATCTATGACTCTCATGACATCTTACCGCATTCCTCACCACAGTAACAGATTCTTCGCTGGCGCTCAGAATGACGTTTAATGTTTTCTGTCATTATGATGCTTAGCGTCCCTCTGTCATTATGATGCCTTACCGTATCCCGTCATTCAGAACGGGGGTAAAGATGCTTTGTGAGAAAGACGGAAAACGGAACAGTGACACGGAGTGAAGAATCTATTACGCTGGTGAGATTCTACCAATTTCCTCACTATGTCAGTGAATAATCTGTTATCGGAATGACATGAAAAAACGTGGAAATAAAAAAGAAATGCCAGCTGCTATCAATGCAGCTGGCATTTCTTTTATTGTTTGTATACAATAGAGGGGTAATAAAACAGCAGTCTGGAGACGGGGACAGTGGCATGCGTGACCATGCGGAGACCATACACCTAAATGTAAACAGTCCTGTGCCCTTTTGCCGTCTGCGGCTAAGAGAAAGAGATGGAAAAGAAATATTTTACTTACATGGTACGCTGCCAAGACGGCACACTCTATACGGGATTTACCGTGGATGATCTGGAAAAACGAGTGGCTGTCCATAACGCGGGGAAGGGCGCGAAGTATACGAAAGGCCGGCTGCCTGTCCGTCTTGTGTGGTACAGGGAATGGAACAACGGTCATGATGCCCGGTCCTGTGAATTCTATTTGAAACGGAAAACAAAACAGGAGAAAGAAGCATTGGCAGCTTCTTTTGGAAAGGATACAGATTGAACGAATCAGTGAGAAAAACAAAGTATCTGACAGAAGCGGCGGCAGCAGCGGCTATCGCGTCACTCCTGGTGCTGCTGAAACTTTTGGCGCCGTTTTTCGTGTTCGTCACTATGATCGCGTCCCCCATCCCGATTGCCGTCATTTGCGATTTCCACGGGATGAAGTGGGGATTCGGCACATCGGCGGGCGTGGTTATTCTCGTTGCCATGATCGGAGGGCCTGAAATCGGACTGACGACAGCCTTTTATGCGGGTGCCCTCGGCATGGCCATGGGCTATGGATTTCTTCATAAACTGTCCTACGGGAAAACGCTTTGCCTTACGATTCTTGCATATATACTTGAAATGTCTTATAAAATCATATTTTCCATTTATGTTCTCGGCATTGCCGATGCCCTTACCGGTGCGATTGACCGCTTCACCACATTCCTTCGCTGGATATGGACACCCTTGTCATCGGTCTTCGGGTTTAATCCGGATCCGGGTAAAGCGATGTTTACCACATCAGGCATGGTGATGCTTGGAATTGTCTTCATTTTAAATGCATACTGCTATGCGTACCTGAATATGGAAATCGGCGGCAATGTGCTGAAACGCTTAAAAGGCGGAATAAGGGGATGAAGCGGATGGAAAGGAAATCTGCTCTATGAAAAGAGGCTTTATTAATTTAATGTGTACCGCAGAAACCACAGTAGAAATAAATGTTATAATTGATGAAATAATAATGGAAAGAAATACAAGGGTGGGTATGTGGCTCAAACAGATTTATAGAAAATATTTTGCAGGCAGCAGCCCGGAAGAAATGGAGCGGTTTATTTCCCAATAGAATAAGAAAGGGTTTCATGTATCAGAATATTCTCGTTATCAATACCATGCATATTGGTGACCTTATGCTCATTACACCTGCATTGAGAACCTTGCGTACGAATTATCCGCAGGCTCATATTGCATTACTCACTGATCGGCCTTTAGGCGACCTTGTGCGGTGCAATAAAAATATTGATGAATGTATTCTTATTGACAAGCGCGGCAGAGATAAAGGAATTCTGGCGCTCCTGCGTCTTATCAGAAAAATCCGCGGCCGTCATTTTGATCTGGTCATCAATTTTCACCGCAATGAAAGAGCCTCGGCTATCGCGGCTTTTTCGGGCGGAAAGCACATTGTGGGTTACTCGCAGCCAGGATTCAAACGATTTTTTAACAAGGTCATGCCAAACCGTGCCATGGCCGATACGCCCAAGGAACTTGCGGAGCATCAAGTGGCCTGCCATTTGGAAGTGCTGCGGGAGGCTGCCGGTTGCAAGATTATGGATGATCGCGGTCTTGAAATGTGGTTGCCGGAGGAAGAAGAAAAAAAAGCCGCCGCTCTGTGGAAAGCGGAATTTACTTCAAAGGATAGGGTGATTGCGTTCAATATCGGCGCAAGCTGGCTGACAAAACGCTGGGTTGACACATACTTTGCCGCCTGCGCGGACCGTTTTATCCGCAAAGGGTATGATGTTGCTTTTTTTGGCGGTCCGACCGATGTGCCCATCGTTGAAAAATGTCTTGCCTATATGAAGGAAAAGGAGAGTCCTCGGATCCATGTATTCACAGGGAAAGTCAGCCTTACGGTTCTTGCGGGGCTTCTCAGGCGCTGTTCCCTGTTTCTTACCACAGATTCTGGCCCCATGCATGTGGGCGTGGCCATGCATGTACCGGTGATCTCCATGTTTGGCGCCAGCCCGGTTCCCACGTTTTATCCTTATGACAGCAGGGACATTGCCATCAAGTCACCGGAGTACTGCCATCCGTGCGGACTCCACGAATGCCCCCGCAAAGGAGAGGGCTATATGGGATGCATGAAGCATATTCCTGTGGATATTGTCATGAAGTATGCGGAAGAGTTGCTGTCGGCATATCATGGAGAACCGGCTTTCCGGCTCCCGGCTGATACAGGCAGCCATCAATGCCGGGTCATCAGTCATTGGGAGGGGGCACAGAATGGATACGAAACATCTATATGATTTTGTAGACCGGTGTACATCGAAGTGCAGGATTCTCGTTGTCGGTGATGTTATGCTGGATAAATACTACTATGGCGAAGTAAACCGTATTTCGCCGGAAGCTCCGGTGCCTGTTACCCATGTGCTCCGTACGGAGGAAACTCTGGGAGGGGCAGCCAATGTGGCGCACAACCTCGCGCTGCTTGGCTGTGAAACGAGTATTGCCGGCTTCGTGGGGGAGGATTATCACTGCCGGAGTCTGAGGGATCAATTTAAATCCTGCGGCGTCAATTGCCAAGGTCTCATTACGACGGATCGCCCCACGACGACAAAGCTGCGTGTCATCGGCGGACACCAGCAGATGATACGTCTTGATTTTGAGGAATCCGCACCGATTGCCGGTTTTGACGCGGATCGTTTTTTTCGGTATATCAGCCGAAAACTTGATGAAGATCTTGACGTTGTCATTATTTCTGATTATGGAAAAGGAGTCTGCACAGAGGAAAATTGCCGCCGAATGATTGAGTCTTGCCATACTTATGGTGTACCGGTTGTTGTGGATCCCAAGGGAACAGACTGGACAAAGTACGCCTATGCGGACTATATTACGCCGAATCTTAAAGAAATCAATCAGGTGCTTGCGGAACCGATTCATAATGAAGACAGGGCTGTCGAGGTTGCGGCACATTATGTGATGAACCGATTTAATATCCGCAATGTCATCGTTACCCGCTCCGAAGAGGGATTGTCCCTTATCCGTGATGATGAGAACGTTCATATCCCCACAAAAGCACAAGAAGTTTTCGATGTGTCCGGAGCCGGTGATACGGTGATTGCTGTTTTTGCCATGGGATTGGCAGGCGGCATGAATCCCGCCGACAGCGCTTACATGGCTAATCTTGCCGCCAGTGTTGTTGTGGCGAAACTCGGCACCTATGCTGTCAGCCGTGAAGAACTTATGGCTGTACTCAAGGGAGAAGCAGAGAAATAAGGTTGTAATTGACAAGGTGATTATTGATAAAGGAGGAATTTTATGATTATCGTAACAGGTGGTGCCGGCTTTATTGGCAGTAATATTGTAAAAGAATTGAATCGCCGCGGCCGCAGGGATATCCTGATTGTGGATGACCTGAAAGATGGGTTAAACTACAAGAACCTGCGCGGGCTGCAGTTCGTGGATTATCAGCATAAGGATGATTTTCTTCAGTCTACTGAGAATGACGACTTCGACGGCACGGATATTGACGCCGTCTTCCATGAGGGTGCCTGCTCAGATACCATGGAGTATGATGTCAATTTTATGATGCGCACGAACTATGAGTACTCAAAGTCACTGCTCCATTTCTGCCTGCGCCATCGCATTCCCTTCATGTACGCTTCGTCTGCTTCCACTTATGGCAGCGGCAAACATGGTTTTCGTGAAGGCGATGAATGCGAAGATGCGCTGAATCCCTATGCTTTTTCAAAACTCGCTTTTGACCGCTATGTGCGGCAGATTATGCCGGAAGCTCACAGCCAGGTGGTGGGGCTCAAGTATTTTAATGTTTATGGACAGCAAGAGCATCATAAAGGGAAAATGGCATCCATCTTCTATCAGCTTTACAACCAAATCAATGAGACAGGCAAAGCGCATCTGTTTCGCGGCTGGGGAGATATTCATGGAACGCCGGTGAAAGACGGTGAGCAGCGCCGCGATTTTATTTATGTCCAGGATGTTGTAAAGGTCAATCTTTGGTTCTGGGAAAATCATGCGCCGTCAGGCATCTATAACTGCGGCACCGGTCATGCCCACAGTTATATTGAAGTGGCAGAGGCTGTCATTAAAGCTATGGGCAAGGGGGAAATTGCGTTCCGCGACTTCCCGGAAGTCCTTAAAGGGAAATACCAGAACTTCACGGAATCTGACCAGACACGTCTTTTAGCGTCCGGCTATAATCAGGGATTCACCGATATGGAAGAAGCTGTCAAAGAATATGTGGACTTTCTGGATCATGGCGGCTACTATGAATATGGTAAATGAAACCGTCTTTTCCGGCGGCTATGAAATACGGAATTCCCGTGGTCGTGACAGGCAACGGGATTTATGACAAGATCATTGAGTCATCTATGAGGGGGCTGCAGCAAAACATTTCTGTGTTTTGTCACAGCCTCTTTGTGATTTTGCTATTCTGATAGAGATAGAGTAAAATTAGGAAATAAAAACGAGTGGAAATTTCGGGCGGAAATCTTTCCGCGGGCATATTGAAGGATACATGGGATGATAAACTATATCAGACTGGGGAAAAAGATTTACAATACGAAGAACACAAGTGAGACCAGACGGATGCTGGTCTTTATTGTGCGCTGCCTGCTGAATACAGGACGTATGAATCGTCTGCACCGGTTCTTTATGAAAGACGATGTGCGCCGCCGGATCGCGGCGGAATATCCTTTTGTTTACGAACAGCCGACGAGAGCGTTTTTCTATAATCAATCCACCTTTGATGAACGGGCAAGACTGGTAGAGCAGCATATGGAATATCTGGAAAAGCACATAAAGGAAGATGTATTTCTTGGCCTTTACAGCGGTAAAAGGTATGTCCTCTGGGAAAGCAGTGGTGAAATTGGGCATCTGCGTTTTGAGCTCTCCTATCATCCGGGGCAGCGCAAGGAAGGGATTCTATCTGTTGTTATGCGCCTCGATGAGGACGACCTGTACCAGATGATGTTCTGGATTGCGCCGGACAAAGCCGGAGAATGGGCGCTCTGGATCGGCGCCATGCAGGGACCGAATATGGAAAATGCCAGGGATGTGGTGAAGAAGGTCACGAGACGCTGCTATTCCTACCGCACGAAGAATTTCATCCTCCATGCGACCCAGGAAGTGGCCAAAGCCCTTGGGCTTACACATATCTATGCGGTCACAAATTATGGCTATTATGCGAATAACCATGTCCGCCGGGACCGTAAGCTCAAGACGAGTTTCAGCGACTTCTGGGAAGAATCGGGCGGACATCCCTGCGAGGACAGACGCTTCTATGAACTGCCCATGACAGAATACCGCAAGGCCATGGAAGAAGTGCCTGCACACAAACGCAATTACTACCGCAAACGCTATGCCCTGCTCGACGAAGTGGATGCGTCTATTGCTGAGAATATAAAAGCATTATCAAAATGATGTGAAAACTTGTCATATAGAAAATATTCAGTTTCATATGACGCTAATAATATTTATTGTGTATGGTTATAGGAAAAGAGGAAATTCTGTGGCAAAGATCTCGGCACTAATCCTGGCGAAAAATGAGGAACGAAATATCAAAGCCTGTATCGAAACCTTGTCCTTTGCTGATGAGATATTAGTTATTGACGATTTCAGCACAGATAAAACCAAAGAGATTGCTGAAAGTCTGGGTGCACGTGTGATACAGCACGGCATGAATGGCGACTGGGGCAAACAGCAGACTTTTGCTATTAAAAATGCCAGATATGAATGGGTCTTATTTGTTGATGCGGATGAGCGGATTTCCAAGCCTTTGGCAAAAGAAGTCTGTTCAGTGGCAGAAAAAGGTGATAAAAAGGCCTATTGGATTCGGCGGGAAAATAAATTCTACCATCATCATGCAACCCATGGCGTTTTGCGGCCGGACTACGTGAACCGTCTTTTTCCGGCAGAGGGATCCTATGTAGAAGGATATGTTCATCCTCGGATTGTCACACCATACCCGAATGAGAAGCTTCATGAGATCATGTATCACTATACCTATGATTCATGGAGCCATCAGCTGAACAAACTCAATAATTATACGACCTTAGCAGCTGCAAAATATAAAAAGAATCACAAAAAATGTAATTTCTTCTTTGATATTATGTTGCGCCCCTTTTGGGCCTTTTTTAAAGTTTATGTTTTAAATTTAGGATTTCTTGATGGGAAAATGGGATGGATTCTTTCGACAAATCATTATTTTTACACAATGAATAAATACATAAAGCTGTATTTCCTGTATCAGGATAAAGATGGACGTTTATAGGAGTGAAAATATGCGTATCGCCATCTTAGAATCCATCGTCATGCCGGCTGGACATGAGGTCGAATTTGACCGGATTCTTGTGGAAGAACTGAAAAAGCAGGGACATGAACCGGTTTTCTTTGTACCGGAACGGTTCCCATTTAAGCTGGATTATCATTGTGATGTGGATCACCTTGATGGCGGGGAAGTCGTCACCTATGCCGGAGCGGGAAAATTAAAAAAGATATTCCTATCCTTACGCAGAGAAAGACGGCGCATTGCCTGGTTTAATTCCGCTTTTGAGAAAGCGCGTGCGTACCATTGCGATGCCATCATTATTCCCACCGGAACATGGCGGTATATCCGTACCTTGCTGAATAGCCGATTGAAAAATTCACCGGTTCCTGTTTATATGGTTTTCCATGGAATCAATCCTCACGAGCAGCTGAATTTTGAACGGCAGGCCCGCAGAGTGATGCCTTATGAGCAGATTCATCTCAAGGTTATTACCCTGCGTGATGATTTTAGGAACAGCGGATTAAAAAATCTGGATCTGATTGCGCCTCCTGTCTTTACACCCTATGATTTGCCAGTCAATAAGAAATTAACTTTCACACATCCCATAAAAATAGGCTTTTTTGGGCAATTCAGGAAAGAGAAGAATCTGGGATTCTTTCTGGAAGCATTTACCAAAGCCCATTTTTCTGTCCCTGTACAGCTCATTGTACAGGGTGCCACGGCGAAACCGGAAGATGGGGAACTGTTTGAACAGTTTGCCCGGGAATACAAAGACTATAAAAATATCACATTTTGGCATAAAAATCTCATTGGGATCGAATGGCAGAAAGCGCTTCTCCGTGTGGATGCTATTATGATGCCTTATGCAGCGGAACGGTACAGGTATCACTGGGGAGCCATGCTGTTTACTGCCATAGGATTTTACAAGCCGGTTTTGGCATCGCCGGAACTGAATCCCGAGGTATTGCAGCAGTTTAATATTGGAAAGGCTGTCGACTTGACATCCATACCGGCTTTTACGAAGCAGCTGGAAGAATTTATTGACGATCTGGTTCAGAATACAGATGTATATCAGAGAAACCTGGATGCAGCCAATAAAGCTTACAGCCAGGAGAATTTGATTCAGAATATTTTGCGATAATAAGGAGAGTAAAGTGGAAAATAAACTGGATTCGAGAATCACATGGCTGATAGCCTTTTGCTTGGGCGCTTTTTCCTGCGTAACACGTTTATCCATTGCGGTTGGCTCCATATTGCAGGGAATTGCGGTTCTCTGTGGTGTGATTCTGCTCTGGCGGCAAAGGAATTCAGTTCAATTAAATAAAGAGACCAAAGGTTATATGGCAGCTGCTGGAATTTTCTTTTTATGTACTCTGCCCAGTGCATTATTCGCCGGGCATGCAGAAGAAGGATTGGGGCAGTTTCTGGATATGTGGGTCTGGCGCTATATGATTTTTCTTTTAATTGTATTATTCGTGCGAAAACGTACCTATTTAACCAATATGCTGTTTGCATTTCTTTTGTTTTTTGGGGCAGATAGTTTATTGACATTTATTCAGGTTTATATTCTCCACTTAACTGATCGCGGATGGGGATTTGGCAGTAATATGCTTGCTATAGCCGGTATTATGTGTATGGTACTGCCTCTTTGTTTTGTCGTCTTGTTTGACCAGCGGTTTGACAGGAAGTTGAAATATGCTTCTGTCTGGACCATGCTTAGTATTTTTGTGGGTTTATTGTCTAATAAAAGCCGTGCTGCATGGCTGACCTGTCTGATTACGACTCCGGTTGTAACAGGAAAGTATATACGGGACAATATCAAATATCTGGCCGTGGTGGGAGCCATTATGATAGGATTTTGTGGTTTTTTCTTTGCCAATCCGAGTTACATCAGTCGTTTTAAATCAGTGACAAATACAACTACTAATACATCGAACACCGATCGGCTGCAAATGTGGCAAGGCTGTCTCACAATGTACAAAAACCATCCGGTGATAGGCGTTGGGCTAGGCCGGTTTAAGCCTGAGTATAAAGAATATGCAAAATCTCATCCCGAAATAGTACGTACATATAGTCATGCTCATAATAATTTCATGCATCTTCTGGCAGAAACCGGGACAATTGGTATTGCAGGGTATTTAATCTTTATATTTTATTCTTTGGTGCACAGTTTACGCAGCTGGTTGAAGAGTAAAAGCCCGTATGATCTCCTGATTTTTACAACAATACTCAGTTTTATGTGCCTTTTCGGTCAGGTTGAATATATTATAGACAACTCTTCTGCGGTACGCCTTTTCTGGTTCCTTTTTGCAATCATGCTGCAGATGAAGACCATTGAACAAGAGAAGAATCAAAAAGAGGAGTCAGGCAGAAGCTAATGAACATTGCTATTCTTTGTTTTGGGATTTCTACTATTGCCAATCCGGCCGGGACAGAAAAAGTGTTTGTGGAAATGTCCAATGCTTTTGCCGTCCGGGGTGCTAATGTCTATGCGGTATGGAATGATGAACCGGGAGTGGCCCCTTATTTCCCTTTCGAGGGAAGAGTCCATCAGGTGAATCTGGCTTTGGGGAAAATCAAAGTACCGGGGAAATATAAAATCATCAGGGAAATCGCCAAGGGGCTGCATTTAGATATTTCTAACCGTGTAGATGCGTATAAGACAAATCAATTAGGTAAGGCATTGAATGAAAAGATTGACGTCAGCCTGCTTGATATTATTATCTGCTATGAATTTAACAGTATTATGGTGGCTAATCGACTGGCAGACGGGAAAATTCCCGTAGTGGCTATGTGTCATAATTCAGTGGAAGATCAGATTGCTTCTTTAACGCCTTTGCAGAGAAGAGAAGCAGACAAAGTTTCCATATATCAAGTACTCCTTCCCAGCTTTGTTTTAGAGGCCCGGAAATATTTATCGACAAAAATCTGTACAATTCCTAATGCTGTTCCTCAGATTTCTGATTCCCAAGTAGCGGATTTATCATCCCCAAAAGATTCTTATACGATTGTTATGCTGGGCCGGATCGAGGGGTATCAAAAAAGACCATTCATTACAGTAAAAGCTTTTTTAATGCTGGCGCATGAATTTCCCAAGTGGCAGCTTCATTTATATGGCCCTGTCACAGATGAAGAATATATGGAAAAAATCCAGGAATATTGCCGGGAACATGATCATGGACATCAGGTTAAGTATATGGGGGTTACTAAAGAAGCGGTCAGTGTACTTAGAAATGCGGATATATTGGCGTTCCCTTCTGCATTCGAGGGGTTTAGCTTATCTTTAACGGAAGCAAATGCTGCCGGATTGCCTGCTATTGGTTTTGCAGAGGCTCCTTCTGTGAATGAACTGATTCAGGATGGAGTGACCGGATATCTGGCTGCCGATGAGAAAGATTTTACGCATAAATTACAATTGCTTATGAGTGATCAGCAAGAGCGAGTGCGCATGGGGCAAAATGCTCACAAGGCTATGAAAGCCTATGCGCCGGATATCGTATGGGGGAAATGGGAACAATTATTAACTGATCTTACCCATAAAAGATTTACGGAATAAGAGTATAAAAAGATGGCAATTTATTTTAATATAGAAAGCTTTGTGATTCTTTAAAAGCGTTCTATATAGATTGACATGCTGGCCGATGGGAGTCTTGGGAAAAATACTGATTACAAATTTCGAAGGGAAAGAAATTAGAATATAAATAAGGAGCTTATTGCATGTTTTCATCTTTTTTTGAAGGAACGCAGCAGGATTGGAAAATAATGATTGTGGCACCTGTGATTTGTGCTGTTTTTCGATTGGCTTTTATCTGGGTCTATGCACCGGATAAGGGATTTAATGGCTGCAGGAAGAAATGGTATGAATGTTTTCGTTATGGTTTCTGGTGGGGCATGGATTACAATGCCTATGTGTTTTTAATTTCCTGGCTGGGAATCAGTTTGCCGGGTGCCTTTTTTGAACGTTATTTTGAAATTGGCGACAGTATGCGGGTTATATTCATTACGATATATGCTGCCATACTTTATTTTGCTTTCATGGGAAAGATGATTTTTTATTATCATTTCCAGGATATTTATAATCCGCTCATGAGGCTGGGAGGGAAAGCTGATAAAAGGAATCTTCTGGATATATTTTTTCACCAGAATCATGGGGGCTGGATCCTGGCAGGATATATTCCCTTTTTAGGTTTTTGTGCTTATGTTACGAAAAAGCTGCTGGATACACCGGTATTGGCTTATCCCCCGTTTCCGTCTGCCTGGATGCAATATGCTTTTAATATCTTTTTCTGTGCTGCTATGATTTTATTATTCTACTATTTCCGTTATGGCGGGCATCTTTCTCATCGGACGAAACCGGAATGGGATACGGTTCCGGATATAGTAAAAAAAGATATGTTTTTTGCTAAGGCTACTGTAGATGATCTGGTGGCCATTGAAATGGTTATGAAACGCCCTGTCCAAGCGATTTTAGAGCATGATGATGCAGAATCCGTGAAAATCATGGAACCGGATATTCCTGTTGACCGGAATAAGAGCATCTGGCATTCTTTTGTGCGCCATGCCAAAGGTTCCCGGATTACAAAGCCAAAACATATCTTTTTAATTGTTGGCGAGAGCTACACACAGGCTCCTTTCGATCCCTGCTATGGACAGCTTCATCTGGTAGACGGCGGTAAAATTTTCAGATCCAATCCTCATACCATGTGTGTCAATCATTTTCTGCCGGCAGGCATGGTATCCCAGCCTGCGATTACCAGTCTCATTGCAGGGATTTTTGATGACAACCTTGAAATCAATGAAAAACGGGAGTTTTGGGAAGGGCAGACATGGACTTCTTTACCCAGGCAGTTAAAAAGATTGGGCTATAGGACAGCTTTGTGGTATGGAGGGAGTTTATCATGGGCCAGTATCGGATTGTTTGGGAGATCCATGGGGTTTGATAAAGCCTTTGGCGGACCGGATATTTGTCCTGCCGGCTCTCCGGCAACATGGCTTGGGATTTATGATCATATATTTCTGGAAGCAGCATTCCGGAACATCATTGCCATGGAGGATGATTCTCCTGCTTTTCATTTGGTTTATACCACTTCAAACCATGGACCGTATACGATACCTATTGAAAAATATGGTTTTCAACCTCAAAGTGCTATGAAAGATTTGCCTGATGATATGCGCAGAGATAAGGCGTTAATGGCCGATTTGGGGACATATTGGTATACGGATCAGGCTTTGTCAAAATTTGTGTCTGAGATACAAACAGCTTATCCGGACAGCTTGATTATCGTGACTGGTGACCATTCACGAAAGATCATTCCTTTTGGCAGCTCTCTGTATCCCGGGGCCAAGTCTACCATTCGGGAGAAATATTGCACATCGTTTGCCATGTATCATCGGGAATTTACTCCTGAATTATTTGGCCGGCTGCACATTGGCGGCCATATGAATATCATGCCTACTATTATTGAATCTGTCGCGCCCGCCGGATTTGAGTACTATTCCATGATGCCTTCTTTCTATGAGCCGATTTCACATGTAGTTACACCTTACCATTGGCTGAACCATGATGAGGTTGGATATTACGGAGATAAGCTGACGCAGAGCTTAACCGACAGAAATGCGGATATTGAGCAGAACAAAGAAAAATACCGGAAGGAAAGAGATGCTTTCTGTGAGGTTACGGGTTGGGTAGTGCGTCATGCGGATGTTTGTTTGGAACGGAATGTGAGGTGAGCTATGCGCTTTTTACTATCATTACAGCAGGATGCGAAGCTGTTTATATATATTCATGCTTTACTCATGCTTTTTCGTTGTGCTTTTTTAGTGATTTATTCCGGCCAGCTGGGAAATGCCGGGGCGGAAGATGTGGCGGAAGCCCTGTGGCTGGGGGCCAGGATCAGTTTGAAGACCACCGCTTTTCTTGTGGGGTTTCCTTTTGTCTTTGGAACAATTCCTTATGCTTTATGGAAAAAATGGCCGGCCGGCGGTATCCGAAAAATCCTTGGCAGTGTGGCCGTCGGATTGATGACGCTTCTTTTTATGGTGCGGATCCCTTATTATGAGATTTTTCATCAGGGATTCAATATCATGCTGTTCAACGGCATGAAGGATGACAGGATGGCCATATGGCAGACAGCTGTTCAGCAGTACCAGCTCTGGCCCCGCCTGTTTGGCGCTCTGGCGCTGATGGCCTTCTTCATCTGGGGGCTGATAAAATTTCTGGAAACGCCAGTATATTATCCCCGACATCATGTGCGGATTCTGGACATGGCGGCGGTTGTCATGGTTCCGGTTTTTGCGGTTTTCTGCCGATTTGGCGGAGCTTTTCATTCAGACAGCGGTGTGCCGTGGGAGAGCGCTGCCCGCACACATTATACGGTGCTGAATGAGGCGGTTCTGGATGACGGGCAGGCAATGTATCGCGCCTATCATACCCATGCCCGGGCTACGCAGCGGGCCATGCGCTCCATATCGGATGGGGAGCTTTATGAGGCCATTGCAGCTTTGGGAGGAAACCCGGACGCCGGAACACCGATTACAGCTTTTGAGCGCAGGACGACAGCAGCGCCGTTGGAACGGCGTCCCCATCATGTGGTGGTGATCCTTGGAGAAAATTATGCTCTTTGGCCGCTTCTGCCGGAATATGATAGTTTGGGACTGGAAAAGACGGGGAAATGGCTGGAAACCCATGGAGCTCATATATACCATTTTCTGGCAAACGGGAATGGGACCATGACTTCACTCAATGGTTTTCTGACTGGGCTGCCGGATATTGGGCTTTATGTCAATTACACGATGGGGCTTCAGGGGAAAGCATCGCCCTTTGGCATCGGTGAGACCATGAAGAGACTGGGGTATAAGACCGTATTTTGGTACGGCGGGCTCCGAAGCTGGCAGGAAATTGATCATTTTACTCTGCGCGAGGGGTTTGATGAATTCCATTGCGCCGATGAGCTGCCGAACCAAGGGGAAAGTTCGTCCTGGGGCGTGCCGGATGGTATCCTTTTTGATGGGATTCGCCGGCAGATGCAGCAGGATACAGAGGATACCTTCTATTTCATCCTCACCACGAGCAACCATCCGCCTTTTGCTTATGATGTGGATGCCTATGGATTCCCCAGGGAAGAAGTTACATCGAAATTACCGCCGTCTATCCCCAAAGATAAGGCGACAATCGACCAACTGGGACATATCTGGTATGCTGATCAGGTCATGGGGAATTTTATCCGCCAGGTGGAACAGGATGATCCGTCTGTTTTATTTGCAGTGACGGGAGATCATGCAGAACGCTTTAATTTTGCGGCAGATGTGTCTCTTTGGGCATTGAGCGGTATTCCCTGCTATTTCTATGGCGATGGTATACCCCAGGATTTTTTTGATGAACAGACGGCAGGCAGTCATCTGCAGATTGCCCCGACTCTCGTTGAACTTATCGCACCAACGGGCAGCAGTTATATTTCCTTACTGCCGCCGTTGCTGCACTCGGATCGTGCTTTTAATCACAGGCTGTACATTGAAAACGGCGAAATTGGTGAACAGAAGAATCTGCAGGATGGGGAGTTCCGGAAATATATGGAAGCGGCGCGGACGGTGGCTTCATGGATGGTTATGCATGATCAGAAGTCCGGGACTTCATAAATCAGACGGCGGAGAGCAGTAACTTTCAGGGAGGATCATGTCATTTTCAAAATTCTGAAACTGATAGAAATCGGTGCATTACGGTGATTTATTTTGAATACTTGTTATTCTGTAGGAGCAATGGTTTATAGAGGAGGCAATTATGATTTTTGAGGAAAGTTATACGCTGCATAACGGCGCAGCCATTCCGAAACTGGCACTGGGTACCTGGTTTATTGATGACGACAAGGCGGCGGAGGCTGTGCGGGCGGCGGTGGATATCGGATACCGCCATATTGATACGGCACAGGCGTACGGCAATGAACGCGGTGTCGGAGAAGGAATCCGCACCTGCGGCATTGACAGGAAGGATATCTTTGTCACATCCAAAGTAGCGGCTGAAAATAAAAGCTATGCGTCCGCCATGGAATCCATCGACAAGACACTGGAAACGATGGGACTTGATTATCTGGATATGATGATTATTCATTCACCCCAGCCCTGGGTGGAGGTAAACCAGTCGGAGGACCGCTACTATAAAGAAAACAGGGAAGTATGGCGTGCTCTTGAAGATGCTTTGGAAGCCGGGAAACTGCGGGCAATCGGTGTTTCCAATTTCCTTGAGGGAGATCTTGAAAACATCTTTGCCGCTTGCCGTGTGAAACCCATGGTGAACCAGATTCTCTGCCATGTGGGAAACAGTCCGCTGGATTTGATTGATTACTGCCGGAAGAGGGATATCGTAGTGGAAGCCTACTCTCCCGTGGCGCACGGCGAAGCGCTGAAAGATGGATGCCTTGCGGAAATGGCAGAGAAATACGGGGTCACGATTCCTCAGCTCTGCATCCGTTATGACTGGCAGCTGGGGACGGTTGTGCTGCCGAAAACGGCGGATCCGGAGCATATGAAAGAAAATGGGGATATTGATTTTGTGATTTCCGATGCCGATATGGAACTGCTGAAAAATGCGGAGCCTGTGAAAGATTACGGCGAATTCAGTTTCTTTCCTGTTTATGGAGGCAAGCTGAAAAAGTATCGTGTGGAAATTAAGAGGTAAACGCAGAAAAAATCTGCCGCAGGAAAAAAGCGGCAGATTTTTTTGCGTCAAGTTCTCTATGGTAGGGCAATGAAGGCTGTCTCATTTCCAAAGGTTATTAGCTGTTGGCTGTTGCCCGGTAGCTGTTAGCTGATAGCCGTTAGCTGTCAGCTGCAAGCTAACTATTCTTTTACGATTTAAATCATTACGACAAGCGAGTACCTCAATCGCACTGCGTGCGCCAGCAGCTCCTTCTGACGGCCGACCCCATGATCCTTGTATAAGACGTTAAACGTCATCCTGAACGAATGTGAAGGATCTGTACCCGTGATGCGGGGAGACGGTAAGACGTCATCCAGGGTAATAGATTCTTCGCTCCGTATCACATAGCCGTCTCCCTGTTTTCTCATACAGCATTCTTACTTCCGCTCTGAATGACGGGATACGGTAAGGCGTCATTCAAAGCGCCAACAAAGGATTTGCTGCTGTGTTGAGGAAAGGGATTCTAACGGGAAGAATAGGGATTGGGCAAGCCTCCTTGTTTATAAGGAGGTGGCCGGCGAAGCCGGACGGAGGATACTGGCTTGGGTGGAATGACGCAAAAGAATAGAATGAAGATTCTTTTTCTGCCCCCGTTCTGAGTGATGACGGACGGTAAGAAAATAAAAGCTATCAGCTGTTAGCTGTCAGCTGCAAGCTAACTATTCTTTTACGATTTAAATCATTACGACAAGCGAGCATCCTTAATCGCACTGCGTGCGCCAGTAGCTCCTTCTGATGGCCGACCTCATGATCCTTGTATAAGACGTTAAGGCGTCATCCTGAACGGAGGTGAAGGATCTGTACCCGTGGTGAGGAAGCGGTATGAAAGGGTAGAATGAAAGTCCCTTTTCTGCCGGTATCTTGCCGGCTTCTGGAAGCTGAGAGCCATTTTCATTTTTTACTTCGTTGTTTGTAATAAACGTGCTATAATAAAATGATAGTTTAAGATGACTTAAGTGTCGTCTGTTTTTGGTTAGATGCAACAAGGGAGAGTGTAGCATGAATAAAATTTACAAGATTGTATGGAGTAAGGCAAAACATGCCTATGTCGTCACTTCTGAAGTGGCAAGGAGCCACACGAAAAGCGCTTCGGGAAAAGCGGTGAAAGCCGCTCTGGCGGCAGCTGTGGGGATGGGAGTCCTCATGGGCGGTTATGCGGCTGATGCGGCGGATACAGCGACAGGTTCCGGCAGCGGCGTGGCATATGGCACGGGCAGTAGTGCACCGAAAGAGGAAAATGTGGCTGTCGGAAAAGGGGCAACAATTAAGTATTCTAATGGCGCAAGCACCGCTACCGGTGATGTAGCTGTGGGCAGTGGGGCTGTCATTGATAACTATGCCAGCCAGGGCGGCAGTATTGCTATCGGGAAAAATGCAAAAATAGAAAATATGGCTGGGAAGCAGGAATCGCTATTTGCCTTTAATCAAACTACGTATACGCCTCAGTATGATCCTTCCTACTACTTTGGGTTCCTTCCATTTGCTTATATACCAACAGATCCATCCAAAGTTGTTGGAAGCATAGCTATTGGTGAAAACACCTATGTTCGTACAGGCGGCTTAATGATTGGCACACATAATTACAAGGGGAAATTAGGAGATGTTGATGTAGATAGCGCGGCGACAGACAAAAATGCTAAAAATGTATTTACCACGACTTTAGGGACAAACAGTTTCAATTCTGGTGCATTCTCTACGATTACCGGTGCTTATTCCATTGCTTCAGGAAATTATGAAGGGGGAAATAATACAGCTGCTGCAAGCAAAAACTTTGGCGCCACGATTACCGGTTCTCTAAACAGCATTGAATCCGCCACTGCTTCTTCTGGGTATTCCGGCGTGGCGAACAGCATCGTCGGTACGGCAAACCGGACCTTTAATTCCAACGGCTCCCTGATTTTCGGCGCCGGCAATGAAATTACCAATTCCGTGAAAAATATCAGTGCACCGACTGACGGCGGCGCTTCAGCAAAAGATCTGGCAGATACACTGCGCAGCGCTGTAAGAAATAGCGAAAGCGGCGGCGCTACCCTTGCTATCGGCGGCGGCAATAAAGCCGATTACACACAGAAGACATCCATCATCGGCGTCAACAACACCGTGACCGGTACCAGCCGTAGGCCAAGTACCTACAACTCTATTACTGGTTTCAAGAACGCCGCTGCTAATGTCAATCACGTATCTGTCATTGGGTCTGAAAATGAAATAGAGAATACAGATGACGCTCTCGTGCTGGGCAATAAGCACAAGCTTGCCGGGGCAAACGGCAGTGTTATCCTCGGTTCCGGGGATAGTGTGATTACGACAAGTGTAGAGAATGCCGTGTCCATCGGACATAACGCAAACGTGCAGAAAGCGGGCGGCGTAGCCCTTGGCAGCGGTTCTGTGGCGTCCACGGAAAAAGGCAAGGTCGGTTATGATATTTCCGGCGCCGATCATTCCAATGACAACACGGGCGTATGGAAATCTACGCAAGCAGCTGTTTCCGTAGGCGATACGTCCAAAAACATCACCCGTCAGATTACCGGAGTTGCAGCCGGAATGGAAGATACCGATGCCGTCAATGTGGCACAGCTGAAGAAGGTGGCAGCTAAGGCGGCAGAGGAAGCTGCTAAGCATACCACTGTGACAGCTGGAGATTATGTGACTGTCACGGAGACAGAAACTAATGGACAAAAGAACTATACTGTCAGCGGGCCCAAGATAGAATCTACGGATGGGACAGTAAGGATTACGGATAAAGTGGAAAACGGCAAGAAAGTCGGATATAACCTGTCCGTCGATACAAGCAGTCTGGGAATCGAAAAGACAAAGGTAGAAGAGGGGGACAATGTAACCGTAACTTCCAAGAAAACCGGGAATACGACGACGTATACCGTCAGTGCCAAGGACACGGTAGTAACCGGCGGTACGGCGACCTATGCCTTGAACGGTACAGGCACCGCCACCTTGACGAACAACGACGGAACGACAGCGACCATTACCGGACTGCAGGACCGGTATACTTCGTCTGCCTCACTCAGCGGTGATACCTTGAACTTCACCCGTAATGACGGCAGCACTTATTCCGTTTCCGGCATCGCTTCCACGCAGGATATAAAAAATGTAACCAATAAAGTAGGCGAATTGGGAACCCGTGTGAACCGTGCAGGAGCGGGAGCGGCAGCACTGGCGGCTCTCCATCCGCTGGACTTTGACCCCGATGACAAGTGGGATGTGGCAGCCGGCTACGGCAACTACAAAGACGCCCATGCAGTATCGGTAGGCGCATTCTACCGTCCCAATGAAGACACCATGTTCAGCGTGGGAGGCTCTTTCGGCGGAGGAGAAAACATGGTGAATGCCGGAGTCAGCGTAAAGCTGGGACAGGGCAACCATGTGTCCACATCACGGGTGGCTTTGGCCAAGGAAGTGGAGGACTTGAAAGCGATTGTCAAGGCGCAGAGTGCTGAGATTAAAGCTATGCGCGGAGCCATGCAGTCAGGAGCATCGGTAATGAAGGATGTTGATTTCCCCGATGTGCCGAAAGACCACTGGGCATATTCTTATGTGAAATCATTGGCGGACAGAGGTCTTTTGGAAGGGTATCCGGATGGAGAGTTCAAGGGGGACCGTTCCATGACCCGCTATGAATTTGCGGCCATTATTTACCGTGCCCTGCAGAACGGCGCGCCTATTGACGGCGACATGGCAAAGGCCATCGGCGAATTTGAACCCGAGATCAATCGGATAAAGGATCTGGATCGTACCCGTGTCGACCGTATTTCCGGCAAGGACAATGACCGGCATAAGGTAGAACGTGTCCGTGTCAATAATGAAAGCAATAAAGAAACAGGTGATTACCGTGATGTGTACGGTTCTCATATTTCACCGGAAGCATAACCCGGAATGGTAAACAAAACAGGTGTAAGGAAATAGTATAAGAAATAGAAAGTACGGTATCCGTCAGATGTGACGGGTACCGTATTTTTATGTAAGCGGGGATAAGCGGACGGTCATAGATTCTTCTCCGTGTCACTGTCCCGTTTTCTGTTTTTCCCTCAAGGCATTCTTATCCCCATTCAGAATGACGACGGACGGCAAGCGTCATCCTGAACGAATGTGAAGGATCTGTGACTGTGGTGAGGGAAATGGAAAGAGCCTCGTGGGAAGTTATGAGCGGAATAGAGTCATTACTCCTCATCACATAGATGCGTTCATGTTTTATCGGCAGCGGACATGCTGTAAATTTAACTGAGAAGTGCCGCTTAACAGCGGTATTTTTTATTGCATTGCCGGGATAAAAATGGAAAAAATGGGAGTACGGGAAAAGTATTTCAAAAAAATTTCAAATTATTTTTCCTGTTTCAGCAAATTTAAACTCGAAAGGGATACTATAATGGCAGCGCTAAGGACTGTTCCTTTCCGGAGAGGGAACAGGGAAAGGAGAAAAGAGTATGGCTAAGAAATTGGAACTTAAATTCCTGACTTCCGCGAATACGGAGCTTATTGTGAGCATTGCCGATCCGAAGGACGGGCTCGCTTTGTCCGCCGTGCAGGCGGAGGCCGCGAAAATCATGCCGGTGCTGGCAAACGGCAAGGGCATCGGGGCGGCTTCTTTCGCTAAGGCGGTCATGGTGACCACTACGGAAGAGGAAATTCATTAATTTTGAAAGAGAACTATAAGGAGAAATATATTGAAAAGGAAAGGAGGGATAATGATGGCAGTTTCCAAATCTGTGGAAAAAACAAGGCTTCTGGTACGTGTTGAAAATACGGACGGTTCTTTAAAGAATCTGGCTTTTAACAATATCAGGGAAAGCGCGTCTGATGAAGAGCTGCTTCATGCGGGGAAGGCGATCGCCGGACTGCAGGTGAAGGCGCTTGATTCTCTCCGCCGCTCTGATGTGGCTGTTCTGACTGACGGCGACTAATCAGCCGGAGACGGGCAGGGAAGGGCCCGGGGTACGTTCCCGGGCTTTTCTTTTTAGGATAGGACGCTCTCCCGTCCGGTTTTGAAAATAGGGTTCGCAGGGCTGCGGAAACGCCTATTGACAGACGGGGGAGAAAGTTCTATTCTTAAATTAATATAGAACATATGTTCTATAAAAAGGAACGATATTTTATAAAAGATGCAAAAACGAGGAATTTCTTGTAACGGAAGTGGATATTTCTTAAATGAAAGTGAGGATTGGGAATGCATTTTGATTATATCAGGCTTCGGGCACGGATCCGTGAGAAGCTGGGGTCTGACGTTGTTTTTGCGGCAAGGCTGGGGATCAGCAAGACATCTTTGTCTCTGCGGCTGAATAATCAGCTTCATTTTTCCCAGCGGGATATTTATAATTCCATGCGGATTTTGCAGATCAGGCCGGATGAGGTGGGGGCGTATTTCTTTGAGCGGCCCCGTTGTGAGGAGTTTTATTTTTGACGGAAAGGAGGGTCTATGGATGCAGGTTCGTGGATGGAAGCTTTTGAACGGGCTTCGGAGCGGCTTGTGGAGGACTGGCAGGTGAAGCTGGTGACGACGGGTCTTTTGGCGGAAGGGGTTTTTCCCGTGGAGCTGATCAGTTTGTTTGCGTTGGCGGTGTTTATTGATCTGGTGACGAAGTGGATGGCGCTTGCCCACAAGTATCTGGCGGCGAAGGGGGAAGCGGATCGTGATATGGTATCGTGCATTCTGGCGATTCCCGCGGCGCATCGGGCCGGAATGATTTCCAGCAGGCAGATGAAGCGGCAGTTTGCCGGAAAGATGGTGCTTTACATTCTGCTGACCGTCGGCGGCGGTGCAGCAGACCGGCTTCTGGCAAGCGTGGGACGGCCGGGCCTGTTTATGGAAATGTGTGTCAGTTATCTGGCGGCGTCGGAGATGCTGAGTATCGTGGAGAATCTGAATGATGCCGGTGTCGGGGTGCTGTCGGGGCTGGTAAGGAAGTTGAAAAGGAAGTGATGAGGGGAAGGAAGTATTTCTTTCCGTAAAATATGGATAAACGGATTATGACTTTGGATGAAATAGGAACACGCCTGGAGGCCGCCCGCGGTAGGATTGACCGGATTTACTGCCACTGGACGGGGGCGCCGTACCAGCTGGTGGAGTGCCTGGCATATCATGTGGTGATTGACCGGGGCGGGTACTGCCATGTGATTCATGAGGATTTCACGGAGTGCCTGGCGCATACATGGCACAGGAACAGCCGGTCGATCGGTGTGGCGCTGGCGTGCTGCCGTGACGCATGCTGCTACTATGACGCGCCGAGCGGTGTGGATCTGGGGTGTGAGCCGCCAACAGAGGCGCAGGTGGAAGCGCTTGCGATGTTCTGCGCGAGGGCTGTGGAAGAACTTGGACTGTCGGTGGCAGATATTTACACACATGCAGAGATGGCCGCTTTTGACGGGTACGGGATCGGTAGCGGTGATCCGGATATGCGCTGGGATCTACTTTATGTCCCCGATTACGGTGACGGCGGCCGGCTGGTTCCCGGCGGTGAGCTGATTCGGGGGAAAACGAAATATTACAGGAAGCAGAGGAGCGGGCTCCTGTGTTTATGAGGAAAGACGCTGTCTTGGCAGGAGACGGCGTTTTTACGTGGGCGTAAAAGAAAATATGGAAATGAAAAAGAGTATCTTCTCCGCGCAGGAGTGAAGATACTCTTTTCTTTTGTCATATATCCCGCCGTGGAAAACAGGCGGTATTTATTTTTCGGTATTTACACAAGACTTGAAATTTGCTGTTTTATTGGTCCACATATCAGTAATTTCTGTAAACAGGCTTCCAGATCACTGATTTCACGGCTTTTTTAACATCATTCGTCTGTACTCTGTTCAAGCCCTGTTTTACGGCACATTCTGCTACCGCGTTAGCCACTGTTTCAGAAAACTGCGTTAATTTAGACACCGGCGGCAGAACGGCAGCCCCTTTCACATTGATTTCAAGAAATTCACTAAGAGAATGTGCGGCGGAGGAAATCATTTCATCCGTAAGCAAAGAAGCATTAACGGCGATGCTTCCAAGTCCCAGCCCGGGATATATCAGGGCATTATTTGCCTGCCCGATAATATAAGTCACCCCATTGTATTCAACAGGTTCCGCAGGAATACCGGTTGCGACCATTGCTCTGCCATCAGACCATTTGATGATGTCTTCTGCGGTTGCTTCTGCCAATTCCGTTGGATTACTAAGCGGGAAAATAATCGGGTGGTCACACCATGATGCCATGGCTTTTACTATTTCCTTGGTAAATGTTTTCGGAGCGGTTGAGGTTCCCACGAGGATCGTAGGTCTGACAGCCATCACTGCTGCAGTTAAATTATTCAGTTTTTCCGGATTATCGAACTCAGAACGTGCTCTTGCAAACGGTTTTTGCTCAGGTGTCAAGTCATCCATATCGTCAAAAAGCAATCCCTGTTTATCCACCATATAAAAGTGATTTCGTGCTTCTTTTTCAGATAATCCCTGTGCGACCATTTCCCTGAATATACGGTCGGCGATACCGGCTCCGGCCGTGCCCGCTCCAAAACACATGTAGGTATGATTTGTAAGTTTCTCTCTATTGATTTTCATTGCTCCAAGAATACCGGCTAATGTTATTATGCCGGTTCCCTGACAATCATCATTAAAAACAGGATAGGTTTTTTGATACTTCTTCAAGATGGTTGCAGCATTAGACCGTCCAAAGTCTTCAAAATGCAGATACAGATCGGGAAATAGATTTTCAGCCGTTTCAACAAATCGATTCACGAAATCATAATAATGATCACCATATATCCTCTTGTGACGGTTTCCAAGATAGAAAGGATCTTTTAATAAGGATTCCCGATTAGATCCGCAGTCCAAGACAACCGGAAGTACTGTCTGCGGATCTATACCGGCAGCGGCAGTATAGACCATCAATTTTCCGACAGAAATATCTACACCATTGGTACCCCAGTCACCAATGCCAAGAATGCCTTCTGCATCAGTAACAACAATAAGACGGATCTTTCTGTCTCCGGCAGCCTGTTTAAGCGAAGTTTCAATAGATTCCGGATGATCGATGGAAAGGAACGCTGCATACTGTGGGTTGATAAATTGTTCACTATACTGTTCGATGCTCTCCGCAATAACCGGATCATAAACAATTGGCATTAACTCTACCAGATGTTCACTGAATACATGAAAGAACAGCGTTCGATTGAAGTTAAAGACTTCCATCAGAAAACGTCTTTTCTCAATCAAAGAAGTTTTTCTTTCCATTTGGCGGTAGATACGCTGTGCCTGCGTTTCTATATCTTCCACACAAGGCGGAAGCAACCCCTCCAATCCAAGTTTTTTTCTTTCCGATTCCGTAAATGCGGTTCCCTTGTTCAGGAATGCATCGTCCAATAGCTCAAATCCTGTCTTCATCGCATTCGTCTCCTTTTTATATTTAAAAACACGTTGCCTTTAATATAAATATCTTATCATGAGGCTATATTTTTGTGAAATAATGGTATTTGCAGAGTTAAGATTGTCCGGATAATCAATAATTTGTAACATCCATCAAAAAATTTAATATTTTATCCGGGGTTTTCTTCTGTTGTAATTGCTTTCATAAGGGATGCTTCTGTGGTTATGTTTTTGTCCAAAACGATTTTAACAAAAAGGTTTTCTATTTCTGATTTCTATATGCCGTTCCATGAATTACAATTTTAAAATATATAAAAATAAAAAAGTAAGGGGAAAACAGAATTTCCTACCTTACTTTTTCTTTTAATCTGTGATGGTTCCGATTCCCGGCTGATCCATTTTTTCCACTTTTACCGCTTCCAGATGGTAGAAGGGGGCGGTGAGATGGTCGTTCAGATGGACAGTGGCTTCGCGGAGGATGCCATACACTTTGATCCATGTGACGCCGTCTTCATAGCCGGTGAAGTCGCCGTCAGAGGTAAATTCAAAATCCACATAGCCGCCTGTACAGTAAGGACAGGTGGGGCCGTTTCTTCCTACGAAGTAGTGGCCGTTGATGGAAATAAAATAGCCTTCGATGAGGACAGTTTTGTCTTTGTAGTCGCGGAAGTTCATGAACCAGTCGTTGATCTGTGTCATATACCGCTTATCGCCGACGACGATGTCTATGTTGTTGTAATCAAAGTTTTGCCGGTCCGTTTCCAGATTGTAGGGATATTCAAAGACAGGATACTTCGATTTTTTCCCTTCAGGAGCAGCCGGTTTAGGCGCCGGCTGTTCTTCTTTCTGCGGAGCCGGCTCCGGTGTTTCTGCCGGCGCCGGTGTTTCCTTGGCCTCCGGAGGAGTTTCCGCTTTTTTTGCTTCCTGCACGGTTTTCCTGGTAATGATCTGCGGCGGATCCTGCGCTTTTTCCTGTGTGCCGCAGCCGCCTAAGAGAAGAAGCGGCAGGCAGAGAAGCCATATTTCTTTTCTCATTCAAAAGCCTTCTTTCATTTTTCGTATGCCCGCGGCGATAAAGAGGAGGACAATGTCAGTGACGACGATAGATGCTCCTGTGGGAATCGAGCCCATGTAGGAGATGGTGAGTCCTGCCATGAATGTGGCCACGGAGAAAACGGAGGAGAGGATGATCGTCGTCTTGAACTGCCGGCAGAGCTGCATCGCGGTGAGCGAAGGGAATACGATCAGGCTGGAAATAAGGAGCGCGCCCATCATGCGCATGCCAAGGACGATCGTGATGGCTGTGAGAAAGGCGATGATCATATTATAGAGCCTTGTCCGTGTGCCGGTGGCGGAGGCGAACGGTTCATCAAAGGTGACTGCAAATATACGGTTATAAAACAAAATGAAAAGGAGCACGACGGAGATGCCGAGGATGACGGAAAGGCGCACGTCATTGGCGCTCATGGCAAGGATGCTGCCGAACATGTAGTTGCACACGTCGGTATTCATTCCCGTACTTAAGGAAATCGTCATGACGCCGATGGCAAGAGCGCCGCTGCAGAGAAGAGCCGTGGCAGAGTCGCCTTTGATCTTCGCGCTGTCTTTCAGCTGGAGAAGGAAAAAGGCGGCGGCGATGCAGGCAGGGATGGAAATGGTGAGGGGCTCTGCGTGGAAAGCATAAGCGATGGCGAGGGCGGCAAATCCCACATGGGAGAGTCCGTCGCCGATCATGGAGTACCGTTTCAGTACAAGGCTGGTTCCTAAGAGGGAAGCGCAGAGGGAAACAAGGCAGCCCACAATGATGGCACGCACCATGAAGGGATAGCTGATCATTTCAATAAAGATATCCATCATAGCCCGCCTCCTGCAAATCTCTGCCCCACGGGGCTTCTGAGATACTCTTCCGTCGTCCCGAAGAACTGCTGTGTCCCGCCGGACAGGTGGAGAATACGGTTTGCCTGTCCCAGTGTGCCGCGGATATCGTGGGAAACCATGATGACAGTGACGCCGTACTTCTCTATGCAGTCCTTGAAAATATGGTAAAGCTCACCGGTCATGATGGGATCAAGGCCGGTCACCGGCTCGTCCAGGAGCAGGAGTTTTCCCGTGGCGCAGAGTGCCCGCGCAAGGAGTACACGCTGCTGCTGGCCGCCTGAAAGATCGCGGTAGCACCGTTTCTTCAGATCGGCGATGCCGAGCATTTCCATTTTTTCTTCCGCGTCTTCTTTATCCGATTTTCGATAAAAAGGATACATGCCGCAGCGGTTCAGACGGCCTGAAAGGACGACTTCCCAGACACTGGCGGGAAAATCTTTCTGCACGGGGGTCTGCTGGGGAAGGTATCCGATTTCCGTAGGCTTGAAGCCGTCGGCAGTTACGATTTCCCCGCCCGATATTTTTTTCAGGCGCAGAAGCGCTTTCACCAGTGTGCTTTTTCCTGCGCCGTTTTCACCAACGATTCCAAGGTAGTCCCCTTCATCGACGGAGAAATTCAGGTCGGAAAGAACCGCTTTTCCATCATAAGATACGGAAAGATGGCGGCATGTAAGCAGACTCATCAGTTGAGCGCCTCCTTGAGAACTTTCACATTATGGTTCATGAGGTCAATATAAGTTACGCCTTTTTTGAATTCTTCATCGCTTACGTTGTGGACGGCGTTCAGAAGCTCATTTTTTGCGCCTGTGGCTTCCGCGATGGCTTTGCTCATCTGTTCATTGGACATCTCGATGTGGAATACGACGGGAATATGGTCTTCCTTCACCTTATCCACGAGAAAAGCAATAGTTGCCGGATTGGCTTCCGTATCGGTGGAGCAGCCGGGGAAAGCGGCGTAGTAGGTCAGGCCGAATTCTTTGGCGAAATAAAGGAAGGGGAAACGGTCACCGACGATGATTTCTTTTCTCTTCGCGTGATCAATGACGTCATGGAAATCCTTATCCAGTTTTTCCAGTTTCGCAATGTAAGCCTCAGCGTTTTTCTGATAAGTCTGGGCATTGTCCTTGTCGAGACCGGAAATGGTTTCGGTGAGGGCTTTTACGATCTGGATAGCGTTGGCGGGAGAGGTCCAGACATGCTCATCCATTTCAGGGCCTTCTTCGCCGTCATGGTGGTGGTGCTCCTTGTCATCATGATGATGCTCTTTATCATGGCTGTCCTTGTCATCGTGGTGATGGTCCTTATCTTCATCATGGTGATCTTTGTCGTCGTGATGGTGTTCATGTTCTTCTTCCTGCATGCCTTCAGACATTTCTTCTTCATACAGTTTGACGGTATCCATCATTTTGAGTGTTTTGAGCTTGCTCTTGTCTATGGAGCTTAACATGCCGTCCACCCATTCATCGGAGTCGCCGCCGGTGTAAACGAAAAGATCGCTCTTGCCGATGGCCTGGATGTCTTTCGGAGACGGTTCATAACTGTGGGCTTCCGCGCCCGGTTTGAGAAGCATCGTGACCTCTGCTTTATCGCCGACAATCTGGCGGACAAAGTCGTAAGAGGCGAAATTGGTACAGATGATTTTCAAAGGTTCTTTCCCCTTGGAATCGGGAGTGCCGCTCTTGTTTAATGAACAGGCGGCAAAAGCAAAGACGGCGAAGCACGCCATCAGGCAGGCAATTATTTTTTTCATGGAAATCCTCCTAACTAATACAATGGAAATAAAAATGCAAGCGCCGGGTTTAATCGGTGAGCTTGACACGGAGGGTGACCAGCGTGGAGGAAACGGTGAGAAGAGAAACGGCGGAAAGGGAAAGAACGGCGGAAAAAAGATGGGGGATGGAAACAGATCCTCCATTGTCCGCCGGGATCGTGACAGACGAACAGACGGAAAGCGTCCGGAGGCACAAATCGATCTTTTCGCAGATCGGGCAGGGATCGCTGCCATGGCCGTGGTCATGGGACAGTTCTTTTGCAATGAAAAAGAAGGATAGAGCCAAAGTAAGAACGAAAGCAGCACTGATGAAGAGCGCTGCCAGTTTTCTGCGGTATGCCATGATTCCTCCTTTTTAATGATGGAAAATAAAAAAGCGCACGTTTTAAAGGCGGTGCGCAGTCCCGTAAAGTTTCTCAGCGGCAGTCTTTGCAGACGCCGTAAACCGTCGTTTTTGATAAATCAATGTCAAACTTGTCGCCGCGGAGGACGTCCCGGAGCAGTTTATCGGAAATTTTCTGTGTCATATGGGTCGTCCGGCCGCATTTCAGGCAGGTGATGTGAAGCTTGTCATCACAGGTTTCCGATGAGACATAGCGGTACACATTTTCCCGGTTGTTCTTGCCCGGCGATCGGAGAATAAGGCCTTCCCGCTCCAGCATGGCGAGATTCCGGTACACTGCGCTGACGCTGATTTTCGCGTGCTCTTCCGCAACAAGCTGCGCCGCCAGGTCCCGCGCGGAAATGGTCATGTCAGGGTGGCTTTGGAAAAATTCAAATAATTTTTTTCTCTGTTCGGTCATATACATGGGAGCACACTTTCTAAATATGCGATTTTCTCGCAAATTATTATAACACAGTGGAAACGAATGTCAAATAAATAACGGAATGGAAAAAGAATTTTTTAAGAAATATTTTCGCCGGATCGGGAATGGGAAATCATTTTTTCCAGTGCCCTCTTCACCACCTTTTGGAAGCGTTTTTCCGCTTTTTCATAAGCCTCATGAGGAGCGACGGATTCGCTGTCCGTCCGTTTGGCGACGACGCCGCAGATGGAAGCGGCTTTCAGTCCCAGCACGGCACAAAGTGTAAAAAGGGTGGCGTTTTCCATCTCATAATTTGTGCATCCCAGATGCTGGAAATCTTCCAGAGAACCTTGCAGCCGTTTCAATACATAGCCGCCGAAGCTGTCATACCGTTCCTGTCCCGGCCAGAAGCTGTCGGTGCTGATGGAAATCCCCGTTTTGAAAGGGATGCCCGATTCCTCTGCCGCTTCGCGGAGCGCAAGGACAGTATCCATGTCAGCTGCTGCAGGAAATTCGATGGGGGCGTATGCGCGGGAAGCGCCGTCCATGCGGACCGATGCCGTATTGATGACCACATCGCCCAGATGCAGATCCTCCTGAATGGAGCCTGTCGTGCCGACGCGGATGAATGTTTCCGCGCCGAGGCGGGCCAGCTCTTCTACGGCAAAGGTGACGCAGGGGCCGCCCATGCCGGTGGACATGACAAGGACAGGCGCGTTTTCTATCCGGGCGAGCCATGAGGTATAATCCCGGTGCGAGGCGATGAAGAGGGCATTTCTATCCAGCGCTTTGGCAAGGCCTTCCACACGGCCCGGATCGCCTGGGAGAAGGGCGTATTTCGCGCCGCGGATCATGCCGGCAGAAAGCCCCGTGTGGTACATGATTTCTGCGGGACCAGCGTAATTTTTCACAGGGTACTCCTTTCATAAAACCTGTGCTTTTTTCTATTATAGCACTCATCAGGCATATAAAATAAGAAAAATAATTATAAGGTTTGAAAGGTGACGCTGGCACACATAGTGCGATTGAGGTACTTGCTTGTCGTAATAATTTAAATCGTAAAAGAATAGTTAGCTTGCAGCTGACAGCTCACAGCTGATAGCTGATAGCTGATAGCTTTTATCTTCTTACCGTCTCCCCTCATTACTGTAATAGACTTTCACATTCGTTCAGGATGACGTTTTACCGTTAGTGACATTTTTATCAGCCGATAAAAAAGAGCATCCGTAGCAGTGGGAGAAAATGCTTTTCTGTTTCACCGCACTATTCTGTGTCTATCGTTTTCGATGCAGAGGGGGATGTATGGTACAATGGAAAAAATACCCTTTATTTCATGAAGGAGCAGAGTATGTACGAAGAAACAACGATTGCCGCCATTGCTACTGCACCCGGCGAAGGGGGAATCGGCATCATCCGCCTGAGCGGCGTTTCCGCGGCGGAGATCGCGGACAAAATATTTCATACGGGAAAAATTAAAACGTTTAAGGAAGCCGTACCGTACATGATGTATTTCGGCCATGTGACGGACGGCGAAAAGAGGATTGACGAAGGTCTTGCGGTGTACATGAAAGCCCCTCATTCCTACACGGGAGAAGACGTGGTGGAAATCCAGATCCACGGCTCGGCGGAGGCGCTCCGGGAAACACTGGCCCTTGCTTTGCGCAGCGGCGCAGTTCCCGCCATGCGCGGCGAATTTACCAAACGGGCTTTTTTGAACGGCCGTCTTGATCTGGCGCAGGCGGAAGCCGTCATGGACATTATCAGCGCGAAAGGGGAAGCGGCACTTACCCAGGCGGAAAGCCATCTGTCCGGCGCGCTTTCCGGTTTTGTCCACGGGGTCATGGAAGAACTCAAAGACCTCATTACGAAATTGGAAGTGACCATCGACTATCCCGAAGAAGATCTGGAAGACCTTACCATGGAAGAAACAGGGGATGCTTTGGAGAAAATTGACAAATCCCTGTCGGCGCTTCTGAAACGGTCCGAAGAGGGACGGGTTATCAGGGAAGGACTCCGCACCGCGATTATCGGGAGACCGAACGCGGGGAAATCATCCCTGCTGAATGCCCTTCTGCAGGAAGAACGGGCGATTGTCACCGATGTGCCAGGCACGACGCGGGACACCATTGAAGAGGCGGTTCGCATATCGGGAGTTTCCCTCCTTCTTATGGATACCGCTGGTTTGCGGGAAACAGACAATAAAGTGGAACAGATCGGGATCGAACGGGCGCGGGCATCCATGGAAAAAGCAGATCTCATTCTTGCGGTCATTGACGGTTCGTCGCCTCTGGATGAGGAAGACAAAGAGATTCTTCACAGCCTCGTCGGAAAAAAGGCGATTGTCATTTTAAATAAATATGACCTCACGCCGGAAGTCAAGGCGGAAGATATATGGGAAATCGCGGGACATGTTCCTGTCGTTTCTCTTTCTGCCCGTTACGGGAGCGGGATGGACGAACTGCGGGAAGAGCTGCGGAAGATTACCGAAAAACAGGATACCGACGCGGGTCGTATTCTCTTCCTGACCAATCTTCGCCACGTGGAATTGGTACGGAAAGCGCTGGACAATGTTCTCCGCGCGAGAGCGTCCGTCCGTGAAGGCCTTCAGGCGGACTTCATCGTCATCGATCTTACAGAAGCCTGGAAAACGATGGGGGAAATCACGGGCGATACTATGGATGATGAACTGATCCATTCCATTTTCAGCCGCTTTTGCGTGGGAAAATAAAGTACTTCCATAAATCATGGGGCAGAGAATCAATCGGATATGTTTGGATAAGGCGGCGGAGCTGCCGGGCGTTTTCCGGCGGGCTGCCGCTTTTTACATTGACTTTTATTTTTTCTTATGGTAATAATGAAAACATCTATCATTATCATATTTTACCTGAAACGGGGTGCTTATAAATGAGAAAATATGCGGGAGGGTTCATTCTGCTTATCTTGAGCCTTCTTTTTGTCATCGGGGAGCAGACGGTGGCGGGACCATGCCCTGTTATGCCGGACGGCAGATTTATGGTGTGCCATTGGGCGGGGCAGGCGGTTCTCGGCGTGGGGATCGTGCTTGTGGTTCTTTCGCTGCTTCATCTGGCCTTTAAAAATGACGGTATGAAATTGGGCTTAGATCTGGCAGTCATTGCCGATGCCGCCCTTTTGATGTTTATTCCCAACCGCCTTATTCCGCTTTGTATAAAAAACCATATGCGCTGCCATACGGTCATGGAGCCTTTTGTTCTGATTATGGGGGTATTGATGATCGCGGCGGCGCTGGGTGATTTCTTTTTCCGGCGCCGCGTCGTGAAGAAAGAGGCTGCCCATGGATCTTAACCGGCTGCCCTGGAGGAATCTGTCCCGCAGGCCGCTGCGGACGGCGGCTCTCCTCGTGCTTACCTTTTTCCTTTCCTTTGTCATTTTTGCCGGATCCATGACAGTCGTGAGCCTTCAGAACGGTCTGGAAACATTGGAAAATCGTCTTGGCGCGGACATTATCGTCGTACCGAATACAGCAAAACGGAAAGTAGATCCTAAAACGATGATACTGGACGGGACACCGGGCTATTTTTACATGGAACGGGAAAAGATGGTGCTGATTTCCCATATCGAAGGCGTGGAAAAGGTGTCACCCCAGATATTTCTCGCGTCCCTTTCCGCTTCATGCTGCTCTGTTCCGGTGCAGATTATCGGGTTTGAACCGGAAACGGATTTTATTATCCAGCCGTGGATCCGCGAAAGCTACGGCAGAGAACTTGCCCATGGCGATGTGGTGGTAGGCTCGGCGGTCAATGCGGACGTGGGGGATACAATCCGTTTTTACAATAAAGACTGCCGCATCGTAGCGAAACTGGCGGCGACCGGTACGGGGCTTGATACCGCGGTCTATACGAAAGCGGAGACCATACGGACGCTCATCGAGGCGTCGTCGAAGATGGGGCTGAATCCGCTCTTTGAAGGCGATGTGGAAAATGTTATTTCTTCCGTTTACATCAAAGTAAAAGACGGTTATGACATTAAAAAAGTGACGGAAAATATCAATCTCCGTGTACGCCGTGTGAAGGCGGTCCAGATGAAAGATATGCTTTCCGAAATAGCGGGCAGCCTTTCAGGGGTTTCAAAAACGATCACCCTTCTTTTCGCGGCGGTCTGGGTGATGGTGTTCATCGTTCTGGTCGTTTCCTTCTCCGTCCTTGTGGGAGAAAGGAAAAAAGAATTTGCCCTGCTCCGCGTGATGGGAACGTCACGAAGAAAACTGGCAGGGATTTTATTGAAAGAAACTCTTATCCTGAGCGTTTCCGGCGGCGCGGCAGGCGTGATCATGGGACTCCTTGTGGTGATTCCTTTCAGCGGGCTTATTGAAACGGGACTGAAACTGCCCTTCCTTCTTCCCGGGATCAGGGAAACGGGATGGCTGGCGTTTGCCGCGATGGCGGTCATCTGCCTGGCGGGCCCCGCGGCATCGGCATATGCTGTGCTGCGCCTGTCTCGTGTCGATCCTGCAACGATTTTAAGGGAGGGTGAATAAATGCGTCTGGAAGCGGAACAGGTAACGAAACAATACCAAACGGATCCGAAAAAAGCACGGTTCACTTATGCCCTTTCCGGAACCGATCTGGTGGTGGAGAGCGGAGAATTTGCCGTCATTACAGGAAAATCGGGAAGCGGGAAATCCACGCTCCTCCATATCCTTGCAGGGCTGCTTCAGCCGACATCGGGCTACGTGCTGGCGGGAGGAAAAGATTTGTATCGCATGGCGGACGGTGAATTGTCAAAGTTCAGAAATGAAAATATCGCCGTCATTCCCCAGGGCGGCGGAGCGATTTACAGCCTGACGGCGGAAGAAAATATCCGTCTGGCCCGGAATATCTATGGAAAGAAAGAAGAGAAAGACATTCTGCCGCTCATGAGAGAATTGGGGATCGAACTGCTGAAAGACGCGTATCCCTCTGAACTTTCCGGCGGCGAGCTGCGCCGCGTGGCCATCGCGAGAGCGCTCTTTCAGGGCACAGGGATCCTTCTTGCCGACGAGCCGACTTCTGACCTTGATGAAGAGAATACGGATATCGTTGCAAAGCTCCTCCGCCGGGCGGCGGACAGCGGGAAAACGGTTTTTGTCGTCACCCACGAGATGGATATGCTGCCTTATGCCGATTCCCACTACATTATGAAAGAAGGCGTTCTGAGGAAGGCCGATGATGAAGATAAAAGCTATCAGCTGTGAGCTGTCAGCTGATAGCTAAATATTCTTTTACGATATGATCCTTGTATAAGACGGTAAAACGTCATTAGAGTAATAGCTTCTTCACTCTGCGTCACCATCCCGTTTCCTGTCTTTCTACCACAGTATTCTTGCCTCCGTTCAGAATGACGATTTTGGGAAAGCGCGTCATTATCAATGGGGAACAGAAAACGGCATGATGACGAAGACCGAAAGACATTGCCCAGAGCGATAGCAAAGAATCTGCTGCCGTGGTGAGGGAAACGGGAAGGTGTCATCAGAGTAATAGATTCTTCGCTCTGTTCCACTGTTCCGCTTCCCTGCTTTCTCATACAGCATTCTTACTTCCGCTCTGAATGACGGGATACGGTAAGGCATCATAATGACAGGGAATATTAAACGTTATCCTAAACAAACGTGAAGGATCTATACCCGTGGTGAGGGAAGCGGTAAGGCATCATAATGACGGAGGGACGCTAAGCATCATAATGACAGAGAACATTAAACGTCATTCTGAGCGCCAGCGAAGAATCTGTACCCGTGGTGGGGAAAGCGGCAAGGCGATAAAAGCTATCAGCTGTTAGCTGTTAGCTGTCAGCTGCAAGCTAATATTCTTTTACGATTTAAATCATTTGTGATGCGGGAAAAGAGGAGTTTTTGTATAATATGTTTATTGAGAAATAGATGTGTTGAAGGAGGACTCATCGTATGTGTGGCGGATTGAAGAAAAGATACATTTTGACGGCATTAGTGTGTTTCGGCGCTGTTATGTCCGGCGGGGGTTTTGTGCAGGCGGAAAGCACAACGGCGGAAAGCCGCAGTGAGACGCGGACGACAGTGGACAGGAATGGAACGATTGCCGAGCGTGTCCGGCGGACAGAATCGCGCACAACGGTTTCCAGTGAGACAAAGGACAGTGATGCGATTCGGAATATGGCCGCGGAACAGCGCCGGCAAATGGAACGTATGGGATTGCCTCATACGGGAGACCGGGCATTTAATGAGAAGGTGGAATATCAGTATGAGTCCGGCGTGGTGCTGAATGAGCTCCTGGCGCCGCTTGTGGTACCTAACCGAAACGTTCCCAAGTCGATTGGGACATGGGCAGGAATGACTTTCCAAAATGATAGGATTATAGAGCAGGGGATCCTGGCAAAATGCAAATCCGGCGGCAAGTGGGGTATTCTTGGCACAGACGGGAAAGAGCTGATTGCTCCTGCTTATAAGGAAATCCTGGATGTGAATGACCGCACCGGTGTGATTCATGTCATGGTGGATAAGAAAACCACCCGGTTCATTTCCAAAACAGGCGAACAGTTGACACCGGAGGCCGCCGATGAATCGGACCGCCGGAGCAGGACGGATGCTGCCGGGCAGGAAGACAGCCGGGAGTATTATGACAGCGACGGCTATACGTCCTTTAAAGAAAAAGGGAAATACGGTTTCAAAGACGGCATGGGGAAGGTGGTCATCTCGCCGCGGTATAAGGATGTGATTGCCGAGTTCAGTGAAGACCGTGCTTTCGTGAAGAATGAGAAAGGGAAAATCGTTGCTGTTGACGGCAGTGGCAGGGAACTGTTCCAGGCGCCGTCCAATCAAATGTATGCGTATGAAGGCGGTTTGGCCGAGTACCGCCGTAAAGTAGGGGGCTTCAATGTGGGCAGTCTGCTGGGCTTTGTGACCGGCGGCCTGATATACGGAGGATTCGGCTATAACGGCATCGGTCTTGGCGGTTTTACCTATGACGGAGCCAAGCGCGGTTACATAGACCGTGACGGAAATATCGTCATTGACAGCAAGAATGATAAAGTATGGCCCATGACCTGGTATGGTACAGTCATTAAAAATGACGGGAAAACCGGCTTTGTAAATCGGAAAGGAGAGTACGTTATCCGTCCGGGAGATTATGATGTAGGTGATCTGGACGAGATTAACGGTCTTTTGGTATTGAAAGACGGAAAGACCGGAAAAAGCGGGATTTTCAGTGTGGAAACGGGACAGCAGGTGATTCCTTTCCGGTATGATGGTATCACCTTTGCCGGTTCCGACCGTCTGGTTGTGGAGAAAAATGGGGTCCGCAGCTTATACAATATGAGAACAGGGTATTCTGTATTTTCCGTATCTACCGACATGACGATCGATCCTTTCCTTCATGACCGGCTGACATGGGTGCACCAGGGAAGCAGCAATTACGAGGTCATCAATGACCAGGGACAAATCCTGTTTGCCGATAAAGAAGGCCTTATTGAAGAGGCACGCCCGTTCAGCCACGGATACAGCGCAGTGAAAGCCAAGGGAAAGTGGGGAATCATGGGCGCTTCCGGAAAATGGCTTGTACAGCCTGTTTATCAGGATCTCGATATATTATAGAAAAATAACTTTATATAAAGAATGTTTGTCAGAATGACAGCGGACGGCAAGGCGTCATAGTGAGGGAAACGGTAAGGTGTCATCAGAGTAATAGATTCTTCGCTCCGTATGACATAGCCGTCTCCCTGTTTTCTCATACAGCATTCTTACTTCCGCTCTGAATGACGGGATACGGTAAGGCGCTATAATGAGGGAGATGTTAATCGTTATCCTAAACAAACGTGAAGGATCTATACCCGTGGTGAGAAAAGCGGTAAGAAGATAAAAGCTATCAGCTGTGAGCTGTCAGCTGCAAGCTAAATATTCTTTTATGATATGATCCTTGTATAAAACGTTAATCGTCATCCTGAACGAACGTGAAGGATCTGCTATTGTGGTGAGAAAGCCGATAGGATCACTTCCTCCATTTGGGAGTCTTGGAAAATTCTTCACGCCGTCCGTAAATGACATGGTATAATAAAAATAAATTTGCAATGGAAAAATCAGGGAGGACGCATGAGCCGGGCAGATACACAATACCTTGGAATTATAAAGAATATACTGGACGCAGGGAGCTTAGGCGATAACCGCACGGGGATGCCGGCGTATAAACTGCCGCACCAGATCATGCAGTTTGATTTGGAAAAGGAGTTTCCGATCCTGACCACCAAATTTGTAGCATTCAAGACATCGGTGAAAGAAATCCTTTGGATATGGCAGAAACAGTCCAATGATGTGCGTCTTCTCCAGCAGTGGAACTGCCATGTGTGGGATGAATGGATGCAGGAAGACGGCACCATCGGAAAGGCTTACGGCTACCAGCTCGGCAAGTATCATCAGGTGGATACGCTTCTGGAAACGTTGAAAAAAGATCCTCAAAGCCGCCGTATGGTGGTAGATCTGTGGAATGTGAAGGATCTGCCCGATATGGCGCTGTATCCCTGTGCGTTTCTTACGATGTGGGATGTTTCCGACGACGGCCGCTTAAATTGTATGCTCGTCCAGCGCTCGGGGGATATGGGTCTTGGCGTTCCTTTTAATATGGCGCAGTACGCGGCTCTTGTCCACATGATTGCCCAGGTGAGCGGACTCCGCGTCGGACTTTTTACGCATGTTATCAATAATGCCCATGTATATAGAAACCACGTGGATGCTATGAAGACACAGCTGGCCCGTCTGCCGAAGGCTTACGACGCGCCTGTCCTGAAACTGAATCCCGATGTTCATGATTTCTACGACTTCAAGCCGGAGGATATCGTGCTGGAAAATTATAAGCACCATGAAAAGATTGCCATGGAGGTTTCCGTATGAGCCTGTCCATCATCGTTGCCCGCGCGGCGAACGGTGTCATCGGTAATGATAATAAACTCATCTGGCATTTGCCGGACGATTTGAAAATATTTAAATCCCGCACGATGGGACGCCCCATCATCATGGGAAGAAAGACCTTTGAGAGTCTGCCGAAAATGCTTCCCGGCCGTGTCCATTATGTACTGACAGGAAACAGGGCATACAGCGTGCCGGAAGGGGTTTATGTGTTCCACACTGTAAAAGAATTGCTCTCTGCTCTTCCTGAAGGGGAGAACTTTATCATCGGCGGGGAAAAGACGTACGAAGCCATGTTTCCCTATGCAGATAAAATGTATATCACGGAAATAGAAAAAGAGTATGACGGCGACGCGGTATTTCCTTCTTTCCGCAAAGAAGAATGGAAAGAGACGGAATCTGTCATGGGGAAGGGAGATCCGGTCCATCGCTTTGTCACTTATGAAAGAGTGAGGGGATAAGCGCTGCGGCAGCGGAAAGATATAAATTTGATCAAGAGTGGTTGCGGTTTGTAGACGGGGAGGATGTATGCGGAAACGTCAGGGGTTCGCCTTGCTTTGGGCGGTATCGGCGGTAAGCATCGTATTTCTTCTCGGAGGGACCGCTTTTTTTATGCTCCGGGCAGCGCTGCGCTCTGAACAGGCCATGGAGATTGAGGCGGATGAAGCTTTTCTGGTACAGGAAGTTATGGAAACAATCAAGTATAACAGCCGCCTGCAGGGCGCGCTCCCTGTTCCTTCCGGAGACCTGGAGCGGAACGGACGGCGGTACCATATTTTAATAGAGGAAAATCATCGAACGATAGAGGGCGTGGAAATGCGGGAGGTCTCCTGCACTGTCACCGATAAGACAGGCACGTCCTTTTCTGCTGTCATGCTTTTGGAGGCGCCATGAAGCGGAAAGGGTTCATTTTTATGGAAGTCCTGCTGGCACTTCTGCTCTTGTCAGCGCTGGCGGCGGCTGTTTTTCCGATTCTCGGGCAGACGGCGGGAGCCATGGCATTTATGGACCGGCGGAGGCGGGCAGTGAACGAAGCTGTTTTTGTTGCCGATTTCATGATAGAGAAGATACGGAACAATCTTAGGGAAAGCGCGGCGCAGATGAGCGGGAACGTGTACAGGTACGAAGCGTATATATGGGTGAAGGATGGCAAGGATAAAAAGAAAAAAGTACGGGCTCCTTACAGCTTTTTCGTAGAGGGAGAAAAACTCAAGGTCCGTCTTCATAACGGCATGAGTGAGCCCGTGACAGGAGAGAATACGGGGAGTACGGAAATGACGGCGTTTCTCCCGCCGGAAGAAGGATCCGTATTTCAAGTGCGGCCGAAAGGGCTGGTGAACGTATCTTTCCGGATGGAAAGCCGGAATCCGAAAGAAGTATATGCTGTGAAAACGGCGATCCTTCCTTATCGTGACTTTTACGGGGTGCAGTAATGAGCAGGCGGAAAGGATTTATGGCGGTATCGCTTCTGCTTCTTCTGTCGGCGCTCACGGCGGTGCTGGGAGGGCTTCTCTTCTCCCTTTCGCGGGGGCGCGGCGGGAGCCTGGCATATAGAAACGGACTGTCTGCCATATACGCGGCGGAGAGCGGAGCAAACTGGGCGCTCGCCTCTTTAAAACAGGGACCTGTAGAAAATAAAGAAATAACCATCTCTTTAGACGGCAGAGAAGCGCGGGTCCGTATTTCTTCCGTGACGAAAGAGGGAAATACATGGAAAGGAAAGATTTCTTCCGACGGCGTGGATTTACAAACGAAAGTGATGCGCTTTGTGAAAATTACTTTTACTGTAGAAGATGAAGGGGAGCGGAAAATCATGGTGGAAAGCGTGGCGAGTGACCGATGAAGTTGTGGACAGAAGATGTCATATCACGGGTGAAAGCTTTCCTGCCTGCAGGAGGACGGAAAACCGTGGTCATGGCGGCGGCAGGGCGGTTGTGGCTGACGGAAATGGAAAAAGGAAAGTACCTTGTAAAGAAAAGCGCAGCGCTTCCAAAGATAACGGAAGAATCCCTTGCGGAAGCGTTTTCCTCCCTCAGCGGCATAGGGGAACGTGAGATAATCTTGATTTATAATTCTCCTGATCTTCACACGGCGTGCAGAACATTTCCCGCTATGGTAGAAGAAGAACTGGCGGAAACCATGTACTGGGAGCAGGACAGGATTTTTGGCGTCCGCGAGGATTTACGGCTTTCATGGAAAGCGCTTTCGGAAGATGCTGCCGGCTGGACAGTATCGCTGGCAGGGGTGCGGGAAGAGTCGGTGGCATGCTGGCAGTCGGCGGCGGAAAAAGCGGGGAGAAAAATAACCCGGTGCATACCTGTGACGGCGGTTGAACTTCCGCGGCCGCGGCGGCCGCTGTATCTGTATGGGAGAGGGAAGTCCGCGCTCTTTCTCTTCCGTGAAGAACATGTGCAGGAATTGCGGATATTGAATATGGCCGACGCTGATAAAAAATTACAAGTATTTCTCCGGCATCTCTCAAAGTCCTATGATATGGAAGGGCGGGACATCATTTTCATTCCCATGAGCGGCGGAATGAAGGAAATCCCTTTCTGGAAAAATTTGGCGGAAAAATGGCGGGAAAAAATCAAAACTTTATCCCTGTCGGACGAAATAGAACCGGAACCGGATGATTTTACGGATCCGGCTGATGAAAGAGAAGCCTTTTCTGAGGAAAGCGGAGAAGAGGATCATCTTGTAAAAACTTTTGCTTATGGAGAAGAAATGGAAGAGGGGTTGTGGACGATCCTTCTTCCTGTCATGGAAGCGGCGGACGGAGCAGAGATGGATTTTCTTGCCGGGAAAAAGAGGAAAGTACTTCCGGCCGGTGAAATGAATTGGCTCCGCGCAGGCCAGGGGATGTCGGCACTCTTTGCCGCTGCGGGGATTCTCTGTTTTATTCTTCTCGGATATACTTTTCTTGAAGAAAGGGAGGCGGAAGCGAAACTGGCGGGACTGTCCGCCGTACGCATCGAAATGGATGCGGAACGGAAAAAACGGGAAAAAGAAAATCAGCTCCTGTCGGAATTGAAATTCCTGGAAGAAAATGATCTCCGGTGGGAACAAAAATTGGTAGCACTGTCGGAGTGCACGCCGCAGGGGATCGTCCTGTCCGAAATAAACGCCGGCGAAGGAACGGTCCATATCACGGGTACGGCGGATTCCCCGGTGACGGCCATGCGGTTTCAAAAGGAACTGGAAAAGGCCTGGGGCGGTAAAATATATATCGAAAAGCAAAAACGGGAACCAAACTTAAAAATGGCGGCGTTCACTCTTTTGTGGAAAGGCGGTCAGCCATGAGCCTCAATGAATTTCTGAATGATAAAAAATACACTGCCGCCTTCTTTCTGCTGGCGCTGTGTTTCTTTCTCCTCGACTGGTATCTTTTTGCTGCCGTGGGGGAAAAGGAAGAACACATCCGCCGGCTGGAGACAGAAACCGCTCTTCTGGAAAACCGGGCCAAACTTCCGAAAAGAAGCAGCTGGATGCCCTTTCTGGAAACTCTTCTCGAAGATACTGCGGCAGACACGGTTCTCTCCGCCTTTGTGGAAAGCGGCTGCGCTGTGGAAGAAATAAGGGAAGAAGAAAATGAAAAGTTCCATATATTTCATGTAAAAGGGGAAGGTTCTTTTTCACAAATCACCGCGGCCTTTGGTATAATAAAAAGCAAAGAGAGATGGTCGGCGGCGGAGCTTTGTACCCTGAAACGGGAAGGAAACCTTCTTGCTTATGAAGTGGAAGTCCGCGCCGTCCGAAACCGAGGTACGTATGAAAAAGAGAAATATAGTCCTGATCGGGCCTATGGGGACGGGAAAGAGCCGGGCAGCCAAAATACTCGCCGACGGCTTTGACTGGCAGCTTGCCGATACCGACCGCATGATGGAACGGGAAACAGGAATGCGGATTGCCGACTATTACCGCACGGCAGGCGCTGAAGCCTTTGAAGAAAAGGAAATGGCGCTGATTAACCGCGTCCGGTACTACCACGAGGCTGTCATCGCCATGGGCGGGAATTATCCCATGACGGAAAAGAAATTCAGGCTGCTGTCCGAGCATGGCCTTGTGATTTTGCTTTTTGCCAAACCTTACCGTCTGGCAGAGCGGGTACGCCGCCGTGTCGGGAAACGGCCGACTATGGACTATTCCGACGTCGATGGTTACGTTCGGCAGATGCTCCGCAAATGGACAAAATGGAAAGACCGCGTCGATCTCGTCATCAACACGACAAATACCCATCCCGAGCAGACCGCACTCCTCGTGGCCAGATACATTGACCGCCATCATGTGGAATTTGTAGAAAGAAATTAAACAGCATACAGAAATCAGCTGACAGGTTACAGAAAAGGCTCCAGATATCTTATTAATGAGGGGATTCATGAATTATCGAAATCTTGAAGTTTGGAAGAGATCTTTAGATTTAACTGCAGATATCTATCGTTTAACTAAACAGCTGCTTAAGGAAGAATTGTTTGGGTTGTCGGATCAGATGAGAAGAGCAGTCGTATCGATTCCATCAAATATTGCAGAGGGAGCAGGCAGAAACTCTGACAAAGAATTCAAAAGATTCCTGTTCATTGCAAATGGTTCAATTGCGGAATTAGAAACGCAATTACTTATCTGTGAAAAACTCGATTTTGCAGATCAAGCAGATATATATAGTTTATTAAGACGAACAGAAGAAATACGAAAAATGATATTTGGTCTGAAGAATCGGATTGATCTGAAATCTGATAGCTGACAACTGGTAACTGGTAACTGGTAACTAGTAACTGGTAACTGATAGCTGACGACTGAAAGCTGACAACTGACAACCATCTTTATCAAAGGAGAAACTATGAAAAAAATAGCTGTGCTTACCTCCGGCGGGGACGCGCCGGGCATGAACGCGGCCATTCGAAGCGTGATACGGATGGCGGGTTTTCTGCATTGTGAAATCGTGGGTATCCATCGGGGATACTCGGGACTTTTGGAAGAAGATTTCCGGCTGCTCACGAATCGTGATGCCGGCGGGATCGTCCTCCGCGGCGGTACGATGCTGAAAACCGCCCGCTGTCCCGCCTTTTTTGATGAAGACAATCAGAAAAAAGGCGCGCGGATCTTAAAAAATCACGGGATAGAAGGGCTTGTCGTCATCGGCGGTGACGGTTCCGTCCAGGGGGCAGCGGCCTTGTCCAGCCTTGGCATCCCCACTGTAACCATACCCGGCACCATAGACAATGATATGCACGGCACGGATGAAACCATCGGCCATGATACGGCGGTCAATGCCGTGGTGGGTGCGGTCAGCCGTATCCGTGATACCGCATCTGCCCACGACAGGGCAGCCATTATCGAGGTGATGGGACGGTTTGCCGGAAATATAGCCCTTGATGCGGGAATTGCCTGCGGTGCCGAATACATCCTTGTTCCCGAAGTTCCCTTCAGCCGTGAAAAGCTGGCAAGGAGCCTGATCGGGCAGATGAAAGAAGGCAGGACAAACAGCATCATCATCTGCGCGGAAGGCGCCGACGATGGCAGAGCTTTGGGAGACTGGCTGAAAGAACGGACGAATATAGATATCTGCACCACCATTCTGGGATTTATCCAAAGAGGCGGACGTCCCAGCGCCAGAGACAGCATCCTCGGCTCCCTCCTCGGTGCGGCAGCCGTGAAAGCCCTCTTAGACGGACAAATCACTTCTCTTATCGGGATGAATAAGGGGGAAATCCGTATTCTGCCGTACAGCGAAGCGGCCAAAGAAAAAAAGATATTCAAAAAAGGACTCTACACCCTGGCCGGTATACTGGGCGCCGCGCAGGAAGATGAGGATATAGCGGAAAGCGGACTGTAAAACATAGCGGAGAGTAAACGGTGATTGATAATGGTTTTACCGCTTTCCGGGAAATTATAAAAAGTACACATGTCCTGTTTTGTAAAATGCTGATTCAGCGAAAAGGATGGTGTACTTTTTATGTACGATATACCGTCTTTTTTTTATTCATGAGTATTTAAAATTTATTTCATGTTATTTTCCTTTGATAAAGCGGCTTTTAGCCTCTATCTTTTAGATGCTGGCTTCTAGCTTCTAGCCGCTAGTAGCTAGTTACCATCTCTTAGCTTCCTGTTCACGATTTTATTTTTCACATTAACATCCAACATTTTTGAAAAATAGGGGAACGGACTTCTTATATTAAACAAGCCGGTATAATGCACAAGAAGAGAGAGGAGAGCAAAAACCTTTTGATTAAGGCTGCTGTTCGATAGATACTTCTTCTGCAGCATCTTCGCGGCGTTGGTATCTTTCAGTGAATGCCGGAGCAGATACAAGGAAGCGGCAATCCATTCGCGGAATCCGATTTTATAAGAGACAGCTTTGGCGGTACATTAGTAGCGTGTGTGAAGCAGATACGTTATACTGTAAAAAATGTAAAATTTATAGTGATACAAGATTATTCTTTGAGGCAGAGGATGAAACAGGAAAACAGTCAGCCTGTAAAGCAGCATAAAAAAATGAACGGATTTGCGGACAGGAAACTTCTGGCAGGCCTTGTCTTTGCTGTGGGAGACTATATGGCATTGACTCTTTCAGCGTGTTTGGCACTGTATCTCAGAAACATTGTGATGACTTATAACGTATATCACATCAATTTATCCTATATATTTTTCTGGGTTCCTTTGTTTTTTATGCCCTTTATCCTGTACAGCGGGCTGTATACCAAGCGGATGCTTACTTATAAAATGACAGAGAAACTATTCTATGCCTCTTTGTATGGAACGGTGTTTTCCATTATCCTTATGTTTATCGCCCAGGTGGCGGGGGAAGTATCACGGCTTTTCGTGATTTTTTTTGTATTATTTAATTTTATACTTCTCTGTTTCGTTCGTTTTCTGACAAATAAGATCCTTCGTAAACTCCGCCTTCTTCAGATTCCTATCCTTATTCTCGGCGCCGGACTTTCCGGAGAGGCCATTACAAAGGAAATACGGAAGGATTCCGGCATGGGGTACAAAATCATCGGATTTCTGGAAGATAATAAACCGAAAACACAGTATGTCAGCCGTTACCCTATCCTTGGCGGATTCGGTGATTTAGAAAAAGTAGTGCGGGAAACAAGTGTGGAATCCGTCTTGATTGCCGCGCCCGGATTGTCCCAGTCCGCCCTGTCGGATCTCATTTACCGGGCCCAGTTTTTAGTGAAAGACGTGGGTGTCATCCCGAACCTGGTGGGGGTGCCGATGTCCAACATAGAAGCGGAGTCTTTTTTCGATGCCAAAATCATGGTGCTCCATATCAAAAATAATCTGGCAAGGAAATCGAACCAGATAGTCAAGAGGCTTTTTGATGTCGCAGCAACCATAATCGGCGGCATATGTATTCTGCCGGTCCTTTTCATAGTGGCTGCCTGGATATACCATGATTCGCCGGGACCGGTCATTTATAAGCATCGGCGGATTGGGAAAAATGGGAAAGAATTTGACTGCTATAAATTCCGCAGCATGTGTGTGAATTCCCAGGAAGTGCTTGAAGAACTTCTGGCATCGGATCCTGCGGCAAAAGAAGAATGGGACAGAGATTTCAAGCTGAAAAATGACCCCCGTATTACCAGAAGCGGAGCCTTCCTTAGGAAAACAAGCCTTGATGAACTTCCGCAGCTGATCAATGTATTAAAAGGGGAAATGAGCCTTGTAGGACCGAGGCCGATCGTCCGAAAAGAAGTGCCCCGCTATGAAAAATTTATCAAAGAGTACTACAGTGTCCTTCCCGGCATTACCGGTGTGTGGCAGGTAAGCGGGAGAAGTGATATAGACTATCCTGAGCGTGTCCGCATGGACAGCTGGTATGTCCATAACTGGAGCATATGGCTGGATATAGTCATGCTCTGGCGGACAGTCAGTGTGGTTTTGAAGCGTAAGGGAGCGTATTGAGATAGGATGATTAGATGAATTGGCTGTGCGGATAAAAATTGGACTGCTATCCGATCGCTAATGAGATAGATAATTACATAGAAGAACAATATCGTGAGATATGGTCACGGAAAAGCAGTTTTGTTATTGAGTTGTTTTGTGGTGAATAGTTGGAAGGTGACTTATGAAAGCATTCTTATTGGCCGCAGGTTTGGGAACTCGTCTGCGCCCTCTTACTTGGACGGTTCCTAAGTGCTTGGTGCCTATCCAAGGTCGTCCATTGCTTGCATGGTGGATGGACTTATTCGAACAGCATCGTATTTCAGAAATTCTTATCAATACTAATTATTTACCCGATCCAGTTCGAAAATTTATTAAAGAATATAATCAAACACGAGGAAAGGTGAAATTGGTGGAGAGCTATGAAAAGGAACTATTGGGCAGCGGTGGGACCGTGTTGATCAATCGTAATTTTGTAGAGAATGAAGAAGATTTCTTTATCTGCTATGCGGATAATCTGACTAATGCCGATTTATCTTCGATGATGGATTTCCATAAAAAAAATCATGCTCTTCTAACGATGGGTCTGTTCCATACGAATAATCCTACAGGCTGTGGCATTGCTGTATATAATAAAGAGGGAAAAATTACGGAGTTCGTGGAAAAACCGAAATATCCCAAAAGTGATTTAGCAAATGCGGGAATTTATGTAGTCAATAAGAAAATTTATGATTACATTCCGAACAAATCATTTGTTGATTTTGGCGGGGATGTTCTTCCTGAATTGGTGGGAAAAATGTATGGTTATCCAATTAAAGAGTATCTTTTAGATGTAGGCACATGGCCTAATTATGAAGAAGCACAGGAGAAATGGCGTAAATGATTATAACAAAAACCCCTTTACGAATCAGTTTTATTGGCGGGGGGACTGATTTGCCCGCTTATTATGAAAATGGCTATGGTGCAGTAGTAAGCACGACTATTAATAAATATATATACATAACTCTCAATAAGAGATTTGATGATACGATTCGACTGAGCTATTCACAAACAGAAAATGTTGATCATGTTGAGGATTTGAAGCATGATATTGCTAAAGCTTGCCTTAAGATGGCTGGCATTACAGGGGGAGTTGAAATTACTTCCATTGCCGATATTCCTTCCGGTACGGGGTTAGGATCATCCAGCAGCTTTACGGTGGGGCTTTTGAATGCTCTTTATACATATCAGGGTGAACGTCTTTCTTCAGAAGAATTGGCTGAGAAAGCCTCCCATATTGAAATTGATATACTGCATCATCCAATTGGAAAACAAGACCAGTATGCAGCTGCATTTGGTGGGGTGAATTACTTCTCTTTTGAGCGCCATGGAGACGTGACAAGAGACAAGATTAAGCTCTCCGATTATGATATCCGGAATATGGATCGTAAATTCATGATGTTTTATACCGGCATCCGTAGAAGTGCAGATGGTATTCTTGCAAAACAGAGTGAAGAAACCCACAATAAATTGTCGGTTCTTGATTTCATGCGGAATCAGGCTAACACGATGCGGAACTATTTAGTCACGAAAGGGTTTGATGAAAGTTTTGCTGATATGCTTGATGAAGCTTGGAAGAAGAAAAGAACTATTACATCTGGTATTACTAATGGAGAAATTGATACACTATACCAGAAAGCATTGGAAGCGGGAGCCAAAGGTGGAAAGCTGCTGGGAGCCGGTGGTGGCGGATTTATTCTGCTTTATTGTGATGAACAGTATCAGGATCAGGTCAGACAGGCACTGGGGCTTAAAGAAGTTGATTTCGAACTGTCGACCTATGGCAGCCGAGTAGTTTATTTCGAGTAAAAACCGATGAATAAAGGGAAAAAGACCGTCTTTCTTGATAGGGATGGAGTTATAAATGTACAGGCTGCACCATATGACTATATTAGGAATTGGAGTCAGTTTTATTTCTTGCCTCATGTGGAGGAATCTGTTAAGAGACTTAATGACCATGGATTTCAGGTTATCATAGTGACTAATCAGCGTGGAGTCGCTCGCGGACTTATGACTCTGGCAGACGTGGAAGACATACATAGCCATATGCAAGAATGTTTGAAAAGGAACGGTGCCCATGTAGATGGTATTTATATTTGTCCGCATGAAGAGGGAACTTGCCACTGCAGGAAACCGGATATTGGGCTTTTTCTTCAGGCAGAGAGGGATTTTTCTGTAGATAAATCTTGGTCTTATATGGTTGGTGATAGTGAAAGTGATATTATTGCAGGAAAGCGTTGCGGTATAAAAACTATTGCTGTTAATAAAGAATTACTGGGTGCAGATTTTCGCTGTGAATCGCTTAAAGAAGCGGCAAACAAGATTTTAGAGGAGGAACAAAAATGAACGTACTTATTACAGGAGGCGCCGGTTATATCGGCAGTCATTGCAATCGCTATTTCAATGAAAAAGGAATTTATACGGTGATTGTGGATGATTTGAGTGATGGCCATGAAGAATCTGTAGTAGCCGGAAAATTCGTGAAAGGCAGTTTTGGTGATAGAGCTCTTATGGAGAAGATCCTTAAAGAGGAAAAGATTGATGCGGTTATTCATTTTGCCGCTTTTGCTTCTGTGCCGGACTCCGTAGCCCGGCCATCCCGTTATTATCATAATAATGTTTCCAACATGCTGAATCTTCTGGACGCCATGGTAGCGACAGGGGTGAAGTACATCGTATTTTCTTCTTCTGCTGCTACTTTTGGTGAACCGGTATATACACCGATTGATGAAAAGCATCCGCAGAAGCCGATTAATCCCTATGGCATGACAAAACTTATCGGTGAAAAAATGCTGCTGGACTATGAACAGGCCTATGGCATCCATTCCTGTGCGTTCCGCTATTTCAATGCTTCCGGCTGCTCCCATGACTCCCTTATCGGGGAAGCCCATAATCCTGAATGTCATCTGATTCCTCTTGTTATTCGGGCGGCCATTCATGGTGAACCCCATCTCAAAGTATTTGGCGATGATTATGATACTCGCGATGGTAGCTGTCTCAGGGATTATGTCCATGTTGAAGATCTGGCAGAAGCTCATTATCTGGGGCTCAAATATATTATGGAACATAACTGCTCTGAACAGTTTAATCTGGGCAGTCAGACAGGTTTCACGGTATTGGAAATCATCAAATCCTTTGAAAAAGTCAGCGGACTTAAAGTGCCCTATGAGATTGCTGGTCGCCGTGCGGGGGACCCGGCCGTTCTTGTGGCTTCCAATGAGAAGGCAAAGAAACTCCTTGGCTGGGAACTGAAGCAGAGTTCTTTGGAAAATATCCTGAGGACTGCCTATGGATGGGAAAAAAATAAACGGTATTGATAATAGCGGAGAGAAACCTATGAATTATATTGCAGGCATGAAGAACTATTTCGAAAAAGAAAAGGCAGCCATTGATTCCCTAAATCTGGAAGAAATGAATCGGGCCGTGAATGCCGTGTATGACACATGGCAGAAGGATGGAATCATTTATACCATGGGTAATGGAGGCAGTGCAGCCACTGCAAGCCATATGGTTTGTGATTTTAATAAAGGCGTTTCCATGGAAACCGGAAAACGCTTTAAGATGATATGTCTTTCTGATAATACGCCTATTATCACGGCTATTGCCAATGACATTGCCTATGATGAGATATTCCGCGTCCAGCTTCGTGATGTAGTAAAGAAGGGAGATCTCCTTATTGCGGTCTCCGGCAGTGGTAATTCTGCGAATGTACTGGATGCTGTTACCTATGCAAAAGAGCAGGGTGCCCAAGTCATAGCGATGACAGGGTACAATGGGGGAAAGCTCATGCAGTTGGCTGATTATAACCTTCACGTTCCTGTAAATGATATGCAGATAGCAGAAGATATCCATATGGTTTTTGTCCATTTGATGATGCGTCTGTTCAATGATGCCTATGGTAAGGGCAATAAATAAGGTGGGGAAAATAATGAAAAGATATGATTATCTTATCGTAGGCAGCGGTCTCTTCGGTGCTGTATTTGCCCATGAGGCCAAAGAACATGGTAAAAGATGCCTAGTTCTGGAAAGGCGCAGCTATAAAGGCGGCAATATATACTGCGAGAATAGGGATGGAATCAATATACACGCCTATGGTGGACATATATTTCACACATCCAATAAAGAAATCTGGGACTATGCCAGTCAGTTTGTAGAATTTAATAATTACGTAAACAGTCCTGTTGCTAATTATAAAGGGGAACTGTATAATCTGCCCTTCAATATGAATACTTTCCATGAAATGTGGGGGGTCATTACACCCCAGCAGGCCGCGGATAAAATTGCCGAACAGCGGGCGGTCATTACCCATGAGCCTCGGAATCTAGAAGAGCAGGCTATTTCCCTCGTTGGTACCGATATCTATGAGAAACTCATCAAGGGATACACTGAAAAGCAGTGGGGCCGTCCATGTACAGAACTTCCTGCTTTCATTATTCGCCGCCTCCCTGTGCGTTATACCTATGATAATAACTACTTTAACGATCGCTATCAGGGCGTGCCCGTTGGTGGTTACAATGTTCTGGTTGATGGGCTTCTCGAAGGAATAGAAGTGAAGACAGATATAGATTATCTGAAGGACAGACAGCATTGGAACAGTCTTGCTGATAGAATTATCTATACCGGTGCCATTGACGAGTACTTTGATTATTGTTACGGTGAGCTGGAATACAGAGGTCTGCGCTTTGAACTGGAACGGCATGAGATTTCTAATTATCAGGGCGTGGCAGCGGTAAACTATACAGATAGGGAAATTCCATATACCCGTATTATTGAGCACAAACATTTTGAATTTGGTATCCAGCCTGTAACCTATATTACAAAAGAATATCCAGCATCCTGGAAGCGGGGAGAAGAAGCTTACTATCCTGTCAATGATAAGAAAAATCAGGATCTCTATCAGAAATATGCAGAACGGGCCAGAGGTGAAGAGTCTGTTATTTTTGGCGGGAGACTTGGTGAGTACAAGTATTACGATATGGATAAAGTCATTGCTTCTGCACTGAAATGTGCAGCACAGGAATTGGAGAGGAGATAACATTCGAAATATGGACATCAAGATTCTTATAGCCATGCATAAGCCGTACTGGCATCCTGATGATCCGGTATATATGCCTATCCATGTAGGGAAAAAGGGAAAGGCATCCATTGGACTTCCAGGAGATGATACTGGAGATAATATTTCGGACAGGAATCCGGCCTATTGTGAACTGACCGGAGTATACTGGGCCTGGAAAAATCTCAAAGCCGATTATGTTGGACTTGTCCATTATCGTCGATATTTTACTCACAAGGGATTTTTTTTGCGGTCTATTCTTGAAAAGAGAAAAGATATTCTTACGGGAAAAGACTGGGAAAAAATCCTATCTTCCCATCCGATTGTAGTAGCGGATAAAAGAAAATACCGCATCGAAACAAATGAGGCCCATTATCTCCATGCCCATCCAAGAGAGCAGCTTGATGTGGCACTGAATGTTATCCGAAAAAAATATCCGGAATATGAAAAAGGCTGGAATATACTGATGAATCGTACCTGGGCTCATATGTTCAATATGTTCGTTATGAGGAAAGATTACTTTGACGAATGGTGCGCTTGGTGGTTTAGCGTAATGTTTGAGGTTGAAAAACAGGTAGATTTGTCCGAATATCCAAAGCCGGAGCAGCGATGGTTTATTGATGAGTTACTTTTGGATGTGTGGCTCGAAACAAAAGGCTATCCATACTATGAATGTAATGTAGACTATTTCGAAAAACAAAACTGGCTCAAGAAAGGATGGAGCTTCATAGGCAGGAAGTTGGGTAGCAAATAATCATTTATCTTAAGAGGGGGTAACTACAAGTAATTCAGGTTCATCATATTTGTAAGAAAGAATTTTCTAAATTGCAATTAAAGATTGCTTCAATAGCAAGAGGAGATCTTTTATTATATATTTATATTAGGTGGTTAAGCTGACAGGTATAAAGATGGAACGTAAGTTTGCAAGTGAAGAGACGAAGCAGCTATTATTTAGTGTTATTATGCCTGTTTATAATGTTGAAAAATATGTATCACAGGCGATTGAGAGTGTATTACACCAGGAATTTATAGACTTTGAACTTATTATTGTGAATGATTGCTCACCGGATGGAAGCCTTGCTATTTGCAAGAAGTATGCAGAAAAAGATCACCGTATCACCATTATTTCACTTGATAAAAATGGTGGATTATCGAATGCGCGTAATGTCGGAATGAGTGCTATGAGAGGTCGGTATGTATTGTTCTTGGACTCTGATGACTGGTGGGATGAGGATTTACTGCAATCTGTAGCCGATGTTATAGAACAGGATGAACCAGATATCGTTTTTTTTGGATATAGGGATGAATGGTTTTCCATGGATGATAGGCAATTACAGACAGTACACAAAATTCCTAAAGCAATATCTATAAAAAATAACCATCTGGAAGTCCTTAGGATGTCTATTATTTTACAGGCTCAGGACAATGATATGTATTCCTGGTCAGCAAATAAAGCAATAAAAAATAAAAAGAAACCCTCCCGGTTCATCGATGTACCATTAAGTGAAGATAAAGAATATATTGGTAGATTGTGGGAGAATGCATCGTCCCTTTCTGTAATTGCTAAATCGTTATTACATTATCGTAGGAAAAAAGCCGGTAGTTTACGGAGTAAATATCAGCCCCATTTTTTTAAAATTCATAAATTGATTTGGGATTATCGTTACAATCAACTTTTGGAAGCGGGACTGCTTGATGAAGGTGCGGATGTATTAAAAAAGCAGTATTTGCAAATTGTATACTTGACAGTCCAAATGATGTGTTATCCCGAGGCTCATAAAAGCGTAGCTGATAAAATTCAATTTATTCATACTGCGGAAAATGATAAACATTGGGATGCTATTCGTGATAAGTCTATGAGGGGAGCCTTCCAGTTTCAAATTATGGGTTTTTTCTTCTCTCATAATATTTATCCGGCTGTTCTCTTTTTAGGGGAGATGATTTATTTTATTAAAGTACATTCTTTTTGGCTATGGAGGCATTTGCGGTAAAGAGTCGAATATTTCAGATTATATTGCTGACGAGAGTTCTTTTCCAATTGCTGCTTTGTTACAGGAATTTATTTTTGCTTGAAGAAGATAAGACTTAAAAGAATCTGACCTGTGGGATTAATAAAATGGTGAATGATATGTTGGGTATGAAATTCAGATATCTAAAACTGAAAAAGTCAAAGGATATGCGGCATTGTAGTAATGGTTTAGTTTGAATGTAGTGGTTAATAATTGCATTTATATTACATAAAAGTCGGAGGAAATCGAGTGATACCTAGAATTATTCACTATTGCTGGTTTGGCGGTAATCCTATGCCGGTAGATGTAAAAACATATATAAATTCATGGGAAAAATATTGTCCGGACTATGAGATACAGGAATGGAATGAATCAAATTTTGATGTTAGTGAAAATAATTATTGCCGTGAAGCCTATGAATCTAAAAAATGGGCATTTGTTTCTGACTATGTAAGATTGAAAGTTTTATATGAATATGGTGGTTTCTATATGGATACTGATGTAGAAGTGGTAAAATCATTGAATCCACTTCGCATCTATGATGCGGTGTCTGGATATGAGTCGAAGACTCATATCCAGACAGGCACTTTAGGTGCCTGTCGGAATAATGAGTGGATTGGCATGCTACTGAAAGATTATGATGAAAGACATTTTATTCGTAAAGATGGAAGTCTTGATTTAAAAACGAATGTACAGAGTATTACTAAATTAACGTTGAAGAGATATAGAATGAAACTTCTTGGTCAAAAGGTAACTTTTGGAAAAAATATGGTTATATTACCTTTTGATTACTTATGCGCAAAGCATTGGGATACAGGTGTGATTGATAAAACATCGAACACATTTACCATTCATCACTTCAAAGGATCATGGGTTACTGATGAAATGAAAAGATATAACAATTTATTAGATAAATATTATAAAAAATATATTAAGATGGGGATTCCGGCAAATATTGCATTTTATTTGTGTAGAATTAAAGCAACTTATGAAATGTATGGCATGCATGACGTAATTCGAAAAATAGGGCATAAGATTTAGATTTATTAATAAAGATATGCCTACTTCAAGCATTCGTTTAGCCTAAGGAGTATTTATAGCAATGTCACGAGTAGTATATATACGTGAGAAAGCCCCCAACCAGCAGCATGGGGGAAATAAAGGTGTTGAGGATATCAATACTGTTCTGGGAAAAAAATATGATGAAATATCCGAGTTATATACTTTGCCAGGACGTAGGCACTTATTTGATTATGCAAGATTTTTTACCAGAAATTGGAGCAATTTAAATACCATCAGGAAATCTGTTAAAAATGATGATATTTTGATTATTCAGTATCCACATTATAATTTTCATGCGCTTGGGGAAAAATTAATAGATCTTTTTAGAATAAAAAATACAATTTTACTGGTCCACGATGTAGATTCTGTAAGATATCAAACTGGGATAGATGAAGAAATTAAGCTTTTGAATTTAGCAAAGGTTGTACTTTTGCATAATCAGAAGATGTCGGACTATTTAGTAAAACATGGACTGAAAACAAAAACCGTTAATATCAATATTTTTGACTACTTGCTTTATAATACTCCATCACAGGAGTCGTTTTCTTTCGGAAAACAAATCGTATTTGCAGGGAACTTGGGAAAAAGTCATTTTCTTAATCTAATGGGGCAGGATAGTTTGGGACTATCATTGTCTCTTTTTGGTCCTGGCTTATCTGAAGAGATGAAAGAAAGCAGCCATGTCCATTGGATGGGGAGCTACAGCCCGGACGAAATCCCATTTAAATTAAAGGGAAGCTTTGGACTTGTTTGGGATGGTACATCTCTTGATGAGTGTGATGGGTTTATGGGAAGGTATATGAAAATCAATTTCCCGCATAAACTGGCATTGTATATAGCAGCAGGTATCCCGGTTGTTACCTGGAGCCAGGCAGCTATTGCTGACATTGTAAAAACATATAAAATTGGTTTTGTGGTTGATAGTTTGCGTGAGGTGAGTAACTATATTGACTCAATTAATGAAAAGGAGTATGCGGAGTATAAAAAAAATATACTGAAATTACAGAAAAAGGTAATGTCTGGATATTTTACAGCGTTAGCGTTTGAAAAAGCAGTGACAATGATTTCACGATAAATTAAATGGACGGCATGAGGAACTTAGCAATTATGAAATCTATGAGTTGGAGTATTTCCTGGCAGTTCTTGCAGAGAGTATTCTTTATTGTCGGACTTGCTACTATGCCAGTTATGACTGGAAAATTTAAATTTCCGATAGCGGGTAATCATATTGGCCTTTTATTTTTTACAGCAGGCATACTTATCTGGGGTATAGAAATGTATTGTACCCGTAAAAGTTTAACAGCGGGAGAGAAAAGGGGATTCCTGTTTTTAGGGCTCATGTTTCTATGGGCGCTAATTTGTACGGTGGCGGGAGTCTTATTTTATCCGTCTTTTGCCAATATGAATCTAAATCAGATGGTCAATTTTAGAAATTTGTATTATAACGTAATTGGAATATATCCTGAATTAATAGAATTAGATTTTGTTAGGGGGGTTCTTCTATATAGAGGTATTCGTAGTACTTTTGCCTCGGTACTATCAACTTATTTTATTTCCTTATGGATATATCATGTTTATCAGAAAGATTGGAAGATGGGGGTTAGGGATCTCCAGCGTGCACTTGTTGGAGCAGGAGTTTTTCTAATTTGCTATTCCAGTATTGAACTTGGATTTTTGAGCGGTAATTATACTTGTAAAACACTATTGGCGATTATAAATAATCGGATTTTTGATGTTGCTTCTGGAAATGGATGGTATCCGCCTCTATTTTGGGATTTTTTGCAAATGAGAAGCTTATTTTTGGAGCCTGCGCATTTATGCATTTTCCTGATTATGGCAATACCTGTACTTTACCTACCTAGTTTTGAAACGAAGACAAAGTCAGATCTTATATTCATTGCAGTTAGTTCCATTTTTTTAATGATGTTATTCATGACAAAATCTCGGACTGGTGCAATCGCTATTGGAATAGAAATAATAATTACTTCGTTTTGGATTTCTTTTACACAAAGCAAGAGATTTAAGAAAATTATTAAATTAGCTCTATGTATTTTAGCCTTATTCTTATTTTCCCTTGGTATCATGGCTAACTTTCATTCAATAGACCCAAAAGTGAATGATAGGCATGATGCAGTATCAGCCATGAATTATCTTGAATCAAATGTAACTTCTGTAGTTGGAGATAAGCGCAGTAATAGCACTCGAAAAATAAATATGTTGGCTACGGGTAAAACTTGGTTAGACCATCCCATCATGGGAGTTGGGGTCGATTTGCATAGTGAGTATGTTGGTGAAAAGTTCTTACCATCAGATATGGGAAACAAAGAAGCGATTAACTGGATCAAAGATATGAATAAAGAAGGTCCGATAAAAAGTGGGGTTCCAAATATAAATCATATCTTAAATATTTTAGTAGAACAGGGGCTTATAGGAGTGATTTTATTTTTGATTCCTTTTGGGATAGTCTTAATGAGGTGCATTAATAATCTATGTCTAATTAACGATGCAGAATTTACTTCTCTTTTAATTTCTCTAGCTGGCTCAGTTTTTGTATTATTAGTTAGTTATGATCATATTTGGCTTTTTATTATTGTTGGTCTCGTGTTCAGTGCTCTTTACGCACGAAGGGATGGGAATAATATATGATGGATGGTTTTTCTAAAAATATACGCAAATTCTCACGGAAATTTTTCTTCCTTGTAGTTATTTTTGCTATATTCTGTGGTATTTCTGGGGCTGGAGTAAAATATATGTTTTCCGATACGGCTATACGTACAGGTGACTACTTATTTATCAAAGTAATTTCATTGCAGAATAAAAATGGGAATATAGATAGTAATTTCGACTATGCAGGATTCTGGCGCTCATCTGCCAATATTGATAAGTTTATCAGTAGTGTGTCGAAAGAAGATTTCGATTTTACTAAAATTGACAGCGCTTGGAATAGAAAAAGTCGTTCGCAGCAGATTGACTGGATTAGGAATTACATTATGGTTTCTTCTTTCCGGGGAAATGTTTATGAGATAGGATTTAAATTTGATGGAAATATTACACCGGATACTGTATACATGAATTCTCATTTGGGGATTTTATGTGATCAATTGGTAAAGCAGAGTGAAAAGGCACTGAAAGAAGCAATGACGGAAGTTTCTTTTCAAACAATCAGTACCAGCGATATTTATCCATCTGTTGTGCCTGTAGATCGGAGGAAGGCTGCTATTAAATATGGGATTCTTGGGTTTGTGGTAGGGATAATTGCTGCAGAGATTATGGTTGCCCTGACAGTTTTGCGTCGAAAAAACTCTGCGTAAATCAGACAAGTGTATTTTTAGAATGACTTTGCTTAAAATAGATGTTCAAATGATACTTACACAGGTAAAACGTGTATAAGCATTTAATCTGTAAATTGCATTTTGAAAAGAGGTATGAGGTTGAAGGAGATTGGGCGGCTCTGGGAAAATATTTTTTCTATGGTCACGTTACGTGGTATGGAGTATATCCTGTCTTTTCTTTTGGTGCCATACCTTCTTCGCACACTTGGACCTGCTAATTATGGAGCCATTGCTTTCATGCAGGGAATTGCTGCATACTATAACCTCTTTATTGATTTCGGCTTTAACCTGACAGCACCGAGAAAATTGGCCCGTTCACCGGTAGAGGGAATCCCCCGTATTTTCTCTATATTCATGTGGTCAAAGGTGTTGTTGCTGGTTATTGTTACTGTTGCTTTTGGTATTCTCCTATGGGGAGCAGATAGAATTGGTATTATTTCATTGAATCCGTACTTATTTGCTGCTATATATACTGCAGTTATTGGGAATGTGCTGTTTCCTGTCTGGTTCTTTCAGGGAATCCAGGAGATGAGATATATCACCACTATTAATCTTCTGGGTCGTTTTTTCTGCATTTTGGGGATATTTACATTGGTAAACACGGAGGCTGATTTTGTATTAGCAGCTTTCCTGCAATCCTGCACACCATGTATTGCGGGTTTTCTCTCTCTTATTTTGATTTCTCGTAGGTATCGGGGGGCGTGGAGATGTCCTGCTTTTCAGGAGATTAGGTCTGCAGTCAAGGAGGCCAAACAAATCTTCATCTCCAATTTAGCCATTAGTTTATACACAAATACGGATATCATAGTATTAGGAATTCTGACTAATGATACTGTGGTTGGTTACTACAGCGGAGCAGATAAGCTTTTGAATTGTATCAAACGAGGGGTCAGTGCTGTCAACGATGCGGTTTATCCCTATATCAGTCAGACGTTGACGGTAGATAGAAATCAAGCCATCCGTTTCTTACGAAAGCAAATGATGGTTTATGTTGCTGGTGGTATTGTTGGCGGAATGATTCTTTTATTTGGTGCACCCCTCTTTATTCCATGGCTGTTGGGGTCGAAATACGTGGCTTCTATCCTCCCACTGCAAATCATGTCATTTGTACCACTCATGGTGGCACTTAGTAATATTTTTGGGTATGAAACGATGCTTCCATTTGGAATGGAAAAGATTTATAGTCGTATTCTTGTTCTTGCATCTTTTGTAAATTTGGTCATTATAGGACCTTTTGTGTGGATATATCAGGAAAGTGGGGTATCTATGGCTATGTTTATCACAGAAACCTTTATCACAATAGTACAGGGATATGTCCTTCATAAAAGAGGGATTTTACTTTGATATTTGTATCTATATCGTGTAGTATCGATTTAGTATTACATTTGGAGGTCTCACAGATTGGAAAAATTGGATTCGTTACAGGGACTCCGTTTTCTTGGTTTCTTTCTTATTTTTCTAAATCATGCCGGATGGCTGCTGTGGAAGACGAAGTACTTTGATTTTGGTGCCAGAGGCGTTGAAATCTTTTTTGTGCTGTCCGGATTTTTGGTGGCCTATAACTACCAGGATGCAGACTTTGCCTATGACCTGAAGTCATCTTTTAAGTATATGTGGTCCAAGCTGCAGAAGTTCTATGTGCTTCATATGCTTACTTTTCTTGTGGTTCTCTGCTACATGGAGCGCCATGGATTCAAGTATCCCGACGGAGTTCATGGATTTATCCGTGATGTATTCCTGAATATAACGCTTCTGAAAGGCTGGTATGATCCGGCTAAGTTTACCTTTAACGGGGTGACCTGGTTTCTCTCCTGTATCCTTTTTATTTATTTCTGTGTACCCCATATTATTGATTTCTTTAAATCTAAAAAATGGAGGGGTACTGCCCTTCTTTCATTCCTTATCCTGTTTATGCTGAAGATGACTTTTGATACTATGGGATACAAAATGGGTATGAACCCCTGGTCCGGTGTCTTTGGCTGGTACTGCAATCCGGCCTACCGTCTCTTTGATTTTCTCTTGGGCTATACGGGCTTTTTGGTACTGAGCGGATTTTCTGGAGAATTGTCAAAGAAGAAGGCTTCGTTGCTTCAGGTCAGCATGCTTATCTTTTACTTTGCAGCCTGCAGGCTGTTTGATACGCAGTGGGTACCGGCACCATTTATCCTGCTTACGGTTCTATTGATTTTCACGTTTACATTGTCCGGAGGGATCTTTGACAAACTGTTTGGTAATAAGCTTCTCATCCATCTTGGTAATATTAGTTTCGAATTGTATATCGTACACCAGGTCAATATTAATCTGATGAACCATATATTGGATGAGCTGCTGGATCATAATCATCTGGCTGTATTCCTGATATTGCTGGTGATATCTATACTCATGGCAGAATTTTTTTATTGGAAACCTGTGAAAGAATTTATTACAAAGACTATTTGGTGAGAGAATTAGGGAGAGAGGGGGAAATGGTCAATTTTGGTTGGTACTTTTCACACAAAAAAATTAGCGTACTTATGCGACCTTAGGTAATGACTCATAGTAGCGTCTGCGTTTTACAGCAGGAGAATCCCCTCCATTGGCGGGAGCAGATTCGCCTGTTATTCCAGCAGCTTATGAAGTATCTCTAAATCAGAATTTTGACTTCGTCTGCGGTCATTTTTTCTGTGTTATATCTGCCATAGAGAAGTTTTAATTTCATTTTCGCCTATATCGACTTGCACTTCGCATTTTTATCAACTTAGTTTACATGATCAATCAAGAACAACATTCTTGAGGAATATAAACGAATTTTTCGCTTATATTATTGACTGTAATCAGGCTGATTTGATATAGTAGTGACAGGAGGTGGTAGTTATGATTACATATTTTTCTATGGAAGGCTTTCTTTCTATTAAGAAAAAGGTGGAGCTTTATTTTGTTCCCAAACCTCATACGCGGATTACAAATACCCGTTTTGAAGATAATTTTATCCATACGCCAAAGTATAAATTAATGAAAGCGGCTGTTCTCTTTGGAATGAATGCATCCGGAAAGTCTAATGTGCTGCTTGGCATGAAGCATCTTATTTCAATGATTAATCACGGATTGAATTTAGGTGCTGTTGATGATATGCGTCGAAATCTGATTAATTTTGATTGCAAAACAGTTGCTTTTGAAATCGGTTTATATGATGTGAAAAGTGATCAGGATTATGTGTATCAGATTGCCTATGACTGTGAGAAAATTGTTTCCGAAAAATTGGTTTTAAACGGACAGGAAATTTTTTCTTTTTCTGGCGGGAAATTATCTATCACAAATCTGAGCGGTATAAAAGAGCGGGACGCCCTTATCCGGTTATTTTCCGGTGTTTCTACGGAATTATATCTGCTGAAGCTGAAAGACTACATGGGGGAGTATATTACTTCTTTCCAAAAATTGGCCGCCGCCGTAAAAACAAATATCCGGGATATTGTACCTATGCTGGATAGGGATAACATCAGAGTTGTGAATGAAGAACGCAAGGGCTTTTGGGAAAATAATAAAAAGCGTATTTTATCTGTTTTTCATATGCTGGATGGAACGATTACGGATATCGGATTTGAAAAAATCCAGGCGGACAGATATGAAGTTCTTATTTTCCGGGGAAAAAATAAATACCATTTGGGAATAGAATCCAAAGGGATTCAAAAGATATGTCATTTAATGGATGTTTTGATAACCAATATGATCAATGGGGAGGTACTGGCTGTTGATGAGTTGGACTCTTCCATCAGCACGGGTTCTTTGATTGAATTATTTAATGACTTGATAAATACGAAGGAAAATAAGGGCCAGTTTATTATTACTTCTCATAATCCTTTTTTGATGAATCAGAATATTTTTCATCCCCAGCAGTTGTACATTGTGAATAAAAAATCTGATTTGTCATCGGAAATCTATTCTTTTGATGATTTTGATCTTCGTAATGATAAAAATAAATTATATGAAGATTATCTTAAAGGAAGGTTTGGTGGGGCCGGTGAGTAGATCCATTCGGAGGCTTGCTTCGCCCAAAAGGAAACTTAAGACAAAGGTTCTATTCCTGGTGGAAGGGAAAACTGAGAAAAATATCATTTTCCATCTTTTTGATCAAAACGATTATTCGAATATATCGTTTAGTGTAAAAGAATACCAGGGCGGTGGATATGCTGATATAAGACATTGGGTGGCAAAGCGAAGAGATAGCCTTGATATTGTTTTTGTTATTTGTGATTTGGACCGGGCACAGGAAGACACGGAAAGGAAAAGTCTTATTACAACGATTAAATTTTTAGAGAATGCAAACAATAGGAACAATATATTCTTGTCATGTCCTGATTTTGAACAATGGATGCTCTGCGGGTTGCCCGGCAGTAATAACAAGCCGTTATACCGCTGTCTCGGATATGCTAATAAAGAAGAGCAAAAGGCGGATGAACATTTGTTTTCCAAGTATACAGGTGCGGGAGGCAGCTTTTCCACAGCCGAAAGATACTTTTCCGGAAGACCTTTATTCTATATGAAAAAGAATTTCTCCCAAGGAACTATTCAGAACGAATACGTTAATGCAGAACAAAGTTCATTATATTATTTAAGGGATTATTTACAAATACTGGATCATGCATGATTTATTGTATTTTGTTATGGAGGGAATAGATGGAACCCTATCAAAATGTAAATGGAAATTCCGGTATAGCAGGATATGAGATCGGCGATACCTGTATCGAGGTGGAATTTGCAGATACAGGAAGGGTATATTGTTATTCTTACAAAAGTGCCGGACGGGAGAATGTGGAGGAAATGAAGCGTCTGGCGGCACAGGGGCATGGACTCAATTCGTTTATTAACCGGCGGGTAAAATATTTATATGAAAAGTGAGAGAGTCTTGTTTTAAAGGGCTCTCTTTTTTGTATTGCAGTATAATGATTTTAAAAGACAGGGATAGAAAGGAAGTGTACATCGTGAGAACAGCGCGCAGGGAAATAGAAGGCAGGCCTGTGCTGGCGGTCTGCTATGATTTCGACCGGACGCTTTCCCCTGAAAATATGCAGGACGGATATATCCGTGCCGTGGATTATGATGTGGACAGCTTTTGGGCGGAATCGAACCGGCTGGCGGAAGACCACTGCATGGATCAGAATCTGGCGTACATGTATAAAATGCTTCAAAGCGCCAGAGGGAAAGAAATACTGAACAAGGAACGGCTGAAACAGTACGGCGGCAAAGTCAGGTTGTACGACGGCATTAAAGGATGGTTCCGCCGGATTAATGCCTATGGGGAAAAACGGGGTATCCTTGTGGAGCATTACATCATTTCCTCCGGGCTGCGGGAAATCATAGAAGGGACAGCGATTGCGAAAGATTTCACCCATATTTACGCCAGTTCCTTTTATTACAATGAGCATGGAGAACCCTGCTGGCCGGCGCAGGTGATCAATTACACGAATAAGACACAGTTCCTTTTCCGCATAGAGAAGGGAATCCTGGATATCAATGACAATGCGGTGAATGACCACTTCGTAGAAGGCGAGCTGCGTGTCCCGTTCAGAAATATCGTATACATCGGCGACAGTGCCACAGATATCCCCTGTATGCGCCTTGTCAATTCACTGGGCGGCCATTCTGTCGGCGTCTACGATTTGAAAAATACGGCCAGCAAAGATACGGTGCGCCGGATGATCCGGGACGAACGCATCCGTTACTATGTACCGGCAGATTACACAAAAGGAAGTGAAATGGACACGCTCATGCACCAAATTATAGACAAAACGGCAGCCTACGAGGTGCTGGAGGAGAAACATTTGAGGGACAGGAAAGAAGCGGTAGCAAAGTATTGAGTGGAGGGAAATATGGTAATGGTTGTAGTTGTAGTCGCAGTTGTAATTGGAATTGGAATTTTAGGGGTTTGGGGGATTCCTATAGATTTAGGGGGATTGGGTGCTTCTTTAGAAATAAAAGATAAATTAAGCTATACGATCACATTGATTATCGGTGGATGGACAATCTTTACTTTTTTTATGTCTAAGGAAAATGCAAAAGTTTTGGAAAAAGTTAAATTCTTAAATCAGAAAGATCTTGAGTCGTATAAGATTTATAATTCAAAAAAGAAAGAATTTATTCTTGAGTTTACAGCCGATTTAACAGAGTGCCTTTATATTCTTAATGGATTGGATCCGGTGATAAAACGTATTAGAGACTGGGGAAAGATAGAGAAAGATGAGATTAAGTACATATTACAATTGTATGACATCCATGAATATGATCGAAAATATCTTGTGGAATTGTTCGAGATGAAAAAAACCGAAAAATTGTCAACTGATGAACGAGAAAATTTTAGAAAAGAGTTTGAAATGCAACTATATACTGCTCGCTGGAGGAAAATGTATGATTTATACGAAAAGGCTTATAGAGATATGCAGGAAGCGAAGTTGTTTTTGATAAATGATACATATGAAATGGTATCCCGGTTTATTGCTAATATGGATGAATATCTTAAAAATTGTTCTCCTTATATGAAGTTTATTGCTATTAAAGAATCACATGATTTAGCTTCTTTATCTGGTCATACTGAAAAACAGATGAAAAGGCTTGAAGAACTTAACAAATTATATAATGAAAAAGTATCAGACGCTTTAAAAATTGAATTTGAAGATTTCAAGATAGAGTGATTGATGTAGTAATATATCGCAAATTTAGAGTAAGTTGTGGTATCAAACAAGGAGGATCCATCATGAAAAAGCATTTTAAACCGAATACCTGGCTGTATCCGCAGCCGGTACTTGTGATTGCCTCTTATGGCGCGGACGGAACGGCGGACGGTATGGTGGCTGCCTGGGGCGGGATTTATGATACGAACCGGGTAGGATTCATGCTGGATCATACCCATAAGACTGTGGCGAATCTATTGGAAAAGAAAGCCTTTACCGTAAGCATGGCGACCGTTTCTACGATGGCGGAAGCGGATTATCTGGGAATCGTATCGGGAAATCGTGTACCCGATAAGGTGGCGCGCGCCGGACTTCATGCGGTGAAGAGCGAGTTTGTTGACGCGCCGGTGCTTTCGGAATTTCCTTTGACCCTGGAGTGTAAAGTGTCCAAGGTGACGAAGGTAGGCGAGGATTACCATTTCGTTGGGGATATCGTGAATATCTTGGTCGATGAGGACATTCTGACCGATGGAAAGATTGACGTGAAGAAATTACAGGCGATTACCTTTGATCCGGCCGGCGGGAAGTATATTGCTCTCGGTGACGCGGTAGGAAACGCGTACCGGGAAGGCAGAAAGTATATGGAGTGACAGAAATTATCTATCGTGGCAAGGAAAGAAGAATCCTATGAGAGTCAGGGGTGTAATAGATTCTTCACTTTGTGTCACATTGCCGCTTTCCATCTTTTTCACAAAGCGTTCTTACCCCCGCTCTGAATGACGAGGGATGGTAAGGCGTCATCCAAAGTGCCGGCGAAGAATCTGTCACCGTGGTGAGAAAGCCGGTAAGAAGATAAAAGCTATCAGCTGTGAGCTGTCAGCTATAAGCTGTTAGCCATTAGCTGTGAGCTGTCAGCTGTCAGCTAAAAGTGCTGAATGACGGCGGACGGCAAAGCGTCATAATGAGGGAAACGTTAATCATCATCCGAAGCGAATGTGAAGGATCGGCTGCCGTGGTGAGGAAGGCGGAAGGTGAAAAAGAAGTCAGGAAGGAGGCGGGTTATGACAAAAGAAGTAAAAACCGGCATGATGGCGTTCATTATTTTGGTTGTTGCTATGGCGGTGTTTCTTTTTGTCCGTCCGAAAGATTGGTTTGACGGGAATTATTTCCGCATGACAGCATCCTTTTCCAGTGTACAGGGGATCAAAAAAGGAAATGAAGTGCGTTATGCCGGTGTCCGTGTGGGGGAAGTGTCCAAAATTTCCACGGAAGGAAATGAAGGGATTCTTGAGATGCGTATAAAGAAAGATGCGCAGATTCCTCTGGACGCGGAGTTTACCGTTTCGCAGAGCGGAGTGATTGGTGATTATTATGTGGATATCCGTGGCGGTCATTTTGACGGTAGTTATTTCGGGGAGGGGATGCGTGCCGGAGAAAAAAGATCGAATCGTTTGGATCAGATGATGGAAAGAGCGAAGAAGCTGATGGATTCCGCAGCGCAGATGAAAGAGAATATAGGGAAGATGGAGGGAAAGTAGGCAGCTGAAAAGCCGCTTGGCATGCTTGGGAAAGTATGGCCGGCGGCTTTTTCTTTACTTATGGGATTCCTGTTCCATTTCCCAGCTCCATGAGCGGGTGGGAGTCATCTTTCCGTCAGCACCGAAGGTGTACCTGGTGGTGCCGGGGAGTTTCGGCGTGAGGGGGCTGGTGAAGCCGCGGCCGATGACGTCGGTGGTGTTCATGATGAAGAGGAAGGCGTGGGGGTCTATGTCCTCGATGAAATGGCGCAGCTTGGTGACTTGCGTCAGATCCACGATAGCGAAAACGATTTTTTTGTCTTTTCCGCTGAACCCGCCCTGTCCGTAGAGGAGGGTGGCGCCGTGATGAATATTTCTTAGAATGGTGTCCGCCACTTCAAGCGGTTTGTCGGAAACGATGAAAGCCGCTTTCCTTTGGGCGAAACCGATGACGATACGGCTGGAAACGGTGGCGTTGATGTACATGGCGATGAGGGTGCAGATGGCAGGTTCCAGTGTAAAGATCCACGCGCTGGACATGATGATGATGAAGTTCAGGCCGAAGACGACGTAGCCGATTTCCAGATTGTAAAATTTTTTGATAACCGCGCCAATGACGTCGAGGCCTCCGCTGTTTGAATTATAGCGGTAGAGAAGTCCCAGGGCGGCGCCGAGGACAACGCCCCCCGATATGGCAGCGACAAGAGGATTGCTGATGACACACCAGTCCGCCATGAAAGCGGTGAGGTCGATGAAGAGCGACAGACTCACTGTGCTTAAAATGGTGACGACCGTATAAAATTTTCCCATGAATTTCAAGGACAGAATGAGCACAGGTATATTCAGTACCAGATTGGACAGGCCGATGGGAATGTCCATGAGGTAGTAGAGAATCATGGCGATGCCTGTGACACCGCCTGCGAGGAAGTGATGGGGAACAAGGAATATATTGAGTCCGGCGGCATAGATGAAAGTGCCGATGAGGGTGATGACAAGTATGAAGAGAACGCGCTGTATGCAGACAGGATCGTTCCAATGCTTACGGATATTGGCGCCCACGATGATCTCCTTTGGGATGTGCCCATGGAATAAGGGAGTTCTCCCTGTTTAAATGTGAACACATTATATCACTATTTTCTCTTTAATGACACCAAAAGGAATTGTGGAAAATATATTTTTGATGGTATAGAATAAGATTAAGATTAATTTCTTATTATAAATGCAGGAGCAGATGAATCATATTTATTTTGAAATGCCGGCGGGACGCACGGATTGAAAAATGATTTCCATATATTTTCCGATATGATATAATCTAATTGAAGTTACAACGTATACTATGTAATTTGCCGTGGGGGCAAAGAGCGGTTTCAAGGGGAGCAGACGAATGGACAGTTTTGAGGAAATACTTCAAAAGAAGCATTTAAAACGTACGAAAGCGCGTGTCATGATCTTGAAGGTGCTCCAGAAGAGCCTGCCGATGACCGCGGGGGATGTATATGAAGCGGTGCGGAAGAGAGATACTAAGCTCAGTCTTTCTACGGTGTACCGTAATTGTGAAGCGCTGGCAAAAAAGGGACTGCTTCTCCGTTCGACGATGCTTGCTGACGGATTGACGAGGTATGAATATACGCAGGGCGACCATGTGCACCACGCGGTGTGCCTGTCGTGCAATAAGATTTTCCCTGTCGATGTTCGTCTGGAACCGGAGTATAAAGACCGTCTGGCGAAAGAAAACGGATTTGAAGTGACGGAGCATCGTGTGGAAATTTACGGTTTTTGCAAAGAATGCAAGGCGCGGGGCATGGATAAGGAATTTAAAGAACGGATGATTTAAAGAAAGACAGGAAAGGCGGAGCGTATACGATGCGTTTTTTATTCCGTGCGTAACTGAAGACGGGATTTAAAAAGTAAAAGGACATGAGGCGGCAGAGATGCCGTCTTTTTATAGTGCCCGCATTTCAAAAGAGGTGCCGGAAGGAAATCTTATGTGTATTTGTCATGCAATAATGATGAGTAAGATTTTTTCTATATCTGCGGTGCAGAGAATCTGTGGATAAATAAGGTGCTTACATGATAAAATATAAACAGATGTATATATAATTAATTATTTATGAAGAAGGAGGAGAGTGTATGGGTCTTATTAAAGCAGGAATGGGCGCGGTCGGAGGCGTACTGGCCGATCAGTGGAAGGAATTCTTCTATTGTGACAGCATGCCGCCTGATGTCCTCATGATGAAAGGACAGAAACGGACCGGCGGCCGCAGCTCGAACACAAGCGGAGAAGACAACATTATTTCCAACGGATCCGTCATTGCCGTCAATAACGGGCAGTGCATGATGATTGTGGAACAGGGCAAGGTCGTCGATCTCTGCGCTGAACCGGGAGAGTATACCTACGATCAGTCATCGGAACCGTCGCTCTTCACGGGCGGTCTGAATAAGGAAAGCGTCATCGCCGTATTCAAACAGATGGGGAGACGTTTTACCTTTGGCGGCGATACGGGGAAAGACCAGCGCGTTTATTTCTTCAATACAAAGGAAATTGTCGGGAACAAGTACGGTACGCCCAGCGAGATTCCGTTCAAGGTGGTTGATGCGGATACCGGGCTGAAATTATCCGTCCGTATCCGCTGTTTCGGTGAATACAGTTACAAAATCGTAGATCCGATCCTCTTTTACACCAATGTGGCAGGCAACGCGTCGGACAGTTATGAGCGTTCCCAGATTGACGGCCAGCTGAAATCGGAACTGCTTACGGCTCTCCAGCCGGCATTTGCCAAGATTTCTGCCCAGCGCATCGACTATACCGATCTGGCGGGACACACGTTTGAAATTGCCGAGGCTCTGAATGAAGTGCTTTCCAAGAAATGGACGGAGCTCCGCGGCCTTGCTATCGTTTCTTTCGGTGTGAACAGTGTCAAGGCCAATGAGGAAGATGAAGCGAAGATCCAGAAGATCCAGATGGGCATGGCCATGTCAAATCCCGCTATGGGGGCGGGCGTTCTCGTAGACGCACAGTCTGACGCTATGCGTACGGCGGCGGGCAATGAAGGCGGCATGGGTGCAGCATTTGGATTTATGGGTATGAATATGGCAGGCGCGGCAGGCGGTATGAACGCGTCCAACCTGTACGGTATGGCAGGCCAGCAGCAACAGCAGATGCCCCAGCAGGCACCCTCGCCGGCACCTGCTCCCGCTCCCCAGCCGGCGGGCTGGAAATGTGCGGAGTGCGGTACGGGAGGAAATACAGGCAAGTTCTGCGCCAACTGCGGAAAACCCGCTCCTGCTCCTGCAGCTGAATGGACCTGTGCGGAATGCGGTACAAAGAATACGGGCAAATTCTGTGCCAACTGCGGCAAGCCCGCTCCTGCGGCTGATTGGACCTGCAGCGAATGCGGTACGCAGAATAAAGGCAAGTTCTGTGCCAACTGCGGACATCCCCGTCCGTAATGGAACAGTTGAGAAAAGGGCGGCGGGCATAGATTTACTGCTGCCCTGTCCCTATTTCACACTGCCGTTTTGTTTCCTTTATGGAAAAGGCGGCGATTATGGAAAAGGAGGTACTTATGGCTGATACTTCAGTAAGCTTTAAATGCCCCAATTGCAGCGCTCCTCTTGCATATGCTCCCGGTGCGGATCATGTGACCTGCGAATACTGCGGCACGGAACTGTCCATCGCTGATCTGGAAGCGTTCTACGCGGCGAAGGAAGAAAACGCGGCAAAAGCGGAAGAAGCGCGGCAGAAAAAGTGGGATACTGACGGTGCGGGAAAGGAATGGAGCGAAGACGAGGCGAAAATTCTCCGCGCCTTTACCTGTTCTTCCTGCGGAGCGGAAATCGTCTGCGATGAAAATACGATTGCCACGGAATGCTGTTACTGCGGAAACCCGACGATGATTGCCCAGCGTTATGACGGCGCTCTGCGTCCTGACTATGTGATTCCGTTCCAGAAGACGAAAAAGGATGCCCAGGAAGCCTTTAAAAATTTCTACAATGGGAAATTACTCCTGCCGTCCAATTTCGTCAGCCAGAACCGGGTGGATGCGATTCAGGGCATGTATGTTCCTTTCTGGCTCTTTGACTCCAAAGTCACCGCTACCGCCAGCTACAAAGCGAAAAACGTAAATACTTTCGTTGTCGGAAAGAATCAGATCACGGAAGAAAGGGTTTACCGGTGCGACCGTGAGGGAGAAATGAAATTTAACCGGGTACCTATGGACGGCAGTAAGAAAATGGACGATACATGGATGGAAAGTATCGGACCTTTCGATTATTCCACCATGGTTCCTTTTACCACGGCATACCTGGCAGGGTACCTGGCCGATAAGTATGATGTGCCGGCGGAAGAAATGGCGCCCCGCGCCGATGAGCTGGTAACAAATACCGCGCTTGCGCAGATGGACGGTACTGTCACCGGTTATACAAGCTGTAATCGGGAAGACGGTTTCGTGTCCAAAGATGAAAACACCGTTTCCTATGCCCTTGCGCCGGTATGGATTCTTTCCACCACTTATAACGGCACGCCGTACACTTTCATTATGAACGCCCAGAGCGGCAAGTTCGTGGGAAGCCTGCCGGTGGATAAAAATAAAGCATCCATGTACACGGCGGCGGCATTTGTCGTCTTCGTTCCCATCCTTTACTTCCTCATTAAAATGATGTTCGGTTCTTTATAAGGAGGCGGGACTATGAAAAAAATATTTCAGATCTTAGCGATGCTCCTTGCCGTCCTCTTTCTGCCCGTGATGTCTGACGCGGCGGAGATGCCGTCTTTCCATGACGGGGCGGATATCGTGAAAGGCGAGGCGGCCGCGGAAGTAAAGAACGCATTGGAAGCGGTAGAGAAGAAACATAATGTCCGTATCGCTGTTGTAACCCAGCCCTCCGTGAAGGGAATGAAAATCGGCGATTATGCCGATAAACTTCTCGGCACTGTGATCAAAGGCGGGGAAAAAGGGAATATGGTTCTCGTTCTTGATATGCAGGAACGCGACTGGTACATTGCCACCGATCCCAAAATGAAGGCGATGATTACCAATGATATAGGCATCAAACTTATGAAAGACGCCTTTGTAAGCAAGCTTTCCGCAGGGAATTACGCGGAAGCGTTCAAAGCTTATGCGGAGAAGGCAGACTTCCTTATTTCCTACTATGAGAAAGAAGGGAAAGCGTATGATCCTGACGATCAATTCAGTTTTCTCGGACTGGGGATTGCCGCTGTCCTTTCCCTGCTCGGCGCCTTTGGCGTAAGGAACTACCTGATAGGAACGATGAGCAATGTGGCGCCCGGTGTGAACGCTTCCCACTATCTTGACAAAGACAGTTTCGCCGTGACCGGTGAGAATGACTACTACCTCTATACCAACCGTATCGTCACGCCCCTTCCTGAAAAGAAAGATGACGGTGTTGTCGGAGCAGGCGGCTCCATGGGCGGCGGAAACGGAGGCAACGGCGGAGGAGGCGGAAAGTTCTGACAATGCCTGAAAAGAAATAAATTTGTTATTCATGAAAAGTTACCTCACCGGCCGGCGGGGTAACTTTTTTATCCATGAAGAAGAAAATCGAATCGCAGGGAACAGTTTCCATGGACCGCCTTTGCTTTGCCGTTCGTTACAGAAACCACGTTTCATTCCTGTGTTATAATGGGGAAAATCAATCCGTTTATTGGATGATGGAGAAAAACATGAATCTTCTTCTGCTTATTTTTACTTTTATAACCAACTGGATCGTGAGCGCTTCTTTTTGGGCGCTCTATTTTTTATTTACCGTCCCTTTTTTCCATGAAGAGCTGGCAGGAAATTATGAACTTCTGACGGAGCGCATCCTGCAGCTTTCTCTGGCGTGTGTTCTTGTGCCTGCCGTTTTATCGGGAACAAGCGTCATGCAATATTTCTTTGTCCGTGAAAACGGCGGGCGGAAGGCTGCGGGAGAAACGAAAATGTATTTGGAACGTCTGATGCGCGATATCTGCCGTCGGGGCAGGCTGGAATTATCCGATTTCCGTCTTTATACGGCGAAAGCAGATGATTACAATGCCTGGGCAATCGGCGGAAACCATATCACCGTCACGGAACGTCTGCTGAACGAATTTTCCGAAGAAGAGGTAAAAGGGATCCTTGCCCATGAGGTGGGACATCTGCAGAACGGGCACAGCCGCTTCGGTCTTTTGCGCTATGGCATGGAATGGTTCAGCGGTATCATTGTCTATGTTTACAGTGTGGTGACACTGCTCCTGGCATTTTTACGCTGGATTCCGGTCTTGGGGATTTTTATAGGCATTGTCAATTTTTTTATCCTCATACAATATTATTTCCTGAAAATATTTCTGCAGATTCCTCTTTGGTTTTTCACACAGTTCGGCAGCAGGAGAAATGAATATGCCGCCGACGAATATGCCTGCGGTCTTGGACTGGGGATGGAACTTGCCGTCGGACTGGTCCACCTGGAACATATTTTCCGCAGCGGCAGGCGGGACTGGTTTTCCCGTCTTTTTGACGACCATCCCGACATTCCCAGCCGGCTGGAACGGATAAGGAAAATCCTGATGGAAAGAGAACGCGGCTCTTTGGCGGGATAAGGAAACGGGGGAGTGAAATACAAAGCGGGAAGGGAATTTCCTCTTTGCGCTTTTGGCAGGATCATCCTTGCATCGGATTGAAATATATGGTATACTATGCACAGCAGAGGTGACTGTTAGTCATGTTGCTTCTGCGCCTCTTTTCAGCAAATGTTCCCCGACATTTGCAAAAAAATATACAAGGAAGTCGTCCCGGATCCCCATAACCCCCGGGACGTTTTCCTTGCATGAGAAAACGGATATTTCCTGACAGACTTTGGTCTTGAGAAATATCCGTTTTGTTTTACCATCCGTTTTTTCTCCAGAAAGAGGGGAGGAAAAGGATGAGAAGCGTAAAAGATTCAAGCCGGCCCATAAGCATGGACAGGGCGACGACCATTTTTGTCATAGCAGGCATGGCCGACCAGTTGCAGGTGGCGCCGAATTGTCCCAGTGCCGGCCCCGAGTTGCTCATGGTGGCAATGGAAAGGCCCAGGGCGGAAGGAATATCCGCACCGCTTGCGGCGATAAGGGCGGTCCATAAAAAAATGGACATCGTATAGATGAAGAAGAAACAGAAAACCTCGAGGAGCATGGATTCGGAAAAGTTTTCTCCTCCTGCACGGGTCTGTATGACGGCCCGGGGGTGGAGTTTCTGGCGGAGAACGGCGGTCATGGATTTGAAAAGCAATATGATGCGCGTTACTTTCAGGCCGCCCGAAGTCGATCCGCCGCAGCCGCCGATGAACATGAGTATGAGCAATATGACCTGGGAAAAATGGGGCCATGTTTCAAAGTCGTAAGAAATAAATCCCGTGGTGGACGAAAGAGACGCCGAGGTAAAAAGCGCTTCCAGCAGTGCGGAAGGGGCGTACAGTCCGCTTTCCAGCATTAAATTTAAAGAGATAAGGATAGTGGCGGCGGCTACGATGGAAAGATAGACTTTAAATTCCGTATTTTCCCAAAGAACACGGATGCCCCGTTTCCATGCAGCCACATAGATGCCGAAATTGGCGCTGGAAATAACCATAAAAAATATGACGGACAGTTTCAGAGGCGTACTGCCATAAAAAGCGATGCTTTCATTCTTTGTGGAGAAACCTCCGGTGGCGATGGTGGAAAAGGCGTGATTTACCGCGTCGAAAAAGTTCATGCCGAGGAGTGTGTAAATCAATGCGGCAGAAACAGTAAAAAGCAGGTACACTGCAAAAAGAGCTTTCGCCATTTCTTTGATCCGGGGAACGGCACGGGAGGAATAAGGCCCCGTGCTTTCCGCATCAATCATGCGGGCGCTTCCTTTTCCGGCCTGCGGGAAGAGCGCCACAAAGATGACGATGATTCCCAGGCCGCCGAGCCAGTGGGTCAGGGAGCGGAAGAAAAGAATGCTTTTCGGCAGAACGGTTAAATCGGAAAAAACGGTGGCGCCGGTGCCTGTCAGGCCTGAAATGCTTTCTACCAGAGCGTCCAGCGGAGAAAGGAGACCGGACAGGAAATAAGGGAAAAGGTAAAGAATGGAAATACATATCCATGACAGCGCGGTCACCGCAAGGCCGTCGCGGGGATTCAGATTGATGACTTTTTTCTTGCCCTTATACCGCAGGAATGCGGACAGTAAAAAACAAAGCGCCATGGAGTAAATAAAAGGAAGAACCGGTTCTTCCCCGAACAGGGCGGTCAGCAGGGGAAGCAGGAGGACGAGACCGCATCCCGCAGTCAGTTTGGCGATGAGTGCTGAAACGACGGTAGTATTCATAACGGTTTCCTGCCTTTAAAATAAGGAAGGACTTTTGCCGAGCAGGGGGTACGGATCAGGATGATGACCCGGTCTCCTGCGGCAAGGACAGAGCGGCCGTCAGGGATATGTGTCGTTTCGTTCCGGACATAAGCGCCTACAAGACATTCCGCCGGCAGCCCCGCTTTCATGAGAGGAATGCCTTCGGCAGGAGCGCCGCTTTCCAGAATAACTTCCACCGCTTCCACCTGCGCCGATTCAAGAAGAGAGACGGAGACGACACTGCGGCTCCGCACATAACTCAAAACCTCGCCTGCCGCCAGAAGCCGGACCGACAAGGCGATATCCACGCCTACCTGTGTCATGAGATCCGCGTATTCCCCGCGGACGACGCGGACGATTGTCTTTTTCGCGCCCAGGTGCCTGGCAAGGAGGGCGACAAGGAGATTCAGCCGTTCATCTTTCGTCGTGCAGATCATCACATCCGCTTCAGAAACGCCTTCCTGCATGAGAAGATCTATATCCGCCCCGTCGCCGCAAAGGACGATGGACTTTTTTAATTTGGAAGAAATATGCCGGCACTGCTCCGGATCAAGATCAATGACTTTTACGGATATACCGTCGGCTTCCAGCATGGGGGCAAGCGCCGTTCCTGTCCGTCCTGCGCCGATGATGATGGCCTTTTTGATATGCCTGGTACTGCTTTCCGCCATACCCCGGCTGAATTTTTCTATATTTTCCGGCGCGCCGATGAAGTAAGCGTTGTCGTAAGGGAGCAGGCAGTCATTGCCGTGGGGGATAATCATCTGATGATCACGGAAAATCATGGCGGCAAGGATTTCATCAGGCAGTTCCAAATCTTTGAACGGTATATGGATATAAGGAGATTGGCGCTGTATCCGTGTCTCATACAAACGGACGCGGCCATTGGCGAAATCTCCCACATTAAGGGCGGCGGGCGTCATGAGGATGCGCCGTATTTCTTTTGCCGTGACCAGCTCAGGACTCAGAACCAGGTCAATGTCAAAATTTTCCTGGAGATATTCGGTGGATTCCTGAAGGAATTTCGGGTCGCGGATGCGGGCAATCGTGTGGGGGATTCCGTTTTTCTTCGCCAGCATGGAAGCAAGAATATTCACCTCATCCATTTCGGTCACCGCCACGAAAACAGATGCATCCCGTATATCGGGATCCCGTGTGAAATCCGGACTTGTCCCGTTGGCGGTGATCGTGAGTACATCCAGCGAGTCGCGGACTTTGGATAACTTTTCTTCATCAGAATCGGCGACAACCACATCATGCTGCTCATTGGAGAGAAGCTCGGCAATCGTATAGCCCAGATGCCCCGCGCCTAAAATTACGATACGCATGAAAACTCCTTAATCATAAAATGACAGGTAAAATATCTTGGGTAATTCATCTTTTCTTATTTTATCACAGAGAAAACCGCAATGAAAAAATCCCGCCATATGGGGGAGCGGGATTTTTTCGGATCGAGGAGATCCGTATGAATCTGCCGGGGATGGAGGGGGTCCTGTGTACCGTTACCGATTCATCAGACTTTCATTAAATCAGAACAGTGGGTTTACAGTATATTAAAAAATATCTATTGAAAGGCACACAGGAGAAAATCCCCGACACGATGGTGGAAACAGTACTCTGCTTCCACCCCCATTGTACCACAAAAAGAAGAGGAGTCAAACCGGAAGAAGAACCATGCAGCAAGCCGGTTTCCCCTGCTGAAATTGGTACGTATGGTAAGAAGATAAAAGCTATCAGCTGTGAGCTGTCAGCTATAAGCTGTTAGCAGTTAGCTGTGAGCTGTGAGTTAAAAGCCGAAGCATATGATTTCCATTAGGTTTCATACGAAACAACAGCAAAGGATTTGCTGTTGTAGTGAGGGAAACGTTAAACGTCATCCTGAACGGATGTGAAGGATCTATTACCGTGGTGAGAAAAAGCGGTAAGGCGTCATCAGCATAATAGATTCTTCGCTCCGTGTCACTATCCCGTTTCCTGTTTTTCTCATACGGCATGCTTGCCTCCGTTCAGAATGACGATTGGAGGAAAGGACGTCACTAGTAATGGGGAACGGGAAGCGTCATAATGATGGAGAACGAAAGACGTCATCCTGAACGGATGTAAAGGATCTATTACCGTGGTGGGGAAAACGGTAAGACGATAAAAGCTATCAGCTGTGAGCGGTCAGCTGTCAGCTGTTAACCGTTAGCTGTGAGCTGTCAGCTAAAAGTGCTGAATGACAGCGGGAGGCAGAGGCCGTAGAGGAGAAAGCGGTGTGAATAGAGGTATTCGTAAAACAGTACATATTATATAGAAATAAGATAAATCTTTTGTTATAATGAGAACAAAGGTTGTTTAATAAAATAAGTATTGAAAGAAGAGCGGGAGAAACCGGCAGGAATTTTTCTGTTTACGGATTCTGTACCCGGCTTTTCAGGCAAATGAAGTGTCACGGGGAAAGGTGGTGTGAAGGCAGTATCGGCAGCATTGGGGATGGTGCTTCTTTTTATTGCGCTTTTAATTATATTGTTTTTTATGGGAGGAAAAAATGAATCACATTTACAAAGTCATTTGGAGTCGAGTGAAGAACAGCTATGTGGTGGTTTCGGAAATCGCGGGGACAGCGAAAAAAAGTGGGGGGGTGAGAGTCTCTAAAAACGCGCTGGCAGCGGCATTGACAGCTTTTCTGCTGACCTCTTCCGTCGCGGGGGCTGTTGATAATGTAATAGTAGGGAATACGGAAGCGCCCAATGCGGTAACTGATACGACTGACTCTACTGTTGTCGGAATAGAAAATAAAGTCAGCAAGGAAAAGGATGACGTGATTGTCGGCAAGAAAAATACCATTGAAGACAGTGAAGACGTGCGGGTTGTCGGCAAAGGAAACACGGTGACAAACAGTGACCGGCAAAATGTATTCGGTGATAATAACAGTATTACCAATCGGGATGCCGGTACTGTTTCCGGATATCATGGCATAACACGTAACGGCACTTCGGACTTGGTTATCGGCATGGGGAATAAAATTGAAGGCAACGACACCTACATGACAGGGCATGAGAGCCTGACTGTCATCGGGAATAATAACGAAACGGTCAATCCCACCTCGGGTATTGTGATCGGGGATAACCAAACCTTTGGAACGATTAAGGAATCTGTTATTATCGGTTCCATGACACCGGAAGAAAAGGCTTCCGGCAAAAGAGAACAGGGCGATGGAAGTGTCGTCGTAGGGTATAATGCGCAAAGCGGCGTCGGATTGAATGTGGCAGTGGGACACAGCGCGCTGGCTCTGGGCTATGAAGGAACCGTGACAGGGCACAATTCTGTCATTGAAGGCAATGACAACTCTTTTTCGAATGTCTGGTCTTCTATTTATGGGGTGAATAACAAGATCACCTCGGACGGTAACACCTCAAATGGCTTAGCGGGCAGCATCATCGGTACCTGGAACAAGCTGGATAACGCGGACAATTCGATGATATTCGGTTCTGGGAATATCCTTTCCCATGCTACAGTAGATATGTCAAGCGGACTGGAAGGAAATTTTGGGCAGGGCTCTATGACAGAATTGCTTTTCCGCAGCGGGTATCAGGAAGGGTATTCGGATCAGGCGGCAAAAGTAATGGGGGACTTTGCGAATACCAGCGGATCTGTTCTTATCGCAGGGAACGGAAACCGTTCTGATTATGCCCGGCGTTCCCAGATTATCGGAACGGGAAATATACTGAACGGCACGGCAAACGGTACCAGTGCCAACAATACAATGGCGGGATTCCAAAATACAGGAACCAACGTGAACCGTGTGGCTGTAGTGGGAACCGGAAATAAGATATCCGATGGAACATCGGATGTTGTGATTGGCGATTATCATGAAATGTCCGGCGGAACAAATAATGTCATTCTTGGTGCCATGGCAACAAAGGAAGACGTCGTGAGCAAGACTTATACGCCCAGTTTGGGGAGCTCTTCCGGTGCGCCGGGAGGATATACGGGGATACCGATTCCATACAATGTGAGAGCCACCGTTCCGACTAAAACGCATACTGCCAATGTCAGCAATGCCGTCATGCTGGGCTACAATACGGACGTGCAGAAAAGCGGCGGCGTGGCTCTCGGCAGCGAATCTGTTTCTTCTGTGGATGCCGGGGTATACGGTTATAGCCCTGACACAAATCAAAATATTCAAAACGATACGGAAATAGCAAATTTAACCGGGAAAACGGCAAGACTGGCACAGTTGAACGGAGATTTGCCCGGTCTCTCCTCTGCTTACACGGCGAAAAAAGCGGACTATGAAGGAAAAGTCAATGATTTCCTGGCGAAGAGCGCCGCATATACACAAGCCTACCAGACCTATCACAGCTATGAGCATTCCGGCGATCAATACGATTTGGCGCGCAAAAAGGAAATGGACGATGCCAAAACGGTTATGGATACGGCGCAGACGGCTATGAATGCTGCAAAGACCGATTATACGGATGCGGAAACGAAGTATAATTCCGCTCTTGGCGAGAGAAATCTGATTATAGGTACTTGGAAAGCGACGGCCGCCGCTGTTTCCGTAGGCGATGTTTCAAGAGGAATTACCCGCCAGATCACAGGTGTAGCAGCCGGTACGCAGGACACTGATGCCGTCAACGTGGCGCAGCTGAAAACGGTGAATACGAAGTATGATACTAAGCTTAGCCGGGGATTTATCATCAAGAAGGGCGGAGAAGCAGTTGGTGAAACGATTTCTCTTAATGGAGATACGGCGCCGGAAATTACCTTTGACGTAGCGGAAGCCAATAAAGGCCTGACTGTAGACCGTGATGGGAAAACCATTAAATATGGCATTGACGGTTCGAAAATTGACCTCAACGGAAATGATACGATTCCCGGTTGGACACTGGAAGTCGGAGTTAAACCCGGTATTCCGACGAATACAGGCAGTGCGGAGGGCAATAAGAAAGTTATAAAGCCGAATGATACAGTAACGCTTCGTGCTGATAATGGAATCAGATTGAAGCAGGAAAACGGCGTTGTGGATATTGGCTTAAAATACATGGCTGTGGATACTAAGTGGACAAATATCAATGATGCTGCAGCAACCAATGGCGGTATGGCGATCGGCGCGAACAGTAATGCGGATGGAGAAACATCAGTAGCCTTGGGATGGGGTTCGAATATATCGGCATCAAATTATGCTGCCGCGTTGTCTCCCTTTTCTTCTGCTGTGAATTCGGAGTATGGCCTGGCCATGGGCACAAAGGCAGCAGTTAAAACATCACCGTACGGGATGGCGATGGGCGCTCTTTCCTCTGTGGATGATTCAGAATATGGTGCGGCCATAGGTGCTAATTCCACCATAGTTAATTCAAACTATGGTGTGGTTATAGGAACCTCGGCAACTGTAAAAGATGCTGATAATGCCGTGGCGATAGGCGTATCAAGCAGTGCAGCGGTAAAAAATGGCGTAGCCATTGGAGCTTTTTCTAAGGCGGATACAGCAGCGGGGGTGAGCGGCTATGACCCCTCTACCAAGGCGGCTTCTACCGATACGTCTGCCGCCTGGAGATCGACTGTCAGTGCCGCTTCTGTGGGGGACAAGACGAAAGGCTATACCCGCCAGATTACAAACGTGGCGGCCGGTACACAGGACACCGATGCGGTCAACGTGGCACAGCTGAAGAAAGCGGTAGCCGGCGCGGCGGATGGCAATGATACACTGGTAAGTGGCAGCAATGGGCTGTCCCTTAGCGGTAAAACCCTGTCCATGAGCGTAAAGGACACGGCCGGAAATGAAGTGAAGGGCAGCGTGGATCTCTCATCCGTTGCAGACGGCAATGATACCTTGGTAAGAGACAACAATGCGCTGACCCTTAACGGAAAAGAACTGTCCATGAAGATAAAGGACACCGCCGGAAATGAAGTAAAAGGCAGCGTAGACCTGTCCGCCATCGCGGGACAGATTGATACCAATACCACCTATACCATGAGCGGCAAACAAAACGCGGATAATACCACCACCATTACGTTAAAGGGCAGTGACGGAAAAGAAAACAAAGTTACCGTGGCCACGAAAGACACAAAAAACACCGTGAAAGCCGGTGAAAATGTGACACTTGCCACAGCTGCCAATACGTTTGGCGGAACGGAATACACGGTCAACGTGAAGGCCGACGGAAAAGTGGAAAACGGAAACACAAAGATTGTCAGCGGAAATACGGTGTACCACGAAACCCATGTGAAGAATGACGGCAACTATGTGAAGAAAGAGAACAGTGCCGGAGACAACCTGACCATACTGGACAAACAGGTCGGCAAGAACACAACCAACATTACCAACCTGGGAAATACTATCAACAATCTGAACGGAAAGTTGGGCACCCTGGACAACCGGATTAGTAAAGTGGGAGCAGGGGCGGCAGCACTGGCAGCCCTCCATCCGCTGGACTTCGACCCCCATGACAAGTGGGACATCGCGGCAGGCTTCGGCAATTACCGCAACGCCAGCGCTGCGGCGGTAGGCCTCTTCTATCGGCCGAACGAAAGAACGATGATGAGTCTCGGCTGGACCATGGGAGATGACAGGAACATGATTAATGCGGGCGTTTCCGTAAAACTGGGACGCGGCGACGTTTATACCCGTTACTCCAAAGTGGAAATGGCGAATCGTATTGAAGCGCAGAATAAGAGGATCAATGATATGGAATCCGAATTGGAAGAATTAAAGGCACAGATAGCAGCTCTCGCTGCCAAGAAATAAGCAACTTTTAGTAAGAAAGGAGCAGGCACTGCTGATGGTGCCTGCTCCTTTTTCGTTTTCTGGTAAAAGTGAAACTCATGGCAGGGTGTCCGCCAGAATTGTGTGAAAAATCTGTACTCATGGTGGAAAAAGCGGTAAGGAGATAAAAGCTATCAGCTGTTAGCTGTCAGCTATAAGCTGTGAGTTAAAAGCCGAAGCATATGATTTCCGTTAGGTGTCATACGAAACAACAGCAAGGGATTTGCTGTTGTAGTGAGGGAAGCGTTAATCGTCATCCGAAGCGAATGTGAAGGATCTGCTGCCGTAGTGAGGAAGACGGTAAGATGTCATCCGAGTCATAGATTCTTCACTCCGATTCATCGTTTTGTTTCCCGTTTTCCTACAAAGCATTCTTGCCTCCGTTCAGAATGACGTTAAACAGACGGCACAGCTGGGATTCTAACCACTTTCAGGCCTGCCGATAAAGTAGCACCCATAGTAAGGCGTCATTCTGAGCGACAGCGAAGAATCTGTTACCGTGGTGAGGAAAGCGGTAAGAAGATAAAAGCTATCAGCTGTGAGCTGTCATCTGTCAGCTAAAAGTGCTGAATGACACCGAACGGTAAGACGTCATCCAGGGTGGCAGCGAAGAATCTGCTGCGCAAATGAAGGAAAAGGAAACCATACTGCTTAGCACATACTGCATATCATATGTATTATAGATATATAGTAAGATACTTTTTAAGGCATTTGTATGGGAACCGTAGATTTCAGGTTTGAAGCAATTAAGAAATAAAAAGACTGAAATTTGTCAAAATCTAATAATTGTGGTACACTGAAGTTGCTAAAAAGGCAGTCCTTCTTTTTTAGTGCGGAGATTCAGAAAACAGGCAGAGGAAACACGGTCACTCGAGCGAGATTTTCTGATTCCTGCTGAGCCAAGGACGCAAAGTTTTTTCTCAAAGGAGGAAGAATCATGAAAAAGATTCTCGCAATCGCAGCAGCAGCTGCACTCACCGCAGGCGTATCCGCATACGCTGCAAATCCGTTCTCTGATGTATCCCCTGATGACTGGGCCTACCAGGCAGTGTCCGATCTCTCCGATCAGGGCGTTGTAGAGGGGTATCCGGACGGTACATTCAAGGGCGAAAGAAACATGACCCGTTATGAACTGGCGCAGGTTATCGCCCGTCTGATGGCCCGTGAAGACCAGCTGAATGCAGAACAGAAAGCAACCCTGGACAAACTGGCAGGGGAATACGCTGATGAACTGGCTAACCTCGGCGTCCGCGTAAGCAACCTGGAAAAGAAAGTCGGCAACATTTCCTGGTCCGGCGATGCCCGCATGCAGTACCAGCATAACCTTGATGGAGATAAAGATCATACGGATGCTTGGAAAGGCCGTCTGCGCATCAATGCGGACGCCCAGGTCAATGACCAGGTTGTTGTTTCAGGCCGTTTCGTATCTGAAATGGATTTCAAAGACAGTGGGGATGCTAAGACTATCATGGACCGCATCCATGCGCGCTGGACACCGAATGACGCTTTCTACATGGATCTTGGCCGCCAGGGTGTGGCATTGGACCAGACCGGCGTGTTCTGGGATGAAGATGGAAGGTTTGATGGCGTCGTAGCAGGTTATGATAATGGCAAATTCGGCGCTGAATTCGGTTATGGCCGTTTCCAGGACGCTAAGCGCAGCATGGATCACTATTCTTGGGAAAACAGCGCGTCCATTGAGTCTTGGTATGGCAAGCTGACAGGACACTTTGGTGAATCCTCCGCGGTTTCTGCTTTCTATCTCAAAAATGCACAGGGGCTTGATGGAAATAGTGTAGATCCTGATATAAAGGGAGCGCATATCCACGCTTGGGGCGCCGGTGCGACCATTGGACTGGGGGATTCCGGCCTGAAGGTTGACGGTGATTTCATCCAGACAAGAGGCGATCATGACCTTGGACATGCTAATCTGTGGACAGCCGGCCTGAATTATGGCGAAGTGGATCTGAATAAACCGGGCAGCTTTACTCTCGGTGTCCACTATGTAAGAGCTGACGCAGGCGCTTATCTCCTCGGCAATTCCGCTCTGGATATGACGGATCAGCTGGATTATGGCTGGGACAATGACGCAGGTGTGAAGTTCTGGACAGCTCGTGCAGGCGTTGCTGTACAGAAGAATGTAGAACTGGACGCTTACTACAACTTCGGCGCGAAAGCATATGATAACGATGATGCAAAAGATCCGGCGAATACATGGGGCGTTGAACTGAACTACGCTTTCTAATTCGTGATTGTAAGCTAACAATAGAAGACCTCTTCGGGGGTCTTTTATTTTGCGAAAAAACAGCTGTTGGAAGAGAATTCCCTGCTTTCTCACAAAGTGTTCTTACCCCGCGCAGAATGACGATTGGAGGAAAGGACGTCATAATGAGAGAAACGGTAAGAAGATAAAAGCTATCAGCTGTGAGCTGTCAGCTGGCAGAAAAGTGCTGAATGACGGGATACGGTAAGGCGTCATTCAAAGCGCCAGCGAAGGATCTGCTACAGTGTTGAGGAAAGGGATTCTGACGGAAAAAATAGGGATTGGGTAAGCCTCCTTATTTATAAGGAGGTGGCCGGCGAAGCCGGACGGAGGATACTGGCTTGGGGGAACGACGCAAAAGAATAGAATGAAGATTCTTTTTCTGCCCCCCGTTCTGAGTGATAACGGACGGTAAAACGTCATCCTAAACGAATGTGAAGGATCTGCTGTCGTAGTGAGGAAAGCCGGTAAGACGTTATTCAAGGTAATAGATTCTTCACTCTGTGTCACCATCCCGTTTCCCGTCCTTCCCACAAGGTGTTCTTGCCTCCGTTCAGAATGACGTTAAACAGACGGCACAGCTGGGATTCTAACCACTTTCAGGCCTGCCGATAAAGTAGCACCCATGGTAAGGCGTCATAATGAGGAGAGCGTTAAGCGTCATCCTGAACGAATGTGAAGGATCTGTTACCGTAGTGAGGAAAGCCGGTAAGAAGATAAAAGCTATCAGCTGTGAGCTGTCAGCTGGCAGCTAAAAGTGCTGAATGACGGCGGACGGCAAGGCGTCACTCAGAGCGCCAGCGAAGAGTCTATACCCGTGGTGAGGAAAACGGAACGTGTGGTCTTGTAATGGCAGAAAGAATAGAAGCTGATGCCTGATATTTGATGCATTAAACATATTCCATTATGGTATATGTCATCTTTTCTTATACAATATATTCCTATATGCGTCGTTGGATGTTTTTTACACAGGCCGACTGTGTTACAATAGGTACACAGGTAATGAGAGAGGTTCGTATGTTTGACGAAAAGTTATTGAATAAGGCGGAAGCGCTCTACATCCGGTGCCGGCTTGATGAAGCGTTTCCTTTATTTATGGAGCTTGCCGGGGCAGGCTGCGGCCGGGCGATGTACTTCCTCGGTGAGTATTACAATCACGGTCTCGGCTCGATTAAAGACAGGAATGAAACGGAAGCCCGCTACTGGCACGGGAAAGGCGCGGCGGTCGGCGAACTATTGTCCCAGTTGAATCTGGCGTACATGGAGGATCCCCGCTCTGAGGAGAGGGCGGTGCTTTGCCGCGGGTATTTTCCGTCTGTCGTGAAGGCGGCGGAAGCGGGGGATATCGTGGCTGCTGATGAGCTGGGCGATATGTATCTGTACGGGTTCGGTGTGGAAAAGAGCGGGAAGCAGGCTGTCTTCTGGCTGGAGAAAGGCGTAGAAAAAGGGTATTGGCGTTCTCTCAATGCTCTCGGCGATATGTACCGCCTGGGGGAAGAAGTGGAAGAAGATGGGAAAAAAGCGCTTTCCCTGTACAGGAAGGCGGAAGAAATGCATTCCAGGGAGGCGCTCACATCGATCGGCTTTATGTACTATGCGGGGCAGGGTGTGGATTTTGATGAAGGGAAAGCTTTTTCCTATTTCCGGAAAGCGGCAGGAGCAGGGGACTTGGACGCTCTCTTCATGATGGGCCGCTGCTACATGGAAGGCGGCGCGGTAGAGAAGGATGACAGGAAAGCGGCAGACTGCTTTAAGGAAACGGCTGACCGCGGCTATCCCATGGGCATGTGGGCGCTGGGACAAAGTTACCTTCACGGCATCGGTGTACAGCGGGACGAAAAAAAGGCGGTCGCCCTCTATCAGAAGGCGGCAGGCATGAATCTGGCGGCAGCGTATTCCGCTCTTGCCCAGTGCTATCGCTACGGAGCGGGCGTGGCTGAAGATAAAGCGGCCGCTGTGGAGATGTACAAGCAGGCATTTGCCCTGGGCCAGGGTCTTGCGGCGGATGAGATCGGAACGATGTACCTTGTGGGAAATGAAATCCTTCCGAATGTGGCAGAAGCGTTCCGCTGGTATGAAAAAGGGGCTGAAATGGAAGAGGCGGCCAGCTGGTACCATTTGGGAATCTGCTATGCCGAGGGTCTCGGTACGGAAATCAATCGGGACAAGGCGCTGGAGTACCTTTACCGGGCGTATGCCGCAGAGTATCCCGGCGCGCTGGAATATATCACGGATAATATGCAGATCCGGCTGCAGTAAGGAAACTGCTCTTCTTCGGAGGAGCGGTTTTATCATGGCGGAAAGACGCAGATGAACGGGGCAGAAAAAATCCTTTCGGCGCAGGGGGAAGCTGATTGCTGTCATTATCCGACAAAATATTTCTATACAGGGAAAGAAAAGATACTTTTGTTGGCAGAAAAGCGGTAAAATAATATAAATCAGAGTATAAAATATAGGGGATATATATGGAAGATGTTTTCTGGGGGCTTATGATTCCCCTTCTTGGTACGACACTGGGTGCGGCGTGTGTTTTTTTCATGCGGGGACGGCTGCACCGATCGGTTCAGCGCGGCCTTACGGGATTTGCCGCGGGCGTCATGGTGGCGGCTTCATTTTTCAGTCTGCTCCTTCCGGCACTGGAGCAGTCGGCGCCTATGGGGCGGTGGGCGTTCCTTCCCGCGGTGATCGGTTTCGGTGTGGGTGTGGCGTTTCTTCTGTTTCTGGATCACATTATTCCTCATCTGCACATGAATGCGGAAACGGCGGAAGGGCCGAGGAGCCATCTCAAGAAGACGACGATGCTCATTTTGGCGGTGACGCTCCATAATATTCCTGAGGGAATGGCGGTAGGCGTGGTATATGCGGGGGTTCTTGCCGGCAGCAGCGGTCTGACAACGTCAGGGGCGATGGCTCTTTCAGCAGGGATCGCCATCCAGAACTTCCCGGAGGGCGCTATCATTTCCATGCCGCTCAAAGCGTCGGGCATGGGGAGCTGGAAATCTTTTTTTGGAGGCTTCCTTTCGGGCGTTGTGGAACCGGTCGGCGCGGTTCTGACGATTCTGCTTACGAGCCTTGTCGTCCCGCTTCTTCCCTGCTTTCTCAGCTTTGCCGCAGGCGCCATGATTTACGTCGTCGTGGAAGAGCTCATTCCTGAAATGTCGGCAGGGGAACATTCCGATATAGGCGTGGTTTCCTTTGCTGTCGGTTTCATGGTCATGATGGCTCTCGACGTGGCGCTGGGGTAATCTTATTTTCTTTTTTCATGGCGAATTTTCCGCTTTTGAATGTGATATAATTAATTGTAAATATTTTTAGAAAAATACCGAAACGCGTTTTTGTTTTTCGGCATTTCTTTTGTTTGAAGAAGGACGGGGTACCGTGGAAAAGCAGGTCATGATCCGCTGCAAGTCGATCCAGCGGGACGAACGGGGAAAGGCGGAGGAAGTGGTACTGGAAACGCCGGGCGTGTACGGTGAAGATGAGGACTGCCGGTACCTGACCTACGAGGAAACGTCTCTTTCCGGCATGGAGGGAACGACGACGACGATCCGTATGTACGGTGACCATGTCACGCTTTCACGGCAGGGGAGTTTTCTCCAGGAAACGGAATACCGTCCGGGCACTGTGGCAAAGTCGGAGTATATAACGCCGGCAGGACCTGTGGAAATCACTGTTTCTTCGAAAGAAATCACCGATACGGTGAGCGGGGGAAAGGGGCGGCTCCGCCTGGTTTATGACATTGAAATGAAAGGGCTTTTCAGCCATCTGAACGAAATTATTATTGATGTGCGGGAGGAATCGGAAACTTCATGGAAGTCAGAGAAGAACTGAAAGAAATTATTGAAAGGGCAAGGGCGGCGGCCGAGGCGGCAGGCGAACTTCCCCGTGGGGAGTATGCTCCTGTGCAGCGCCTGGAAATACCGAAAGCGAAGGAATTCGGCGATTATTCCACGAATGCGGCCATGCAGTGGGCAAGGACGGCACATAAAGAGCCCCGCGCCATTGCGGAAAGTATCGTAAAATATATTGACGCGCCTCTTGTTTCCAAAATGGAAATCGCGGGAGCGGGATTTATCAATTTCTTTCTGGCAGCAGACACAGTGTATGCCGAGTTAAGAAATATCCTTTCCGCCGGCGCTTCTTACGGAGATCTTCCGAAAGATAAAAAAGACAAAATCCTTGTGGAATATGTGTCCGCCAATCCCACAGGACCGCTCCATATCGGGCACGCCCGCGGCGCGGCTTATGGTTCTGCTCTGGTGAACCTGCTCCGCGCGGCGGGGTATGATGTGTATGCCGAGTATTATGTGAATGACGCGGGCAGCCAGATTGCCCACCTGGCGGAATCGGTCAATGCCCGTTACCTCCAGCTTCTCGGAAAAGACGCAGATGTGCCGGAGGACGGTTACCACGGATATGACATCGTGGAAACCGCCAAGTCCCTCATTGACCGTGAAGGCGATGCGTATCTGTCCATGGATGAAGAGGCGCGCCTGAAGGTGTTCAAAACGGTGGCGCTTAATGAAAAACTGTCTATCCTGAAAAAGGATCTGGCCGATTTCCATGTCACTTTTGACAACTGGTTCTCTGAAAAATCGCTTTACCCCAAGCAGGTGGACGACGCTCTCGCTGCGCTGAAAAAGGACGGATATCTGTATGAGAAAGACGGCGCCTGGTGGCTTGCCACGACGAAGAACGGTGATGACAAAGACAGGGTCGTTATCCGCGCGAACGGCGAACCGACCTATTTCTGTTCCGACATCGCCTATGTGCCGAACAAGGAAAAACGGGGCTACAATAAGCTGATTGATATCTGGGGCGCAGACCACCACGGATATATTATCCGTATCCATTCTGCCATGAAGTTCCTTGGCTACGATCCGGAAGATTTTGAAATCATGCTTCTCCAGATGGTGACACTTCTCCGTGACGGACAGCCGGTGAAAATGTCCAAGCGCACAGGACAGGCGGTCACGCTCCGTGAGCTGATGGACGAAGTGGGAAGCGATGCGGCGCGGTATTTCTTCTGCAGCCGCACACTGGACAGCCAGATGGACTTCGATATTGACCTGGCGAAAAAGCAGTCCAGCGACAATCCTGTTTACTATATCCAGTATGCCAATGCCCGTATCCACAGCCTTTTTGCCCAGGCAAAAGAAGCGGGCGTAAAGTGGGGCGACTGGGAAAAGACAGACTTTACGAAACTGACGGAAGAATGTGAACTGGACCTTGTCAAGAAAATGGAAAACTACCATATGCTCATTGACGGCGCAGCGAAGGAACGAGCACCCCAGCGGATAGCGAAATATGCTTATGAGCTGGCAGGGCTTTTCCATCATTTTTACCGTGAATGCCGCATTCTGGGCGTTGAAGAAGGCGTGACACAGGCAAGGCTCGGCCTCATCACCGCCGTACAGCACGTGCTTGTCCACGCGCTTTCTATTCTCGGTGTTTCCGCACCGGAGCGCATGTAAAGGAGGAACCATGACAAAGTATATTTTCGTGACCGGCGGCGTCGTTTCATCTTTGGGGAAAGGCATCACCGCCGCTTCCCTGGGCCGTCTTCTGAAAAACAGAGGGTACAAAGTTACCATTCAGAAATTTGACCCTTATATCAATATCGATCCCGGTACCATGAGTCCTTACCAGCACGGCGAGGTCTTTGTCACTGATGACGGCGCGGAAACGGATCTTGATCTGGGACACTACGAACGTTTCATTGATGAAAATTTGTCCAAAGCCTCCAACGTGACAACAGGCAAAATCTACCAGTCGGTGATCAATAAAGAAAGAAAAGGTGAGTATTTGGGGTCCACCATACAGGTTATCCCCCATATCACCAATGAAATTAAAGACCGTGTTCTCCGTGTCGGCAAAAATGACAATGCGGATATCGTTATCACCGAAATCGGCGGTACTGTGGGAGATATCGAATCCCTGCCTTTCCTGGAAGCCATCCGCCAGGTCAAGAAAGACGTGCCCAACAGAAATGATGTCATCTATGTCCATGTCACCCTTGTGCCTTACATTGCGGCGGCGGGCGAACTGAAAACGAAACCAACCCAGCACAGTGTCAAGGAACTGCGATCCATCGGTATCCAGCCGGATATCATCGTGTGCCGCACCGTGGAAAAACTGTCGGATGAAATGAAAAAGAAAATCGGCATGTTCTGCGATGTGGAACCGGAAGCCGTCATCAATAACCTGACGGCGGACAGCATTTATGAAGTGCCTCTTCTTATGGAACAGGAAGGTCTCGACCATATCGCTCTGAAAAAATTGGGACTTGAAGATCGTCCGGTGGATATGGAAGACTGGAAAGCCATGGTAGAACGCATGACCACGGCAAAAAAGGAAGTGCAGATCGCCCTTGTCGGTAAATATGTCCGGCTCCATGACGCTTACCTTTCCGTAGCGGAAGCGCTGTCCCATGCGGGATACGCCATGGGGGCCAAGGTGAACATCCGCTGGATCAATTCCGAAATCCTTGAAGAAGAAAAGCCGGATCTGGATGAAGTATTTGCCGGTGTTGACGGTATCGTCGTCCCCGGCGGCTTCGGCTACCGCGGTGTGGAGGGGAAAATCGACGCTATTCGTTATGCCCGTGAAAATAAAATTCCCTTCCTTGGGCTCTGCCTCGGCATGCAGTGCGCCGTCATCGAATTTGCCAGAAACGTGTGCCACATGGAACAAGCCAACTCTTCCGAATTTATTCCCGACGGGAAATATCCCGTCATTGACCTCATGCCCGATCAGGAAGACGTCACGGAAAAAGGCGGTACCATGCGCCTCGGCATCTATCCGTGCAAGCTGAAAGAAGGAACAAGGGCGAGAACTTTGTATGAAAATCAGGAAATCGTCTACGAACGCCACCGCCACAGATACGAAGTGTCCAACGAATTCCGTCCGCAGATGGAAGCGGCGGGTCTTGTCATTTCCGGCACCAGCCCCGATGACCGTCTCGTGGAAATTATCGAATTAAAAGACCATCCCTACTTTGCCGCCACCCAGGCCCATCCGGAATTCAAGAGCCGCCCGAACCGGCCCCACCCCCTCTTCAACGGTTTTATGGAAGCTGCCGTGAAACAAAGCGGTGAATAAAATATGAAAAGAAAACGCTCCCTGCAGGGCGTTTTTTTGATGGAGAAATGTGAAATGAAAGGATTAATAAAAACAGATTTGGGGATTGACATTTTGTATTTTGTTAAAATTTATACAGAAAAAGAGTTTCAAAAATATTTATTATAAAATGCAAAGTTAAAATTAAATATAAGGTGTGATATAATTATATATATAATTATGATTAAGTTGGTTATTATTTAAGGGAGGTTTTTTCATGAAAAAAAGATACGTACTGTTACTTTGCGCGGCTGCTTTGTCTATTGGCGCGGCTTGCTCTTCCGTGTCTGCCCACGGTGTGTTTATTGCAAACCGTTTTGACCAGAAAGCCCTTGTCCTTGGGGAAGGACCGACAGACAACGCGTACAATCCGTCCTGTGTGAAGGCGGTGGAAGCTTATGATAAGAATTTCGACGCTATGAATGTGGAAACTGTAAATTATGAGGATCATATTTCTATCATTCCCACGGATGAGTTGGGTGTAACGGTGACTTTCTTTGATTATGGCTTCTTCACGAAAGACAGCTCCGGCAAAATGCATCAGGCTCCGTTTGCGGAAGTAGCGGACGCGGTGAAGACGACCCACGCGATCAAATGGAATATTAACTACTGGAGCCCCGATGTAAAACCGGGCGGCATTTATAATGTGCCGATCCAGATCGTTCCCCAGGTGAATCCACTGACGCTCCGCAAGGGCGATACGTATAGAATCCGTGTATATAAAGATGGCAAGCCCTATGCGAACGCGCCTCTCATCAAGGACGTCATCAATGACCTGACTAATGAGTCCACAGCCGACGCGGACGGTTACGCTACAGTTACTGTCAGCGCAAACGGTCTGAACGTAGTAGGTGTGGAAGTGGCAGGGGAGAAAGAGGATGAACATACCACGCCGAAGTATTTCTCTTCTCTCTCTTTCATTATTGATCCGGAATAATCTAAAAGACCGTGGGACATACTATAAATACAGATGTTCCGCGGTCTTTTTTTATGCTATTGATACTGTTTTGATACTATTGCGTCCTATATCATTTAATTTAGCGGTTAATTCCTCTTGCTTAGACGGGTATAAATGGGAGTAGGTTTGAAGAGTTGTTTTAATATCTTCATGTCCTAAACGTTCTTTTATAAGTAAGGGAGAAAAAACCATTTCAATTAATAGGCTTGCGTGGCTGTGGCGCAGATCATGAATTCGTATCTGTTCTGCACCCGAAAGCTTGCATCCTAATTTCATATGGCGGAAAAGCCAAAATTTAGTACAAGGAAATATGCGTTCATTCTGCTTAATATATGGCAGGCGGTTAATATAATCGGCGAGCATATCCACAATGAATTGTGGAAGCAGGATGACTCTATTTCCTTTTTCCGTTTTTGGCGATGTTATGATGTCTTTTTTATGCAGGCGTGAATAGGTTTTATTAACACGTATACTTTTTTCTTTTTCATAAAAATCTGACAGAGTGAGTGCTAATAATTCTTCTGACCGCATTCCTGTATAAAATAGCAGGTTAAAGACGAGATATTCCTATTGATACATACGTATACACGTGCTACAATAGAATCAATAAAGGAGATATGGCAGGATGAAAGACAAAGACTTACTGAAACTGCTTTTGAAAAATGGATGGCAAGACGTGAGACAGCGTGGAAGCCATCACAGGCTTGTCAAAGGCGATAAGTTTGAAGTTATAGCTGTCCACGGCAAAGATATGCCGAAGGGACTGCTGAACGCCATACTAAAGAGAACGGGGCTGAAATAAGCCCCGCATGGGTGACAAAGGAGGTAATGAAAATGTTATTTATTTATCCGGCGGTTATACACGAAGACGCAGATGGAATGTGGGCAGAGTTTCCGGATTTAGAAGGGTGCACTACATACGGTGATACAATGGAAGAGATTTTGTCCGGAGCCGCGGAGGCAATGGAGCTGTACGTATTAGGAATGATGGAAGACGGAGTGCAGCTTCCTATGCCGACTGACATTAAAGAAATTAAGAGACTGGATAAAAATGCTTTCGCAACGTTGATTCAATCTGATGTGGATCTGGCGAAAAACACGAAATCGGTTAAAAAGACATTGACAATTCCAGCATGGTTAAATCAGCGGGCATTGGACAAAGGGATTAATTTTTCTAAGGTACTTCAAGAGGCGCTGGTTGCGAAAACAGTTTAATAAAGATACAGGTTACGGCCGTCCGAATGGGCGGCTTTTGCATTTTCTATACATTTCCGGCGGTACGTACTGCTCAATGGGCGGGATTTTAAATGGGGAGAGGAAGTCCGATGCCCGAGAGCAGCGGTCCGAAATTGACAGCGTATGTTTTTCTTTCCGTATTGAAGATATGGATATATTCCCACCTCACTGCCGATTTCCCGCTTATGGACGGCTACAGTGAGGCAGTGGCCGGCTTATTCACGATCTGTTTATAGAGCAGCTCTTCCTCCGAATTTTCTTTCACTTTTTTCCATCCGAAATCCGATTCATGGAAAGTTTCAATTTTCTTGACGTTCCCGTTTCGATCATATTCAATTTTGGAAGCAAGGGTGTATTTCTTCCGGTGGGTATCAAAAAGATAATTGTACTCCTCTGCCTCGCCATCCGCTTCCCGTTCCTGCATGGTGACGGCAACCAGGTTGCCCTGGCGGGAAACGGAAGAGGTATCATAATAGATTCGGTCGTTTCCGTCCTGTCCGAGGTAGACCCAGTTTACGGCGTAGGAAGTCATGCCTGCAGCGGTGAGGGCCAGGGCGAGTGCTGCGGAAGTCAGTAATTTTTTCATGATAGTCTCCTTTACTGTCATAACTATTTTGTCCAGTCGTGGTTGTAAATATCCCAGTCTTTCATTTGGGACAGGTAGTCGATGCTTTCCTCTATGTCCTCCATCAGCTGATCTTTCTGGGCGGGGAGTGTCGCCGCCAGACGGATATAGTTGGACACGTGATTGCTTCTGAAAATCATACGTTCGCTGTCAGGAAGATGCACGTTCTCCATGATCAGTTTGAGTTCTTTCATCAGTCCTGCCGGCGGCAGGGGATGGAATTCGCCTCGTTCAAACTGGTCTTTCAGTTCGCTGCCGCGATAGAGCATGAGGGACAGCGCAGAAAGCATGGTCGGCTTGATTTCATTGATGGCATGGGCGGTGGCAAGAGCGTGGCGCTCCGATCCTTCTACGCCTGCGATGCCGAGGATGACCATGATGGAGAGCTGCATTCCCGCGGCGATGGCGCGTTTGCCCACTTCGATGGACTGCTCACCGCTTACTCCTTTGCGAATCTCTTTCAGTGTCTGGGAATCGCCGCTTTCCATACCGTAGTAGAGCAGGGTGAGGCCTGCTTTTCTGAGAGCGGTGAGTTCTTCCACGGATTTGCGGAGGATATCTCCCGGCGCGGCATAAGAAGCTACTCTTTCTAAGTTGGGGAAATATTCTTTCAATACTGCCAAGATTTTCAGCAAACGGTCAGTGGGCAGTACAAGGGCGTCGCCGTCAGCAAGAAATACGCGGCGCACGCCTTCCGCGTCAGTGGCACGGGCAAGCTCAATCTGGCGCATGATCTGTTCATCAGAAAGCTTTTCAAATTTGACACCGCGGTACATATTGCAGTAGGTGCAGTTGTTGTGCGCACAGCCGCGGGTTACGCGGAGAATAAAGCTGGCCGCTTCACTTGGCGGGCGGTACACAGGGGTATCATATGTATCAAAAAACATGCCGTACATAAAATTCATCCTTTCAATTTCGGGTTCTTCACAAAAGATTTTGTTTACAATTCAATATATTTACAATGTTCTATATATCGAATTATACGGGAAAGGAAGTCAAATGACAACAAATCATTTCGATATAGAAGTATTTCATATCTATTATGCCGCTGGCGGAATGATATAATAGAGCCATCAATAACGAATGGGGATCATAATGATTGCAGAAAAGGCTTATGCGAAAATCAACCTGACTTTATCAGTGGGGGAAAAGAGAGAAGACGGTTATCATGAGATTGACAGCGTGATGCACAGTATATCTCTTTGCGATGAAGTGACACTTACGGAAGCGGGAGGGATTTCTCTTTCCATTAAAGAAGGGCTTGCGCCGGGGGGAAAAGCGAATCTCATGTGGGAAGCGGCGGAATTATTTTTCAGAGAAACAGGATTTTCCGGCGGTGTCCACATGGAACTGGTGAAACAGATTCCGTCGGAAGCGGGAATGGGCGGCGGCTCCTCTGACGCGGCGGCTGTCCTCCGTGGATTAAACAGAATGACAGGGCAGCGGCTTTCTCTTGCGGCGTTGGCGGATATGGGGGCGAGACTGGGGGCTGATGTTCCCTTCTGCGTGGCAGGCGGGTGCCGGCGTTGTGAAGGGATCGGTGAAAAACTTACTCCTCTTGCCGGTTGGGCGGGACTGCCCGTAGTTATCGTCCGGCCCGGTGTTTCTATCTCCACAGGGAAGGCTTATGGACTGCTGGACGTCTGCCCCCGCCGCAGGGCAGGTACGGCAGAAAGCTGTATAGAGGCTTTGAAAAATAAAGACCGCGCTGTGCTGCTGGCATCTCTTTCCAATGATTTTGAAGACGTCCTGTTTAAGGCGGAGCCCGTTCTTGGGGAAACGTTTTCCTATCTGTCCTCTCTTTGCAAAAAAGCGATGATGACAGGGTCAGGATCCGCTTTTTTCCTGATGGCGGGAAATGAAGTACAGCAAAGAAAGCTGGCGGCCAAAATAAAAGAGGAACGGCCGCAATGGTATGTGGGCACGGCGGAAACGATTTTGTGAAGAAATTGGGCGGTTGGCGGGTTAAAAGTGTTTGGTTTAATCATATAATGTAGAGATGAGGCATGTAAACCATGAAATCATATCAGGAGATTAATAAGGATACGATTGATAAATGGATTGAAGAAGGCTGGGAATGGGGGAAACCTGTTTCTCATGAAGAATATATAAATGCGAAGAATGGGAGCTGGAATGTTTTGCTGACGCCCACTGTTTTTGTTCCTCATGAGTGGCTTGGCAGCCTGAAAGGAAAGAAAATTCTGGGACTGGCATCAGGCGGCGGGCAGCAAATGCCTATCTTTAATGCTTTAGGCGCAGAATGTACAGTGCTTGATTATTCATCTAAGCAGATAAAATCTGAATTATTGATAGCAGAAAGAGAAGGTTATGATATAAATGCTGTTGAAGGAGATATGACAAAGAAATTTCCTTTTGCAGATGAAAGTTTTGATATTATATTCCACCCGGTTTCAAATTGTTATGTTGAAGATGTACAGCATGTTTTTAATGAAGCTTACAGGGTTTTGAGAAAAGGTGGCAGTTTACTGTCAGGACTGAACAATGAGATAAACTATATTGTTGACGATGAAGAAAAAGAAATAGTTTGGGCAATGCCGTTTAATCCGTTAAAAGATAAAAGAGCCAGGGATTTTATGATGGCAGAAGGATCGGGGATGCAGTTTTCGCATACTATGGCCGAGCAGATAGGGGGTCAGTTAAAAGCGGGGTTCACGCTTATTGATTTATATGAAGATACAAATGGTATCGGCAGGCTCCATGATATGAATATAAAAACATATATTGCAACTAAATCGGTCAAATAATTGGTTCATCATAGAAAGCTGTGAGGATGATGTCAGACGTCTTTCCCTAAAGCGTCATTCTGAACGGGGGTAAGAATGTTTTGTGGGAAAAACGGGAAAGCGGAATGGTGACACAGAGTGAAGAATCTATGACCCTGATGACATTTTATGGCTTTCCTCACCACGGCAGTAGATCCTTCGCTTGCGTTCCGGATGACGCTTTACCGGCCCCCTCATTACGGGTACAGATTCTTCGCTGGCGCTCATTATGACGTTTTACCGTACGTGGTCATTCTGAACGGGGGTAAGAAGGTTTTGTGGGAAAAACGGGAAAGCGGAACGGTGACACAGAGTGAAGAATCTATTACTCTGATGAAATTTTACGGCTTTCCTCACCACGGCAATAGATCCTTCGCTTGTCACTTCAGGATGACGCTTTACCGATGCCCTCATTACGGGTACAGATTCTTCGCTGGCACTCCGGATGGAGTCTGGCGCGTTTACAGGAAGCGGAAAAGCCTTGTGGGAAAAACGGGAAACGGGGCAGTGTCACTGAGTGAAGAATCTATTACCCGGATGACACTTGGAGATCCTTTTTTAAATACCGGTTCATATTAAATATTTTAGGAAAAATGGAATACGGTAAGGCTTCTTATTTATGAGGAACTGGCGTACACAGTGCGGCTGAGGATACTCGCTTACCGCGATGACTCTAATCATAAAAGAGGATAATCTTTTGGGGCGAATTAAGTTTCGAGCCTTTCTTGCGAATTCAGCACCACCTGTGATAGTGAGTCCGATTGATAAAGCAATCAGCAAAACGGATGTGGATTACTGGCTTGTCCAGGCTGATGTCATCCTCGCCAAGAATGTAAAACTTCACGGCGAATATGCCTTCGATGTAGACGCGAAGGATGGCAGCGACTACGATAATTTGGCCACCGTATCCCTGAACTATGTATTCTGAGATACAGGCAACAAAAAAAGACCTCGAAAGAGGTCTTTTTTGTGGTTTATTGCAAATAGACAAAGGGTAGAAATAACTAGATAAAGCGTATTGAAAGAGAAACGTAGTTTCTTTAGCCGTCTCAAATGACTAAATCAAAACGAGGACAGTGGTTGTATTCTTTATGTCATATCGACCTTATTCCATGCTAAAAGGAAGAATATTGTTGTGACAGGATGGGGAATTCTGATGCTTACGAATTGATGTTATAATCAAGTGGTCTTTAATATAAATAGAATAATTATTCATGAATGGAAATATATCTTTAAGAAAAGGAAGAATGACTCAAATCGTTCGGATGTGAACGATTTCTTTTTTTGCGTAAATTACTGTTTAAATTTATTGGGTGTAAAAAACAGAATATATCGATAAAATTCGGGGGGGGTGGGTAGGGTTAGAGGTGTATTTGATTAAGGCAATTAAAGATTGCTTTTGGTTTATATAAGCGGTATTATGTAATAAAGTATAAATAATTATAATATGGATATCATATATAATATTCAAAATACTGCATATAAATAAATTTTTACATGCGGTAGGAATGAGGATGTATAGGCTGTCTTATCTGATCGGGATATTCATGAGAAATAATCTGATCAGTTTATATAAATTAAAAGGAGGATGGGAGGGGAGATATCTGCAGGAAAATATTATTCATGACAGTAATTTGCAGGTTGTGCGAATGGTAAGTTGGGAGGAATGATTTGCAATGAGGTGGAATCAATGGCGTAAGCGGTGTATCTTAGCATGCATCGGTGGAACAGTTTTTTGGGGAAGTATGGCAGGTATTAATACCGTAAGTGCCGTTACTGCCGGATATATGGCGGATGGAGGGCATATCAACAGTACGAGTAATGTGATTTTATATCAAGATGCGAATGGAACATATGAGCTGTCTGATCAATCGGCTTCCAAAGGGAAAACAGATAATTCAGAAGCTGTCGGCAATGTGGCTGCAGGTAATTTTTCCCAAGCCGGTTCGGAAGCAAATTATGAATCATATAATATTCAGATATATCGGGAAACAACAAATCCATGGGCGGGCGTAACGCATAACGGAAAAAAATATGATTGGAATGGTTCCGTTGATTTAGTAAAAAAGGGAAATGACTATTATTGTGATACCGGAGCCAAAGATGGAGAAGGGAATGTTTTATATGCCAAGTTTGATTTTGCAACAATGGCCCCAAACCCTGATCATGCTGGTTGGAAGTCTGGAAAAGATTTGGGATTCAGCGGAGGTATTACTAATAATGTGGCGGTTGGCAATCATGCAGTGACAAAGAGCAGCAGCAGTGTGGCGATTGGAGATAACAGCAGTTCACAGGGATACCGCAGTGTCGCGGTTGGTGCAGACAGCCAGGCCGGTGATACGACTGATACGGCTGATCATAATGATGGTATTTCTGCTGTTGCCGTCGGTGACGGTGCCAAGGCTATGGGGAATGGCAGTATTGCGACGGGAAAAGGTGCTCATGCGTATGGTTATGCTTCTGTTGCCCATGGAGCCAATGCAGGCGCTAATACGACACGGTCGATTGCTATCGGTGAAAATGCAGCGGTCGGTTATAGGGCGGATGCGGTTAATGATCCGCAGCGTCTGATTGCCGAACAGGCGATTGCAATTGGCTATAACAGTGAGGCGAACGGCAAAGATGCTACTGCCGTAGGGCGACAGGCCGTCGCAGATCGCCGGAATTCATCCTCTTATGGCAATAACAGTCATGCAAATGCGTATAATTCCGTGGCAATCGGAAATAAATCGATAGCCGGTCTGAAATCGGAAACGGACAGTAATCCGGTTGCCGGACAGTCTGCTGTGGCTGTTGGCAATCGGGCTACAGCCACGGCGGAATATACGACGGCCGTCGGAGCCAGCACATATGCCTCCGGTTGGCATGCGGTGGCGGTCGGCGACTCCAATCGTGCCACGGGACGTTTCAGTACGGCTATGGGTGCCGGATGGTCTGATTACACTGTCAATGAAGATGATAATGATAATACGGAAAGAGAAAGAGTATACAAACATATTGGAGCTAACCAGGCTGCCGGGGATTATAGTACTGCCGTTGGTTATGGTAATGCTGTATCAGGGCAGAGCAGTTCCGCCTTTGGCAGACAAAATGCTGTATCCGGTGAAAATTCTGTCGGTATCGGCGGAGAGAATATTATCGGAAATGAAAGCAATCCGGGAGATACAGATGTATTAAAAAAGAAAAATACAGGAAATATCACCGGGTTTGCCTTCGGGCATAATAATAAAGTTACCGGACAGCGCGGTTTGGCAGGCGGTGAAAGCGCACGGGTGATGGCGGAGGATTCCATTGCCTTGGGGACGGAAGCGCAGGCGACATTGGCGCGGTCTGTCGCGCTCGGCAGCGGTGCCACGACGAATGAGGTCATTGGCACATCTGTCGTTGAAATACCCGGTACAAATGAAACATACAGTAATATTTCCGGAACGGAACCTGTGGGTACGGTCAGTGTGGGTGATAAAGGAAAAGAGAGGACAATCACGAATGTGGCAGCAGGACGTATAGGGCCGGGCAGTACGGATGCGGTCAACGGGTCGGAATTATATGCTGTATCCAGACAGGTCGGGATCAATGTACAGAATATTTCTGATTTAAATAACAGAATAAATAAGGTGGGGGCTGGCGCGGCAGCTCTTGCCGGTCTGCATCCGCTCGACTTTGACCCGGATGAAAAATGGGATTTTGCTGTCGGGTATGGACATTATAGAGGAGAAAATGCAGCTGCTATAGGCGCTTTTTACCGTCCAAATGAAGATACCATGTTCAATATTGCCGGCACCATAGGAAATGGGAATGACATGGTCAGTGCCGGTTTAAGCATAAAGGTAGGACAAGCCAATCATGTGTCAGTTTCCCGTGTTGCCATGGCGAAAGAAATCATTGAATTGCGCAAGGCATTGGAGGATCAACGATCATTCATAGCGGACAGCGTGGCCGGTAATGTCCTTGATTTATCAAAAATCCAGTTGTTCCCGGATACACCGGAGAACCACTGGGCTTATGATTACGTGGCGACATTGGCAGGGAATGGGATTCTGGAAGGGTATCCGGACGGATATTTTAAAGGAACCCGATCGATGACCCGTTATGAAATGGCAGCAGTTCTCTATCGGGCGATGCTTCGCGGTGTCAGGCTGAAAGAAAAGGCGCTTCGTGAATTTGCTCCTGAACTGGATCGCATCAGGGTAGATACCATTACAAAACATAAAGACGGTTCACCAGATATACAGAGGGTACGTACTATTAAAGGGCGCGGCTGCTGATTATGCCGGGCGGTGTTTTTACAGAAAGGTGATTAATAATGCTTACCGGAAAAATAATGAAAATTATGCTGGCAGTCTGTATGTTTGGTAGTACCGCATGGGCGGCCGATCAGCAGGAAGTCACGCTGCATGGAGAAATACGCGAATTCGTAGAAGGCGATATTTATAAGATAGCCGATGAGGCGGGCAGGGTCTTCCGTGTTGATTTGGGCAGGTACAGCGGCCGATTGCTGAACAGGACACCTTTTGAGGTGAGAGGGACGATGAAAGAAGCCAAAGAAGGAGCAATTCTTGTTGCAGATTATATGGACTATCGTGATCCGGATCCTTTTAAAGAGTATTTTGAAGCACTTAGGGGAAAAGATAAATCTAATGATGGCGGACTCAAACTGGAGCAGATTCGTGATAAGGCTTTTGACCATGAGAATCCTGTCAGTGACAATCCCATTTTCTATCAGAATAATGTGAAAAAGCTGCAACGGGCGGATCTTGATAAATACCAGATGATGGACGTACGGGAATTGTCTGACAAACCGAAAGGGGCGCGGGTGGCTTTTACAGGACGTGCAATCAATACTATCATAGATCAGGAAGTCATGAATTTCTGGGATATTAAGGGCGATCCGGTCATTGTCCATATGAACGGCGCATATTGTCCCCTTGGGCAGCGGTGTCTGATTTACGGCGTATGGAAGCAAGGTGAAGAGGGGGACTATATAGATTTAGAGTATATGGAAAGTGTAGATCTTCCCGGATAATCTGCTGATATTCGGGTGATATGAGGCAAATAAAAAGCTCATAACGGGTTCAGAAAATCTCTGCCTGTTATGAGTTTTTTACAGCTTTTATTTGATGTAAGCGGTCGCTTTCAGCATGAACATATTATCCATTTTTTTGCCGCCCATATCTTTGGCGTTAAAGCCGTAATCAGCTTCCACGATAAGGCCTTTCATGGGAACATAAGACGCTTTGGCGAGGAAGAACTTGGCGCCGCCGAAGTTGTTGTGGTCGTTGGCAGGGTTGCCGTCGGTCAGGGCGTCCATTTTGTCGGCAAAGTAGGCAGGGACATTTTTCATGCCGTGCCAGTTTTTATATACATGCCCCATGTACTGGTCGGCGATATCATTGCCGGAGCCGCCGAAGTATGTGCCTGCCTGGCTGTAAATATAATCTATGCCGATGGAGTAAGATCTGGGTTTGAGCACGTCTGCTGTTCCGTAGGAAAGACCGTAATTGAAGCTGTGCGGCTTCTCGTTATTCAAAGGAAGGACACGGAGATTCTTGACGAATTCGCCGTGGATATTCCATTTCGGTGTGACGTAGTAGGAACCGGCAAAGCCGTAGGCCTCGCAGATGTGTCCGACAGGACCGTTTGCTTTCATGGCATACGCATGGAATTCCCACTGATCCGGAACCTTGTAAATATAGGAGGCGTAAGTGACAGGCACGTCTTCATCTTCGCCCCAGTCCATTACGACATCTTTCCCCATGGGATAGAGGGTGTCATTAGCGGGATTGTAGTACATGGTGCTGGCGGAAACGAGGGAGTTCAGATTGAGAGTCCCCAGCTTGGCAGCGACCGCCTGTGCCAGCTGCGGATTCTGCGTCTTGATGAGATTGACGATCTTTCCTAAATTATTTTGCAGCTCTGGCAAATTATTGCTGCTGTTGATCAGGCCGGTGGCTTTTCCCAGTACGCTTTTGAGCGCCGGGTTGGCGGCAACGGCAGCGGCCACCACTTTGTTGGTGGAAAGCTCGCCAATCAGCTTGCTCTTGGCAATCGGCGTGACTTTTATTCCGTGCATCATGGGACCGGTATAATTATAGTTGATATTGGTGGCGCGGCCATAAGCGATTGTCAGACGGCCTCCCTTTATGTAGTCGCCGAAAGTGATGAAGGCGCCTTTAAATTCACCGTCATAGGTATAGCCGGTAACCCCCATTTTGACGGGGAACTGTCCGATACCGATGAGGTTCTTTGACGGTCCGAAAGGAAGGTTCGTGGTGTCCTGTTTCTTACCGAACTGGAATGTGGTCCAAAGACGGTTCAAATGAAGCTCACCATCGCTGTGTCCGGCGCGGACGCTTTCGTTTCCGTTTTTATCGTATGTGTATTTATTGATATCGTAAGGGTCTCTGCCGTTCATGCCCATGTAGGTCTCAAGCTGCCCGTACAGGGTGCTTCTGTCATTAATCTTGGTCATGGTATTTAAACGGATACGGGCGCCCAGTTCATAGTGTTTTTCTTTTGTGTCTTTGAAAATATTATCGTAGCGGTCGATGCCCTGTACACGGAGTTCCGTGAGAAGCGATGTTTTTCCCGTTTTTTTCTCCAGTTCGGAAATACGGACGCCGAGGCTGGAGAGATCATTGGCATACTCTCTTGAAAGCTTGTCTACGACGGACTGCTGATCAGCGGAAAGAGAGTTTCTTTTTGCCAGCAGGCGGGCGGTAATCTGCGCCATTTCGTAACGGGTGATGTGCTTGTCGCCTTTGAATGTGCCGTCAGGATAGCCTTCAACAATGTTCTGGTCTGACAGGGAAGCGACAGCTTCGTATGCCCAGGAATCTCTTTCTACATCAGAAAATGGGTTGGCCGCGGAGGCGGTCATCGCTGCACCGGCAAAAAATGCGCAGACGGCGGCTCTCAGTATGGTATGTCTCATTGAATAAATCCCCTTGTTGTCCTTGGTTCTCATTTAGATAGCAAGACTTAAACGAAATATAAAAAATGAATGAAATATGTCTCAAAACAGACTTATTATATCTGATGGAAATAAAAACTGTCAATGGTTTTAACGCCTGATGTTAATTGTACATACAAATCGTATATGATAAGCGTGCAGCCGTCATTTTTGTGCAGAAAGAAAGAGGCCTGAAGGCCTCGGAAAGTCAATTTTAAAAGAAATATTATTTTTCTTTTATCGTATTTGTTTGAAAGATATGGATCCCTTTGAGGACGATGAAAGCAATGAGGCACCCGGCGCCGCAGGAAACGGAGAAGAGAGAAATATAGAAAAAAGCTCCTTTTGACGACCCCATAAAGAGAGCGGCCACCGGATAAGAGACAAGGCCGCCGATGAGCGATGTGCCTGTGAATTCTCCAAGGACGGCTGCCCAAAGTTTTTTCGTGCGGCTGTACAGGTATCCCGACAGGAAGGCGCCGATCATCGAGCCGGGGAAAGCGAGGAGCGAACCGGAGCCGATGATATTCCTGATCACCGATGTGGTAAAGGCGGCGGAAATACCGTACCGCGTGCCGCAGAGAACCGCAAGAAAGATATTGATCATGTGCTGGAGCGGGAAAGCACGGGTCACTCCCAAAGGAAAAGAAAAGACCGGTGAAAGAAGGACGCCTGCCGCGGCGAGGAGAGCAGCAAAAATCCATTTCCGTAAAGAAGAACGGCTGTCATTTTCAAACATAATAATCTCCTTTGTAAGAAAATATATTTTCCACAGATGTTTTTTCCATCATAGCACAAATAAGGATGGAATTTATACAGAGCGGTATAATTTAAGCAGGCAATAGTCATCGAGGAGGTTATGATGAGAAGAAACGACAGAGAAGTTACGGAAGAAACGGAAATCAGAAAAGTTCTGGACGAGTGCAAAATCGTCCATCTGGGTTTTCAGGACGGCGGCCGTGTTTTTGTGGTGCCGGTCAACTACGGATACTCTTATGAAGGGGGAAAGCTTACGGTGTATTTCCATGGTGCTGATGCCGGACTGAAGCGGGAACTGGCAGAATCAAATCCTGTCATCGGTTTTGAAATCGACAACGGCGGTGTCATGGGACGGGCGGAGAAAGCCTGCGATTATACGGAGTACTACCACAGCATCATCGGGAGCGGGCCGGTGTCGGTGGTAAAAGACAGGGAAGAGAAGAAAAAGATCCTTACGATTTTCATGGAATGCCAGGATAAAAAGCATTTCGAGTTTACTGACCGCATAGCAGCGCATGTGGCGGTGTATAAAATCGAGGCGGACGAATTTGCCTGCAAGGAGCATAACATGTAAAATACCCTCTTTACCGCTGTTTGATAAAGAGGGTACATAGTATGTCCGAAACCTGTTGGTTGATTTGTAGGAAATACTTCGATCAGAGGAAGATATATTTCCCGATGAAGAGGATTGTCAGAATATACATCAGGGCACTGATCTTTTTCCCGTTTCCTGTGAGGGCGTTCATGACAGTGTAAGTGATGATGCCAAACGAGATGCCTTCGGCGATGCTGTATGTGAAGGGCATGGCAAGGATGGCGATATATGCGGGAATGGCTTCGGTGGGGTCGCTGAAGTTGATGCCCGTGACGGCGGTGAACATGAGGAAGCCCACGATGATGAGGGCGGGCGCGGTGGCAAAGGCGGGAATTGCCAGGAAGAAGGGGGAAAGGAACAGGGAGAGGGCAAAGAGAACGGCTACGGTGACGGCGGTAAGACCGGTCCGTCCGCCTTCAGAAACGCCTGCCGCGCTTTCTACGAAGGTGGTCGTGGTGGAAACGCCGAGGCCCGCGCCGATGGTGGTGGCGACAGCGTCAGCCATGAGAGCGCCTTTGATGCGGGGCAGCTTCCCTTCCTCATCAAGCATGTTTGCTTTGGAAGAAACGCCGACCAGGGTGCCGAGGGTATCAAAAATATCCACGAAAAGGAACGCGAAGAGGACGACGAAGAAATCAGGGCTCATCACCTTTGAGAAATCAAGCTGCATGAAAATGGGGGACAGGCTTACAGGGGTAAAAGAAGCAATGCCTGCGGAAAGATCCGGCAGAGTACTGAACGCTCCTTTTGCGGGATCGGGAATGTAGAGCCCCGTGAGTTCGCAGAGGATGCCGAGACCCCATGTGAAGAGGATGCCCCAGAGAATATTTCCTCTCACTTTTTTCACCATGAGGATGCCTGTGAAAAGCACACCCAGGATGGCGAGGAGAACCGGAACTCCCACGGTGTGGAATGTTCCTGCGGCAATTGCGCCTTTAAAGGAGAAAAGAGAAACTTTCGTAGCGGGATTGGCGACGATGATATTGGCGGAAACCAGTCCGATGAAGGCAATGAACAGACCGATGCCTGCCGACACTGCCCGTTTCAGGTTGATGGGGATCGCGTTGAAAATCGCTTCGCGTACATTGGTGAGAGACAGGATAATGAAAATCACGCCTTCCAGACAAACAGCGGCAAGGGCGGTCTGCCAGGAATAGCCCATCTGTCCGACGACGGTGAAAGCGAAAAACGCATTCAGCCCCATGCCGGGAGCGAGGGCGAAGGGGTAATTGGCAAAGAGTGCCATGAGAATGGTGCCGATGAATGCGGCAAGGGCGGTCGCCGTAAGAAGCGCGCCTTTATCCATGCCGGCAGCGCTCATGATGCCGGGATTGACCGCGAGGATATACGCCATCGTCATGAAAGTCGTGATGCCCGCCATGATTTCTGTCCTGACGGACGTGTGATTTTCTTTCAGGTGAAAAATTCTGTCCAAAAAACCGGATTGCTGTTCCATAAAATTTCTCCTTTCAGCTTTACCCACAATATGTATCATTATAAGATTTTTACAAGGCGGGGGCAATGGATTTTCTTCTTTCGGTGTATAATCAGGTAGTGGAAATTCTGCGGGAAAGCCCGCTTTATATAAAGGACATATAATGAGTATCTGTAATATCTGCCCGCGGGGATGCCGTGTGCCGCGGCGGGAGTCCATTCACGGACAGGGCGCCGTCGGTTACTGCCGGACAGGCATGCTTCCCATCGTATCACGGGCGGCGCTCCATCATTGGGAAGAACCGTGTATCAGCGGGACAAGAGGCGCGGGAACGGTTTTTTTTGCGGGGTGCAATTTATCCTGCGTGTACTGCCAGAATTATGAAATATCCGAACTGCGCCGGGGGATAGAAATATCCGTGGAGCGGCTGGCGGAGATTTACCGTGAACTCATCGCCCGGGGCGCGCACAATATCGACCTTGTGACGCCGACCCATTTTACCCATGCCGTTTTTCAAAGTCTGAGAGAACCGCTTCCCGTACCGGTGGTGTATAACTGCGGCGGCTATGAAAGCGTTCATACCGTGGCGTTCCTACGGAAGAAAATACAGTGCTGGCTTCCTGATTTGAAGTACAGCGACGCTGTGGCGGCGGAAAGGTACAGCAGTGCGTCGGACTACTTTGAAAAGGCGGTGTCTGCCATTGAGCAGATGTTCCGGCAGACAGGTCCCTATGAAATCGGTGCCGACGGTATATTAAAAAAAGGTGTTCTTATCCGCCATCTTATTTTGCCGGGGCAGATGAAAAACACGAAAGGCGTTTTGGAATATGTGGCGGAAACGTTTCGTAAAGGGGATGTCCTTTTCAGTCTTATGCGGCAGTACACGCCTCACGGAAGAGCGGAAGAGTTTCCGGAAATCAACCGCCGGATTACCGATGAAGAATACGAAGAGGCGGAAGCGTACATGGAAGCGCTCGGCATTGAAGACGGCTATGTCCAGCAGAAAGAATCTTCCGATCAAAGTTTTATCCCCGTTTTTGACGGGACAGGGGTGGAACGCGCTGCGGAAAGCAATACAAAAAAATAAAGCATCAATGAAAAACGTCCGCAAAATACCGCGGGCGTCTTTTGACATGCCTTTTGATTTGAAACGCTTTTTACTTGTGTAATTTCCTCATGAATGCTTCTTCATCCACAAGGAAACGGGTGTGCTCCGCCTCACCGATGGCGCCGTTTTCATCAGAGGCGGTGATGGTGAAAGATATTTTCTTTCCTCTGACCGCCGTCACGGTGGCAGTCGCTTTGATCGTTTGTCCCACGGGGGTGGGCGCGTTGTGGCGGACGGCGATGAAACCGCCCACCGTAGTCTGTTTCGGCGGCAGGCAGGGCGCAAGGGCGGCAACGGCAGCCTCTTCCATAAGGGCGGATAAAACAGGAGTGGCAAGGACTTGCAGAGAGCCGCTTTTGACGGCAAGGGCAGTGTCTTTTTCCGTGACGGTCCGGCTGGCGGTACCGACAGTTCCGATTTTGATTTCCATAGGAGTTCCTCCTTTACTAATGGACCTATTGTAGCACGGCGGAGAAAAAGCGGCTATTTTCAGAGTTGTGGTATAATAAACCAGTCATGAAAACAGCGGAAGGCCGCGATGGTTTCTGTCCTTCCACGATTGAAGCAAAAGAGGTTTTATGAAGGAAATATCTTTTATAAAAGATAAAAGGAAATACCTGCATGGGGTGGTGCTTGCTTTTGCGGCGCTGGCGGCGGGCCTGTTCCTCTATTTTTATTTCTTTTATCACGGAACGGCGGATGGAACGGTGATGGTGGAAATACCGAAAAATGCCACGGGGCGGGAAATCGGAGAAATGCTTGAGGAGAAAGGCGTTATCAGAAGTGCCACCGTTTTCCGCGCCATGCTTTTGGCCACAGGAAACGGGAAGGCGCTCAAAAGCGGGTACTATACATTCCGGCGTGGTTCGACGGTAGCGGAAACGATTGCGGATCTGAAAAACGGAAAAGAAGAAGTGGTGAAGATCACCGTGCCGGAAGGCTTTACCGCAGCGCAGATTGCAGATGTTCTTCAGAAGGCGGGGCTGGAATGCTATGGAGATTTTCTTCATGAAGCGGAAACTTACGCGCCTTTTCCATACATGTACGGTCCTGAGGAGGCAAAGGTGAAGGGAGAAGGATTTCTTTTCGCCGATACGTATGAAATTCCGAAGTCTTGCTCCGCCCGGCAGATTGCTGACATGATGTACCGGCGCACGGATGAAATGCTTACACCCGCATTGCGCAGGCGGGCGGAGGAGAGACATCTTTCCATTCATGCCCTCATGACCATCGCGTCCATGGTGGAGCGGGAAGCACGGTTAAAAGAGGATCAGGTGCCGATTGCCTCTGTCATTCTGGCGCGTCTGGAAAAGCAGATGCCTCTTCAGATTGACGCTACTGTCCAGTATGCATTGGGCAGGCAGAAAGAGGAACTGACCATAGCGGATACGAAAATTGATTCGCCTTACAACACATATGAACGGCAGGGGCTTCCGCCCGGCCCCATAAGCAGTCCCGGCATGGATGCGGTCCGTGCGGTGCTTGACGCGGCGCCCGGAGAGTATCTTTACTATGTGGCGGAAAAAGACGGCCGCCATGTCTTCACAAAGACGCTTGAAGAACATCAGGCGGAAATCGACCGGATCTATGGGACAGACGACTGATATGGCCATGATTGCGGATCTGAGAAAGGAACTGGAGCGGGAAGCGGAAGAAGAGAATATTCCCATTCTGCGCAGGGCGGAGAGGAAGCTGCTGCTGGAAGCCGCGGCGGCAGCCGATCCAAAGAAAATACTGGAAGTGGGGACGGCCATCGGCTATTCCGCTTTGCTTCTGGCGGAATATTTTCCTCTGGCGGAAATTGATACCATAGAAATAGATGCCCTGCGGAATGAACGGGCTGTATCCGTCATGCAGGCGGCAGGATTCGAGCAGCGTGTCCGGTGTCATTTGGGGGACGCGGGAGAAGTGCTTTCTACGCTCGCAGGGCCGTATGATTTTGTTTACCTTGACGGGCCGAAAGGGCAGTACCTCCGCCATTTGAAACTTATTGAGCCGAAATTATTGGAAAATGCGGTTATTGCGGCGGATAATGTCCTCTTCCGCGGATTGGTGCGAAGCGGGGACCCCGCGGCGCATCGGTACAGGACGCTTGTCACACGCCTGCGGGAATACCTCAAATATGTGGAGGCTCATTATGATACGGTTATCCATGAAGAGGGAGACGGTCTTGCGGTGTCAAGTAAGATAAGGAAATAAGGGAAGAAAGGAACACAAGTGGAAAAAATGGAACTTCTCGCGCCGGCGGGAAATATGGAAAAAATGAAAATGGCGCTCCTTTACGGGGCAGACGCGGTATACATGGCGGGCAAAGCTTTCGGTCTCCGTGCCTACGGCGGCAATTTTACCCAGGAAGAAATGAAAGAGGCTGTGGAGTATGCCCATTCCATGGGAAAGAAAGTGTATATCACGGTCAATATCATTCCCCGGAATGAAGATCTGGAAGGGCTTGACACATACCTGAAATATTTACAGGATATTCATGCGGATGCCGTCCTGATTTCCGATCTCGGCGTATTTGATATCGCCCGTGAAGCAGCGCCTGATTTGCCAGTCCATGTGAGCACACAGGCGAGCGCGGCAAACTGGCGCACCGTCAGGAGATGGAAAGATATGGGCGCGTCCCGCGTCGTTCTTGCCAGAGAAGTATCCCTTTCAGAAATGGCGGACATCAGAAAACGGGTGGATATCGAACTGGAAGTATTCGGCCATGGGGCGCTCTGTATTTCCTGGAGCGGCCGCTGTCTTTTATCCAATTATTTTACAAACGGGAAACGCCAGTCCAACCGGGGTGAATGCATCCAGGCCTGCCGGTTTAAGTATTCCGTGATGGAAGAATCTCGGCCGGGCCAGTATTTCCCCGTGGAAGAAGATGAGCACGGCACATATATTTTCAACAGCAAAGATCTCTGCATGATCGACCATATCCCCGAGCTTATCAAAGCGGGCGTTTCTTCTCTGAAAATTGAAGGCCGCATGAAGAGCGTCTACTATGTGGCGGCGGTTGTGGCAGCGTACCGGAAAGCGATTGACTCGTACTACGAATTGGGAGCGGCATTTTCCGTTCGTCCGGAATGGCGGGAAGAACTGGAAAAGGTATCCCATCGTCCTTACACGACGGCTTTCGCGTTCCAGAACCCCGACCATTCCGCCCAGGAATATATGAAGTCCCAGCCGGAGCAGCCTTATGATTTTATCGGTCTTGTTCTGGAGCAGGATAAAGGAAACGGTACGGTGAAAGTGCAACAGCGCAACTATTTCAAGGCGGGAGAGGTCGTTGAATGTCTTACTCCGGCAGGGGATGTGTTTCCTGTCACAATCGGACATCTGACGAATAAAGACGGTGAAGAGGCGGCAGCAGCGCCCCATCCGCTGGAAGAGCTGACGATGGTGACAGAAGAGGATCTGCCGCCGTATACCATTCTCCGGAGGCGCGCCCGTGGATAACAGAGTCTATATAGAAATCGCGCCGGGCGATGTGAACTACGTCAATCGTATCATGGAAGGATATGAATATCTCGGCATTCTGACCACCATCGATCCCCGGCGGGCGACCTGCCGTATCAACGCTACGGCGGACACGCGAAAAGAAGTCATCGCGGTTCTCACCCATCTGGATACGGAAGTGAAAATCCTGGCGGACAGAGAGGAAGCGGAAGCGGGATTGAGGTAAATATTTCTTTTGGAATATGATAAAATAAATGTAGAAATAAAGGACGGGAGGAATCTGTATGGCAGCGGCGGAAAGAATTGCTGAATATCTGAAACAATGCGGTGTGTTTTATCTGGCTACTTTGGACGGTATCTGGCCGCGCCTTCGGCCGATGAATAATGTCTGTGTCTGCGGCGGCGTAATCCATTTCCTTTTCAATAAAGATGATGAGATTTACGGACAGCTTCTTCTGAACGACCGCGCGGAAATCTGCGCCACCCATCCAGATCAGTCGAATATCTGCATATCCTGCAAACTGCGGGAGGATAAAGGGGAGGAACCGCGTCGCGCCATGCTGAGGAGCTGTGAGGAGTCTCTGGACGGTATTCGTAAAGACGGCAGGTATACCGTGTTCAGGCTGGCATCGGGAAACGCGGTCATCACGGATTTTACCGGAAAGACGGAAGAAATTGAATTATAAAAGAAAGCGCGTTCCATGTGGACGCGTTTTTTCATTTTCTGAAAGGCCGGCGGGGAAGTGCTATAATGGAGTTTAAATACGAACGGGAGCGAAGGATCTGTTGCCGTGATGAGGGGAGCCGTAAGAAGATAAAAGCTATCAGCTGTGAGCTGTCAGCTGCAAGCTAACTATTCTTTTACGATTTAAATCATTACGACAAGCGAGTATCCTCAATCGCACTACGTGCGCCAGCAGCTTCTTCTGGCGGCGGGTTCCATGGTCCTTGTGCAAAAAGCGGTATTGATGGTGGGACTTCATTCGGAGTAACAGATTCTTCACTCTGTGTCACTATCCCGTTTCCCGTCATTCCCATAAAGAATGCTTGCAGCCGTTCTGAATGACGATTGGAGGAAAGGGCATCATAATAAGAGAAACGTTAATCGTCATCCTGAACGAATGTGAAGGATCTGTTACCGTGATGAGGGGAGCCGTAAGAAGATAAAAGCTATCAGCTGTGAGCTGTCAGCTGCAAGCTAACTATTCTTTTACGATTTAAATCATTACGACAAGCGAGTATCCTCAATCGCACTACGTGCGCCAGCAGCTTCTTCTGGCGGCGGGTTCCATGGTCCTTGTGCAAAAAGCGGTATTGATGGTGGGACTTCATTCGGAGTAACAGATTCTTCACTCTGTGTCACTATCCCGTTTCCCGTCATTCCCATAAAGAATGCTTGCAGCCGTTCTGAATGACGATTGGAGGAAAGGGCATCATAATAAGAGAAACGTTAATCGTCATCCTGAACGAATGTGAAGGATCTGTTACCGTGATGAGGGGAGCCGTAAGAAGATAAAAGCTATCAGCTGTGAGCTGTCAGCTGCAAGCTAACTATTCTTTTACGATTTAAATCATTACGACAAGCGAGTATCCTCAATCGCACTACGTGCGCCAGCAGCTTCTTCTGGCGGCGGGTTCCATGGTCCTTGTGTAAAAAGCGGTATTGACGGTGGGACTTCATTCGGAGTAACAGATTCTTCACTCCGTGTCACTATTCCGTTTCCCATCTTTCCCATACAGCATTCTTGCAGCCGTTCTGAATGACGATTGGAGGAAAGGGCATCATAATAAGAGAAACGTTAATCGTCATCCTGAACGGAGGTGAAGGATCTATACCCGTGATGAGGGGAGCCGTAAGAAGATAAAAGCTATCAGCCGACAGCTGGCAGCTAAAAGTGCCGAATGACGAGGAACGGTGAGGTGTTATCCTGAACGGATGGGAAGGACCTGTTACCGTGATGAGGGAAATAGGAAGAATCGATAAGTCTTGAGAATACGTATATAAAGAAAGGCGGAATAAAAATGAATGGCTTGATTACCGATTTATACCAATTGACAATGGCAAATGCCCTTTTCAACAAAGGACGCCATGAACGGAAAGTCGTGTTTGACCGTTTTTACAGAAAGAATCCTTTTAACGGCGGCTACACTATCGTGGCGGGGCTTGAGCATCTCCAGCAGTTTGTAGAAAATTTCCGTTTTGATGAAGAAGATATCGATTACCTGGAAAGTCTGCAAATTTTTTATCCCGCCTTTCTTGATTACCTGAAAGACTTCCGCTTTAAAGGAGATATTTATGCTGTACCGGAAGGCACCGTAGTCTTTCCCGGCGAACCGCTTCTTCGTTTCCACGGTACTACGACAGAAGCCATGCTTCTCGAAACAGGTTTATCCATGATTATGAACCATGAAAGCCTCATCGCCACGAAAGCACGGCGTGTGCGCACCGTGGCGCCGAAAGACGCCCTGATGGAGTTCGGTCTCCGCCGCGCGCAGGGACATTCTGCCGGGCTCTGGGGCGCGCGGGCCGCCATGATCGGAGGGTTCAACGGCACATCCAATGTGGAAGCGGGAAAACAGTTCGGCATTCCTGTCCTCGGTACGATGGCCCACAGCTGGGTCATGAGCTTTGATGAAGAGATAGATGCTTTCCGCGAATACGTTCGCCAGTATCATGACAACCTCATCCTTTTGGCCGACACCTATAATGTCCTTGAAATGGGTGTACCCCATGCAATTCAGGTGTTTAAAGAACTGAAAGAAGAGGGGCGGCTTCCCGGGAAATACGGGATCCGCATCGACAGCGGAGATATCGCCTATCTCTCTCAGGAAGCGACGCGTATGTTTACCGAAGCCGGCTTCCCTGATGCCATCATTTCCGGTTCCAACGATCTTGACGAATATACCATCCAGTCCCTCAAAGCGCAGGGCTGCACCGTCACCTCGTGGGGCGTGGGTACGAAAATCATCACGGCCGACGGCACTTCCGCGCTGGGGGGCGTCTTTAAAATGGCGGTGAAAGAAGCGGATGGTAAAGAGGTTCCTGTTATGAAATTTTCCAATGACGTGGAAAAAATGACGAACCCCGGTATCAAGACGGTCTATCGTTTCTATAAAAAAGATACAGGAAAAATGATTACCGATCTTGTCTGCCTCCATGATGAAAAAGCGGCGGACGGCGGCGACTTTACCCTTGTCACGGAATCGGCGAAATGGCGCAGGAAAGAGCTGAAAGCAGGAACTTATACAGTGGAAGAACTGCTGAAGCCCGTCGTAGAAAATGGCAGGAACCTTCCGCTGCCCGCACTTTCTGAAATCATCCGCTATGCAGACAAACAGATAGATACCCTCTGGCCGGAATATACACGTCTCCTTAATCCTGATTTGATGGAAATCAACCTGTCCGACAAGCTGCAGACATTGAAGAGTGAGCTTATCCGCCGCGAGTTGGGAGAATAAAAAGACCGTTTTCAGGTACAGGCTTTTCAAGCGCCGAGGTGACTTCATTAAGGGCACAGATCCTTCACCTTCATTCAGGATGACACTTTTCGTTCTCCGTTATTATGACGCTTTCTGTTCCCCATTGTTAGTGACGTGCTTTTCCAAAATCGTTATTCTGAACGGCAGCAAGAATGCTTTGCGAGAAAAATGGGAAACGGAATAGTGACACAGAGTGAAGAATCTATTACTCCGAATGAAGTCCCACCGTCAATACCGCTTTTTACACAAGGATCATGGAACCCGCCGCCAGAAGAAGCTGTTGGCGCACGTAGTGCGATTGAGGATACTCGCTTGTCGTAATGATTTAAATCGTAAAAGAATATTTAGCTTGCAGCTGACAGCTCACAGCTGATAGCTTTTATCTTCTTGCCGTCTTCCTCACTATGGTAACAGATCCTTCACATCCGCTTCGGATGATGGTTGACGTTTTCCTCATTATGACGCCTTTTCCTCCAATCGTTATTCTGAACGGAGGCAAGAATGCTGTGGGAGAAAGAAGGGAAACGGGATAGTGACACAGAGTGAAGAATCTATTCCTCTGCATGACGGGTTTGGTATAATGAAAGAAAATAATTAAAGACAGCTCATGAAAGGAGCATTATGAAAAAACGTATATGTGCCATGGCGCTCACGCTTGCTTTGGCAGCAGGCGGACTGTCTCTGGCATCCGATTTAACCTAACCTGCAAGAAGTCTCCCCCCTCTATAGGTGGTGAGATGAATTGTGGGTTTTTCTGTGGGTTCGATGCCCTCAGAAAAACAATTGCTTTGTAGCTTGTTCCATGATATAATCAGCCGTAGAGACGAAAGGATTGATTGTGTCATGGAATTAGACAATAATAACCATTCAGTATTCTTGCTGTATTATCATCTTGTTCTAGTGGTAAAGTATCGTCGCAAAGTGTTTTCTGACGAGATGAGCCAATACGCAAAAGATATATTCGTTCGTATAGGCTCTTCCCATAACATCATATTGGAAGAATGGAATCATGACCAAGACCATGTGCATATCATGTTTCGTGCTTACCCTAACACGGAGATGTCAAAATTCATCAACGCTTACAAAAGTGCTAGTTCGAGACTAATCAAAAAAAAATTTCCAGAAGTTAGGCGTAAGCTGTGGAAGGAGATGTTTTGGTCAAGAAGCTATTGTCTGCTAACAACAGGCGGTGCTCCCATAGAGATAATTCGTACATACATAGAAAATCAAGGTGGGTGATGTGGCAGTGAATAAGGCATACCGATACAGGCTATACCCGACAACAGAACAGAAGATTATGTTTACCAAGACCTTCGGCTGTGTCAGATTCATCTATAACAAGATGCTTGGTGACCGTCTTGACTATTACAAGGAAACTGGCAAGAAGCTGAAAAATACACCTGCACAGTATAAGGAAGAATTTCCTTGGCTGAGAGAAGTTGACAGCCTTGCTCTTACGAATGCCCAGATGAACCTGAACAAGGCATACAGCAACTTCTGGAGCAATAAGAAGCATTTTGGCAAGCCACGCTTCAAGTCGAAGAAAACAGGTCATGCTTCGTATTCCACGAACAACCAGCATGGCTCTGTAAGAATCGAGGAGAACAAAGTAAAGCTGCCTAAAATCGGTTGGGTAAAGCTATGTCTTCATCGTCCATTGATGGAGAACAGCATTATAAAGACTGTAACCATAAGCAAGACACCATCAGGGAAATATTACATCAGTATTTTGGTGGAGTACGAAAACCAAATACTCCTCATAATACCTAAGAAATTCCTTGGGCTGGATTTTGCTATGCACGGTCTGTATGTTGCTTCCGATGAGGATGATGCCGATTATCCGAATTTCTTGCGAAGAGCCGAGAAAAGGTTGGTCAAGGCACAAAGAAAACTCTCCAAGAGACAAAAGGGAAGCCATAACCGAGATAAGCAAAGATTATGTGTAGCCAAGCTCCATGAGAAAATTGCGAATCAACGTCGTGACTTTCTGCATAAGAAAGCCCGTTACCTTGCAGACCGCTACGATGCCATTGGTATTGAGGATATTCGTGTCAAAGCTATGGCAAAACGCAAGAAGGGTGGCAAATTCAGCTTTGGCAAATCCGTAGCCGACAACGGCTGGAATTTGTTCACGAACATACTAGAATATAAACTTGCTTGGGAAGGTAAACAACTTGTCAGGATAGATAAATGGTATCCAAGTAGCCAGTTATGCCATGTTTGTGGTTATCAGAATAACGAAACAAAAGACTTGTCTGTGAGGGAATGGGATTGCCCTAAGTGTGGCAGTCACCATAATCGTGACAAGAATGCTGCGATAAATATTCGAGAAGAAGCTAGGCGAATATCTGCCTGACATAACTCATAGAGTACCGTGGGTCGCACGGGAATCTACGCCTGTGAAGAGAATGTAAGTCGTCGCAACTCTTCGGAGTCAGTGGTGCTGTTCTCGCTGAAGCAGGAAGCTCCCGCCTCTATAGGCGGGAGTACGTTCACATTTGACAACGATATTAAACTTTGATATACATTTTATATGTATATTTTTTACAAGGAGGTAATTTTATGAACAAAAAAAAAATTAACACTATTGTTGGTTCAATTGGAGCATTTATTGGGGTTTTTGTGTTTATAACTTATATTCCTCAAATTATTGCTAATTTAGGAGGAGAAAAAGCTCAACCTTGGCAGCCTCTTACAGCTTCGATTTCTTGTCTAATTTGGGTTATTTACGGATGGACTAAAGAACCTAAAAAAGATTTTATTCTTATCGTTCCAAATTTAGCTGGTGTAATATTAGGATTTTTAACTTTTATTACAGCTTTATAAATTTTTATTTATAAAGATTCTGAATTGTTATTGAAATAATTGTATGGAAAATATGTTAAGGAATATCTGATGAAATGGGTACGCTTTCGAGAGGAGCAGAAGAAATGAAAACACCATATGAAGTGATTGAGAAGAAAGAAGTTCTGCATGAATGCTTTGCTCAGTTACTGGCTGACAGCAGTCATCTTCGGCAGAGATTAGCGATTGATCGTGACGATGCCACACATCCTCTGAACATATTCCGAGAACGGATCTTACGAATATTTCATGACATTTTCACGGTGCAGTACCAAACGGAAGCCGATATGCAAAAGCTACTAGAACAGCTCCAATATGCTCGTTCCTCTTTGCAGCAACTGAAAGAAAAAAGTGTGAAAAAAAAACATTCACTCATAACAAAAATAGCAAAAGCCTTCTTGTCTAGGGATGAAATTTCCCTAGACAAGAAGGCTTTTGCCGTGGGGAGTGTCTTCTCACTCTAAACGTTTCCTTGCGTGTCAACTTTTTCTACTTGTAATCGACGGAGATTTTCAATTCCTCCTGCTTCCACTGCTATTTTCTTTAAGTAGTTATCCATTTTTACAAAACGAAACCGTGGTAATACTTTAAGGATTGAAATGCTTTCTTCTGATAATTGTCCTTCGATAAAACCTCCTAATTCTATGAGACGTTTCGTCCGTGCCTTTCGTTCTTTTTCGCTCTCTTTTGCCTTATTTTCTTTAAAATTGGCGGACGGACATATTCTTCCGCTGGGAAATGAGATGACCCTCCGGGAAGCAGATAAATCATATGTGGGAAAAGAACTGCAGAAAGAGTGGAACCAGGAAAAAGCAGAAAAAGAAATCCTTCCTGCTGTCAAGCGGATGGGATTATTTGGAAAAGGCGATACAGTCCATGAAAAAATGATGGCCGAGCAGCTCGGAAAACTTTTTGCAGCCGGCAGATTTTCCCAGCTGCAAATGGAGACGAAGGATGCCTTTCATCAGGCGGCTGTTGTATCTGTAAAATTGGAAGAGAAAGATATCGCCGGCTGGAATGAAATCATCAGGGCCATGGAAAAAGCCCATCCGAAAAAAATTGATATCCTTGGAGAGAACCGGACTTTGAATCTTGAAACTATCCGGGAAAGCATGAAAAAAGAAGACAGTAACAATCGTTTCGTCTATAAAAAAGATGGACAGACTGAGTTTGTTTATGGAAGCATGTTTCTTTTTGTGGAACAGTACGGGGTGGAAGCGCCTTTTTATGTCTTTTTCATCGCGTCAGCAGATAAAGGGCAACTTGGAGCCACTGCCATTTATACCAATCAGGCCACAGGCCGGATTATAGAACCTGTTTTAGTAAAAGGCGCGGAGGGACTTCGATGAAAAGACTCGTGACAGCATTTTTGGCGGCGGGGATTACCGTTTCCTCCATGACCGCTGTTTTTGCAGAACCTGCCCATAAAGAGACGGGTACAGGCACGGCGGCCGACAGGCAATTGACTGCCGATTTCCGCAGAAGTCCGGGAGATGCCATAAAAGATCTTTACAGGCAGGCAGCTCCTTTTCTTACAAAGGAAATCACTTTAAGAAATAACGCCGTTTATACGCCTTTCGTCATAACGCCGTCTGTGAAAAAAATGGCGGGAAAAGAGATTCCGTTCAGTACGGAAAAAGGAGGAGTATTTCCTGCGGGACAGCTTCTCGTCACTTCTGACGAGGGAAGCTTTGACGCCTTTGTCGTGAATTTCTCTTTTCCTGAAACGGAAGAAAATAAAAAGGGAATGGATCCTTTCTTTGTGAAGGATCAAAACATGGTGTCTGCAGGGGCGCTTATGATAGCGAACCTTTACCTGATGGGTGCTGAACCCGCAATTAACGAACTCATCGTAGATGCCATACGCGAGCATAATAAAACGGCTCCTGTGAAACTTCCCGAAGACTTTGCCCATGTGCGTCTGCAGGACATAGAACCGATTACCCGTTTAAATGACCATACGTATACGGCAGGCGCGCGGGTCATAAGCGACGCCGACGGTTTCATCGTGCCCCTTTACATCCGGGGATACTTCATGAAAAAAGAGAATCAATACAGAGCAATCCTGGCAGTGACCAGTGACGCGGAAAGAAATTATCTGAAACCATCTCTGGAAGAACTGGCAAAAACAAGTATGAAATACTAAGATATCTCTATGAAAAGCGGAGTGAATCTCTTCTTTTTGTATAGGAGCATACAGTAAAAAAACTTTATGGAATTTTTTCTCTTAAAAGGAAGGTTGTTTTAAGGGAAAACGAAAGCAGGTCCTTTAACGGGATCTGCTTTTTTGCTGAAATATTATTTTGTGATGAGCGACAGAAGGATATCCGGATTGTCCGTGTCGTATTCGATCTGCTCCGACCAGCGCCGTATGTTTTCAGGGAGATTTCCGAATACGGCAGTTTCCATGAAGATGAAGTCTGTGCTTTGCCGGGCGTATGTCATGACGGCGTCTATGCCGCAGAACGGTTCTTTTTCCAGGGCGCGGTAGAAAATGTATTGATACACCGCCGTCAATTCCGGGAGAGGCGCTTCGGAAAGATAGGCGTGCGCCTTTTTCAGCGTGGAAGTAAAAAATCCGGAAAGAGAGGAGAGCCTCTTTGTCCATGCTTCATCGACAGGTTCCGTTTGAGAAAGAGCGTGTAAAATGGTCCGGCAGTAAGTTTCATTGATGGTCGGCGTATAGGAGAGCGCTTCTTCGGGAAGACTGCAGCCCATAGCGGAAAGCAGCGTGGGAAAGTCGAATAGAGAAAGGGCGCTGTCTTCCATGAAAAGCAGAGGCGTGGAATTGGACAGGAGAAGCTTCACGCTTTCTTCACAGGCAAGTCCCACACCGGCCAGTTCAAAATTTCCGTTTTCCATAAAGAAACGGGGATGCATGGCACAGATATCGCAAAGATTTTCTTCTCCCGTTTCCGCAATGATGCGGCAGAGTCCGTCTTCCTGCAAAAGAGGGCATCGGCCGTCTTTCATGATGAACCGGCGGTTTCCTTTTGTGCCTGTCATGGAGGCACGGATAGTTTCACCCGGTTCACCCGTCATGACGAGATATTTCATTGCCGTGGCTTCGTCGATGTCGATGTCCCAGTTCTGCATACAGCATGAGTGGACACACCTGTCCGCCTTGCAGCGGAAGTCTTTGTAAAAAGCCGGGTAAACGGAAATCATGGCATGACCCTTTTGAGAATCGCGGCGCAGCCTTCCCTTATATCACGATAGGCTGTTTCGTAATCATCGGTATACCACGGATCGGCGATACTCCGCTTTTCCCCTGCCCATTCCAGAAGGAGAGAGACCTTTTTCTGCGGGTCGCCTTTGGTAAGACGGTAAAGATCGCGGCGGTTCTCATCATCCATGCCGATGATATAAGTGCTTTCTTCGTAATCGGCAGGCGTAAATATCCGTGCTTCCCGTTTAGTGAAAGGGATACCCTTTTCGTTGAGAAGCCGGCGTACGGGGGGATAGGTGTCGTTTCCGATTTCTTCATAAGTCACCGCGCAGGATGAAACGGAAATCAAATGTTCCAATCCAGCTTTTGCCACGAGGTCTTTCATAACAAATTCCGCCATCGGGGAGCGGCAGATATTGCCGTGGCAGACGAACAGTATTTTTATCATAATTTCTTATAACCTCTATTGTTTCATCATTTTATAAATTTGAATGGCTTTTTTTACAGCTGCTTCAAATGGTATGTCTCCTGCATACAAGTATTTTTGTTGATATGAATTCCATAGGTCATTCAATCTATCGTCATTAATTATGATATCTAAGATCTGCATCCCTGAGGTAATAATGTCCGTTGTATTTCTTTTATTGCAGGTAGCTTCAAATGCCTGTTTCAGAATTTCATGATTGATCATCTCCTCATAGCGGAGCATTAATGTATAAACGTCATAAAAATCTCTCATCCTTGTATTCAGGATACCGCGGGCAAGAATTGTCTGAAGTTTCTCCGCAAAAATGGTCTCCAAATTATAGGACCAGAGCTTTATGGATCGTTCTTCCAGCATGAGGCTGTAATCATATTCAATGGCTCTGGGAGTAATGATGTCTCCTGTAGAAATATCAATCTTGATTGGAATAATCATTTTACCAAGATATGCATCCATTGTTACCCGAATGCCGGGGTATTCCATATCGTCCATGATTCCGGTTACATCCTTGACGTTGAACGTCACACCGTCCTGCAAATCAATCTTACTGATTTTATTAATTATACGCAGCGCTTCTTCCTCAGAAAGATTTAAATTACGGATAGATGTATCTATATCCATTGTTGAGCGCATAGAAATGCCTATCATGGACGTGACCAATATACCGCCTTTTATGATAAAGTTTTCAGAATATGGTGAGTTTGCCACTCTTTCAAGAAAACGTTCCATCATATATATCCGCATCAAAATGCGTGCATCTGCCCTGTTTGATTTTGCAATATTTTTTATCTTTCCTCTTACCTGTGCACCGGTCAGAGCCATTACAACAGCACCTCCATATACTCTCTGATCTTCTTATCAACATGGAACAGCTTTGCATATTCCATTAGCCTGTTAAGATTCTTGTTTTTTCCCATGATGTAAGTTTTAAGTGCGGCCTGGAAATCCTGTATTTCAAACCTGTTTCTGGAACGGATCAGATCACAGATTGTGCGTTCACGATTGTAGAGCGGTATGTCATGGCCATATGATGTTTTCACTATTTCTTTCCCAATATCCAGCAGTTCTTTTTTTACGGTGAAAACTTTTATTCCGTCCGCAACCATTCGGGAAGTTCCATAACCGGTATAAATCGTAATTGTTTTCTGCAGAGGTTCTCTGTCAGTAAGGCCATGATAATAGAGGGCCTCGTCGTGAGATAAAACACCTTGCGGACAACGCAGCGACAGAATATAGTTTTCATCTTCCCAGGTTTCCGGAGACGCATAAACGCCATGAGCGGCCTTTTCAAATCCGTTATCACGTATGAAGTTGTACAGAGCATGCTTTGAAATCCCTGCTTCTATGGCATTTTTCGTCAACAAGATTCCGGAATCATCAACTATTTCTTCGGGTGTCTTCATGTGCCGTCACCAACTTTCGTGCTAATAGTATATCTTATATTAGCACGAAAGTAAAACAGAGGGCTGCCAATTTGAGGATACGAATGCACCTTTAATTGTTCGGGCAGTGATGGCACAATTTTGACTGGCCCAGTCTTAGCTTTCCGGCAGAGATAAAAAAGAAGCTCCCGAAGGAACTTCTTTATGTTTTATCGAAGGCAGTCCTGTTTATGATGGTTTTGGGCAAATGGGGGTACAAACCACTTTTTCATGTAACGGATTCCTCTTACCCCCAATCTTGACCGGAAAGGAAGTATGGATAACGGTAGAAAATGCTTTTGACTGCTGTAAAGCGGATATAAGCGCTATATTTATTTCTTAACCGCACGGGGTGTTTGTGTATTTTATGGCATTCCGCATTTCATGGAAGACGCAGCTCATTATATCGGAGCTGTCGATGAGTTTGCAGCGGCAGCCGATTATCCATATTCAAATCTGGGATGTGGCTGCCATGGCCACCTGTCCCTGCCCGACTCGTCCCGTTTCGGCGTTTTGCGCTATGATATCTGAAATGATACGGGAACTGATGAGAATAAGAAAAGAGGTGAGGAGAAGAAATGCGGGATGGACGCGTTTGTCGTGAAAGTTCATGAAGAAACTTCCAAAGGAATGAAAAGGCTTTATTTATATCCGCTCTTTTTGTACACTATAAAGAAAAGCAGAAAATATTTTACTTTATATACAAGTGTAAATTTTTTATTCCAATTACGCAATAGAAATGGAAGGACTTCTACTGTCCCGGGAGGAACCATGCGAAGGACGAAAATTATCTGCACTATCGGTCCGCTGCCGTTTTGAAAGGGAAAAAATTTCGGGAGGACAGCCTTTGTGTCATCGCGGCAGGAGTCAGGCAGGGGGAAATAAACCGGCGGAAATCTTTTGCCACGAATATCATGCGCATTATGCAGGTGTAAAAAGAAAGGCTTGCGGCGGGAAACCGGCCGCGGGCTTTTCCTGCGGAAGGGAGAAATTATGGAAATACTGCGGGCGGCCAATGCGGAAATTGCCATGCGGAGAATCCTGCAGGCCGCCGTTTCGGAAAAGGCGAGCGATGTCCATCTGGAACCGTGCCGTGAATTTGTCCTTGTCCGGTTCCGCATTGACGGAACTCTTACAGAAAGGTACCGGCTGCCCCCGGATATGGCGGCGGGGCTGTCGGTGCGGGCCAAAGTCCTGGGCGGTATGGACGTGGGGGAAAACCGTATCCCCCAGGACGGAAGTTTTTCGGAAATCAGGGATGAAAGAAATACAGATTTCCGTCTTTCCGTGATGCCCTCGGTTTACGGGGAAACGATCGTCATACGGATTTTATCGGGACAGGTGGATTTCATTGAAAAGAATGAACTCGGTATGCTTCCCTTGCAGAAGAAAATATTCCGCACAAAAATAGGAAAGAAAAGCGGCATGATTCTCACTACCGGTCCTACGGGAAGCGGGAAAACATCGACGCTCTACGCGGCGCTGAAACTGGTGTGCCGTCCTGAAATCAGCGTGATTTCCGTGGAAGATCCCGTGGAGTACCGCATACCGGGAATCACCCAGGTGGAAGTGAATGAAAAAGCGGGCCTTACTTTTGAAAAAGGCCTCCGTTCTCTTGTGCGGCAGGATCCCGACGTGGTGATGATCGGGGAAATACGCGACCGGGAAACGGCGGAAATTGCCGTACATGCCGCTCTTACGGGACATCTTGTCCTGTCTACGCTTCATACGAACGATGCCGTATCGGCGCCTGCCCGCCTGACAGATATGGGCATTCCGCCGTACCTGCTTTCCGCGTCGCTGTCCCTCATCATTTCTCAAAGGCTTGTGAAGAAACTCTGTCCCGCCTGCCGGAAGGAAATGGTCATTACAAGAGAAATGGCGGAAGAAAAGTTGTTTCCTGAAGCGTTTATCGGGAGACGGGCATACATGGCAAAGGGCTGTGATCATTGCAGGGGGAAAGGCGCAGACGGGCGGACCGGTGTTTTTGAAATGCTGGAAATAGGAAAAGAAGAACGGCGGCTGCTTCATGAAAACGCGGCAGCCGAAGAGTTTTCAGAATGTATGAGAAAACAGGGACAGTATTCCCTGAAGGAATCCCTTTTGCGGTTAATGGAAAGCGGCGCCGTCCCGCCTGAGGAAGCGGCGCTCTTATGGGAGTGACTATGAAACATATTGAACAGTGGCTGGCCCTTTACCCGGAGGCTACAGATATCCATCTTACGGAAGGCGGAAGGGTTATTGTCCGTGAATATGGCGGACTTAAAGAATTGGAAGAAAGAGCGGAGAAAAGTTTTTTTGACATGCTTTTCCATTCCAGCCTTTCACCGGATAAACGAAAAGTGTATGAAGAAAAAGGTGCATGCGATACTTCTTTTTCCATAGGAGAAAATCGGTTCCGCCTCCATCTGTACAGGGCGGGTGGAAAAGACTGCGCAGCGCTCCGTGTGCTGCCCGTGCTTGACCGTGTGGAAAAAGATCCTGATGAAAAATGGTTTGAGAAGATTGCAAAATTATCTTCCGGCCTTATCCTTTTTTCAGGCCCTACAGGAAGCGGGAAAAGCACCACCATGGCAAGAGTACTGGAAGGAATCGGTAAGGAAAAAGCGCGTCACATCGTGACCTTGGAAGATCCTGTGGAGTATGTCCTTTCCGCGGGGAAATCCCTTGTCCGCCAGCGGGAAATCGGTCGTGACGCGGTAAGTTTTGCCGAGGGCGTCCGCGAATCTCTCCGTGAGGATCCCGATGTCATTGCCGTAGGGGAAATGAGGGACAGGGAAACCATAGCGGCGGCGCTTACCGCGGCAGAAACAGGGCATCTCGTTTTGGGAACGCTCCACAACGGGCGAGCTCTGGAAGCCGTCGGCCGCATGGTGCATGTATTTCCGGCGGAAGAACAAAACGAAGTGCGCCTGATTATTTCTTCCGTCCTCCGCTGCGTGTCGGCGCAAAGACTTTGGCGGATGGGAACTAAAACTGTACTGCTCCGTGAAATTCTGACAAATACCCCTGCTGTGGCGAACCTCATCCGCGAAGGAAAAGAAGCACAGGTCCTGTCCTATATGGAAACGGGTGTGAATGACATGCGCACTCTGCGCCAGGCGGTATACAAGGTAAAGGGTGTGACAGAAAAAGAACGAGAAGAACTTTTGCATTTGGCGGGAGAGTAAAATGGAGTTCCTTTATAAAGCGTACGCTGACAGCGGAGAAGTAGAGGAAGGAAGAGTGGCGGCTGCCGGCAAAAGAGAAGCAGCGGATGAACTCAAAAGCCGCGGGCTGCACCCGATGACCATCAGAAAAACGGGAGAAAAGAAAAAAGTGTCCCTTTTCAAAAGACGCCGTCTCGCCGATTTGGCTGAAGAATGGGAATCACTTCTTTCCGCGGGGATTCCCGTAACCGAAACTTTGGACATCCTTGGCGGCGGCCGGAGCGGGAAAGAAAAGATTCTTCTGGGCGAGATCAAGGCGACCATCGAAGCAGGGCACTCCATTGCGGAAAGTTTTGCGGGATCCCGTGCGTTTCCGCCTTTTTTTACGGCCCTTCTGCAGGTAGGCGAGCTGTCGGGAACGATTCCGGAACAGCTCCGCCTGGCCGCCGCGTGCTATCGCAAGGAAGAAGAATTTATTGCCGGTATGAAGTCGGCTCTTTCCTATCCTGTTTTTGTTCTCTTCTTTTCCTTTCTTGTATTTGCATTGATCCTTACTGTCATACTGCCGTCCTTTGCCGCGCTTTTTGACGCCCTCGACATACCGCTTCCGGCGGTGACGAGGGCGGCGCTTGCTTTGGGCCTGTTCTTACAGGAAAAAAGGTTTTATTTTCTTGTTGAACTTCTCTTGGGTGCAGTCGGCGGTGTCGTCTGGTTACGAAGTGAACGGGGAAAAAGAAGTACAGATGCGTTTCTTTTCCGCTTCCCTTTTATCCGGAGGCTGTACCTCATCCGTGTGACGCTTGCCCTGTCGGCACTTTTGAAAAGCGGGAAAACCTTGTCCGACGCCCTTGCTGATATAGCGGACATAACGGATAACAGCGCCGTAAAAGAAGAATTGCTGAAAATAAAAAAGGATATAGAGAGGGGCGGCGATTTTGCCCAGAGCATGGAAAGATCCTTTGGCGATACCGCCCTTGCCCGCATGATCCATGTAGGAATGGAAAGCGGGCGGCTTCCTCTCTTTCTGGAGCGGAGCGCTCATCTTATGACAGAGGAAACGAAAAGGAAACTGACAGGATTCAGAAAGATTCTGGAACCTTCTCTTTTGCTTTTTGTAGGTCTTGTAACAGCGGCAATCATATTTTCCGTCCTGCTTCCTGTTTTCAGTGCCGTGGGGACGCACATGGGCGTTTAGTATCGAAGGACGGAAATTAAATTCCGGATGCCGGATATGGGATAAGATAAAAAGCGCTTTTCGGAATTTAGGTACAGGGACAAAAATTTTCCTGTGGTTTGTGTTTATGACTTTTAATCATACTTTTGTTTTGCTATACTAAAAAATAAAGTATGATGAGAAGGAGGCGGGACGAGTGGGTCTTTCTGTACGTGAGATACTCATACTGGATTATTTTGACGGCAAACCGGTGCATGCAAAGATGCCGTCTTATCTGTATGCCACTTACGGCAGCGACGCCGATCTCTGTCTGGACCGCCTCTATGCTGATGGCTGGATCCGCGAAAGCACTCCCCGGGAAACGGTGAATATGCTTCCCGATAAGGCGCTTTCCGATTTCCTTAAACGATACGGCCTCTCCGGTGAAGGATCGCATACAGAACTTGTCCGGCGTGTAATCCATGAAGTTCCTGAAAAAAATTATAACCACGCTGTACCGAAAGTATATGTGCTGGAACCTAAGGGGCGTACCGAGGTGGGACACCATATGGCGTATGTCCTGAATGTTCGTGAAAACTACGGACTTACGGAAGGAGAAATCGGCGAGTCCCGTTCTGCTCTGGCTCTGAAAGGGAATCCCTGTTCCGCCAGGGATATACTGGAGCGCGCTTTTCAGCAGAAGGTCTCCATCTATACCATGGCGGGAGAATGGTCGAAGCTGCGCAACCTGTACTATGTCATAGCAAACTTCCATCTTCGTGCGGAAGCGGGGGATAAGGCGCTCTCCTGCCTGTTCCTTGTCTTCTTCCTGGATATGTCGGGGATGGGGAATAGAAATACCGTTATTCCTTATGAAAACTTATTTCCTACCCAAAAGGGAATGATCCTTCTTTTAGATGAGGTGCGCCACAGGGAGAACATGACGGCGGAGGAAGTGAAGGCGGCATTTCTTTCTTCTGTTGCGCGCATGGCGCCGAGACTGCCGTTCTCTTATTTCTCCCCGCAGGTCATGGCGGCGCAATTGCTGGAACGTCTCCGCGGCGTTCCCTTTAATGGGGCGAAGTATATCGCGGAACGGAACGTGCCCGACCCTTCTGCCGGCGCATACCATTATGTCCCTTGGGGGCGTGAGGAAGCCGGCAGCTTGAAAGAGGTGCCGAAATTTACTGTGCCGAAAATCATGGCGCCGCCCAGCCTGCGTATGCCGCCCGCTTTTACGCGGCCCGTCCCTTTTGAATCGACAGAAGCGCGGAAGCGGCGGGAAGAAATGGAAAAACGGATGGTCCGCACTGTAGAGCGTCCAACACCGGAGGAGAAAAAGGAAAAAGGTCTGCTTGTGAAATTGAGAAAATGGATATAGGAGAAACTATGGAAAAACGGATCCGTGTCGGCTGTTACGGCGCGAAAGGCTCCTATACCTATGAGGCCATGGAACGGCACTTCGGTGAGCGGGAGCGGGAAGAAATATATTTCCCCCTCTTTGAAGATGTGACGAAAGCCGCTGCGGGAGGAATGATTGATTACGGCGTTGTACCCATTGAAAACTCTTCCACCGGGGGTATTACGGAAGTCTATGACCTTATCAGGGGCTGCGGCTGCGCCATCGTCGGTGAAGAACTGGTAAAAATCGAGCACCACCTGCTGGGACTGCCGGGAGCGGAAATGGAAGATATCGATACGGTCTACTCCCATCCCCAGGGATTTGCCCAGTGCCGTCTTTTCTTCAATGACCATCGGGATTGGAAATTGAAACCTTATTTTTCCACATCCCAAAGCGCGGAACGTGTTTCAAAGGATGGAAAGAAAAATCAGGCGGCCGTAGCAAGCCGGACGGCGGCGAAGCTGTATGGGCTTTCCGTACTGAAAGAAAATATCTTTTTTAATGAAAACAATTACACCCGTTTCTTCATCATCGCACCGAAAATGGAAATATCCGATAAAGCGGATAAGATCACTCTTGCCATTTCCGTCAGGCATGAACCGGGTGCACTCTACCATGTGCTGGGATACTTTTTCTACGGCGGTATGAATATGACCCATCTGGAATCCCGTCCGCTCGAAGGGAAACCTTTTGAGTATTTCTTCCACATCGATGTCATGGGTTCGCTGAAAGATCCATCAAATACGCGGACACTGGAGGGACTGTCTTCCATGTGCAGTTATTTTAAAATTCTGGGAAACTACGAATCGTGCGGCAGATGACAGAAGTAAAATGCGGAATGAAAGATAACAGAAAGGCAGACATCAGGAGACCGATGTATGATGCGGACTTTCTTCTGGTATGAAAAGGACCTCTTTTACCGGGCATTTGGTTTGTCCGGCAGAAGAGGTCCTTTATCTTGAAATCTTCTTTTGTTTAATCAGAAAGCGGCTTTGATGGCGCCGTTGTATTTCTTCTCGATGAAATCTTTGGATTCCTGGCTGGTAAGGGCTTCGATCAGTTTTTTGATTTCAGGGCGGGTTTCATCTCCTTCACGGACAGCGACAATGTTTGCGTATGGGGAATCGCTGCTTTCGGTGAAGATGGCATCTTTCGGATTCAGTTTTGCTTCCAGGGCAAAATTGATATTGATAACGGAAATATCAGCGTCTTCCAGCGAGCGGGGGAGCTGTGGCGCCTCCAGTTCAGAGAATTGAAGATTCTTTTTGTTTTCTGTGATGTCCTGCGGTGTAGCGGTGATGGGTGCACCGTCACGGAGCTTGATGAGCCCCGCAGACTGGAGCACGAGGAGCGCGCGGCCGCCGTTTGTGGGATCGTTCGGGATGGCTACACGGGCGCCGTCAGGAAGATCTTTCAAGTCTTTAATCTTTTTAGAGAAGACGGACATCGGTTCCAGATGGATCGCTCCTGCGGAAACGAGTTTCAGATTTCTTGACCGGGCGAATTCATCCAGGTACGGTTTGTGCTGGAAGTAGTTCGCGTCAAGGTTTTTGTCGTTCAGCGCCAGGTTCGGCTGTACATAATCGGTAAATTCGATGATTTCCACATTGACACCTTCTTTGGCAAGCTTATCTTTTACGGCGCCGAGAATTTCAGCGTGGGGGACGGGAGACACGCCCACTTTGAGAGTGACCGCCTTGCTGTCTTTCGGAGCGGGAGCCGCCGCTTTTTTCTCATCGCCGCAGCCTGTGATAAAACCTGTGAGTGCCAATGCGGCGACGGATGCGATGATTGTCTTTTTGAATTTCATGAAAAATTCCTCCTTTGACGTTCTTGCTTAAAAAATTGTAATAAAAAATCTTCCGTCCAATAAGGGACGAAAGATCGTGTTACCACCCAAGTTCATTTGCACGTCACCGTGCAAACCTCTGTAGGTACGAGGGAAATCCTGATACCGCAGCTCTGTAACGGGAGCGCCCGGACTGCTTAATGATTCGGCATATTCGGCTCAAAGACCATGTTCGGCAAACTTCCTGTACTTCCTTTCACCTTGCGGAAGCTCTCTTTGACATTCGTTTTGCTTACTCTTCTTCTCATTGCCTGTGATTAAGTTGTGCCTACTATAGCATTTTCTTTCGGCAGATGTCAAGCGGAAAAATAGTCTGCGAAATATATTTTGCGTTGCGGTATTTCCTGCGGGGCGGTTTCCGCGGCAGCGTACGGGTGCAGTTGAAATACATTAATAAAAAAAGCAGACCTGCTGCGGCAAGCCTGCTTCTGTTTTGCCTGGCCCCAAAGGGCATGGTGGAGACGAAGAGGATTGAACTCTCGACCTTACGGATGCGAACCGTACGCTCTCCCAGCTGAGCTACGTCCCCATGAAAATCAGTCCCTGAAAAGGACAAATCAATTATAGCACATGATTCAATTTTTGGGCAGTCCCGTAGTGATATGGCGGGTTTGCCAGACCGGTATTTGCCATATGCGCCACAGAGATTTTTTTACCGCATGGATGAAAAGGCACCGATGGGGCTGCCGGATGATGACTGGGGAGGTTCTTACCAGTCGATCCAGGTGAGAGCTTTTTCCAGCTGGTAGAAAGATTTCCCGTCCCAAAGGATGTCTTCGGTGAGGTGATTGATACAGTCTTCTTCATCGGATGTGTAATAATAGACGAGCTCCATGAAATCTTCAAACGGTTCTTTTGTCCAGCGGTATTTTTCTATGCTCACCCGCCACTTGTGCTGGCCGGGATGGTACACAAATCCTGAAAAATGGTAGACATATCCTTTGTGGCGTACACTGGCGCCGCCGTCCATGAGATAATCGATAAATTCGTCCGCATCTCCGCCCTTCATAATGCCTCCTTTTAATAATACAGCTTTATTATACTATATTTGTTTGTCTTATTTCTGTCCTGTGCTATAATGAGTTGATCTATTAATAAACGAAACTAATAAACGAAACGGAAATTTGTTCCGACAGTTGTCCATTCTGAGCACCAACTATAAAAAACGGGAGGAAATATGAAAAAAGCAATTATATTATCCAGCGGCGGTGTGGACTCGACGACCTGTCTCTCCGTGGCTGTAAATGCACTGGGAGCAGAGAATGTCAGCACTGCTTCTATTTTTTATGGACAGAAGCATAAAAAGGAATTAGATGCCGCAAGAGCGGTGGCGGCATATTATCATGTGCCTCATTATGAATTTGATTTGGCGCAGATCATGCAGTATTCCAATTGTTCTCTTTTGTCCCATTCGACGGAGAGTATTGTACACAAAAGTTACGGTGAGCAGATTGCGGAAAAGGGGGCAGGAAAGGTATCTACGTATGTTCCTTTTCGGAACGGCCTCATGATTTCTGTGGCGGCAAGTCTGGCAGCCGGCATTTATGAAGAGGAAGAGACGGATATTTATGTCGGCGCCCATGGAGATGATGCGGCGGGAGAAGCGTATGCCGACTGCTCGCCCCAGTTTCTGAAAGCCATGGGGGAAGCGGTTGCTGTCGGCACATACGGCAAGGTGCATCTGGTTTTTCCTTTTGCCGATAAAAATAAAACCGGCGTCGTGGCGGAAGGGCTGAAACTGGGGACACCCTATGAACTGACATGGAGCTGTTATGAGGGGGGAGACACGCCTTGCGGCGAATGCGGGACCTGCATAGACAGGGCGAAAGCGTTTGCTGAAAACGGGGTGGAAGACCCGTGGAACGGAGGGAAGGGATAATATGTTTACAGTAACGAAAAGAATGGAAATCAGCGGAGCGCACTTCCTGCGTCTGAACTATGAAAGCAAGTGCACTTCAATGCACGGGCACAACTGGATCGTGACTGTCACCGTGCAGAATGATAAGCTTGATGAAAACGGCATGGTGGTAGATTTCACGAAGATTAAGGATATCGTTAATCTTTTTGACCACCGGTGCGCTAACGATATCATGGAAGGCTTGAACCCCACGGCAGAAAATATGGCGAAATGGCTTTGCGACCGCATTCCCCACTGTATCCGCGTGGCGGTGCAGGAAACGGAAGGAAATACAGCGGTATATGAAAAATAAGTTTCCCGTGGCGGAAATATTTGACAGCATTGATGGAGAGGGAAAACGGACAGGGTATATGGCGGTATTTGTCCGGTTTGCCGGCTGCAATATCCGCTGTACATACTGCGATACGGCATACGCTTTGAAAGAGTCCGACGCGGAAGAATTCCTTACGAAAGAGGAACTCTTAGGCCGTATCCGTTCCTATCCCTGGAAGCGGATTACTTTTACGGGAGGAGAACCGCTGCTTCATCCGCTGCAGGAAATCTGCGACATCCTCGGGGAAGAGGGGTATGAAATTAATATAGAAACGAACGGCGCAGTTCCCCTTTTGGCGCGCCGTTCCCAAAATCTTTTTTATACGATGGATTACAAATGCACAGACAGCGGAATGAAGTCTTTCATGCGGCTGCCGAACTTAAAGGAATTGACGGAGGAGGATGTTCTGAAATTCGTCGTTTCCTCGAAAACGGATTTGGAGGATATGAAGGAAATTATTATAAAGTATTTTCCCCGGGGCGGTCCGAAGTTTTATGTGAGTCCCGTGTGGGGGAAAATAGAGCCGCGTGAATTGGTCGAATATGTGAGAAAAGAAAAACTGGCAGAAGTCTGCGTGCAGGTACAGCTCCATAAAATTATCTGGGAGCCGGACAGGAGAGGGGTCTGAAATGGATCAGAAAAAATTGGAACAGGCAGCGCGCCTGATTATAGAAGCAGTCGGGGAAGATCCCGAAAGAGAAGGGCTTGTGGAAACGCCCCGCCGCTTTGCGGAAATGGTGGCCGAGCAGCTGGCCTATGCGGCGGTGCCCAATGAAGAAATCGCCCGCACTTTCGAGAAGACGTTCTCTTCTCCTGAAAGTGACATGGTAGTGGTGAAAGATATTTCCCTCTTTTCCCATTGCGAGCACCATATCGCCCTCATGTACAATATGAAGGCGGCTGTGGGATATATTCCCAGAGGGCGCGTCATCGGACTGTCAAAAATTGCCCGCATCGCCGATGCCGTCTCTAAGCGTCTCCAGATCCAGGAACGGATAGGAGCGGATATACGGGATGTCATGGAACGGATTACCGGTGCCGGGGATGTGATCGTTCTTTTGGAAGGGGAGCATTCCTGTATGACGGCACGGGGAATCAGAAAACCGGGGACGCTTACAAGGACGATTTCCGCATCCGGACGGTTCAGGACAGACGGGGATTTGCGCAAAGAATTTCTTTCCCTGGCGAAGTAATGGGTGCCGGTTCCTGTTCGTGGTTCGTTTCAAAGAATAAAATTTAATTGTTTATTCATTTTTGGTATAATGCGGATATGGAGAAGATAAAAAAACAACTGCAGATAATTTTATATGTGTGGGTATGGCTCCTTTCTTTTTCTGCGGCGGACGCGGCGGAGGCCATTACTGATGAATACTGGATAACGACGGCGGATCGGGGGAAGATTGAACAGCGATACCGCAATCTCGGTATATACGAAGTGGCAAAGAAGACCGTTTCAAGAAAAGAAGAACAGTACGGAAATTATACTTACCGCGTGTGGTATCCGAAACGGCTGGAAACGGAAAACCGGAAATGGCCCATGGTATTTCTTTTAAACGGGACGACCTCGACCTGTGATCTTGATGAGCCGATTTTTGAACATCTTGCCAGCTGGGGCTTTATTGTCGTGGGCAATACGGACAGGAATACGGGACTCGGGTACTCGGCGGAATGGGGACTGGAACTCATGGACAAGCTGGCGGCGGACAGAAAAAGCGTGTTTTTTCAAAAGATTGATGAGGAAAATCTGGGGATCGGCGGCCACTCCCAGGGAGGCGTCGGCGCGGTGAAAACGATTTTATTCCGAAAAGGCGGCGGACGTTTTAAAACGGTTGTCACTGTTTCGGCGGTGACGGAATCATTTGCAAACAAATTAAAAATGAACAGCTGGAAATATGACGCTTCTGCAGTCAATGTGCCGTGGTTCATGGTGAGCGGAGACAGGCTGGATGATCGTCTCATTACACCGCTTCCGGATATGGAGAAGATATTTCAAAAGGCAAAGACAGCGATGGTCATGGGACGGCGTTCCCGTGCGGACCACAGCCATGTGCAGGCCGAAGCGGACGCTTATGTGACGGCATGGTTCCGCTGGCAGCTGGCAGGGGATCGGTACGCGGGGAAAGCGTTTCTTGGAAAAGACGCGGAGATACTCACAAATAAGGGATGGAACCATACGGCAAGAAAGAATTTATAAGAGAGGCGCAGAAAAATATTTTTCTTGCGGGGAACTCTCTTTTTTTGTACGATGAAGTCAGCGAGGTGTGTGATGAAAAATAAAGAAGAGACTGTTTTAATTACTGCTGTAGACAATGGAAGCACGGTAGAATTGGAAATCAATACGACGCTGCCCCACGAAGAAACAAAGGAAATGCTTGCCGGCGCGGTATGTGCCGTTTATGGCATTTCTGATTTCCATGAGGGGGATGTGGCGTCCTTTTTGGAAGCGCTTGCTGATGAATACAGAAAAGAAGAGAGGTCTCCCCATTCTCCTCTGGTGAATTGAAGCAGGAAGCGCTGTACGGAAGAATCTCTCCCGCATGGTTCCCGGGGAAAGGAATCGGCGGTTCAGCGGCGGAAAAATTGAAAACCGGCGGTAATCCGCTGCTGATGGCACGCGGTAAAAGAGGAGGCGGATCGTGGGAAGAAAAGAATATCTTGAAAGCATGGGTGTCCGGGCGGCCCGGCGCGCTTTCTTTTCCTATACGACCGAGCCGGAGGGGAGCTACAGCATCCACCGCGTATTTATCCGATTCCTCGAAGTGAACCGTATGGATATGGGCCAGGCGGAGAAGCCGAAGGCGGCCGCTTTCCTTACGGATTATATCCTGCTCCGTATCTATGTGGCGAAGTATGTCCTTGCCGGATATGCAGAAACCTATGCGCCGCTCTTGGATTTGTTCCGCGGTTTTGAAAAAGTGGAAAAGAAATTCTCCCTGTTTATGGAACGGGAAACAGCGCCCGGCCATGGCGCGGAACGAAAGTTTCTGCCGCCTGATCTGCGGAGACGCTATGATGAGCGCGGCATGCGGAAAACTATCGAACTTTTTGACAGTATCTCACGGAGGTATGAAGAAAGGGAAGACACGCCGGAACGGGTTATGAAATGTATCGTTGACGAATGCCTTTCCACGATCGCCATACGGAATGAAATATCTTTATCGGCGCCGTCCTTTTGGTTTTTTACCAGAGAAATGAACGGGTACATCAGGTACCTGAACCGTTTTTACAGCGGCCTGATTCCACCGGCGATTCACGAAAGAATAAAAGCGCCCATGATGGAAGAAGAAACGCGCAGTGATGCTGATGAAGAAAGCGGCGGTTTTAATTATGAACGCGCGGCATACATCATTTTTGCCATTGCCGGTGTGATCTGCGCCCTTATCGCGGCAGGCTCAAGATAGTTTTGCGGCTTTTTTTGAAATATGGTATATTGGGTGCAGCCATACGTGGCGCTTAACTGAAGAATAACGTCAATGGAGATGGATATGCAGATAACAATTGCAGGCGGCTGCGGTGATTTCGGACGCAGCTGCTTTTTTGTTGAAGGAGGGCGCCACGCTTTTATCGTGGATGCGGGAACTTCGACGGACGGACTGGACCGGGTACCTGATCTCACAGCGGAGCAGGTTGCAAGAGCAGAATACCTTTTCATCACCCATTCGCACCGGGACCATACGGGGGCGATCGGATATTTCGAGTCTCTCGGCTTTGCGGGATCCGTGCTTCTGACGAACCAGACATACCGGCAGATGAAAGAGAAGCCGGGGAACACGATGATTCTTGATTCGACAGCGCCCGAACTGGAATTGGAACGGGATTTCAGTTTCCGCTGGGGGCGGAGCGGCCATTGTGCCGGTTCCGTGTGGTACGATATTTCCTGTGAAGGGAAAAAATTGTTCTTTTCGGGGGATTACCGAAGCGATGACCCTTTTTATGTCTGTGATGATGCGGAAGGGAAAACGGCGGATGTGGCCGTCCTTGATGCAGCATATCCGGGCGATCGTACGGGGGCAGATATGCGTCGGTCGGTTCTTGATAAAATATTGGAATTGGTGTGGCGGGGAAAGCCGCTTCTTCTTCCTGTGCCGCATTTCGGCAGGGGGCTTTCCATCGCGGCATATTTCCGTAATAAAGGAAGTATGGAGATTCCCGTGCATATGGCTCCCGGGCTTTATGACGAATGGCTGCGTCTGGGGCGGAGGAAATACTTCGCCCGCCGGGAAGTGCTTGCCCTTCCCAATGAAACGTTTTCCTTATGGGACGGAAAAACGATTCATGACAATGGGGTTTATTTCCTTACCGATGCCCAGCTGTCACGGTCGGAGAGCAGAGAACTCATCGACCGGCATCCTGAACTTTCGCTGCTCATGACAGGCAGCATCCACGGCTACGGCAAAGCGAAAGATTATTATGAAAGCGGCAGGGCGGAACTTGTCCTCTGGCCGAACCATATGACGGAAAGGGAAATGTGGGAACTTGCCGGGAAAAATCATTTCAGAAAAATTATTCCTTATCACAGCACAGACCGGAAACCGGAGTCTGATGTATTTTCTTTATAAGAGAAATGAATAAAAAGAAATACGCAGTCAGGAATATTCATGGTATAATGAAAAAAATAAAATCCTTCAAAAGAAAAGAGAGGCGGGATTTCTATGTTGAAGTATAAGAATATTCTTGTTCCTTATGATGGTTCTGCCCACGCGAAAAAGGCGATGGCGCAAGCTGCGGATCTGGCGGCTGCAGGCGAGGGTACGAAGCTTTACATCGTGTCCGTGTGCAATATGGTTTCCGCCATGAGCAATTTTGACCAGGTATCCATTGCGGAAGGCTGCCTTACTTCCAAGCTTTCAGAGGATCTGGAAGCGCACTGCCGCCGCGATTTGAAAGAAGCTGCCGCTATGGTTCCTGAAGGCGTGGCGCATGAAACGGTTTTTGAAATTGGTTCGCCCGGACCGGTCATTCTCAGTATTGCTGAAGATAAAGGGTGCGACCTCATCGTCATGGGAAGCAGGGGACTCGGTCCGCTGAAGGGCATTTTCATGGGATCGGTTTCCAGCTATATCGTAAGCCGGGGCAAGTATCCCGTGCTTATCGTAAAATAATTTAAGATTCGGCGGTGGTGGAAACGAAATTCTTTTCATCACTGCTTTTTTATTGACAGGCGGGAGTTAAGTTATGACTCACTTTAAATGGCTGAAAAAAGAAATACCCCGTTGGGTGAAGGAAGAAATTATTACCCGTGAAGCGGGAGATTCTCTTATTTCTTTATACAGGAATGAACAACGCCATTCTCATGGCGAAGGGCTTTTCGTGCTGGCTGCTGTATGTTTCCTCACCGGTCTGATTTTCATCTGCGCCGGCGTATGGAACGGTCTTTCTCAGGATGAGCAGTTTATGATGGCCCTTGTGCCTTTGGTGCTGTCCATTCTTATTATTGCGGCGATTTTGTGGCAGGATCGTCCTGTGATGGATCAAATTCCGGCAGAAAGCGTCCGCTTAGAAGAAGCTGAAAACACAGCAGAGCTGCTTTCCGGGGAAACAGGGGGAACGGTTTCTGCCGGAAGCGGAAGCGAAGAAAATACCGCGGCGGGAAATAAGGGAAAAGATCTGTCTTCTCTTCTTCCTTCCGTTTCTTACCGCCACCGCGTACCTGATGTTATTCGGGAGGCGGCCGGTGTTTTTCATGGCGTGGCGGTCTTGTGTGCCGTATGGATGGTAAATGAGTCTTTCAAGCTGTCGGGGGATTGGTTTGTTCTCGCGGCGGTGTCCTGCGTATTCCTTCTTCTGATGAGCTGGGCGTTTCCTACGGCAGGACTCGGTATGGTCTATATGGCGTCGTCTGTTCTTGTGTACCGTTTATCACCGTACCGGGGATGGCCGGAAGCGGCGGCATGGGTGTTTCTTGTTTTGGCGCTTCCCCTCCTGGTGCGGCTTCTGGGAGAACGGCGTCATAAAGCGGTCGTCTGTTACTCATGGTTTTGGGCGGTCTGCGTACTTCTCCTTATTTACTGGACCGCGTCCAACCTTTTATGGCAGACGATGTTTTTTGCCCTTGCGGCAGCGCTTACCTGGATAGCGGGCAGTATGCTTTCTTCCTGGGGCGCGGCGGCGGAAGCGCTTCGCCTCTTTGGCGGCGCGGCCGTGTTCGGTGTTCTGCTGGAGGGCTCCTGGAGTTCCGTGTGGAAAGGCATTTCGGGAAATTGGACCTTATGGATTTTGTTTTTTGTCATTCTTGCCATTGACGCTGTCCTGCTTACCCGGATGGGTATCAAAAGGGACCGGCTGGCTGCCCTCGGAGGTCTTACGCCTTTTATTATGCTTGTGGCGGCATCCCTTGCCGTTTTTGAAACAACCGGTGTGTCTTCTGCCATCTTTGTATCCATTTTTACCGCGTTTCTTGCCATGGCAGTTATCGGGAGGGGATACCGGAGCGATTCCAACCTGCTGAAATGGGTCGGCGGATGTCTTCTGGCTGCGGCAGGTGCTGTGCGTGTCCTTGATGCGGCGCTTTCCTTCGGACAAAGAGGAATATTCTTCCTCGTCATCGGCGCGGCTGCTGTTATTGTGTGCTGCCTGACTTTCCTTCCCCATGCCGTGAAGAAGATAAGGCGGAAACCGGGAAGGAAGACTGTACGACGGGATCGGCAGCCGGCAGCACCTGCGGATCAATCAGCGTTCTTGTCCGATCTGCCGGAAAGGAAAACGGAGGAAGGCGGGGAACGCCGTGAATAGAAAGTACAGTTTGCTTCTCGTCCTGATCACTGCTATTTTTGAACTTGCCTTTTTTGTATGGACAAGGGCGGATTACCGTTCCACCCTTCTTGACGGAGAAGAATATGAGGTGCCGGCGGCGATTGAATTTCAAGGGGATTTTTACGACAGAAATTACATAGCGGTGAACGTACCCATAACGGAAACGAAGTGGGAAGGAGAGCGGGAACCGGAAACGGGGGAAACGATTTACCTGGTGATCAGTAAGGGGCAGAAGGGAGCGCTTATTCTTGATCATGCCCAGCTTACCCAGCCCAGCGGAAGTTATATCAAAACGCGGGCACTCCGCATCATGGATGGCACCGTATATTTCAATTTTCCGGCGGACCGCATGTACATGGCGCCGGAGCAGCTGAAGAAACTGTCCGTCGTGGAACTTTCCGAACGGGTACAGGTGCCTGAAGACAATGGAAAAACAAAAACAGCCATGAAGAATGAAATTACGGCACTTGTCAGGGTGAAGGACGGACGTGCTGCTGTTTCCAGAGTCCTTGCCAATGGCGGGCCTGTGGAACAGATATTTACAACCGTCGGGAAAAATTTATCTGTGAAATACGCGACCAGCAAAGACGAAAAAGACCAGTATAATGAAAAAAGATTCTTTACCGCTGCTGATATGGATAAGAACGGTAAAGAATCGGATAATTAATCGGAATAAGGAGGCAGCGATGTACTTAATTCTTATGCGGCATGGGGAAGCTGTTCCCCAGACGGAAGATGTGCCGAACAGAGAAAGACGGCTGACAAAAGAAGGAAAGAAACAGGTGCGGACCACATCGCGCATGCTTGCCCGATTTTTGAAAGACCGGCCGCTCCGCATTTTCGCAAGCCCTTTTATGCGTACCCGCCAGACGGCGAGGATTTTATCGGAAGAATGTTTTGCCGAAGGGCTCCACCTGACGGAAGAACTTTTACAGGGCGATTTCAGGCGGATTGAGAATCATCTCATGACGGACGGAGGACCGCTGGCCTTAGTAGGACATCATCCTTTCCTCCAGTCCTACCTTCTTGAAGCGGCAGGTGCGGGCATTCAGCCTGATTTGGCGTCCATCTCCGTTGTTGACTATGATATGGCGTGGAAACAGGGAAAACTCATTGCCTATTTCACTCCGGCTTTGAAAAAATTGAAAAAGGAAGACTGATGAAGAAACTACTTACTGTTGCCGGTTCAGATTCCTCCGGCGGTGCAGGGATACAGGCGGATTTAAAAACCTTTGCTGCTCTTGGCGCCTATGGAATGAGCTGCATCTGCACACTCACCGCGCAAAATACGACCGGTGTTTCCATGGTGGTGAATACTCCCGTGGAGATGGTGACCGCCCAGCTGGAAGCGGTATACAGCGATATTCCTCCGGACGGAGTCAAAACGGGCATGCTCAGCACCCCGGCCATCGTTTCGGCAGTGGCGGAATTTCTCCGCGGACACAAAGGACCGGCAATTGTCGTTGATCCTGTCATGGTTGCCACCACGGGCGCTGTTCTTTTGGAAAAAGAAGCCATTGAAACGTATAAAGATATTTTGATTCCTGAAGCGGATCTCATCACGCCGAACATTCCCGAAGCGGAAGTATTATTGGGATTGGAAATAAAAACGGAAAAGGATATGGAAAACGCGGCGGAAAGAATAATGGAATACGGCTGTCGTGCGGTTCTTGTGAAAGGCGGGCACCGGGTTCATGATGCGGTAGATATCCTTTTTGACGGGAAACAATTTTATCGTTATGAAGGAAAGCGGATTAAGACAAAAAACACCCACGGTACGGGATGCACGCTTTCCGCAGCGCTCGCCGTCAAACTGGCGGAAGGGAAAACGCTGACGAAGGCTGCTGCGGAAGCGAAAGCATACCTCACCGGCGCTATCGAAGCGGCAAAAGACGAAACCATCGGACAGGGGAGCGGCCCAGTTCGTCATTTCTGGCTTTGTGGAATAAAGGGGAGATAATATGCACACTTTTTTTGCGTACCTTGCAAGAATGAAATATATACAGCGCTGGGGACTTATGCGGAATTCCTTTCCGGAAAATGACGCGGAGCATACCTTGCAGACCGTCATGATTGCCCACGGACTTGCAGTGATCCGTGAAAAAATTTTTCATGAACCCTGCGATGCGGAGCATTGCGCCATGTTGGCCGTTTATCATGATGCGGGAGAAGTCTTTACAGGCGACATGCCCACTCCCGTGAAATACTTTACAGAGGATCTGCATGACAAATATAAAGAAATAGAAGATAAAGCAAGAAGGCGCCTTTTGGAAACGCTTCCCGATGAATTGAAAGACACCTACCGCCCCTATATTCTGGACATGGAAAACGATCCTTTATGGCCGCTTGCAAAAGCGGCGGACACGTTGTCGGCATACCTGAAATGCGCCGAAGAAATACAGGCGGGGAACAGCGAATTTGAAGAAGCGTTCCGCACAACGGAAAATAAATTGAAAAATCTGCACCTGAAAGAAGTGGACTGGTTCCTGGAACACTTTGCCGGCAGTTTTGCCCTTACCTTAGATGAAATGAATCGAATGTAAAATAAAAAAGTAAAGTGTGTTTTGGAAGAGGCACTTTACTTTTTTTATTCAGCATATGTTCATCCTGTATTCTTGGAAATATTGAAGTCCTCAGTATAAATAACAGCAAGCAACAAGCGGCGTATTTCGCGAGCAAGATATGATTCCGCATAGGACAGGAGCTGAGAATATGACGCCGAACACTTTTGGCGGAAATAGAAGAAAGAAACTCTTTTTGTAAAGAACGGTGAGAAGTTTTTTGACTTGATATGCTGTACCTGAAAAAATGTGGATATTCTTTTTTGCTTCACAGATTCGGGGAAGCCTGCTTGTGAGATGTTTTATGGATGAATCGGTACGCGTTTTTTATATTTCATTCCTCATGTATAATGGAATGGAGTAAAAGTCAGGATCAGGAAAACAGCCGCAGTGGATAAGGCCGAGTATAGATAGGGCATGGAGGGAATCATGACAGAAGAAGAGTACCATCGAATCGCACGAAGAGAAAAAATATTTTACGCTGTCCTTATTATCGCGTGGTGTTTTGCTTTTGCTGTCTGGTTCACCATCGGATTTCCAAAAGCGAAGTGGGTGCTGATCGGCGGAGGGACGCTGATATACCTGTATCTGAAAAGCACTTTCACCGGGCTTCCCTGGTCGAGGCGGCTGGTCAGACCGGATCCCGTACCGGCGGAAGCGCAGGAAGAAATTGGGACAGAGGAAGAGTATCCTCTTATTTCGGAAACGGAAAGAAAAGGGTATACGATGCTGGCAGAACTTTGCCTGGCGGAAGAAACGCAGAAGAAGCTGGCATCTTTTTTTGAGACATTGAAAGACTATTCAGGTGCGGGAGAAGATGGGGAGTATGGCAGCACGCTGTTCTATGTGATGGAGTACATGGATGAGGAAGCCCATATTTTTTTTCTGATGGGGCTTGATTGGAAGCAGGAGGTGGAAACCCTGGAATGGCGGATTGAAAGCGCGCTTACAAAAAATTTCGGAGTGTCTGCCGACCTGCCGGATTTCAGAACGTATGGAAACAAGTCAATTTCCGCCCCTTCTGTTTTTGCCGACTATGACAATGCCCTGCGCAGGAAAGGATTTCAGCTGGGCTTTATAGATGTGGAATGTGATGAATACGTCATATTTGTCCATCGGACAGCGGATAGGGACAAAGCAGCAGACGCTGTACATCGGATTGGATACCGATATAAGGAAGTGGCGGATCTGGCAATATGAAAAACAGGAAATCGGGAGACGCCGGTATGAAATATGATCCGGCACAGGTCAGAATCCATGAAGTATACACGGTGGCAATCAGGGATCTGGGTGTTCATGGGGAAGGGATCGGGAGTGTGGACGGATTCACCGTATTTGTTCTCGGGGCGCTTCCCGGAGAAACGGTCACCGCGGAAATCATTCTGTTGAAAAAATCTTATGCCCTGGGGAAACTGCTTTCCATAGAGCAGGAATCTCCTTTCCGCGTGGTGCCGGAGTGTCCCGTTTATGAAAACTGCGGCGGCTGCCAGCTTTCCCATCTCACCTATGAAGGGCAGCTCGATATGAAATACCGCCGTGTAAAAGATGTGATAGAGCGTATCGCCGGCGAATCGGGGAAATTGGTGAGGCCCGTGCTTCCGGCGGTGCATCCTTTCGCGTACAGAAATAAAATGGCCGTACCGGCAGGTCTCGTAAAGGGGGAAGCGGCGCTCGGCTGCTACCGGCAGGGTAGCCATGACATCATACCGGTTTCCTCCTGTGCTATTCAGAAAGAAGAAAATAACCGCCTGCTTCAATTTGCCCGGCGGTTTATAGAGAAGTACGGGATTTCCGTCTATGATGAAAAGACACGGAAAGGAAGCCTGCGCCATGTAATGGGGCGTGTGGGTGATGACGGAAAAGTGATGGTCGTTCTTGTGACCGCTTCCGAAACCCTTCCGGAAGAAAAACGGTGGATAGAAGGAATACAAAAGGAACTGCCCGAAGTCATTTCCCTTTGGCACAATATCCAGCCCAAGCCGGGAAATACGATACTGGGCGCGAAAATCCGACACCTCTGGGGCAGAGAAACGCTCACTGCCTCTCTTTGCGGACTGCAATTTGAAGTATCCCCGTACTCCTTCTTTCAGGTGCATAAAGAGCAGGCGGAAATTCTCTATGAGAAAGCTTTGGAATACGCTGATCTCAAAGGCGGAGAAACTGTCATAGACGCCTACTGCGGTACAGGTACCATTTCCCTCTGCCTGGCGAAAAAGGCAAAGCGGGTCATCGGCATAGAAATCGTGAAGCCCGCCATAGAAGACGCCAAAAAGAATGCGAAAAAGAACCATATGGAAAATACGGAATTTTACGCAGCCGACGCGGGAAAACTCATGCCGCAGCTTTACCGGCAAGGGCTGGTTCCCGATGTGATCGTCATGGATCCCGTCAGAGCAGGTTGCAGCGAAGAAGTGTTGAAGGCGGCGGCAGGCATGAATCCCAAGCGCATCGTTTACGTTTCCTGCAATCCCGCCACCTTTGCCAGAGATGCGAAGATTTTAAAATCGGAAGGCTACGAAATCAAAGAAGTCCAGCCGGTGGACATGTTCCCCCAGACCATGCATGTGGAGACTGTGGTCTTGATGTCACGGGTTGAGAAATAGACTGTGAAGGAATGGCTTAAAACAAGGCCTTTCGAGGATTTGACCATCAGCGCCGAGGTCTCCCTTAGACCGCAAAAATCGCTCCGAGGAAACATATCAAAGGCATTTTGCCGGAGGGTTGAGTTGCCGGTTTGGATGTCAGAGGGTTGAGACTTCGGTTTGGATGTTTTTGAGGCAGGGTTGACACTGTGATTTGGATGTCAGGAAAAGTGGCCTCCACACGACCATCAAAGGCGGCGGGGAGCAAAGCAATAAAATAGACAAATTTCGGTTTACAGAGAATCGAGGTATCGGAGAATGATGAAATACACAGGAAAATATTATATGCTCTTTACCATTTTTCTGAAAAAGTATTTGAAAGAACAATATGGGAAGGATGTTACAAAGAGTACCCTTAAGAAAGCACCTGCGATATACAGGGATATGCTCGACAAGTGCGATGATATAGGCTCAGACAATCCCATGGCAGGAAATATCTATATGTGCTTTGTCTTTCTCGCCGTATGGAAAGCTGCTGACGGGGCAATTGATCCTGAAAGTTACCGTACTGTCGTGAACAAGTTTATGAGAAGCGGTATTGTCTCAAAATTCATGGGAGGGAAAGATATTAACAATCCCGATGATTTTAAGAAGATGAAGGATAAATTCCACGCCATGCAGGACTGGGCAGATGCTCATCCCGAGTACAAAGAAAAGACGTGGGATTTCAACTTCGATGATAAAAAACACAGGGACGGCAGCTATTACCACTTTACAAGATGCCCGCTTAATAACTTCGCAAGGGAATATGGCTTTCTGGAAGTTCTTCCGATATGCTGTGATATAGATTACATTACGACAGAATATTCTCACGGAGTTCTTTACCGTGATTATACATTGGCATCAGGTGGGGATATATGCGATTACTGGATTGTGCCGGATAAGGTGGAGAATCCAGAATAAATCAGAAGCACCCACATTTCCGTCAAAGGCGGTGGTGTACAGAACACAGGAGGTAGTTGTCACGAGAATTTTAATATATGGAACAGGTGTGATCGGGAGCCTTTACGCCGCGTTGCTCTCGGAGATGGAAATGGATGTTTCCGTATATGCCAGAGGAAACCGACTGAAAAGCCTGCAGGAACAGGGTCTGCGCTATAAGGCCGGGCAGGAGGTCAAAACCGCAAAGGTGACTGTTCTTTCCCGGCTTGAAGCGAATGACAGATACGATTACATCATCCTTGCAGTAAGGGAAAATCAGCTGTATAACGCTTTGGCAGAGCTGAAATATAACACGAGTCCGACCATAGTTACGATGGTGAATTCTCTTGATACATATGACAAGTGGGAGACCATCTGCGGAAAAGGACGCATTCTTCCCGCTTTTCCCGGAGCAGGCGGAGGCTTTGACGGAGATATTTTGGATGCGGCGCTGACTCCGAGCTTCATTCAGCCGACCACGATCGGAAGCACGGATGGACGGGAAAAGGCTTTGGCAAAGGCTTTCAAAAAAGCAGGGATCCCCTGTCAGATCGTTGATGATATGCATATCTGGCAGATATGTTATCTGGCGATGGTCGTTCCGATCGCGAATGCCTATTATGAGTCAGAGGACCCGAAGCATGCCGGAAATGACGGAACGCTGATGAAGATAACGGCGGCACGAATCAGGAAAAACTTTGAGGACATTTCCCGCATGGGGCTGAAGCTTTCCCCTCCGAAAATGAAGCTGTTTACCATTCTTCCGGCGGGCCTTGCTGCTGTTGTTCTCGGTTTCGTTTTCAGAAGCAGCTTTGGTGACATCTTCATGTATCGGCATTCCATGAAAGCACCGGATGAAATGCGGCAACTGCATGAACAATTTTATGGGTATATGGAGAAACACAAAGCATAAGGGCATAACTAACATAACACACGGCCTCACGCTGCCGTTAAAGGCGGCGGGGAGTGGCTGAATACGAGGAGAATCGGTTATGTTTTGGGATAATGTTGCGGGTGTATACGATGTGTTCGTAAATGTCATCAACAGGAAAACACATACAGCGCTGCGTAAGATCGTAGCCGGCATGATAGAATCTGAAGACACGGTACTGGAATGCGCCTGCGGAACAGGGCTTCTCAGCATTGTAATCGCGAAAAAATGCAAAAGACTGACAGCTACAGATTTTTCAGAGAAGATGCTGAAAAAGGCGGCAAAGAACTGCGCATCCTGCACCAATATCGCGTTTAGGTTTGCTGATATTACGGCGCTGGATTTTGCGGATAACAGCTTTGATAAGGTGGTGGCGGGGAACGTGATCCATCTTCTTGATGACCCGATGAAAGCGCTGAATGAGCTGAACCGTGTTTGCAAACCGGGAGGCACATTGATCATCCCTACATATATGAATCGGGAAAAGAAAGAACAGGACAGCAGCTTTATCTCTGCGGTCGGCAGGGCCGGGGCGGATTTTAAGCGACAGTTTACAGCAGACAGTTACAGACAGTTCTTTCTGGACGCCGGCTATGATGATGTAAAAATAACCATGGCTGAGGGACGGGTTCCCTGTGCCGTAGCCGTGATGAAATGCGTTTTACATTGTTTTCATTGTCTTTCATAAAAATCGTCTCCTTTGGATTTGCAAATAAATAAGGTTGAAATCCGCAGGAGCCGATTTATGTCCGTAGAGACAGAAAGACGGCCAAAGGCACAGTCCTCCCCGTTGGGATGAAACTATGTCCTTGGCCGTCAAGCAGCTCTGCGGACTTCTATTCAGTTATGGATCTGGTTAAGCGGCTATTTTATAGCTGCGCACTTTGAAGGCCGAGGTGGTGATCCGTGTCACGTCGGTCCGGGTGTTGTCTCTTTCCACTGTGAATGTTTCGCCTATAGACAAATAGGCTGTCGTTCGATGTCCTTTATACAGTGAAGAGACATAGCCGGTCGCCGCGTTGCCACAGCAAGCTAAGCGACCGAGGCAGTCTCGAATTTCTTCCATCCGCACCCCTCCTTTCATTAATTCGTTAATTAGCGGCTCCGCTTTTTAGCGAAGCAACACCCTAAAAAAAGAGGAGCTGGCACATGGCTCAAGAGAGGAGTTCCAGCTCCGAGAGTCTGATCGCAGCAGAAGTCTGCGATACTTGATAGAATCCGGCGAACTGTTCCAGAATCCATTTCGACTTGGAGATCAGTCCTGCGGATACAAATTTGTTTTTCTTACTGCGTTCGATGATCATTTGAAACCCGTCAGCAATCGTTTCTCTTGGCATAAGTATGCGAGGGGCAATACCGTTTGCTTGCCATTCGAGCCAATCCACATCGGTCCAAACCTCCTTGAAGGACTCGTCTTTAGCTTCAACGGGACATCGTTGAGCCACAGCTCGTCCCTCCTTTAACGCCTCCATAGCAAGAAAGTAGTTGCGATGGTAGATCCAGTGGACACATTCGTGGGCTACAGTATTACGACGGCTGCCAAAGTTACGCTTCAGATAGGTGTCCGGATCAATGATCATCGTCTTTGCCTTAACGAACACCTCCCGATATTCATCTTCGGATGGATCGTAGATTTCAACAAGTCCATCGGTGAAACACATCTGGCCGAGAATACTGAGATCCTCGGAGAGGTGAAATTCCTTGATGAGTAGATGCAGTTTATCTCTTGCGATCTCTTCGATAGGGACGGCCATCGGCTTTTCGAGCGCTTCTGGACAGTATTCTGCTAAAATGTCAGCGGCCTTGTCGTCAAATTCTGATTTGTACATTCGAGGGACAAGAGAGCTGAGATATGCTTCTTTGGTCATATTTATCCTTTCTTTTCGATCTCTTCCAGAACGCGCTGCCAGAAGTCATCACCGAGCTTCTTATCACTGGCCTTACGAAGGGCAGCCCGAACATGCGGAATATTCTCATCCATGATGTATTCAGGAAGGTCCGGTGCCGCTTCATTTCTTTCGCGACCTGCGAGATCGAACATCTCTGCACGCTCATCTTCAGTGAGGTAAAGTACGTCTGCTATTTTGAGCAGCATACCCATTTCCGGGGGATTACGTCTGCCTTTGATAATGTCCGAGAGATAGGTAGCAGTTGTGCCCATCGCCTGTGCGATGTCTTTGAGGAGAATGTTGCCGCCGTCAGAGGCGCGTCCCAGCCTCTTCTCATTAATGAATTTTCCAAAATCGCCTGTCATTGTAAAAACTCCTTTCTTCGTCAATTAGCGACTTCGCTAATCTGCTTATTAGTATAGCGAGGAAATGTGTTTTTGTCAAGTGGTTCATAAAAAAAGCCACGCTGTTCCTCACAACGTGGCTAAGAGTTAATCCAGATATACAAATGATTGAGGGGCTTGGTTGATTCCGTAATCGGATAGCGCCTTCGGTGTTTCATAGATAATAACATCTTTCAACTTATAAGCAATGGCTTTATCTTTTCCGGCATAGTAGGAGAAATAGAACTTTTTCGTTATTCCTGCCGCCGTTTTTGCAATTTCCCAGATTTCTTTTGGTGTGCCCTCCAGAATCTCATCTATGGTTGCTTCGCCAACCACCTGCTTTTGAGGCGAGGAAGCATAGAAGACTATGCGGTCCACACCGTCTTTGGGTTTGCTTTTCCTGAATTCATATTGTTTTTTGCCTTCCAGTATTACCTTGGCATATTTAGGTTTAATCGATAATAACATTGTCGACATCGACGTTGCCCTCCCGTAGAATTTTCTCGAACTGACTTCTCGTGTAGCGGAAATTCATCGGGTGGGTTCCGGGCCAGCAATCATTATCCTTCAGCCATTTCCAATTCACATTATTCCCAGCGCCGAAGTAGCCATAGTAGAGCAGTTCAATCAGCGTTAGAGAAGCCCATATTTCATATTTTATTTTAAGCTCATCTTCATCGTATACTGATTTATTGCCAACCATATGGAGGAATTCGTCATATGTGCAAAGAGCCTGTCCATTAGCCTTTATCTTTTCTACTCGTGTTGCGACACAATAAGAAGTGATAACGGACTTGTATCCCGGTCGACCGTCTGTTCCTGTGTACTTTCGGTATATTAGAACGGGTTCTCCGACTTTAAAAGCTAAGCTGTAAGGCTTGCCTATATATACTTTCTTTAGTCCATTTGCTACGCGCAGATCTACACGCTCCTGTAGAGTGTTGGCAAGCTCAGAATACGCAAACATCGTATCGTGGTAAGCCATGTCGATTGCAAGGCATCCAGCATATTGTACCTGATTGCTAATGAAAGGAAAAGACTTACACGGATCGCTGAAATCAAGATTTCTTCGATCTTTAATATAGACACGTTCGCTATTCAAATTATTGCCCACATGAATAAAGCCATATTTTTCCAGAAGGAATATGAGGCTGGTATGCTTTTCAAATACGGTGACATAAATTTCGTTTGTGCCGAGATCTCTCCACCGCCAAAGGGTGAGGCCGAGTGCACCCTCACCGATTCGCTGATGACGATATCTTTCGTCAATTTTGATGGTGGTTATTTTTAAGCGTGGCACTTTGGGTAGTACAGTTCCGTCAGCCAGCTTGATCTCTTCGGTTTCATCTGGCTTTAAATTGACGAAGGCACCAATTCCTTGATCATCTTGGAATACCAAGGCTTTTTTACCATCGGCAGCTTTGGCGGCAAACCATTGAACAAAGCCTGTGCTGGTTGAATTACCCGGATAATCAGCTTTTAATGAATCAAAGAAGGGGTCATCGAGATTTATCTCAGAAAAACGTTTGCGCTCAAATTTGCCCGCCATAAAAATCCTCCTTAAAGTGCCTTTATAAAATCAATCGCCTGTGCAAGATCTCCGGCACCACCAGATATGAAAAGCTTCGAACCAATTTCGGTGGCGATCTCTTTTGCATAGGCGCATTCTTCATGCTGGAAATCTTCGATACTCTGTACCGAGGCTTCAATTCCGTCGCGTTCTTTACGACGATCCGCAATCACCTCTGACTTCTCCATCAGCAGAATAATAGCATCGGGATTCAAAGTGGTGAAGGTATCATATGGAATGCGGGTTATTTCACCAGATGCATTGAGCAGACAGAAGTGTCCATCAAGAATAAAATTCTTCCCGGATGATCTCAATTCATCAACTGCCTGAAGAAGGTATTGCTGGTTGTCGTCAATGTCTGGAATAAGTTTGTCTTTGGCGAATCCGGAGTGCTTCTTCTGGGTGATCAGCGTACTGGCAGAGTATGATTCTATACCTGTAGTCTCTTTGACCATGTCGCAGAAGTAGGACTTCCCAACGCCGTGAACTCCGCTTATAAAGATCATGAACGACACGCCTCCTTAGTGCAAAATCGGCTGCGAAACCAGCCGTCTATGTCATTATAACAGATTTGATCACGAAATTCAAGAGAAAACGATATTTATTCCTGCAATCGCACGATAAAATCTTGAAATTTAAAGCCAGACGTGCTATAATGAAAAAGTCGGAGTATATATGTAGACATTTTGACAGAAAATGGAGGTTGGCACATGGCCATTAGTTACAAGAAATTATGGAAGCTGTTAATTGATAAAGATATGAAGAAAAAAGATTTGCAGCGTGTAGCTGGGATCAGTGCGGCATCCGTGACAAAGCTCGGAAAGAACGAGAACGTAAACACAGAGATTATAGAAAAAATCTGTGTGGCTTTGCAATGCGATGTCAGCGACATAATGGAAATGGTCGATGACGAATAAAAAGGGTCCTATGGACGGTGAATATGTAGCGTAACTAAAGGAGGATTTGATCATGGGCAGACCGGAGGATTCAAGGGTTAAAATACCGGCGCTCGTGCATTTCACGAGACTTGGATATGAATATATGTCCATTAAAGGAAAAAATCGTGGCGTTGATTATGACGAAGACACGAATATTTTCTATGCACAATTTTTGGAAGCCCTGAACAAAATCAACAGAGTATCTTTATCGCAGGAAGAATCTTTTAAGATAATTAATGAGTTAAAAATTAAACTCGATAATGATGATCTGGGTAAGACCTTTTTTAGTCTTTTAAAGGACGGGATTAATGGCCTCCGCCTCATTGATTTATCTGACATCAAAAATAATTCGTATGTAGTCGTAACTGAGCTTCCTTATGAGAATGGCGATGACAATTTCAGACCGGACATTACCATTTTGATCAATGGAATGCCTCTGTCTTTCGTGGAGGTAAAAAGACAGAATAATCGCGAAGGCATACTGGTTGAACGCGAGAGAATGACGCGTCGGTTTTCAAATCGGATTTATAGAAGGTACGTAAACATCACCCAATACACCGTGTTCTCCAACAATAATGAGTACGACGATACCGATATTGAGCCGATACAGGGAGCGTTTTATGCATCCAGTAATTACGGCAAAATGTTCTTCAGTAAATTCAGAGAGCAGCGCAAGGAGGAATTGAGTCGATCTCTATTGCCTATAGATGATGAAACAGAGCTATTTATATTAAAGGATACAAATCTTCTCTCAATCAAAGGCACTCCGGAATACAAGTCTTCTATTAGTGAAGATTCTCCAACAAATCGGATCGTGACTTCCTTATATACAAAGGAACGGATAATGTTTCTTTTGCAATATGGAATTTGCTATAAGGAAACAACCGACAAAAACGGTATACGCCACATTGAAAAACACATCATGAGATACCCGCAAATGTTTGCTACTATGGCCATCCGAGATCGCCTCGACGAGGGTATTAAGAAAGGTATCATTTGGCACACTCAGGGTAGCGGTAAGACAGCTCTTGCTTATTCAAATGTGCTTTATCTACGGGATTACTTTCAAAAGCAAGGTAAAATAGCGAAGTTCTACTTCATAGTTGACCGCATTGATCTTGCTTCTCAGGCAAAAGCCGAGTTTGAGGCACGCGGACTGAAGGTAATTACTGTCGACTCAAAGGAGGACTTTATCAAAAATATTTCCTCCATAGGCGAAGCTGATAAAAGTGGGAAGATTGCATTTACCGTCGTAAATATCCAGAAATTTTCTGCGGAATCGGTGACAAAAAAGGCGAATTATAATGTCAATGTTCAGCGTGTTTATTTTATGGACGAAGCTCATCGAAGCTACAATCCCAAAGGCTCATTTCTTGCAAATTTGATGGCCTCAGATCGAGAAGCCATTATGATCGCTCTGACTGGCACTCCGCTAATCGGAGAGGGATATAACACGAAAGATGTTTTCGGTCCTTATATTCACAAGTACTATTATAATCAATCGATCGCAGATGGATATACATTGAAACTGATCCGCGAGGAAATAGAAACTACATATCGAACACAGATGGCGGCTACGTTGGAGCAGCTTGAAGTCCAAATGGGCTCCATCAAGAAAAAAGATTTATATTCCCATCCAAAGTTTGTTAAAGAGATGGTCGACTACATTGTAGATGATTATAAAAAGGGCCGTAGTGTTTTGGATAGTTCAATTGGGGCGATGATTGTTTGCGATTCCTCAGAACAAGCGCGGGAGGTTAACGCTCAGCTGGATAGATTAAATGCCTATTCTCATGCTCTCGTTTTGCATGATGAAGGGAGTAAGCAGGATCGAAAAGATATTCAGGAGGACTTCAAGAAAGGCAACATCGACATACTTGTTGTATATAATATGTTGCTAACTGGATTTGATGCTCCTCGTCTAAAAAAGCAATATCTGGCACGAATGATCAAGGCCCATAATCTGCTTCAGACATTAACAAGGGTGAATAGGCCTTACAGAGATTATCACTATGGATTTGTCGTTGACTTTGCAAATATTAAAGACGAATTTGATAAAACAAATAAGGCCTACTTTGATGAACTTCAAGCAGAACTGGGCGATGAAGTAGAAAATTACAGCGAGATCTTTAAGAGCCATGAGGAGATTGAACGGGATTTAACGGATGTAAAGAACCAGTTATTCCTATATGACACAGATAACATCGTAGAATTCATAAATCAGATTAATGGCATTGATGACAAGAAGACGCTCCTCAATCTAAAGGAGGCGCTTGAAAACTATAAGGTTCTCCATAATTTGATCCGCTTGTTTGGCTATGATGACTTATATGTTCATTTTGATGTGAGCAAGGCAATCCAGATGCTGAACGAGGTAACAAATAGGATAAATATTATCAACTTCAAACAGAATGTCGAAAATTCTGAGGATATGTCTAGCGTCTTGAATACGGCTCTGGATCAAATCCGTTTTCAGTTCAGAAAGGTAAAAGAAGAAGAACTTGTTATTGCAGATGCGTTTAGAAATTCCCTCGAAAAAACGCGACGTGAGATCGTGGATCGATGCCTTGATCCCAAAGATCCTGAGTATATATCTCTTCTCGAAGAGCTGAAACGTGTCTTTAAAAAGAAAAACATAGAGGAACTGACTACCGATGAGATGAAGGCCGTAATAGAGGAACTCGATGGCCTAAGAAAAAGAGCTGAAAAGCATAATCACGAAGATCAAATGCTGGCAGCCAAATATGATGGGGATGTTAAGTATATGCGAACACATAAGCGAATAATGGGAAATCCGCCGCCCATTGCGGATGCGCTTACGGTTCATTCAATCCTGATGGATGTTAAACGACAGGCGGACGACACTGTTTCTCGTAATGAAAGCGTGTTGGATAATCAGGCCTTTTTCATCAGATCGCTTCAACCTGCAATCATTTCGGCTTGCAAAAAGCGAAACACTAAAGTTAATATGCAACAAGTTCAATTTATAGATGCTTGCATCGCACAAGAATATTTTACGGAAAGGAACTGGGCTTCTTAATATGGAAACACAGATTATTATGAAAAGAACCAAGGCGATGATTGATGACCTTAAAACAGTCTGCGCAAATTATGGCCTCGGCAACGCAAGTAGCGAATATAAAATTATCACAGAGGTTTTCCTCTATAAATTCTTAAATGACAAGTTCTTGTACGAGGTCAGGCAGGCTGATGAAGGCTTAAAAAACAGTACCAATATTGAAGCTGATCTTAGTGCAATGGACGATGAAAGTTACGACTTCCTTCTGGCCAGCCTTCCTCCGACGACTGCACAGCTTAAGAAAGAACACTTCATTTCCTATTTGTTTAACCGAAAAAACACAGACAAGTTTAATGAACTGTTTGATGATACGTTGATCGATATAGCCAACTTTAACATTGATGTGTTTTCTGTCAAGACGGGTAGTGAAGATAAAATAAGGCTGTTTGACGCAATCTCAGTGTTTGTTACTGAAACCAATAGGAGATCAGACTTTTGCCGAGCAATCATAGATAAACTGGTTGCCTTTAGCTTTGCGGAAGCCTTTGCACAAAAGTATGACTTCTTTGCAGCCGTCTTTGAATATCTTATAAAAGATTACAACAAAGATTTTGGTAAGTATGCTGAGTACTATACACCACATTCGATAGCCAGCATTATTGCTAAGATCATGGTGCCGGATGGGGCACAGAATGTTACTGTATATGATCCAGCAGCAGGATCAGGTACGCTCGTCTTAGCATTGGCACATGAAATTGGTGAGGATAACTGCACTATTTATACACAAGATATCTCTCAAAAATCGAACGAGTTTTTGAGGCTTAATCTGATCCTCAACAATTTGGTTCACTCCCTCGGAAATGTTGTTCATGGGGATACCCTTCTTCAGCCGGAACATTTGAACAAGCAGAAGAACGGCTTAATGAAGTTTGACTACATTGTTAGCAATCCGCCTTTTAATATGGATTTCAGTGATAATAGAGACACGTTGGCTGGGGAGAAGTATAAAGAGCGATTCTGGGCCGGAGTTCCCAATATACCTAAGAAGAAAAAAGATAGCATGGATATTTACTTGCTGTTTTTACAACATATCTTATTCTCATTAAAAGATACTGGTAAAGCGGGAATCGTTGTCCCGACAGGATTCCTAACTACTGCAACTGGCATACAGAAAAAAATTAGAGAGAAGATCATCTCGGAGAAAATGCTCAGAGGCGTAATATCGATGCCTTCTAATATCTTTGCTACAACAGGAACTAACGTATCAATAATGTTTTTGGATGCACAGAAACAGCAAGATAAAGTGATGCTGATGGATGCTTCCTCGATGGGCCAAAAGATCAAGGTCGACGGAAAGAATCAAAGAACCGTTTTGAGAGACTTTGAGATAGAACAGATAATCAGTACTTTTAACTGCGAAATTGAAACAGATGATTTTTCTGTTATGGTATCACTCGATCAGATAAGTAAGAATAAATTCTCTTTAAGTGCCGGACAGTATTTTACTTTTAAGCTTCCGTATGTGGAAATTAGCGAGGCAGAATTTGATAAAGAGATGCAACGACTTCAAATAGAATTAGGAGATGAATTGGATGCAGGAGCAGAACTGAATAAAGAAATCTGCGCCATTATGGAGAGGTTAAAATGGAATCAGTAAAACTTGAGCCATTAGGCAAATATATCGATATAATAACTGATTATCATGCAAACGGATCCTATGAGTCGCTAAAGGATCATGTGACTCTGTTGGATCATAAGGATTATGCGGTTATTATAAGAACATTGAATTTCGAACGTCAGGACTTTCGTGATGAACTGTTGTATGTAGACGAAGATGCCTATAATTTTCTTGAAAAAAGCAAAGTTCTGCCGAACGATATCCTTATGAACAAGATTGCAAATCCCGGTAGTGTATATATTATGCCTGATTTGGGATGCCCAGTTACCTGTGGAATGAATCTGTTCCTAATCCGTTTCAATAATCAAGTTAATCAGCGTTACATGTACTATAACATGAAAAATGTTGAGCCTTATATAAAGTCATTTTCACATGGTACTACCACTAAAACAATTACCAAAGATGACGTTAGGGGTATAGAAGTTTATTTTCATAGCAAGCCCATGCAAGATTCTATTGCGAACTTCCTTACACTAATTGATGATAAGATTCAAAACAACAAGAACATTATTTATACGTTAAGTAGGACAATCAAATTATTATATGATTATTGGTTTATTCAATTTGATTTTCCTGATAAAGACGGAAAGCCTTATAAATCTCATGGCGGGGAATTTATATACAGCTCATTGCTGAAAAGGAATATTCCTGAAGGATGGACAGAGTTATCTTTAGGTAAAAGACTTACGTTCGAAAGAGGTGTCGAGATCGGTAGCGATAATTATCTGGTGGAAAAACAGGAGAATAGCGCTCCATTTATTAGGGTAAGCGATTTAAATGGCTCCAGTGAGATTTACGCGAAAATGGATCTTCTTGATGGTAAATTGCTCGCGCCACAAGATATTTGCGTGTCGCTTGATGGGACGGTTGGAAAAGTTGACTATGCATTGTATGGTGGATATTCAACTGGAATACGCAAAGTTTATGATGAGAAGGCGGAAATCAATAATTCCCTAATTTTTGCAATCTTAACTTCAGATTATATTCAATATGTGATTGAAAAGTATGCAACAGGATCAAATATCTTGCACGCATCCGAAGCCGTTAATCATATGGATATTCCATATTCTAAAGAAGTCTATGGACAGTTCCAGAAATTAATCACGCCCATGTTTGAAAAAATGATAAAAGTTAAACTCGAGAATGAAAAACTGCAGAATTATAAGAATCTAATTTTACCAATGTTAATGAATGGGCAAGTAATATTTGGAGAAGACATACGGGATTGATCTGTCTTAAGACATATTGAGGTTCGCATTTGTCTGGAGGAAGTTTATGAAGAAGATTGAAGGATCTCCTAAGAGTTTAAAACAGCTGCTGCAGAATACGAAGTATTCCATCCATTATTATCAGAGGGAATACATGTGGCAGAGAAAGCATATTGAAGAGCTGATTGATGACCTTACATCGGAGTTTTTGGATTACTATGTTCCGGGAGACAGCCGTCAGAAGGTACAGGATTATGGCGCATATTTCATGGGCTCCATTGTTCTGGCAGGAAGAGAGAATGCCATCATTGACGGGCAGCAGAGGTTTTCGTCGCTTACTCTGTTGCTGATGTATCTCAATAACCGGCTGCGCACGCTTGGCCAGAGTTATAGCATGATCGAGCAGATGATTTTCTCCGAAGCCTATGGCACAAAGTCTTTCAATATCAATGTTGAGGACCGGTCAGATTGCATGAATGCTATTTTCAATGACCAGCCATATGACACGACTGATGTTGGCGAATCCGTGAGAAATCTTTATGGCAGATACAACGATATCATCGACGTCTTCCCTGCTGATGATATTACGGACGATATGCTTTTGCATTTCTGCGACTGGCTGGCTGAGAAGGTGTTCTTCATTGAGATTGTTGCCACAACAGAGCAGGATGCGCATAAGGTTTTCGTAACGATGAATGACCGTGGCCTTAGCCTGACATCGACGGAAATGCTGAAGGGTTATCTGCTGTCTGAAATTAAGGACGATTCAAAGCGTGAAAAGCTGAATGACGTCTGGAAGGATAAGGTCCTCTCGCTCAAGAAGGATGATGACAAGGGCGATGAGACTTTTATCAAGGCATGGCTGAGGGCACAGTACGCGGAAACTATTCGTGAAACGAAAGCCGGTGCTGTGAATCAGGACTTTGATATTATTGGTGGCTCTTTCCATAAATGGGTACGTGATGAGCGAGATAAGCTGGGCCTTTCCACAACGGACGATTTTGAACTTTTCATCATGAAGTTCTCGAAGTTCGCTGATGTCTACAAGAAAATCCGCGAGGCAGAGAGCACCTTCGCGGAAGAAACAAAATACATTTATTACAATGCGCAGGTCAATTTTACGCTTCAACCGCAGCTGTTGCTGGCACCGATTTGCTATGAGGATACATGGCCGGCCATCATCGAAAAAATGAATCTGGTAGCCCGGTTCATTGACCTGCTGATCACTGCCAGAGTTACGAATTACAAATCCGTTGATTACAGTACTATCAAAAACTATGTATTCAACGTAACGAAGAACATCCGCAGATGCAGTATCGATGACCTGAAAGCTCGACTGAAAGCTCAATATGAGAATCTTGCCTATGATCCGGCAGCGGCACTTCCTGAGCTGCGTCTGAACAGCTTTACTAAGAAGTACATCAAGAACATGCTTGCCCGAATCACCGGTTATATAGAGGAGCAGACCGGAGTGGCTTCAAATTACTGTAATTACATGAATACGCAGACAAAGAATCCATTTGAAATCGAGCATATCATCACGGACCATTACGAGTGGTTCACAAGCGAATACGCTGATCAGGAAGAATTCAGACGGTGGAGGAATAGTTTCGGCGCATTGCTGCTTTTGCATAAGAGCATCAACGCCAGCCTGAACGATTCCAAATATGATTACAAGCTCTCGAAGTATTGCTCCAATGAAGGAAACATTTATACCGAGTCGCTGGGAGATCAGGCCTATCAGAACAATCCGAAGTTCAAGAAATTCATAGCTGATAATGGTCTGGGATTCAAGCCTTACGCACAGTTCGGAAAGACAGAAATCACTGAGCGGATTCAGCTTCTCGTGCAGCTGGTTAATCTGGTATGGAATACGGAGATGTTTGTATGATGGAGCTATTAGAAGATGTTTTTATCCGTTGCAACAGATGCCGGGAAATAACAGGAATTCATAAAGAGGATTTTGATTTTGAAACCTATGTTTATGATCACGGCGATAATGGCATGGGTGAAGAAATAGAATATAGGCACGAAGGCGGATTTGAATGCGACTGTTGCGGGAACAGAATATCCTTCAGAATATCTGGATATGAATATCCGGTAGGAGCATTCGATTACGAAGATTGCGAAATTGAAGGTGGCTCCTTTGAAGTGGAGCCGCATATGGGAGTCATCTATAGCCGCGATGATTTTGATCCTGATGATGCCTATCCGGAGTATACAAGAGTCGAGCAGATGATTATGGAAATTGCGAAGTCTCCAGAAATGATTTATGACATTTCACCACGGGAATTTGAAGAGGTTATAGAGCGAGTGCTACAGGATCAAGGGTTTGAAACAACCTTAACGCAGCAGACCAGAGACGATGGACGAGATATCATTGCGACAAAATACGAGATGGGAAAGCCTGTTGTTTTCTATATCGAATGTAAAAGATATGGAAGACAGAATTCTGTTGGAGTGAGCATAGTAAGGTCCCTGTATGGTGTGCAATCAGCAGATCGTATTAACAAGGCGATTCTTGTAACAACCGGTCATGTTACGCGTGGAGCCCGCAGATTTGTTGAAAAACAAAATACCATGATGAGCGTAATTGATGTTGATGAAATCCACGATTTAATCCAGAAGAACGCAAGAAAGTATCGTGGCTATTAGGGTTGAGACAATGAAATTCCATCCACTCGCAAACCAGGCAAGGGTTGAGACGATGAAAAACGCGATGCCCGGAAAAGTCCCATTTCATGCGGCTTTCCTGAAAGCGGTGGATATGTTTCCGCGAACAGCGATATGCCCTGACATCAAAATGGACGTGTCGAGCCATGTGGAGACCATCGTGTTGCTTTCCAAACTATATTCAAAGAAATATATTAGTGTAGAACTTCCGATGGATGATATGGACTTAACAAGTGCCGAGAGTAAAGCAACCTATAAACAAATTCAAAACTATGTTTTGGAAAAGTTTGGGTTTAAAGTGTCGACACTTTATATTGCACAAGTTAAGAGGAAATGGGGGTTAGATGTTAGGGAACACTATAATATGTCTAAAAATGAGAAGCAGAAAATACCAAAGTGTCCAATTGAAAAAGAAGAAGCTATTTTAGATGCGTTGAAGCATTTTAAGATGATTAAAGACGATTTTTAGTGAATATGGGAGGGTAGATATGAATTCTAAAGAAATAAAGAACCTCATTCAAAATGGAGAAAAAATAGATGTCGAATTTAAAGAATCTAAGAATTCTCTAAGCAAAGATGTCTTTGATACAGTATGCTCTTTCAATAATAGAAATGGCGGACATATTTTACTTGGTGTAAATGATAAAAGAGAGATTGTCGGTGTCAGTAAAGAGAAAGTTGATAAAGTGATTAAGGAATTTACTACGGCAATCAATAACTCGCAAAAGATGTATCCACCACTTTATTTGTTGCCGGAAACCTTTGAAATTGAGGGCAAACAAGTTATTTATATAAGAGTTCCTGAAGGTTATCAGGTCTGCAGACATAACGGAAGAATTTGGGATAGGTCTTATGAGGGAGACATCAATATCACAGATCATTCTGAACTTGTATATAAGTTATATGCAAGAAAACAAGGAAGCTATTTTGTAAATAAAGTATATCCGAATCTTGATATTGATTTTCTTGATGCTTCTGTTATTGCTAAAACCAAGAAAATGGCTGTCTCCCGAAATAAAAATCATGTTTGGGAAAATATGAGTAATGAGGAGCTTCTTAGAAGTGCCAATTTGATACTGACAGATCTGGAAACAAAGCGTGAAGGAATCACATTAGCTGCTATTTTGCTATTTGGAAAAGACAACTCTATTATGTCCGTTCTTCCGCAACACAAAACTGATGCAATATTCAGGGTTGAAAATAAGGATAGATATGATGATAGAGATGTTGTCATAACAAATCTGATTGATAGTTATGACAGGCTTATAGAGTTTGGGCAGAAGCATTTGAATGATCTATTTGTATTGGACGGAATTGTAAATGTCAATGCAAGAGATAGGATACTTAGAGAGATAGTTTCAAATACACTGGCTCATAGAGATTATTCAAGTGGGTATCCTGCAAAGATGATTATTGATGATGAGAAAATTACTGTTGAAAACAGCAACTTGGCTCATGGTATGGGAGCGTTAGATTTGCAGAAGTTTGAGCCATTTCCCAAAAATCCAGCTATATCAAAGGTGTTTAGAGAAATAGGTCTTGTGCGGATGAACTTGGTTCAGGAATGCGAAATACCTACAAGTACACACAGCTTTATTCAGGACAAAACCCGCTATTTGAGGAGGGAGATATATTCAGAACGATTATTCCTCTAAAGAGGATAGCGACACAAAAGGTTGGAGGCGACAATGTCGCTCAGGGTGTCGTTCACGATGTCGCTCACGATGTCGCTCACGATAAGATAGCCCTCGCAGAGTTTATCAAAGAAAAAGTGAGAATCAATGATAGGATTACAAGAAAGGCTATTGCAGATGAGGCCGGAGTTAGTGTAAAGACTATCGAAAGAGCTATAAAGGAAATAGATAATCTGAAGTATGTAGGAAGTGGTAATAGCGGACACTGGGAACTGAATGAATAGAAGTCTTGTATAATAGATATGGACTATGTAATGCATGGCTCATATAATTGGACACCAACAGCTAATAATAATGAAGAAACCTTAGCCACTGCACTTGATCATGAACTTGTCGCAAAGTTTGCTAAAGAGTTTATGGAATTATATAATGGGATTTATTTTTAAACGAAGACAAATTGAAATTTTTGGAGGTGCAAGGTATGGCTTCAAGTAAAGAATATTTAAATTTCATTTTAGAACAACTATCAGAGTTGGAAGAAATAACATATAGATCAATGATGGGCGAATATATTGTTTATTATCGCGGAAAAATTGTGGGTGGAATTTATGATGATAGATTTTTAGTGAAGCCTGTTAAATCTGCAATAGCATATATGCCAAATGCAAAGTACGAGTTACCATATGATGGAGCAAAGGAAATGCTGTTGGTAGATGATGTTGACAACAAAGTTTTTTTAATTGGCTTATTCAATTCAATGTATGATGAATTACCTGCACCCAAACCAAAGAAAAAGAAATAATTACATTAGAAGTTGTAGGGGGGAGAATGAGAATCGGAGTTATTCAAGCAAGTTCGCAAGCGACTAAAAATCAAATAATCTATGATGATGTATTAAAGTATGCTCCAAAGAAATCTGAGGTTATAAAATTTGGCTGTACGATGGAAGAAAATGAAAAATACTCGTATATAGAAATTTCTATTCTTGTAGGTATCTTGTTGGCAAGTAGGACAGTTGATTTCGTTGTTACGGGCTGTTCTTCCGGACAGGGAATGATGCTTGCTTGTAATAGTATGCCAGACGTCATCTGCGGGTATGCACCTACACCGAAGGATGCCTATTTATTTGCTCAGATTAATAATGGAAATGCGATATCATTACCATTAGGTGAAGATTATACATGGTCAGGTACTGAAATTCTTGAAAAAACAATAGAAGCTCTTTTCTCGGAGTCATTTGGGCAAGGATACCCCAAAAGTGAGGCAGAGAGAAAGGTAAGAGATGCCGAGAAACTTAAAGAAATAAGAAGTATCGGACAGGTTAAGTTTGAAGAATTCGTAAATATACTATATATATCATTGCTTGAATCAATCAAGAGGAAACAGGATGTAATTCAGAATGTAAAGGCGTATGGGAAGAAAGAAATAGCTGATTTAATGAAATTAGCAAATCCCAGTTTATCGAGGTAATACCTTTAACGATAACCTTATTTTATCGTTAAAAAGTATGTGGATATGTTTACACATACAGACAAGACTACCTGACATACTTAGTGTTCACTCGTTTCATGTGGAGACTATCGTGTTGCTTTCCAAACTAGATTCAAAAAGATATATTAGTGTTGAGCTTCCAATTGATGAGGTGGATTTAACAAGTGCGGAGAGTAAGGTACCTATAAGCAAATTCAAAACTATGTTTTTAAGAAGTTTGGGTTTAAGGTATCTAATTTATATATAGCACAAGTAAAAGAAAAATGTGGAATTAAAGAAAGAGAAAATTATAATAAACCTAAAAAAGAAGACTTAAAACAACCAATTTGTCCAATAGAAAAAGAAGAGGCAATAAAAGATGCGTTTAGATATTTTCAGATGTTCTGGTGTTAGTATAAATTAGTGGACACATAAAATGCGACACATTAAACTTTTGTATAGGAAAGGATGTGTTGCAAATGGTGCATAACAACAAGAGGTATTCTGAGGAATTTAAGAAACAGATTGTAAACTTACACCTTTCCGGAAAATCAGTTAAAGCGCTCGCAAATGAATATGGCTTAGTCGAGCAAACAATTTACAAATGGAAGAAGCTCTATGCTCCTACTCTTCAAGTAAATGAGAAGCAAACTATTTCTATGAAGGAATATCAAAAACTCCAAAAGAAAATACATGAACTTGAACTGGAAAATGAAATATTAAAAAAAGCTACAGCCATATTCGCCAAAGAACAATAACCGCAATCGTTACTTTCATAACAGCATATCAAAATAAGTATCCTATCAAACTTATGTGTAAGGTACTCAATATGAATCGCAGCACCTTTTACAAATGTATTCACCATGTCCCTTCTAATCGGGAAATTGAAAATCAAAAGTTAGATGCAGATATTTTGGCAATCTATTACGATACAAATTACCGTTACGGAGCGCCAAAGATCTGTGATGACCTTCATGACAGAGGCTGGCATGTCAGTTTAAAACGTGTGCAGCGAAGAATGGCTGCTATGGGGATTCGTTCTATCGTCATCAAGAAATACCGTCATGTCTCAAACAATGTCCATGTCGATGAAAAAGAAAATATATTAAATCAGGATTTTACAGCGACCGGCATTAACCAAAAATGGTGTACAGATATTACCTATATATTCACACAAAAAGACGGTTGGACATATCTGGCATCAGTAATGGATTTATATAGTCGCAGGATTATCGGGTGGGCGTTATGATACATCAATGACTGCTGAACTTGCAGTAAAGGCTGTGCGTAATGCTTGTATGAATGTTTCTGATACGGAAGGAATCATTATTCAAAGCGATTTAGGGACGCAGTATACAAGTGAATTATTTGAACAATATCTTACAAATCATAAAATACGGCATTCATTCAGTCGAAAAGGTTGTCCTTACGATAATGCTTGTATTGAATCATTTCATTCTTTGCTAAAAAAGGAAGAAGTGTATTGTAAAACGTATAAGGATTCAAAAGATGCCTATCAGAGTATCTTCGAATATATCGAGTCATGGTACAATCACAGGAGAAAGCATAGTAGCCTTGGCTATCAGATCCCGGATGAAGTGCATGCGGGGAGTGTGGCATAAAAGTCGCAATTTTAGTGTCCACCATATTGTCCTAAGACCAAATCGGAACAAAACGTGATAGAAGATGGTTTGCAATAAAATAGGAAAATAATCCTCATAGATATATTTTATGTTGATGTTTATATGTGGAAGTTTGGACAAAAGTTCGCATGTGGAGACAGTGGCATTGATGATGTCGGGGAAAAGTAAATAGGGATAAACTTTAGCAGAATAAGGGTTTTTAGTGTTTTTGCATACTTGGAAATAAGATGTAATCATGGCTGGAACCCTTTATTTTTGTGTGCATATGTGACTAGAAATACAGTTGAGTAGACAAAAGGTACATACCGCAATGGATGTCAGAAAAGAAAAGGAATTCCTGCTACCACTTCCAAAGAAAGTGATACGAGATTCCTATTGTTTACGTTATCATATGCAAATGAAAGAGTAGCTGTACAAATTATTTCGTTAAAATGGTACATTCTTATATTGATATTTACGATTAAAGTAGTAATACGCATTTGTTTTAAAAGTATCTTTAATATGTAGGGTAAAATGTTATAATAAAAATAGATTTAACAAAAATGCGTATTTATACAGGTTTATTAAACAGAGGTGTAAGATGGAAGTGGAAAGACCAAGATATTTGAATCAACTAATAGATAAAAAAGATAATGGAAGAGTAAAGATCATTACAGGCGTTAGAAGATGTGGGAAATCATATCTTTTATTTGAATTGTATCGAAAATATCTACTGTCTATTGGGATAAATGAAAATCAGATTATCATGATTGCTCTTGATAGTTTGAAGAATGTGCAATATAGAAATCCCATAGAATTAGATGATTTTCTAAGAGGAAAAATTCGGGATAATGTATTACGATATTATATTTTTATCGATGAAATTCAATTTGTGGAAGAAATTTCAAACCCATATCTGAAAAATAGTGACTCAAAGATATCCTTTGTAGATCTTGTATTAGGCCTTATGAAAATCTCCAATGTCGATGTATATATTACAGGGAGCAATTCCAGGATGCTTTCGTCAGATGTGTTAACACAATTTCGAGATCGTGGCGATGAGATAAGAGTATATCCATTTTCATTTGCTGAATTTTATTCATGCTATGATGGAGATAAAGGAAAGGCTTTCGATGAATATTGTTTATACGGTGGTATGCCTATATCTGTGCAACTTAAAAACCATGAAGAGAAGAGCAAATATTTAAAGAATATTTTTACAAGCACTTATATTAAAGATGTGGTAGAGCGTCATAAAATCTTAAAAGATGTGTCTATAATAGATGATTTGCTGGATATTATATCTTCATCCATTGGTTCTTTATCGAACCCAACCAAGTTAGCTAGTACCTTTATGTCAGAAAAGAATATAAAGATATCTCAATTTACAGTTAGTAATTACTTGGATTACTTCATTGATGCTTTCTTAATAGAAAAAGCCAGGAGATTTGATGTGAAAGGGAGAAAGTATATTTCATCCCCATATAAATATTATTTTTCCGATATTGGTCTGAGAAATGCAAGACTAAATTTCAGGCAGAATGAACAATCACATATTATGGAAAATGTGATATACAATGAACTGCGAATGAGAGGGCTAAATGTAGATGTTGGTGTCGTAGAATATAATTATAAAAATGAGGACAAAAAAACAGTCAGAAAGAACCTGGAAGTTGATTTTATTATTAATAGAGGAAGTAATAGATACTATATTCAATCAGCACTTAATGTGGATACAAAAGAAAAACAAATGCAGGAAACGGAATCTTTGAGAAGAACCGGAGATTCCTTTAAAAAAATAGTGATAGTAAGAAATAATATTGTACCTCGATATGATGATGATGGTATTTTATATATTGGAATAGAGGACTTTCTTTTAGATGAAACGTCAATAGACTTATAGAAATATCAATACTGCATTTAATAAAAATACGTATTTACAAAAATTTATTAATGTGGCATGGCTCAGAGAAATCTGGGCTTTTTTAATGCCACGTTTGTCCTATAACCTGGATTTTAGAGATAGGTGAAAGGTTCTGCGTATTATTCCATGCTGTTAGCATTGCAGTCGTTAAATATGATTTATCATGACATATCGTTTCATGTGAAGACAGTAGCTTTGATAATACAGGGGAAATATGTGTCGAATGAAGTGAAGGCACAAAAAAGTTTACGAGCAATCGTGTTGAAAAGCTGTGTATAATCGCCTACACTATTACAAGTGGGATTTTTATGTGGAAGGAGCGTATGAAGATATGGCTCAGCACAAAAAAGACTATATAACCCTTAATATAAAGACGGACGCGGCACTAATGCGTTGTTTTGCAACATACTGCAAAGATGTTGGTCAGACAAAAACTCTGGCCGTTGAGCGCATAATTGGTGCGTTTCTGGATGAGCGTGGCGTGAAAGCCGAAAAGGAACGTAAGGAGGCTGAAAATCTATGATAAAGCAGATTAAATCAAAGGCTCGTGTAGCTGACCATGGCGAAGTCTTTACGGCTAAACGTGAAGTCGATGCAATGCTTGACTTAGTGAAGCAGGAAACAGAACGTGTAGACAGCCGCTTCTTGGAGCCAGCCTGCGGAGATGGCAATTTTGTTGCTGAAATTCTTCGGAGGAAATTGGTTGCTGCAAAAAAGCGCGCAATTCCGCCGAGAAAGAAGAAACCTTTGCCATTAGAATTTGAGAAACAATCTGTGATTGCGGTGGCTTCTATTTATGGTGTTGACTTGATGATGGACAACGTAAATGCTTGTCGAAGAAGGCTCTATGACATTTGGAATGATGAGTATGAGGCAATCTGTAAGAACGAGGCTGATGATGAATGCCGTGAGGCAGTCAAATTTATTCTTAGGAGAAATATTGTTTGCGGTAATGTCCTGACATTGATGTGCGTAGATGACCAGCAGCAGGATATGAAAAAGCCGGTCGTATTCTCCGAATGGACACTTCCGTTTAACGATACACGGATACAGCGGAAGGATTATACTTTCGCGGAATTGATGAATGCATCCTTTATAGAAAAGGATACCCGTAAGACTCAAATGGACCTGTTTTCAAATAAAGACGGCGAATTTGAGCCAATATTCCTCAAACAGTATATTTTCGATTACAGGAGGCCTCAGGATTATGTCGAGTAATCTTTATAATACGATGTATAATCCCGATGTATTGTCTTGCATTGCCAATCTTTCCAGTGATGAGGTGTTTACACCGCCAGAATTAGCTAATGCGATGTTGGACATGCTTCCGCAGGAATTATTCGAGAATCCTGATACAAAGTTCCTTGACCCTGGATGCAAGAGCGGGGTCTTCCTTCGGGAGATAGCTAAACGACTTTTGAAGGGGTTGGAACCGATATATCCTGATTTACAGGAACGGACGGATCATATCTTCAAAGAACAGTTGTATGGTATTGCTATCACAGAACTGACATCTCATTTGTCTCGGCGAAGCCTTTATTGCTCGAAGTTTGCAAATGGAAGATATTCCGTTGTGAGTTTTGATACGGTTGACGGAAATGTAAGGTTTAAGAATATTCAGCACCGATGGAAGAATGGTAATTGTGTTTATTGTGGTGCTTCTCAAAAGGAGTATGAACGATCAGATGATTTGGAAACACATGCCTATGAATTGATTCATACAACAAAGCCAGAGGAGATTTTTAAGATGAGATTTGATGTGATAATAAGTAATCCACCATATCAATTGAATGATGGTGGTGGAACTGGAAAGAGCGCTAAACCGATATATCAACTTTTTGTATCACAAGCAAAGAAACTGCATCCCAGATACATGACCATGATTATTCCATCAAGGTGGTTTTCTGGTGGTAAGGGGCTTGATGAATTTCGGGCTGATATGCTTACAGATAAACGTATTCGTAAATTAGTTGATTTTGATAACTTCAGAGAAGTTTTTCCTGGTGTTGATTTAGCAGGCGGTGCATGTTTCTTTTTGTGGGATAGGGATCATCCAGGTTCTTGCGAGGTCACTAATGTTAGTGGTGAAATGCGTGACACGGTAGTTCGTGAGTTGAACGAGTATGATACATTTATTCGTTCTAATAAAGCATTGGCTATTGTGAATAAGGTAAATGCAAAAGATTATAAGCGGCATTTAAATGAGGTCGTTTATCCGAGGTTGCCGTTTGGTATTCCAACCACGTATACTCCGACAAATTCTGGAGTTCCCTGTTATTTTACACAGCGGATCGGTTTACAGCACGCTCGAAAGAATGATGTGACTGATTCATTTGGCATTATTGATAAGTGGAAGTTTTTGGTGCCAAAGGCTCCTATTGCTGGACAGACAGATTTTTCAAAGCCTGTTGCGTTTTATTACGATGGTAACACGAGGATTGCCAAACCAAATGAGATTTGTTCCGAGTCATGGTTAGTTGCTGGTGCATTTGATAGTGAGGAAGAAGCATTATCTTATAAATCATACATTTTCACAAAAACTGTTCGCTTTTTGCTTCTTCAAACGGTCGTATCTCAGAATATTTCTAAGAAAAATTATGTTTTTATTCCTGACCTTGGAAAGTATGAGGGAATATATACTGATACCCAATTATGTAATATGTGGGATATTACGGATAATGAGTTTGAGTATATTAAGTCCCGAATCGGAGAGATTGGAGGAGGTGACAACTGATGCCTGAAATGGAATTTTTTCCTCAACGCTCCGGCTCACATCCTTCGATTTATGCGTATGAGCTCATCGGCGTAGATTCGCGTAAGGGATATATCAAGGTCGGTTATACTGAGCGTGATGTTGAGACCCGTGTTAAAGAGCAGGTGCATACGGCAGCGGTGCCGTATCGTATTCTTGACCATTGGTCTGCCATGAAGAATGATGGCAGTTGCTTTACAGACCGTGATGTTCATGCAGTTCTGAAGGCAAAAGGCAGGCGGCAGTTGAACGCTGGCGAAGACCGTAACGAATGGTTTAAGTGTAGCCTTGATGATGTCAAAGCCGCGGTGGCAGCCGTGAAGACAGGCACGGAGAATACTGAGAGTAGGACACAGACTTTCGAGATGCGTCCTGAGCAGAAACGTGCTGTTGACCTGACGATGGCCTATTTCAGGTCTGTTTACAAAGAAGGCAGCAGGCGTACTCCGAAGTTCCTTTGGAACGCAAAAATGCGCTTTGGTAAGACTTTTGCGGCGTATCAGTTAGCGAAGAAGATGGGAATGAAGCGTGTGCTTATCCTGACCTTCAAGCCTGCTGTTCAAACGGCATGGCGTGAGGATTTAATGACTCACGTCGATTTTGACGGCTGGCAGTTTATCACCCGTTCGACGCAGCCTGGGGATCTTACGAATGATCAGCAGTATCAATGTGCTGATAAGGACAGGCCGATCGTCTGCTTTGGTTCTTTCCAGGATTTCCTTGGTGTGAACAAGAATACAGGCGGTATTAAGGCGAACAACGAGTGGGTACATATGACCAACTGGGATCTCGTCATTTTTGATGAGTATCATTTTGGTGCATGGAAGGACAATGCGAAGAAGTTATTCGAGTCTGATGAAGACTCTTATGAAGACGACCTTTCTAAATACGATGCCGGCAATGCCTATGATGAAACGTGGCTCCCGATTACGACGCAGTATTACTTGTATCTGTCTGGCACGCCGTTCCGTGCGTTGAACTCCGGTGAGTTCATTGAGGAACAGATTTATAACTGGACTTATTCTGACGAGCAGCGTTGCAAAGAAGAATGGCCTCATCTGTTTGACTTCCCTGATTATCAGGCAAAGGCTGGGGATATCAATCCCTATGCTGCGCTTCCGCGTATGGTCATGCTGACCTATAAGATTCCTGAATCTATACAGAGGATTGCAAAGCGGGGAGAGTTTGACGAGTTCGATTTGAACGTTTTCTTCTTGGCTGAAGGAACGGGTAAAGATGCTCATTTCAAGTATGAGGACTATGTTCAGAAGTGGCTGGATTTGATCCGTGGTTCTTATTTGGAGACAAGTGTAGACGAACTGAAACTCGGTGCTCAAAAGCCGCCGATGCCGTTCTCGGATACACGTCTGCTGAACGTCCTGTCTCATACGTTGTGGTTCATGCCTAACGTAGCCTCGTGCTATGCGATGGCGAACCTGTTAGCACAGAAGCAGAATGCTTTTTATCATGATTACAAGGTCAATGTCTGTGCCGGTACGCAGGCGGGCATTGGTGTAGCGGCTCTTGCTCCTGTCCGTGATTCTATGGATGATCCTTTGGAGTCTAAGACTATCACGCTTTCCTGCGGAAAGTTGACGACAGGCGTTACGATCAGACCATGGACAGGTATTTTCATGCTGCGGAATCTCTCTTCTCCAGAGACCTATTTCCAGGCTGCTTTCCGTGTACAGTCTCCATGGGAGATTACGAAGGACAATGGACAGCGAGAGATCGTAAAGCAGGAATGCTATGTCTTCGATTTTGCTCTTGACCGTGCACTTCGCCAGATTTCGGATTATTCCTGCCGCTTGAATGTGGCTGAGCATAATCCTGAGAAGAAAGTTGGCGAGTTCATCAAGTTTCTTCCTGTGCTTGCCTATGATGGCAGCGCGATGCGTCAGGTCAATGCCGCTGAGATATTGGATATTGCTATGGCGGGTACTTCTGCCACCCTGCTTGCGAAGAGATGGGAATCTGCGTTGCTTGTCAACGTGGACAACGATACGCTTTCGAGACTGCTTGCCAGTAAGGAGGCGATGGATGCTCTCATGCGAATTGAAGGTTTCCGTAGTCTGAACGCCGATATTGAGACTATTATCAACAAGTCCAATGCCGTGAAGAAGGCGAAGAAAGAAGGCGAGAAACTTACTCCGAAGGAGAAGAAAGAACTGACTGATGCAGAGAAGGAATATAAGTCCAAGCGAAAGATGATTCAGGAAAAACTGATTAAGTTTGCTACCAGAGTGCCTGTGTTCATGTATTTGACGGATTACCGTGAATACAGCCTTCAGGATGTTATCACACAGTTGGAACCTGAATTGTTTAAAAAAGTGACAGGTCTTGATGTCAAAGACTTCGAGCTGCTGGTATCTCTGAATGTCTTCAATGAAGCTTTGATGAATGATGCCGTTTATAAATTTAAGCGGTACGAAGATGCCAGCCTGATTTATACTGGGATTGACAAGCATACAGGTGAGAATGTGGGTTTGTATAGTACCGTTATTTCTCGTGCTGATTATGATGCGATGGCGGGTCAGTTGGCTGCGTCCATGACTGCTGATGCTCCGCGTGAAGATGATATTCCTAAGCGTCCTGTGTTTAGAAACATCAGCAGTTATCCAGATGATGACGATGCTGAGGATAACTTTCCGATGGTTGCGGAGTCGAAAGCGCAGTATGGGGCTAAGCGTTCTCCGATTGCGCAGCCGTCGAAACCTGTTCAGAGCACTTATAGACCGTCTTATGTGCCTCCTACACCAGCGGCTACACCGCAGCCCAAGCCAAAGGTTAAAATGGATTTGTCAGGAGTACATGCTGGAACTATTGTGAAGCATAAGGCGTTTGGTCTTGGTCAGGTCGAAGGTATTGATGGCGCCATTATCGTTGTTACGTTTGATGGGGTAGCAAAGAAATTTCAATTTCCTGGTGGATTTGAGAATGGATTTTTATCTTTAGATGTGGATTAAGGAGTGTTTTATAACTTAAAACGTGAAAACATGTCGGAAATAGAAAAGTCTCAAGCACTTCTCATTAACTTATGAGGACAGCGGGTTTCATCCGGCTATTTGATGTTTCGTCCAAAATCAATTTTAATTGGATGAAAAAAATTATGATGGACGAATGGATATCATAAGACAGGGAAAATACATGGCATCGGACGAAAGGTGTTTTGAGGAAAAGATTTTTATTGGAGTATGCGCTCCGCTATGCCATGATGTACTCTGACAGTAAATGATTTCTGTACAAAACAAGTGCATTTGGATAAAAACTATCGCAGAGATTCGTATTAATGATCTTGTGTTATTTTTGAACATAAGGTCAGTAAATTTACGTACCGTTTTTTCGGTATTGTGATTTAAGGAATTATAGTTTGTGCGGAGTAGAGAAATGAATGCAAAAGAATTTTATGAGAAATTTATTGCGGCAATGAGAGAAGAGAATATTGCAACTAATGAACAGATAAAAAAACATTTGGATCAGGTAGGATGGACATACAAAAAAATTTATAGAGAATGTGAATCGGCTTTTACGGAATTAGTAAACAAAGGTATTGTTGATAGAATTATAGAGTCGGAAGATGGCTTAATACCACAACATGAGTATCTTAGAATAGATTCCATAGGTTATAAACATAGATATACGGAAATTTCTGAAGAAGAAGCACGAGAAGTGGGGCTTAATAGGCATTTTTGGGAACTTGCAATTGCAGTTGAACATGAGAACAGTAAGCATGATTGGATGGATGAGGTCATTAAGTTACTGCATGTACGTTGTCCGTTAAAAGTCGTAATTTCTTATAATTATTGTGATTGTAGAGAAGAGATGGAAATAAACAAATTGGGATTTATTGCAAAGTATATGAAAAAATGGTTGGAGAATTATCCGAATGATAAGGAAGAATATTTAATAATTATTGGTAATTCAGCACCTAAAAATAGAAATAGTATAGGTTATGAAATTTTTGATTATCGAGGGTATGAATATATTAATGGTCATTTTTATAAAATATAGTTAAGATGAAAATCCAATACTTTACATGACTATTGAGATAATTACTATAGGTAATATATTTTCAACTGGAGGGTGGAATTATAAAACGGAAAAACCGGCGGGGAATCTATTCATTTTATGTAACAAAGTTTGGGGCTTATTTTTGCGAATGTGAGATGCTATTTCCGGTTAAATTGTTTGTCATGTATGATAAAATAGAAATCATGAAGTGTAATTAATTTTATATTGTTTTTAGACGAGGAGATTGTTATGGGATTGATGGATATCGTTAAGAAGCTTCTGACCGGTGCAACAGATGAGGAAAATGCAAGAAATAAGGCGAGGATGAGAGAGCTTTTCAACGAGTGTGTGCCGGAAGGGGATCAGTATACGCTGATATACTGCCATATGGAGGATTTTACGGATGCAGTCGTTGTTAAAGTCACGACGCACAGTAATTTCATCGTAGGATATAAACCGGGAGAAGTGGTCGTAGTGCCTGTGGACGCGGAGCTGAAAGGGCATGAGGAGCCGGTTGTGTTCAATAAAGAGAATGGCGGACAGATTAAGTCCACCCTGGTGGGGTACTGCACCGCATCCAAGCCGGATGTTACGTTCCAGTTTGAACCGATTACTTATGAACCGGGAATCAAACGCGGTAGCAAGTATGCCGTATCTGTCACGCAGTCCCATGCGGAGGTATCTGCTTTCAGGAAATTTTTCAAGCAGGGGTTGTAATTTTAGGACGGAGAGAACCCGGACTGTGGGATAGGGAATCTGTTTATTTATAGGTCATAGGATATAAACTATGCAGTGATAAAAGGTCAGACGTATTTGTCTTTGGATACAGCGTTCTGATCTTTTTGTATGTTATAAATCGGTGAAACGATTCAGGATAAAGCGGTCGGTATGGAAATTGTAAAGTGTTTCTTCTTATGCTATGTTTGCGCTGCGAAAGACAAGCGTAGAATCATAAGGGAATTGATTGCGGATACAAAAAATCCGACACAATAGCATATGCCGGAAGCCGGATCAAAAATGAATTTAAAAAGCCCGTCAGTCAGGGATCATCTGCAGATCTTCGGTGATAGGGTTTCTATACAAGATCTTTTGCTTCGCCCATCCGGACATTTCATTGCAGAAGACACAATAAAGAAAAGTAAAATAATAGAATAACAGACGCTCGTTTCTGCTATAATTAAAGAAATATAAAAGGAACGAGGTCACTATGAAAACAATATGCGCAGCGCTCGGCATGGCCGCTTTACTCACTTTTTCTGCTTCGGCAGATACACTCACTCTTCCGAAAGGACACGTGCTGGATTTTGGAGATACTGTCGATGTTCTTGACGGGAGACAGACGTACTTTGGAAAGCAGATGAAAAACTGGGCGGAACATGAAGCAGTTGAAAAGGAGTCGAAACCGCAGGCAGCTGTTATCGGCATTATCGGCGGTGCTGACAGCCCGACATCTGTTTACCTGACGTCCAAACTGGCACCGCATGTATCCCGTCTGGCGGCGGAAGCCTTGGGAGAGCTGCGGGTATACCAGCTTCGGGCAAACACGCCGGAAGCTTTTTACGAATCCTTCGTCCTCTCCTTTTCCGTGGATCATAAGAATCCGGGGAAAGAGAAGAACGGTTTATCACCCTTCGTGAAACTGCTGGGGAAAGAAATGACAGGCACGGCGGGCAGCACTGCAGCGAAACAGGCAGCATCTGATAAAAAGAACGCTGCCATACCGTTTGCAGGCAAAATGTGGAAAGAAGCTGAAATCGGAGAGCCGTATAAACAATTTCTGGCAAAAAAGGGAATCCGTCTGTATGTGAGCGGTGAGGCCCGCTGGAAAGAAAAGAAATCCCGCGGAGGGAAAGCGTACCGCCTGGCAAAGGTGAAAGCCGGATTATACACTGGCGGCTGTCTGATCCCCTTTTTTGCGGAAGGGCTCATTCTGGAAGACGGTGACAGTACGACATACACACTCTTTGCAGGTGATCAGAAATCAGGAGCATACTTTGCGCCTTATGTGGAAAAAGCGGCACGGGAGATGAAATGATGAAGATGAAAATAATGCTGGCGGCTTCGATTCTTTGTGCCATGACGACAATGTGTGCGGGAGCTGCCGATATGATGGACAATATGGGAAACATGGCAGGCTTTCCGCCGATTTCAAGCATAAATATTCCTAAAGATGATAATATCGTTTCCGCTGTATGGAACGGTATTGTGCAGGAAGAGGCGAAATCTTTCTTTCAAAAAGTGAAGCTTCCGAAGAATACTGATTTTACTCCTCTTGGGAAGGATGGAAAATTCGGACTGCTTACCGTGACGGAAGAAGGAAACAGCGTGCCCGCTTTCGTCATGAACTGCGAATTTGCTCCTGTAGTCGGTAAAGAGGCCATGAAAGACGCTTTTGACGCGCGCCGTCTGTCGGGAAAATCGGTTTCCGAACTGTATGGCTGCAACGTGGCTCTTTTGGGCATGGAAAACGTATTGAATGGTATGTTTCTGGAAATGGCGAAGCGGATCAATGAAAAGCCTGAGACGGATCCCAAGATTCCGTTCAACATGCTTGGTGTCAGTTTCCTGAATGTGGAGCAGATCCACCGCGCACAGGACAGACCCCGTATTTATACAAGCGGCGTGCGTGCCGTTTTCTTCATGGACGGATTTGCCGTTCCCGTTTACGGAAAAGGCTACGTGATGAAGTACGGCGATAAGTACCGTCTTTTTTCTGTTCTGACAACGGACTCCGCCAATGAAATGGTGAAAAAAGCGGCTGACCGCATCGCGGCGGCTTCAGTGAAGTAGATATCATCCTGTTTTTTCTGTGACCGGATTTCATCGGCAGGGAATACAGGGGAAATCACAGACTTTTCCCAAAAAATCACGAGCGGCAGCGTGTTCAAAAAGGAGAAAGGAAAACGGTAGGTGATAAAATGTGTCAGAGGAATTTGCTCATAAGAAAAAGCTATGGATTTATACGTCTGTAGACCCTGTAGCTTTTTCATTTGTCCATTTACAATTATTTTTTACATGGGAAAGTGTATCACTCATGCTGCATCTTAAAAAGAAAATACTATTCTCAATAACGGCGGCAATAATACTTGGCAGCATGCCATTATCAGGGAATGCCTGGGAAGCGGAACCTGAAATAAGTGGTGTTTCTCTGCAGCAAGCACCGGATCAGACGGATGTTTCTGCAGCCGATCGTACAAAGTACGATGGCTATATCTGGCGTCTCGATGCAAAGGATAGGGATCAATTGCCGCGCAGATTTCGTACTGCAAATTCTGCGTTCCGCTCTCATGTGGATGTCAAAAAAACAGGCAAAGGATTTACGATGACCCCCTCGCGCAAGGGGTTGGATCGTCTGAACATATCCGGCAGTGCGGAGTTCTCTGTCGGAGAGTTTGAGAAGCTGGTTTCCGTACTCAAGAAGCAGGCGAACGGGCCAATTTATATTGTGGATCTACGGCAGGAAACGCATGGTATATTTAATGGGAATGCCGTCAGCTGGTTCGGCGCGCGCGATTGGGGCAACATCGGAAAGAACAAAACTGATGTTTTAAAAGATGAGATGAGGCGTTTGTGTGCAGCCAAGGGGAAAAGCCTCATTGTGACGATGCTCGATGAAGGGAAGAAGTCGATTGATCCCAAACTTATGAAGATTAATTCGGTCATGAGTGAAAGGCAGCTGGTGGAACAAAATGGTCTGTATTATTACCGCATTGCGGCAACGGATCATATCTGGCCATCGCCTGAAAACATTGATGACTTCATCGCCTTCATACGCACACTGCCCGATCATGCATGGCTGCACTTCCACTGCCGGGCGGGCAAAGGACGTACTACAATTTATATGGCCATGTATGATATGATGAAAAATCCTGATATATCACTGGAGGATATTCTCTCGCGCCAATATCTTCTTGGCGGAAATTACATTGCTTATGAAATGGATAAGCCGAAACCGAATCAATGGAAAGCCGCTTATTATCATGAGAAAGCAGCTATGATTGCAAAGTTCTATCAGTATGTGCAGGAAACTCATGCCAATCACTTTACAATGCGTTGGAGCCGGTGGCTTAAATCTCATCTGACAATGGAAGATGCATCTCCCACGCAAAGCGATTCAGGATCACGTATTCAAGGATGCCCTGGCTGAAAAAAGAATATTTTTTACACGTAACGATATTCTTTACGGCAGCTGATCCAGAAGAAAACTGTCACGAAACATGCCAGCAGCTTAGCGATGGAAACAGAAAGCCAGATGCCGTCTGTTCCCAGCCATAGCGGAAGTGCTATAACGGCGATGATTTGAAAAACAACGGACTGGAGGAGAGAGATCACTGAAGAGATGAAGCCGTTGTTCAGCGCCGTAAAAAACGCCGAGCCGTACATGCAAAAGCCGTTCAGGAGGAAAGAAAAGGAAAAGAATCGGAACCCCCGGACGGTGAGCGTGGCTAAAGGTTCATCATAGCCGACAAAAATATCCGCCAGTACGGGAGCGGCGAGGTATGCGGAGGTCGTGAGGAAAAGACCGGCACCGGCAATGACGGTGAGGCTCTTTCGGAAAATGCTCCGCAGTTCATCATCGCGGCGGGCACCATAATTGTAGCTTACGATAGGAGCGGTTCCCATGGAGTAGCCGATGTAAATCGCTTCGAAGAAGAATGCCACATACATAATCACGCCGAAGGCAGCGACACCGTCTGTTCCGGCGATGGAGATAAGCTGATAATTGTAGAGCATGGAAACGAAGGACATGGAAATGTTTGTCAAAAGCTCGGAGGAGCCGTTTGTGCAGACCTTCCAAAGTGCGGAACCATCCCATTCCGGTTTCACCAGTTGAAGAGAAGATGTATTTCTTTTAAGGAAGTAAATCAGAGGGAAAAGACCGCCCGCGTATTCACAAAGCACTGTGGCGAGGCCAGCGCCTAAGAGGCCCCATTTAAAAACAAGAATGAAAAGGGTGTCGAGCCCGATATTCGTTACACCGGAGAGGATTGTCATGCGAAGACCGAGAGAAGGTTTTCCGGCGGTAACCATGAACGATTGGAATACCCGCTGGAGGACAAACATGGGGAGGGAAAGAAGAAGCGTGCGGCCGTAAAAGACACTGCATGCAAGCACTTCACCGGATGCACCCATGGCGGAGGCAAGAAAGGGCATAAGGAAATAACCCAGGGCGGAAAGCAATATGCCTCCGGCAAGAGCAGAAAGGACGATGAGAGAAAAAAGACGGTTCGCTTTTTCCATTTGCCCCTCACCCATGGTCTTTGCCACAAGGGCGCTGCCGCCTGAGCCGAACATGAATCCGACACAGGCAAAAACCATGATGGCGGGGAAGATCAGGTTGACCGCGGTGAATGCCGTTTTGCCCACATAGTTCGATACGAAAAATCCGTCGACCATGGTGTAGGTGGAAATAAAGATCATCATTACCACGGAGGGCAGGACGAAACGGAAAAGTCGTTCATAATTGAAAGGGGAGGAAATGTCTATATGCATAAAGGCTCCTTAAAAAAAGAAATGACAGTAGGCAGATTCCGGAGGTGAGCAGATATTGATGTCTGTATGCTGACATTTTCTGAGAGCGTTTACTTAGAGTATAGTGGAATATAAATTTTAACGCAAAAACGGTTTCCGGATACAATTTTATCTGAAAACCGTTTCATATATTTGTTGGATGAGGGGACTATTTTTTGTTTTTTGATTTACTCTTTTTTGTTTTCTTTTCCTTTTTCAGTTTGAGTGCGTTATTGTTCAGCGTGAAAACCGGTGTTTCTTCTGTTGTTTCTTCTTCCGGCAGCGGAGGGATGTCTTCTTTTTTGCCGTCCTGAAGGAGAAGCTTTTTCAGGTTTTCCAATTCTTTTTCCTGCTCTTCTTTGTCGGCTTCCAGCCGGGCTATTTTGGCGTCTTGGGCTTCCCCTTTTTCTCTGGCGATTTCCACAGGATCGCCGCCGATTCCCCAGCTGTCCATGTCTACTTCTTCAATGGTGACGATTGTGGTTTTCGGGTTTTTGTTCAATACGCGGGTGAGGAGTTCCGTGGCTCCTTTGATGAGTTCTGCTTTCTGTTCGGCGGTAACGCCTTCACGTGTGATTTTGATGTTGATGTAGGGCATGGGAAACCTCCTTTTGAAAATAATTGGAATATTTCTTTTATTATACCATGACAGGAGGGTCTTTTATTTGACACACAGGGAGCCTTCCTGTAAAATTTAAAAAGGGATATATAAAGTATCTTCGCCCCCGGTGGGGCTTTTTTTATGCATAAAAAAGCTTCATGCAGATGTATTCTGTGAAAAGGAGAGGCAATGAGCAGATTTTATGATGTGGTAGTTATCGGTGCCGGACCGGCGGGTATTTTTACCGCTCTTGAACTGGCGGATACCGGTGCATCTGTCCTGATTCTTGAAAAAGGACTGGATATCCGTGAGCGGATAGCTCTGAATCGTGACAAAAATGCTCCGCCGAAAGACCGCAGGGCGAATATCGTCTGCGGCTGGGGCGGCGCAGGCGCGTTTTCCGACGGGAAGCTGACGCTTACTACGGATTACGGCGGCAATCTTGATGATTATATGAATAAAGGAGAGCTTGCCGGTTTAATTTCCTATGTGGATTCGGTGTACTGCAGGTATGGCGGGGCCGAAAGAAAAGTATACGGCGATGAGTTTGCCGAGGAAATACATGAACTGAAACGGAAATCCGCGGCGGCGGATCTGATGTTTATTCCTGCCCGTATCCGTCATTTGGGAACGGATGTGAACAGTGTCATTCTTGCTAATATGCGCGATTCACTTCCGGATAATGTGACCGTTATTTCCAAAACAGCGGCGGACAGAATTCTTGCGGACAAAGACGGAACGGTTCTCGGTGTGGAAGCGGGCGGGGAGACGTATCACTGCAAGTACCTTGTGGCGGCACCCGGCCGTGAAGGGGCGGAGTGGTTTATGAAAGAAGCCCGCGCGCTCGGTTTGGAGACACAGTCAAATGCGGTGGACATCGGTGTCCGTGTGGAATCTCCCGCAGAAGTGTATGAACCGATCACAAAGATCTGTTACGAATCGAAACTGGTGTATTTCTCCCGTTCCTTTGATGACCGGGTACGCACGTTCTGTATGAATCCTTACGGTTTCGTGGTGACGGAAAATAATGCGGGGCTCCAGACAGTGAACGGCCACTCTTTCGCCCATAAGAAGAGCGGAAATACGAATTTCGCCATTCTTGTTTCCAAACAATTTACCAGTCCTTTCAATGAACCCATTTCTTACGGGAAATATATCGCATCCCTGGCGAATATGCTTGGTGCGGGACCAATCGTCCAAAGGCTGGGTGATCTTCGTGACGGCCGCCGTTCTACGGTAGAAAGGATACGCCGCGGCCTTGTCCGCCCTACCATGCCGTCCGCGACGCCGGGAGATTTATCTTTAGTCTTGCCATACCGCTTTTTAAAGGATATCATGGAGATGTTCGAAGCGCTGGATCAGGTGGCGCCGGGAGCAAATTCCAGGCACACTCTTCTGTACGGCGTGGAAGTGAAATTTTATTCTTCCCGCATAGCGCTGACGAACCAGCTGGAAACGAAATTCAGAAACTTCTTCGCAATCGGCGACGGAGCCGGCATCACGAGAGGGCTTGTCCAGGCCTCGGCGGCCGGAGTGGTGGTGGGCAGAGAAATCTGTGCCAGGGAAGGAAAACCGAAGGGGGATATGTAAATGATTCCAAGGTACACAAGGCCGGAAATGGCAAAAATCTGGGATGAAAGAAATGAATGGCAGACCATGCTTGATGTGGAAATCGCTGCGTGCGAAGCCAATGCGGAGCTGGGACGTATTCCTAAAGAAGCGGTGGAAGTGATCAAAGCGAAAGCGGATTTTGATGTGGAACGCATTCATGAAATCGATCGTGAAATTAACCACGATATCATCGCGTTCCTTTCCGCTGTCGGAGAATATGTGGGCGATGAAGCGAAGTACATCCATATGGGCATGACTTCTACCGATGTGAAAGACACGGCGCTCAATGTGCAGATCAAACAGGCATCTGACGTGCTTATTGCCGATTTGGAAAAACTGGCGGAAGTCCTGAAACGCCGGGCTGTGGAATTTAAATATACACCCACCATCGGCCGTACCCATGGCGTCCATGCCGAACCGACCACGTTCGGGTTGAAAATTCTCCTGTGGTACAGCGAAACTTTAAGAAATATCGAAAGAATGAAACGGGCTGCTTCTGAAATGGCGGTGGGTAAATTGTCCGGCGCTGTCGGTACTTATGCGGATATTGATCCGTATGTGGAAGAATACGTCTGCAAAAAAATGGGACTGACCCCGGAAATCGTAGCGACCCAGGTCGTACAGCGCGATCATCATGCGGAATACATTACCACCCTCGGCGTTATCGCGGGCACATTGGCACAGATCGCCCTGGAAGTCCGCCATCTGCAGAGAACGGAAGTAAGGGAAGCGGAAGAATATTTCAGTCCCAAACAGAAAGGATCCTCTGCCATGCCCCACAAAAGAAATCCCGTCAAATCGGAACGGATCTGCGGCATGGCAAGACTCGTGCAGGGGTATGCCCTTCCCGCTTTTGAAAATATACCGCTTTGGCACGAACGGGATATTTCCCATTCCTCTGTGGAGCGTGTCATGATTCCTGACGCAACCACTGCATTGGATTATATTCTGGCACAGACGACCGATCTGGTAGATAAACTCCTTGTGTATCCGGAAAAAATGCTGGAAGATTTGAACATGACCGGCGGATTGATTTACAGTCCCCGCGTTCTGCTTGCCCTTGTGTCCAAAGGCGCTTACCGTGATACAGCATACCGATGGGTGCAGAGAAATGCCATGAAACGCTGGCTTGAGGGGGAAGATTTCTATGAAAACCTCTGCAAAGACGAAGATGTGAGAAAATATCTGTCTGAGGAAGAAATCAAAGAGTGCTTCGATTACAAACCCATGCTTGTCCATGTAGATAAAATATTTGCAAGATTTGGATTGTAAGAGCGGAAGACAGATGTCAGAAGACAAAGGTCGGATGCCGGAAGTCGGATATCAGAAGACAGCTATGAGCCGATAACTGTAAGCTGATATCTGATAATAAAGAATCACTGTATTATTAAAAGGAAGGAAAATGTGTAATGGCAACAGCTATGGTCATTGGTGCCCAGTGGGGCGATGAGGGAAAAGGAAAGATTGTAGATTACCTGGCGGCGAAAGCGGACGTCGTTGTCCGTTCCCAAGGGGGGAACAACGCGGGACATACGGTTGTGACCGGCGGCAAAGCTTATCCGCTGCGCCTTATGCCGAGCGGCATTATGTATCCCGGCACCATCTGTATCGTCGGTACGGGCGTCGTCGTTGACCCGAAAAGTTTCCTTGAGGAAATGGAAAAGCTGGAGGCCCAGGGAATCAACGCGAAGCATCTCCAGATTTCCACCCGTGCGCAAGTTGTATTTCCCTACCATATCCGTTTGGACGAGGCAGAAGAAATGAGAAAAGGCAGCCGGAAGCTGGGGACGACGAAAAACGGGATCGGGCCGTGTTATGCGGACAAGATCAACCGCATCGGTATCCGTATGTGCGACCTTATGGATAAAGAAGTTTTTGCGGAGAAATTGAAATACAACGTGGAGCAGAAAAACATGCTCCTGGAAAAACTTTACGGGATGGAAGGTTTCGACTACGAGCAGATGCTGATTGATTACCTGGGATATGCGGAAAAGCTCCGCCCCTATGTGAAAGATACGAACTACACTGTCCAGACCTTGGTCAGAGAAGGAAAGAACGTTCTTTTTGAAGGCGCCCAGGCATCCATGCTCGACTGTGACAATGGCACCTATCCTTTCGTCACGTCATCCCATCCAACGGCGGGCGGTGCATGTATAGGCGCAGGCATCGGGCCGCACATGATGCAGAATATCTTCGGCGTGGTGAAAGCGTACAGCACCCGTGTCGGAGAAGGGCCGTTCCCGACAGAACAGGTGAATGAAATTGGCGACCGTATCCGGAACATTGCCCATGAATTCGGTACGGTTACCGGCCGTCCTCGCCGTGTAGGCTGGCTTGACGCCCGTGCCGTCCGTTACGCGGCGGCGCTGAACTCTTTCGATTATCTGGCGATTACCCGGCTGGATATCTTAGACGAGCTGGAAGAAATCAAAGTCTGTGTTGGCTATGAATATGAAGGAAAACCGGTCAAAGAATATCCGGCAGATCTGAAATTTCTTTCCAAAGTCACTCCGATTTATAAAATCTACAAAGGATGGAAAGAAAAAATCAGCGCCATCCGTGACTACGACCGGCTTCCAGCGCTCTGCAAAGAATACCTGGCGGATATTTCTAAAGAAATCGGCGTCCCCATCGGCATCGTTTCCGTGGGGCCCAGCCGTGAAGAAACCATCGTAGTGAAAGATGTATTTTAAGAATGGAAAAGTAAGCATATAAAACAGAAAACGCGTGTCCTGAAACTAAAAAGCAGGAGACGCGTTTTTGTGTTTCTTCAAAGAAAAAAGCTTCGCAAAGGGAGCCGGTTTGGAGCGGATGATGGGAATCGAACCCACGTATTTAGCTTGGGAAGCTAATGTTCTACCATTGAACTACACCCGCATATAAAATTGTACTTTACTATTGTAGATGATTTTATCGAATAAATCAAGATTTGCAGGAAAGAAAACCGGGCAAGGGGGAAGAACGGACTTTTTGGAGCGTTCCTGTGATTTACGTGGACATGTGAAAGATGATTGTTTATAATATCTTTTAACCATTAAAAGGTTATTTGTTTTTCTTTCGTCGGTACAGAGATAGGAGGTCAATGGAGCATAGCAGAACGGAAGGAATGTTTAGTTTGTTGTATTGTGTTTTGATGCAGTGGAGTGTTAGGAGGATTATTTATGGAAGAAGAACAGAAAAAAGTAAGCGGGGCTGCCGCATTGCCCAAGGTGGGATGGAAAGGAATGCTTGCTTTGGCTTTCGGTATCCTTTTCTTTGCCGGGGTTTTTGCCACAGTACAGGGGGCGGAATGGCTCAAAGCATTTGATTACAGTACGCTCATCGGTAAATTCGGTACGATGAAAGATCCGGCGAAAGCAACTTTTGTCGGTATGGGCGGGGTAAGCGCAAGAGGAGGATTTATTTTCGCGCTGTCACTCATTCCTTCCGTTATGCTGGCCATCGGTGTTGTAGACGTGCTGGATCATTATGGCGCTCTTTCCGCGGCGCAGAAACTGATGACGCCGCTCTTTAAACCGCTGATGGATGTACCCGGCCTCGTCGGACTGGCTTTGATTACCGATCTGCAGAGTACCGATGCCGGCGCGGCTCTCACCAAAGAATTATATGATGACGGCCTTATTGATAAAAGAGAACAGACCATCATTGCAGCGTGGCAGTATTCCGGCGCTGGGACGATCAGTAATTACTTTGCTATCGCAGGTGCGCTTTTCGGATTTATCCTCTGCCCGATCATTGTCCCTGTTATCATCATTATGGTCATGAAATTTGTCGGTGCCATGATTTGCCGCTTTGCTCTTGATACTATTTATAAAGGAGATTTCAAAAATGACAACTGAAACGAGACCGGTACAAATAAAGCCTAATATTTTTGATATCTTCATCGGCGGCGCCAGAAAAGGCTGGAATCTGGCTACACAGAACCTTGTACCGAATATTTTGATGGCCTATGTCATCGCCTATATTTTAAATATTCTCGGTGTTATGGATTTCCTTGGATACTGGCTGGGGCCCATCATGGGTATCTTCGGCCTGCCGGGACAGTCTTTCGTTATTCTTCTGACCACCTGGCTGTCCTGTTCTGCAGGGGTAGGTGTGGCAGCTTCTCTCTATGCGTCGGGCATCATCAATGGGGAACATGTGACGATTCTCATGCCTGCGCTGATCCTGATGGCTTCCCAGATCCAGTACATGGGCCGGCTCCTCGGCCTTGCCGATGTACCGAAAAAATATTGGCCCCTGCTTATGGTGATCAGTATTTTCAATGCATTCATTGGTATGTTTATCATGAAACTGCTTATGCCGTTCTTTAATTGATTGTCTTACGCAAGAGAAAAGGAGGAAATCATGGCAGATGTATTTACCCATTTTAACTATCTTCATACTATTCCTGAAATAGGGATGAAAGAATTTAAAACTTCCGCTTATGTGGCGGATGTGCTGAAACAGCTCGGTTATGAAGTGGAAACACAGGTCGGCGGGGCGACAGGCGTCGTCGCGGTCTGTGACAGCGGTAAACCGGGACCTGTTCTCGGCCTTCGCGCGGACATGGATGCTCTTGGGACGAAAGACGGCGGCGCCGCCCACCTTTGCGGGCATGACGGACACATGGCCATGCTTCTTGCGGCGGCGGAGGAAATCATGAAAGAGAAGCTGGTCAGGAAAGGGAAACTGAAACTTCTTTTCCAGCCGGCGGAGGAAACGAGTGAAGGCGCTCTTTCCATGCTGAAAGGCGGTGCTGTTGACGATATTGAAATCCTCATCGGCATGCATGGTCGTCCCATCCAGGAGTGCCGTGTGGGAGAAGCGGCTCCCGCTTTGTATTACAGCGCTGCGACCCACGTGAAAATCGACATCACAGGCGTGCAGAGCCATGGGGCCCGCCCCTATCTCGGCACCAGCGCGCTTGACGCGGCATGCCTTGTTGTACAGTCAGCCAACGCTCTCCGCTTTAATTCCAATGTGGTGTACAATCTGAAAGCGACACAGATCCATGCGGACGCAGGTGTGGCAAATGCGGTTCCCGGTACGGCGACGATCACGTTCGACCTCCGCAGCCGGGATAATGATGTGATGGAACTAATGATTCAAAAACTGCGGGGTGCGGCGGAAAATGCAGCCGCTTCCATTGGCGCCAAAGCGGACTTCACCATCCTGCACCAGACACCAGCGTCCATTATCACACCGGAAATCACGGAAATCATCGGGGAAGTGATTACATCCGAACTTGGCGAAAAAGCCTGCATTCCGCCAATCGTCACCGCAGGAGGAGAAGACTTCTTCTGGTACCCGAAAATGAAACCGGAATTGAAAACGGGATTCATCGCATTGGGCGAAGATGCGGAACCGGGACTTCATGATCCCGCCATGCACTTCAACCATGACGCCCTTCCCTATGGCGTAAAAATTCATAAAGGCCTCGTGAAGAAATTCCTTGGCTGACGGATTTCCAATATAAAAGACCCGTGCTGTATCTATCTGCAGATATGGCGCGGGCCTTTTATATTGCTGCCGAAAGGGTTGTATTCGCAGAATGCCTAAGCCGGTTTCTTTTTTTATGTGCTGCCATACCATGTTTTCTCCGGAAGAGGAAGATGGAAGTGCTATAAGAGGAATAACAGGAAAATGTGCGGGCCGCGTATTCCATGCAGCATCTGCCTGCGGTTTAACAGGACGGAAGGATGGGGTATAATGAGTTAAATGATATATGTTATCAATTGAGGAGGGATTATGAAAATTGATTTAAGCGGCGTTTCTGAAACGCTTCTGGTTACGTTGTATATGCGTGCCAAGGATGCGAAAAGCAACCATCCTTTTCTGAATGACCGGAAAGCGGCGGAAATAATCAGCTGTATGGATTACGATTTTTCCGCTTTTGACCGGGTATGGATGTCATATTATGGAGTATTGGCACGGGCAAAGCTGATGGACCGTGAGGTAAGGCGGTTTATGGCGGATAACCCGGGATGTGTGGTGGTATCTGTGGGCTGCGGGCTGGATACCCGGTTTGACCGCGTAGATGACGGGCAGGTGCGTTGGTATGATTTGGATGTGCCGGAGGTGATCGATCTGAGACAGCAGTTCCTTGCGGAATCGGAGCGTGTAACCTGTATTTCCGGGTCGGCGTTTGATCCGTCATGGACGGAAAAAGTGGAACGCGAGGGCCGCAGGCTGCTTATCCTTTCAGAAGGCGTGATGATGTACTGGGATGAAGCGGAAGTACAAAAATTCCTTTCGATTCTGTCAGAAGGGTTCGATGAGCTGGAGGCGCATTTCGACCTTCTGTATAAAGGACTCGTGCACCGGTCGTCCCGCCATGACGTATTGAAACGTATGCAGGCGGAGTTTAAATGGGGTGTGACGGACGGCAGCGAAGTGGTACGGCTGGCGCCGGCATGGAAACAGCTGGACTGTATCAATTTCACTGATGAGATGAGGCATATGCTGCCGGGGTGGAAAAAGCTGCTTGTTCCTTTTTTCTATCTCACCAATAACCGTCTGGGAAAGTATGCGTACAGGAAGTATACGGACTGATTTTGTAAAAGAGACTTCATTCCGGTGTGTATCCTCTATTGTGCAAACAGCAGGAGGGGAGCGATAGAATACACAATGATGGGATAAAAGAAAAGGGTTCAGGTATAAATTTTTCTTTAAAATATGCATTCTGTCGAATTAGAAAAACCGTTGGTTTTGATATACAATAAAGAAAAGTATTCTGCATTTATTTCTTATTTTTGGATCTGAGGAGGTGTTCTTTATGAACAAATGGGTAAGTGTTGTTTTATGTATCTGCGGTCTTGGCTTGGGTGGTATGATGCTGACCGGTGATTCCGACGGCGGACGGGTGCTCATTGAAAATGCGCCTTATATCACGGACGGGAAGATCAATCCCGATCATGAGGGCAAGGTGGTCATTGTTGCGGGAAAACTGAAGACGGAAAAGCCGGCAGTAGATGAAGAACTGGGTATTTCCTTTGATTCTCCCATAATCAGGAGGAATGTGCATGTGATGGTGGAGAAGGGAAGCGGAAGTGACATAAAGAGAAGCTGGGAAAGCATGGCAGGCTCCAATATCGCCCGAATGTATAAGAGCGCCCCGCCTGTCATCACCTTTTACGGCGTGGTGAAAGCAGGCGATTTTATTCTGGATAAGACACTCCTGAAAAAATTTGCCGCCGGTGTGAACGTAAATTCGCTTCCCCGGACAGTTTCCTATAAAGGAACTCCTCTTTACCATGAAACAGAATCCGGGATCCACTATCTTACGAATCGGGAACAAAACCTGGTCTTCCCCCATCTGGACGGTGATTACAGAATCTCCTATACGAAGTCTTCTTTAGAAGAGAACCAGGAGAAAACTTTGGTGGGAATTCAAAAAGGGAACAAGCTTCTGGGTGAAGGAACGGTGAACGGTATCGAATTTTTCGGACAGGAGTGGAATGGTATTCTGACCAGGGAGAAAATTTTAAAGAATAATGACAATTTTGATTTCATTCTTACCGTTTTAGGCTATGCGCTTTCTGTGGCGCTTATCGCAGGCGGTATATATTCTTTTAAAAAATCTTAAGTAAAAAGGAACCTTAGTGGGAAAGCTGCCCGGTATTTCATTTTTAACAGAGTGATATATTCGTTTTGGAAAGGACGGGTGCGGCTATGCTGCTTATGGGTGTGAAAGAAGAAAATGGATGGCTTTGTTCTCAATGGAATCTGACTTATGGGACAGGCTGGACAGAAATTACTAAAGCGGTGAAAACGGCGTATCCCTATTATGAGAATGTGGAAGTCCTGGTAGACAACAGAAAAGTTGATCTGCGGTCGGCGGAAGATGTGCTGTGTCTGGAAGAGGGCGGGAATATGGTTATCCGGGGGACTTCTACAGTCATCAAAGTGCCGATGATGGTCAAGTTTTATAACCAGCTGCAGAGAGTGGACGTGTGGGTGGCGTGTGCCACGGATGAATTTAAAGAAGCGGATTATAAATCTTTCAACTTGTCTATGGGGCAGTATATGGACAGTATGGAACTTGCCATGTATTGCTGATTGGCGGGGCGCCGCAATGATGGGAAGGCAGATTTCCTTCCGTCTGTCTGAAAGGAGAATGTATGGACAGCGGCATGTATACGGAAAGGGAAGTGCAATGCCTGAAAGAAGGTATGGGTGCAGTCCGGTCGGTGTTGTCGGGGACGGATACGGAAGCGAAACGGCGCCTGCTTTTTTATCTTGACTGGTATATGGATCCCTATTACAAGCAGGATATTTCAGGCATAAAAAAAGATTTAAAGGAAATGCTGGAAAAAGTCGCGGTGTCTCCTGAAGAAGAGGATATCATTGATGAAGCCCTGCATCTCCTGGAAGGATATACGGATCCGCCATATCCGATACTGGCGGCGTACTGGGGGAACTTAAGTGGAAAACATAAACCGAAAGCGCTTTATCTGCTGCAGGGGGCAGGATAGAGAGCTTTCGGCAAAACAGGAAAAAGAGCAGAAATCAGACATGGAAAGCATGAAGCAGTATTTCTGCTGTATCCTGATATGGGGGAAGGCGCCGCAGTCGAGCTGTATAAGGCGTATTATGACAAGGGAGCATCTGCAGGGAAAAGAATCTGTGAGGACGCGCTTGCCGCTAAGGCGACGGCAGGAACGGAGGTTTCACCTGTCGGAATTATTGGGTATTATTATCCTGCAACGGTGTATGTGGCGGAGAACGGAATGCTGTATTGCGTCCATGAGTATGAATCTGATGTTCGTGTATTTGCAGATGTTGAAGAAATTCTTGCCTATGAATTGCAGGTGCACAGGCCGATACGGATAGAAAGGCGCCGCTGATGCAGGCCGATGGTTTTGTAAAAGTGGGGAGTCCGGCATGGATAAAGAAGAGTTTTGCAGTGCCTATGTAGCATGGTTTCCTGAAAATGAAGAAAGATACAGGGAGCATAAAAGAGAATTTCCCCATATTCTGCTCCATGTATTTTCTGTATTTGCTGTAAATATCCCTATGGCAGAGGCTTATGAGGGAAAAGACCGCGCCGGGTTTGAAAAATTTTGTTCTTTCGTTGAATATGCGTGGAGAAAAGCGGATGATGAAGTGCTGAATGTACTTGATACCACCGTGCTGGAGGGGATATCTGAAAATCTGCCGATGTGGACTGCTTTCGGGAACTGCATTCATGAAGATTTCCGGACTTACATCAATACCGTCCTGATCAGGCAGAATGTCATGATGTCTGATGTGCCGCCGCTTTGTTAATCGGCCCGATAAGGATGGAATATACTGCGGGAAGACAGTAAGGAATCCTGCTTATGTACACATCTGCGGGTTTCTTTCCGCTGCATTCTTCTAATGATTTGCAAAATAGGATAAAATAAAGAATAATAGATCAAATCCCGATCAGGGGAAGATGTATTATTTAAATATTTAAACAGGTAAGACAGAAAGGAATATATATGGATCAGAAATTTGATACGATTGTCATCGGTTTCGGCAAGGCGGGAAAGACGCTGGCGGCGAAACTGGCAAAGCAGGGTGAAAAAGTAGCGCTGATTGAAAAGGATGCCCGTATGTACGGCGGTACATGCATCAATGTGGGCTGCATTCCCTCCAAGCGTCTGGTGCTGGAGGCGGAGCGGGCGCCTGCCCATGATTTTGAAGTGCAGAGTGAGTATTATCATGTGGCGGTGCAGGAGAAAAAGAAACTGACAACAGCACTCCGTATGGCCAATTATAATAAGCTTATTGATGCCGGTGTGCAGGTCATCAACGGCACGGCTTCTTTCCTTGACGGAAAAACGATCGGGGTAAAAGGCGCGCACGGTACGATGCAGACGCTTTCCGCATCCAAATTGATTATCAATACCGGCGGGCGTCCGATAATTCCTGCTGTACCCGGTGTGGAAAATAACCGTTTGGTGTTCACGTCTGAAACCATGATGGAGAATGAAACACTGCCCCGCCGGTTGACGATTATCGGCGGCGGATATATAGGACTGGAATTTGCTTCCATGTATGCCCGTTTCGGAAGCAAAGTGACGATCCTCCAGAACGGTTCTGTATTTCTGCCGAAAGAAGACCGGGATATGGCGGAAGCGGTTGAAAATGTATTGAAATCTTATGGCGTGTCCGTCATTACGGGAGCCGGTCTGAAGGAAATCAAAGAAGGGACGGCGGTTTATACAAAGAACGGAGAGGAAGATACGCTGGACGGCGATGCCATTCTTCTCGCCACGGGACGCGGGCCGAATACGGAAGGTCTTCATGCGGAACGGGCCGGTGTGGAATTGACAAAGCGGGGCGCCGTCGTTACCGATAAGCATCTGCGGACAACCGCGGAAAATATCTGGGCGGCCGGCGATGTGTGCGGCAATCTGCAGTTCACCTATATTTCTCTGGATGACAGCCGCATTATTCTTTCCGATATGCAGGGTGATGGAAGCCGTACGACAGAGAACCGCGGTGCTTTCGCTTACTCTGTCTTCATGGAGCCGTCTTTTTCCCGTGCAGGCCTGTCGGAGAAAGAAGCGGCGGATAAAGGGCTGAATTACCGTGTGGTGCGGATGAATACCGATATGATTCCGAAAGCGAAAGTTCTCCGCAAGACGGCGGGGATGCTGAAGGCAGTCATTGATAAAGACAGTGGGAAGATTCTCGGCGCGGCATTGTTCTGTCCCGAATCTTACGAGATCATCAATATGGTGAAGTTAGCGATGGATCATGATTTGGATTACACGGTGCTCCGTGATTTTATCTACACGCATCCCACCATGTCCGAAGGGCTGAATGATTTATTTGCCTTATAAAAACGATAACGGCTGGCAGAAACCGGAAAACGAGAAGGCGGATGAATCTATCCGGAGTCTGGAAAAAGTCTGACAATAAGGACAGCATATCTTATTTATGAGATGTGCTGTTTTTTTACTCAATGGAGTATGTGATAAGAAAACAGATATCAGAAGACAGAGAACAGAGAACAGATAACAGAGAACAGATAACAGAAACCAGAGAACAGAAATCAGAAGACAGAGAACAGACATCAGAAGACAGGTATCAGAAAGCAGATATCAGAGAACAGACGCCAGAAACCAAAACACAGAGAACAGATATCAGAAGACAGAAAACAGAAATCAGAAATCAGAAATCAGATATCGAGGCTGTGGGCTGTCATCTGCCTGAGAGTGAGTGATCCACGGCTGCCCGCAGTTTTTTTATTTCCCCATACGGGAGCGTTCCGGAATATGCTTGGGAATAATCCTTTATGTGTTTTCTGCCCATGCATTGAAAGATGAAATGAAAGCTGATAGTATATGTGTACTGTTTATGTCGGAAGAGGGGATAGGATTGGAGCAGAAACGGGAAAGCGGGGCATGGAAGGCTTTTCAGGAAGCGTTTCCTTACACGGTTCCTATTTTCGCAGGATTCTGGTTCGTAGCGTTTTCTTATGGGATTTATATGCATTCCATGGGGTTCGGCTTTCTTTATCCTGCCCTTATGGCGGCATTCATTTTCGGCGGTTCACTGGAGTTCGTCGTAGTGACAATGCTTATGAGTCCGTTTGCCCCGCTGGATGCCTTTGTTATGGCGCTGATGGTGCAGTCCCGCCATTTATTTTACGGTATTTCCATGCTCGAGAAATATGAAAACATGGGGTGGAAGAAACCGTTTCTCATGTTTTGGATGTGCGATGAAACATTTGCTTTGAATTACACAGCCACAGTGCCGCGTGATGTGGATCGGGGCTGGTTCATGCTCTGGGTATCCTTCCTGAATTATTTCTATTGGGTCAGCGGCGCTACGGTAGGCGGACTTTTGGGATCGCTGGCAGCATTTGATACGAAGGGGCTCAGTTTTGTGATGACTGCGCTTTTTGTTGTTATTTTTCTGGAACAGTTTTTACGGGAGAAAAAACATTATACCGCAATGATCGGCGGCGTGTCGGCAGTGGGGTGTCTGGCTGTTTTCGGCGCGGAGTCGTTTATACTTCCGGCCATGGGTCTGATCCTGGCGGCGATTACGCTTTTGCGGAAGCCGATTGAGAAAGCAGGGGGATTTTTATGACGGAAATGCCTTTATATGAACAGGTTCTCACGATTGCTGTCTGTGTCCTGGCAACGATGGCAACACGGATGGTTCCTTTTTTTCTTTTCCGGCCCGGGAAAACTCTGCCCGCTTATATCCAATACCTTGGGAAGGCGCTGCCCTCGGCGGTATTTGCCCTTCTTGTGGTGTATTCGCTGAAGGACATTCATTTCTTTTCGGGAAATCATGGTGTACCGGAGGCGCTGTCTCTTGCGGTGACGGTCGCGGTTCATGTGTGGAAGAGAAATATGCTTCTTTCCATGGCGGCAGGTACGGCATGCTGCATGGCGCTGACAAGGGTTTTATAGAAAGCGGTAAATATGGAAAACCGGGGAAATATTTCCTCGGCTTTTTGAATCTCTTCCTTTGGAACTTATTCATTTGTACGCCTGCGATGATTTGCTTTATAATCATGGGGAGGCAGCCATAAATGCTTTGAGAGTTTAAAATTCCAAGAAGCATGAAAACAGCAATGAACAAGGAGATAAAAGCAATGTTCGGTTCAACGGATAAGATATTACAGGCGCTTGAGGCGGAACAAATCCGCCGCCTGAACCTTACAAAAGAAGATTTACAAAAATCATACCGTAAATTGGCGGAACAGAATTTTCCTGACGATCAAAGAATCCGATTTATTGCTGATTTAGGAGCCTGCAAAGATGCGGCATATCATTATCGGCTTATTTGTAAAGACTGGGAAGAAGATAAAAAGCTGCATTTAGAAAGCAGCTTTGATCAACACGGAAGAGAAGGCCTTGCGTTTTTATTTGAACAGCTGGATACAGTCAGGGATGAAAAGTTAAAGATATTGACCGCGTTTCTCATAGCGGGAACTCTTTCCAAGTTGAAGCATAGAGATTTTTATGTATCATTCTGCAATCGGCTTATTCCTGTTCTTGTTTCACTTATTGATACAAATGAAAATATTCTTCGCCGTAAAATTATCATCGCTTTTGGGTGGATAGGCTCATCAAAAGAAATTGATATCTTAACAAGACAAATATCCAGGGATAAAGATGCCCTTTGCCGGGCATGGTCTGCAGCAAGTCTTATGCAGATGTCATTTCATAGAGTGGAACGGGAAATGCTGCGGACGAAAACAAAAGAAGTATTTGCGCAAGCCATTGCAGAAGAGAAAGACTTATATGCCTGCGGAATGATGATAGAAGCAGCGCAAACATTGTTCAGCAAAAAATGGATATCTTCAACTGTTGTAGAAAATATGGAGCCTGAAAAGATAGAAAAAGCAAGACAGTCTGCCATCAGGTTTTTGAGCAAGTGTTAGATAAAAAATATAGAAATGCAGGAAACAGTCAATCAAAAATAATGGTTTACTGTTTTTTGCTGTTCAAAAGTAGAAAGGGTGTCAAATGAAGAATACCAATAAATCAAAACGGTACCTGATAAACGCTTCGTACGGCGCATGTGCGGAAGCGGAACAGTTTTTCCTGACGGCGGGGACAGCATACTGCATGGCGCTGACGTGTCTATTGTAGAAACCGGCAGCAAGGGCGGGAAGGATGTTTTATCCGATACGGATCTCTATGCGGCTGCAGTGCGAGGAACCGGAGGATTGATAAGGATAATGGGGTGAAGTTAAGAATACATAATGGTACTCAGGTCAATTTCAGAACAATGATGAGTAGATTAAAAGTCTTTCTGATAGATAAGTACAGAAAGGCTTCTTATGTGAAAAGATAAAATATCTATTTATAAGATTTTATTTATGAAATATAAGAAGAAACGAGAGGATATATGCATATATTGACAAGAATAATAGAAAAGGATAATAATTAAATAAAAATGAGGATATAGTTCAAAAATAATACAAAGTAAATTAATGATTTTAAAAGAGAGGGTTATGGAAATGAATAGGAATTTGATTAGAACAAGTTTGTTAATGATTTTTATGAGTATTCCGGTAGGGTATTCAAATGTTGTATTTGCCGAGGCTCCGGTATATTCTTTGGATCCGGTATATGTTGTCGGAGCGCATAAAGTTTTGGATTCAGACAAATTCGGGAATATTATTACAGAGCAATCTTACTATAGAACGGGCGGAGATGTGGAAGTGGTAAACAGGAAAGAAATAGAAGATCATCATTATAATTCTATTTCAGAAGCGATTAAGTCTATACCCGGCGTGACATTCTCCAATCCAGGATACCGGGCGAACTGGTATGGATATGCAGCCTATTGCAATGCATTTTCTATCAATGGAGATACCCGTGTTGTGGTTCTTGTTGATGGGCGGCGTGTAGATAATCCGGCGACGGAATTGTTTGGTGACAGCTCCGTATCGGCAAGTAAGGGCATGACAGATCTTGATCAGGTTACAAATATAGAAAACGTGGAAAAGGTGGAGGTTATTAAAGGACCGGGCGCATCTGTATATGGAGCAGATGCTACCGGCGGTGTAATTAACATCATTACCAGAAAAGGAACAAAAGTGACTCGTGGAGCAATTGAACTTGCTACAGGATCGTGGAAGCATCATCTGTATAATATGAGCTTGTCCGGCCCCATAGGAAATAAATATTCATACTTTGTTTCTGCAAATCGGGAAATGTCCGGTGATTCGTATTTTTACGACAGAATGACTGGTGCGAATCATAAGTATTACAATACTCATTATAAGGAAGAAGGGATAAGTGCGAGATTTGACGGGGAATTTGATGATGACCACAGCTTGAGAGTATGGTTCAATCATAACAATGGCAAGGACGGTTGCCCCAATGATGCTATTGATTACAGGTACTGGAATGAAACGGATTGGAATCGGATTATAGATAATGCTCAAAATAATGGAAAGTTAGGAGATACGGATAATCCCGGATATCGCAATGTGTATGCGATTGACTCCATGTTCGGCAGCTATACTGCGTATAATAAAAATGATTTGGATATTACGTATACATTTAAAAGAGATCATGGCTTAGAAAACTTTGTCCGCGTGTATAACCAGGATCATCATTACCAGGTCTTTGATAAGTATAAATGGACCTATCCCGATGGGACTACTTTGGCGCCCTGGCCGGGAAATTATGATAAGTTTAAAGAATTCATGGATCTTTGGGGCGGTCCGATCTCAAAAGAACATATTAATACATACCATGTGGAAAAGAATAAAGGGATAGAATTACAATTGGCCAGACAGATAAAAAATAATGATATCATTTTTGGCTTGACGTATGATAGAGGGGAAAATAATGATTATAAAAAGAACTATAAAACCGGAGAAGTGAAGGTTGGAAAGACGCAAAGAGATACACTTGTCGGTTATATACAGGATAAGATCCGTTTGAGTGATAAATTTGAAATAACTCCGGCTGTCCGCATGTCGCATTATGGAAATTATAGTGCTCATATTTATAAAAGAGATTGGTCAAATGGGACAATTTATCCGGTCGATTATGATGATACAGGACGCAGAACACAGTTTACCCCCAGTTTGTCAATGCAGTATCTATTTACGCCCCGTTTAGCGGGCTATTTCAGCTGGACCAATATTTACAGGCCTATTAAGCAGCAGGATTTATTTGAAGCAGATATATTGGATGACAAACCGTTAAAGGATGAAAAAGGGAATGTGTATACGATCGGCCTGCGGAGCAGAATCGGTTCAAATACCACTTTGGGCATTCATTATGCGATTACCAAAATGAGTAATTCTGTTACTAAATATTCTGTATACAGCAAGAAAAAATCTGACTATGTAACGAAAGCGATCAATGCCAGGGAAGATAAAAAATCATTTAATGTTGTCTTAAATCATAAATTGGGAGACCATTGGTTTTTAGGGGCTTCCTATACTTACCTATATGATAAATTTAAGGGGAAAGACGGGGTAATCCTGGACCCGGATATCTCATGGGATGGCAATCAGTCAGCCAATATAGACGCCATGATTAACCATCTCCGCCCGATAAATTATTATGCAATGAATGTGACTTATCAATGCGGGAAATGGAACAGCAGTTTGCTGTTGAATTTATTCAGCGGCTGTGACAAGGATGCGTTTACAAATAATAATTACATTGTTGCAGATTTGTCTGTCAATTATAAAATAAATACCAATAAATCCGTGTACCTTAAAGTTAATAATTTAACAAATGAAGGCTATGAGAATATGTACTATAAATATGATGGAAAAGGTGCTAAACCTCAGCCGGGCAGAAGCTTTATGTTGGGGTTCAGATATGGATTCTAATTATTTAAATAGGAAGTGAATATTATAGGAGGGCTGATGAAGAATATCATAATTCTTGAACTTTTATTGGCCTTCCTTATTTTATTGCTGGGAGAATCTCTTTTTGATATAAGAAAGGAAGAGTTTCAGGGGGAAACATTAAAAATCGCCTACACGAAAGATATAGGAGACGTAGATCCTTTTGATTCCGGCTCTCCGATGTTTGTCCAGGATTGGGTATATGAGGGACTGGTCGGAATGCAAAATGGAAAGGCTGTTCCTAAATTGGCAGAGTCATGGGAAATTACCGATGATGGTAAAAATTATATTTTTCATTTACGGAAAGATGTCTTTTTTTCAAATGGGAAACCGCTTACTTCGCAAATTGTGAAAGAAAATATATCTGAATTAATTGCTAAAAGAGAGCAGTATGGATTTTTAGATATGTTGAAAAAGATAAGTAAAATCGAAACACCTGATGCGCATACAGTTATCTTTCGATTGGATGAAGTATGCAGCAGTTTGCTGAATGAATTATCTTTTACTCGTCCGTTGACGATTCATTTTTCCGAATCCGGCAAAGAGGGAAATGAGGTCTTTTATGGGACGGGCAGATGGATACTGAGAAAGAATATAAGAAATCAATATGCCCTGTTTGAAAGAAATGAAAATTATTGGGGAGAAAAGCCTAAGTTCAAATATGTCAAAGTTTCTATCATACCGGAAGTATCAACGATAGAGAATGCTCTTCGTTCCGGTGATGCGGATATGTATGTGGATCAGGATGGAGCGCTCAGTTTTGAAGAAGCATTTAATTTACAGCAGGAGGGGTTTTCTGTAGGAATAACCCCTTTGTCCCAGATTGTTTTAATCGCCTTGAATACGGAGAAAATACGTGAAATACCAATCCGTAAAGCATTGGCGTTGGGAACGGACAAAAGAGGGGTGATACAGTTTTTGGCAGAAGGGAAATTGAAAGAGGCGCATTATTATTGGACGGAGAATTTACCGGAAATGCCGCCTGGTTTGCCATATTACAGCTTTGATAGAAAACAGGCGGATGAAATACTGGATAAGCAGTACCACCGTGGTACGGGTCCTTACCGGGAAAAAGACGGAGTCCGTTTACAACTTTCTTTGGGGTATCCTGCAGGAAATCATAATCAGAGGAATTTGGCCCTTATACTGAAAGATATGTACGCTAAAATCGGAATTGATCTTATTCCTGATGAAGATGATTTTTCGGTGTATTTAAATAAGTTTCGGGACGGGAAGTATGATATGGTTTTATATACAACTTGGGGGAATGCCTATGAGCCTTATTCCACTCTTACAGAGATGAGGACAGACGGTTCGGGGTTTAATATGTTTCAACGTGGTGCAGATGACAAGGAAACTTTATTTAAAGCAATGAAAGAGATGGATTCCAGCCCTGAAAGAGAATCTGTTTTGAGATATATGGAATATATCAATGGCAGTTTTTATAGAAATGTCCTATTTATTCCGCTTTATCATGACTATATTATTCATGTCTGCAGAAATGATATAAGCGGCTTTGTACCGCAGGAGGATGCTAAAGACCGAATAGATATTACACATGTGTTTCGACAATATTAAAGGAGGAATGTCAGGTGCTGAATGATGAAATAAAAGATTATTGGGAAGGCGAGTCTTATGTTTATAGCGATATCATAAAAAAATCGCTTGATGATGAGGGGAAAAACGCATGGGCAGATTTAGTGCTGGGAAATGCCCCCAAAAAAGAAAAGCTGGAAATCCTTGATGTGGGAACCGGTCCCGGTTTTTTCCCTGTATTATTAGGGGAAAAAGGACATCATGTAACCGGTATCGACATTACGGAAAATATGATCCGGCGGGCTGCAGAAAATATATCCGCAGCCGGGGTTAAGGCGGATTTAGCTGTTATGGATTGCCAGAATATACAATATCATGATGAGAGCTTTGATCTTGTGGTCTGCAGAGACTTAACATGGACACTTGCGGATCCCGTTAAGGCTTATAAGGAATGGACAAGGGTGTTGCGGAAAGGGGGCGTCCTTCTTGTATTTGATGCCTGCTGGTATTTACATCTTTTTGATGAGAAACGTATGAAAGTGTTTGAAGAATATAACAACAACCTGCGTAAAAAATATGGACATGGTATATTTGACGGACATAAAAATACAAAAAAATGCGATGAACTTTCTAAAAAGCTATTTATGAGTGATAAGCATCGGCCTTACTGGGATATGGAATTCTTAATTTCTTTAGGGTATCGCCGTGTATTTGCAGAACCCAGAATCGATGAACTTGTACGAGATGAAAAGGCCCAAGAATTTTATAAGTTGTTTCCGGAATTTCTTGTGGGCGGAATTAAATAATATCGATAGCAAAGAGATGGGGAGGAGGAAATATTGAAAAGATTTATAGTCAATTATTTGAAAGACTCATTGATTCTGATTGCGGCTGCATCCTTGATATCCTTTTTCCTGATCCGCTTTATGCCGGGGGATCCGGCTGCTACATACCTCAGTTCAAGAGGAATTCCTGTTACGCCGGAATCATTGCATGCAGTTGCTGAAGAATTGAAATTGTATGATCCGGTTTACATGCAGTATATTTATTGGCTTAAAAACGTGATCCGTCTGGATTTAGGGTATTCATATCTGACGAAGGCACCAGTTGCAGTTGAACTTTTTCGAGCATTTAAATATACGCTTCTGTTGGCATTAAGCTCTATGTCAATGGGAATCATTTTTTGTCTTCTTGCAGGCTGTTATGCAGGGACACATCCTGACAGTCGGTCTGATTATTCCATTCGTTTCTGCGTATTGACGTTAAATTCCGTCCCTTCCTTTATTATCGGTTTTTTACTGATCAGTGTATTTTCAGTGTACCTGCATATATTTCCTGTGCAAGGGGCGTCTTCGTTCCTGCACTTGTTCCTGCCTTCTTTAACTATGGCATTGGGCTATGTTGCGGTGTATACGAAACTTTTACGAAACAGTATTATTGATGTTTCGCAAAAACCGTTTGTTGTGTTCGCGTATACCCGTGGTTTAAAAAAATGGGAAATTTTTTGGAAGCATATATTTATGAACGCAATATCACCTGTCGTGACTATGGCAGGACTTGAATTCGGAGGAGTTATTGCAGGTTCTCTTGTCATAGAGAATGTTTTTGCCTGGCCGGGACTTGGGCGTTTAGTAATTATTGCGATACATGGAAGGGATTACCCTGTGATACAGGGATATATTCTGCTGACAATGACAGGATTTATCATATGCAATTTTATTGCAGAGACAGTTTGTATGAGGGTGAGAAGAAGGTGGGGATGAAATGGGAAATATCCGTTTTGGTTTGCATCGGGAATATCCGCCTTTTTTAATATGTTTTTTATGGGTAATCGTATTCTTTTATTTTCTTGTGGCGATATTTGAACCGTTTTTTTTAATGCATGACCCTAATGCTGTCGACTATACAATGAAATTTGCACAGCCGTCGATCCAATATCCGTTTGGCTGTGACCAATTGGGGCGGTGTGTATATTCCCGTATCATACAAGGGGCAAGAATAAGCATCGGTTATGCGGTGCTGGTTGTGTTTATATCATGTATATGGGGAACCTTTTTAGGGATTATTTCGAGTTATTACGGCGGAAAGGTGGATCGGTTGATTGACCATGTATGTAATTTATTCAGGGCATTTCCGGAAATTATTGTTATTTTGATTTTGGCAGGATTGGGCGGAAAGAATATATTTTTTATTTGTGCAGGGATGATGATCATGCATTGGGTAATATATACCCGTGTGGTAAGAGAATTAACTGCCGACGGAAAAATGAAGAATATGGTTTATGCGGCACGTATGGCAGGGAATAAGACACCCCGGATATGGATAAAATACATATTCCCTATTGCCGCACCGGCTGTTTTATCTATGCTGGCTCTGGATTTTGCAGGGTCGCTGCTGGCCATGTCAGGATACTCTTTTCTTGGGCTCGGGGTTCAGCCGCCTCAGGCCGACTGGGGAACATTAATCGGAGAAGCGCAGGCCGTATTTATTTCCTATCCGAGACTTATCTTTTTTCCAAGTATCTCTATCTTGGGAATCAGTCTTAGCGTCAATATGATTGGGGATTGGATCCAGCAAAGATATCAAGCAGGGGAAATGTAATGGGGAATAATTTATTGGAATTGACGGGGGTATCTGCCGAGTTTCAGAGGAAAAGGATTATAGACACAATCAATTTGGCAGTGCCCAAAAGGAGTCGTGTGTCTATAATTGGTACAAGCGGCTGCGGGAAATCCACTCTGTTAAAACTGATAGCAGGTCTTTTGCGGGCACCTGCATGGCAAGTCACAGGACAAGCAGCTATCGAAGGAAAATGTTTTAATGCGGGAGATTCTGCTACGTTGCTGACAAACTGTGGACGGCAATATGCATTTATCGCCCAGGATTCGTTAAGCATATTTGATCCGCGGTTAAAAATTAAAGAACATTTTCTTGAAATCAGCAGATTAAGGGATGGGGAAAAAGAAGAGTTTTTGCTGCAAGTGATGTCGTTGTTAAGAAACTTATTGATTACGGATCCGGAAAGAGTACTTGAAAGTTACAGGAATGAATTAAGCGGAGGCACATTACAGAGGATATCCATAGCTATGGGGCTTATCCATAAACCAAAGTTATTGATAGCAGATGAGCCTACATCAGCAATTGACAGGTATTCAAGAGCACAATTGATTTCTGTATTGAAAAAAGTGTATCGTGACACAAATTTAAGTATGCTCATCGTGTCGCATGATATAGATTTCGTTAAAGAAATTTCGGATATTACTTATGTGATGAAGCAAGGGAAGTTTATTGATAAAATTAACACAAAAGAGTTGGGTAATGAAGACAATGATCTGTATACACGATCGTTCCTTCGAGCTTGTAACAGGTGGAAAAAAGAACGTTTATACGAAGGATCCTGATTATCTTATTTAAAGGAGTATCTTTGTGCCGAATATACTTGAATTGAAAAATATTCATCAAACGTATAAAAATGAAGAAGGAGTCAACAGGCCTGTTTTGGATGATGTAGATTTCATGCTGCAGGAAGGAACCTGTCGTGCGATTTTAGGAATGAGCGGCTGCGGGAAAACTACACTTTGTAGGATTATGGCAGGCATTGAAAAGCCGTCAGGCGGACTGGTTCGGTATAAAGGGGAAAAGATTAATTGGAAAAGTATTTCGAGGAATAAGATTCAAATGGTTTTTCAAAACAGTCTGGATGCGGTGCCTGAGTATATGACATCCTATGAGATACTGAAAGAGCCGCTTAAAAACTTTTTTAAATGCAGCAAAGAGGAAATCTGGAGTAAGATAGTAGAGATGTTGAAGGCTGTGGGCCTGTCGGAGGAATATACAGGATTGTATCCGCGGCAGTTAAGCGGCGGAGAACTCCAGCGGATATGCATATTACGTGCATTAATGGCAGAACCGGAAATCCTTATACTGGATGAGTCCCTAAGCGGGCTTGATATTTTTACTGAAAATAAGCTTTTAAATTATCTTTCGGATATAAAAGTAAAAAAACATTTATCTATTATATTTATATCTCACAGTATAGAATCTGCATATTATATTGCAGATGGAATTACGGTAATGGATAAGGGAAGGATTATTGAAGAGATTGATGATATTTCCTTGTTTTCAGAGTTGTGCCACCCTTTTACAAGTCGATTGATGCATGGGCTGCCTATATCGGCATCAGCTACGCAGGATTATAATTTTTATCTGGAAAGATTTAAAAAGGGTGATACGAGGTTAGTAACGGTAAAACCGGGACATCGGATTGAATTATAAATAGAATATATCCTGATAACAGTAGGCTTTTGTAACCATCCATATTATTTGAGAAGCGGATGGCTTTGTTTTTTTGCAAAGTTTACGGCCGCAATGCGGGGAACCGGAGGATTGATAAGGATAATGAGGTAAAGTATAATAAACGGGAATGCTTTACGGGTGTGGAGTATTATCTTTACATGTAAGGAGGAACGCAGGGTTGTCTTTTTTTTCGAAATTATTGAAAATAATAAGCCATAAGAAATATCAAAAAAATCCGTTAGGAAAGAAACTTTCTCCTTTGCAGCAGTCTGTTTTGAATATAGGTGCTGTGAATGCGGAGCAGACCATGTTTTACTGTGATTCATTGGAAACCGGCTCTGAGAAAGAGGAAATTAGAAATAGTTTAGCGGCTTACTATGATATTATTGATGAAGAAAGCGCTTTGCATACGCTGGAATGGCTGCTGGAACGAGGACACCGCGTATACTTTGATGCAATTAAGTTGTTTTCTGCCGGCATATCGCCGTCTATTACCGATGAAATCCTGACACCGGATGAACGACTCGACACACCCCGCTATATGAAAAATATGAAGGAGATGATAGAATCCCTGATAGAAAAAGGATATATCAGTTCCCAGGCGGATTTACAGAATCAATCTGTTCTTGCGTGGGACATGGGGCGGCTGGTGCTGATAGCGCGCTGCTGCTTTGAATGCGGATATATTACGGAAGAAAAAGCATGGTATTATATGGAAGAAGCACATAAGAAGTGCTGCGCAGTGTATGGCGACTGGAAAGAATTTGCGGCGGGATATGTGATCGGCAGGTGCATGTGGGGCGGTATGAAGCAGATGCCCGGCGGAATCATGGGAATCGCAGAAGGACTGCTCCGCGATCCGGAAAGTCCCTGGCAAAAAGCACGGTTGCATGTATTTGAAATGTAAAGGAGAGTATTTATGGGTATGGAAATAGCATTGATACCGGCAGCTATGTTTATCGTGGGTATAGGCATGATGATTTACATGAAGAAAAAGAGGGACAGCCTGGCGCCGGGATATGCACAGCAGGAAATGAAGAGGTTCGTGAAAGAAATGGTGCCGCAGCTGTCTGAGGAAGAATTTCATGTGATTGACTGCCCCTGGAATGCGGAGCATCATTTTGTTATCGCTTATACGGACGAAAGTATTTTCTTTATCCCCGCCCTTCCCAATCCTATGACGATGAAAATTATGAAGTACAGCGGGGAACGTGGAGCCGGACTGGGCAGTCTGGTTAGCCATACTATTCTTGGCAGTGATTCGGCGGACGGTGTGGAAATGGTGCCGGCCAGTGCCGTTTCCGGTGTGGAGATTGATGAAGGTGCAAGAAGGGTTCGTATTGCTGTCGGAGACGAAGTGAAAAAGTATCACTTCAAGGAGAAGGATTGTTTTGGAGGAGACCACGCGGAAGCGCTCCGTGATTTCTTCCGCTTCCTGCGCGGCATAAGAGGGTGATCCTGATATAAAAGGGAATGCCTGTAAAAGGACCGGATTTCATAACAGGGGAGTCCGATCCTTTTTGTATGCTCCTTTCAGCTTGCCGGGGGATGATCGGATGTTCACGGCTGCGGCCGGAAATGATTGTCCGCATGAAAAAATTTCTTCAACAGCGTTTTTCTATTGTTCAGAGAGCTTGAAATGTGTTATCATACGCAATAAGCTATTAGGGACAGATCTTTTCCAAGGCGGAAGAGAAGTTCTTTTTCTGATTCGTCCGTCGGGACGGTTCATGTGGAAGGAATGGAGGGAGCATTATGGCGATTAAGAAGAGAATGGTAGGAATTGTCGGCGTAGGACATGTAGGTGCCCATGTAGCGTTTAATTTGGGGATGATGGGGATTGCCGATGAAGTGCTTCTCTGTGATTTGGAAGAAAGTAAAGTGACAAGCGAGGTACAGGATCTGAATGATGCGGTCATGTACATGCCGAATCATGTTGTCTACAAGGCGTCCGATTATGCGGGACTGAAGGACTGCGACGTCATCGTGAATGCTGTAGGCGATATCACGCTTTGTGCTTCCGGCAGCCGCGACGGGGAATTGGAAAACAGTGTGAAACAGGTGGCCGATTATGTCCCGAAGGTCATGGCCGGAGGATTCCACGGACTTTTTGTAAGTATCACGAATCCCTGTGATGTGGTGGCGAATCTGATTGCCCGTAAGAGCGGCCTGCCGAAGGGGCATGTCATGGGTACGGGGACGCTTCTTGATTCTTCCCGTCTGATTCACGCGATATCGGAACAAACGGGCCTTGATTCCCGCGGCTTTACGGCGTTCATGCTTGGAGAACACGGAAATTCCCAGATTGTTCCCTGGTCGCAGATAGCTTTTTACGGCAAGCCTCTGTCGGAAATGGAAAGTGATCCGAAGTTCCGGTTTGATAAAGAGGAAGTACAGGAACGCACTATTAAAGGCGGATGGGTGACTTATTCCGGCAAGCAGTGTACGGAGTACGGCATTGCTTCGGCGGGAGCGACTTTGGTCCGCACGATTCTTCATGATGAAAAGCGTATTCTTCCCTGCTCGGCTCCGCTGGACGGCGAATACGGCGAGTCCGGTATTTTCTGCGGCGTGCCGGCTGTTATTGGCGCGAACGGCGTGGAAAAGGTGATAGAATATAATCTGACGGAAGAGGAGCTGGCCCGCTTCAAGGCGTGCTGTGCGACAATCCGCGCGAATATCGCCAAGGGTGACGCAATCCTCGGTGAATAAGGAAATAAAGGTATGAAGAAAGCCGCTGCTACAAGAAAAAATTGAGTGGCGGTTTTTGTGTTTTTATCCGAGGCGGTGTGGGTGGGGGAAGAGAATCAACGGTTTCTTAGATGAGGTATACTTAATATATGAGAATATTTTGGAATAGCTTTGTAAAGGATAAAAATGGAACTGAAAAATCTGTATATCTTCCGTGCGATTGTCAAAGAGGGTGGATTTACACAGGCGGCGAGGAAACTTAATTATACGCAGTCAACGATTACCTTCCATGTGGGGCAGCTGGAACGGGAACTTAAGGTTCGGCTATTTGAAAAAATCGGACGCAGAATGATTCTTACTAAAGCGGGTGAGCAGCTGGTGCCTTATGTGGAAGATGTTTTTCAAGCGCTTGGCAAGATGGAGGGCTTTCAGAATGAAGTCAGTCATTATACGGGGCGTCTGCGAATCGGCGCACCGGAGTCGTTGCTTTGTTTTTCTCTTCCGCCGTTTCTCAAGGTGTTCCAGCAGAAGGCTCCTAAAACATCGCTCCTTCTCACTTCAATGAACAGCCAATCTGTCATAGAGGCGCTGAAAGAAGATAAAATCGATATAGGTGTTCTTTATACGGAAAAGCATGAGGATGAAGATCATATTATTTTTGAGCCTGTAGGACGGCATCGGCTTATTATGGCGGCATCCCGTCGGATGAAGAAAGAAATCGAACGGGCAAGGGGATCGCGGGGAAAGGATATCGGCGTGACTCGTATCGTGCAGCCACAGAGAGGCAGTTTGCGGAAAAAGTTTGATGAATACTGCCGCCAAAGGGGAATTCCTGAAGGGAATACGATTGAGCTTAGGAGTACCCAGACAATTATTAACTTGGTAAAAAATGATATGGGACTGTGTTTTCTACCGAATTTCGTCTTGCAGGAAGAATTGGACAAAGGTGTTTTGGAAGAAATAGCAGTGCCTGGAGAGCCGATTTGTATTTCTTCCGCAGTAGCGTATTATAAAAATAAATGGATTAGCCCTGCGATGGAGCTTTTCATTTATATGATGAAAAATAAAGAGTGAAGGATAAAAAAACTGTCGTTGGTGTGCGGCAGTTTTTATTTTGACAAAATTGAAGAATAACTTCATTAGCTTTTAATTGAATGAGTATTTATTTGTACTTATAATAAAATAAAATGAATTGGCTATTAAATAAATTGATAAAAAGAGGATGGTATGAAAGAAATTTGTGCGGGCGCCGCAGGAGAAGAGCTGGCGATGGATAAATTTTGGGGGCGGAAAGATGTGCTTTTACTGGTGCCCGGATCGCTTCCTTGTCTTCGTGGTGTATACAGCCATGCGCTGAAATTGGGAAAGCTGCATCAATTTAGATATATTCGGATGACAAATGATTCCTATGTCCTTGGCACAGCAGAGAAGCTTATACGGGATGAAATCCGCCGCAGTGCTTTGAGAAAAGGAGTTAAAATCATTATTTTGTACCTTTCCTGCCTAGACATTCTTATTCGGATTGATTTCAAAGATATTGAAACGAAAATGAGCAAGGAAACTGGATGTATCGTGAAATGTTTTTTTCGAGGACCTTTGGCGAAAACGGATCAAGGCGATCATTTGTCAGCAGAAGAACTGCTGGACGTGTTTCCCTTGGAAGAGTTAGAAATAGATGATGAGGAGGATTTGCCGCCTCCTATGTCCGATGCGGCAGGTATTTCAGATTGGCTTCGTGCTGATGGATATGCGAATGCTCTCATAACTCCTGCAGGATGCAGGAGTTGTTTGCGGGATATGGATATGGAGATGGGGCAGCGGCATGTCTATTATACGGAGACAAAAGGAGCGGATTATATTTTTGGATTTGAGGATACTGTAGAAAAACAAACAGAAACGATATACAGGGAAAAGAAATATGCTCATGTGGGGCTTATTGGTTCCGCTGTACCATCCTTTATGGGATTTGATGAAGCAGGAGTAATTAGGGATGAGCGCACGGTGTATTTTCCATCAGACGGATTTCATGATGCTGTGAGCGGCGTATCTATGGCGCAGCTTATGACAGTAAAGGAGAGTAGTTTTTCGGATAGGGCGAAGGGAAAATATGTGGAAGTCCTAGGGTACAGTCCTCTTTTGTGCGGTGGACAAAAACAGTATGCCCATTGTCTGTCTTTTATCAAATCGTTGGGGTATGAAGTGCTGTTTTCCGGACAGTCCCCGGAACGAAATGAGCGCCCTTCGTTGGTCTGGGTAGTATCTTCAGCGGGGATAATGGCAGGAGAATGGATTCGGGATACATGGAATGTGCCTTTGTTGATTTCTGTTCCGGTGGGAGATCATGCTTTTTCTACATGGAAGAAAAATGTGGCGGAAATGATCGGAGGCACTAAAGAAACACGAACACTCCAAATTCATAATAATATGGTTCCTATGCGATATGAAGAGCGAATGATTTTTGTGGGAGATCCTCTCCATACAATGGCAATGGCGCATTATTTTTGGCATGAAGGTGTAAGGAATGTATGCCTTGCTGCGTACGGATGGACAAAAGAGGTGGAAAGGATCTATCAAAGAGCGCCCGGTAGTGAGAGGATACAAATTTTTAGGGATAAGGAAGAGTTACGCGCTTTGTGCGAAGATAAGGATATTGTTGTGGCGGATCCTTTGCTGGCAAGAGTTATAGAAAAGAAACGAATCGTGCCGTTTCCATGGGGACTGTTTTCTGGAAGGATGATGCTTACGGAAGAAAGCGGTGCTTTAGGGATACGGATGGAAAAATTGCTAAAGCATTGTCTGGCGGCTATGGATAGGTATAGAAAGGAGAAGAAAACATGAGAATCGCAAAAATAAGATGGCTTGCAGGCTGTTTATCGGTGTGTCTTTTGCTCTGTGGAGCGATAAGGCTGTGGGGGAATGAAAGAAAGCCGGCAGAGCAGGGAGCGGCGGCAGAAGCTCGGGTTATTACAGATATTGCCGGAGATCAGGTGAAAGTGCCGCAAAAGGTACATAAGATTGCTGTTACCCCTCTTCCGTGGGCATCAGTAGTGTACGCGATTGATGGCGGGGCGGAAAGATTAGGGGCTATTCATCCGGGAGCGATGTCTGCTTATCAGGGACATTTTCTTTCAAAAATGGATAAAAATTTCGGAAAAATTAGCACACAAAACATCAATCAGGATTTTTCTGTTAATATAGAAGGATTAGCAGAAGCAGGAACTGATGCTGTTATTCTGTGGAAACACCAGGAAAAGGACGCAGAAAAACTGAGGCAGATGGGAATTCCGGCAGTACGGATTTTCAATAACAATGTAGACAGCCTGAAAAAGAGTTTCCTCATCGTTGGAAAGCTGCTCGGTAAGGAAGAACGGGCCGCTATGGTAAACGCGTTTTATGATAACGCTTATAAAGATATCATGAAGCATAAGAGTGAAGTGGAAAAAGCGGATAAGCCTGTCGTACTCTTTCTTAGAAATAAGAAACTCCGCTTGCAGGGAAATGATAATTTCATGAGAGAAGCCATTGAAATCGGCGGCGGAGAAGTAATGACGGCGTCCATGGGGCAGACGGAAACCAATAGCGGAACGATCACGATGGAAGAAATATACCAAACGAATCCGGATATGATTCTTCTTAGTAATTTTGATTCCTTTGTGCCGGATGATATCTACGATAATCGGATCCCCGGGCAGGATTGGAGCTCTTTGAAAGCGGTAAAAAACCGCCGTGTTTACAAAGTCCCGATGGGAATCTACCGTTGGGATGCACCCGGTGTGGAAACGCCCCTTATGATGAAGTGGATAGCGAGCCTTTTACAGCCGGAGATTTTCAAAGATATCCATGTACGGGAAGACACGAAAGCTTTCTTCTCCGATTTCATGAAATACAACTTGACGGAAGACGACTTGTCGGTGATTTTTGCTGATGACGCCAATCAAAGGAGTGTGCCGTTCAATTGAATTTAAAGAAATATCTGTCGGACAGAGGATATGGGGCGGCATTCTTTCTTTTTTGCGGACTGCTCGTGGTGATGGCGGTGGTGAGTATAGGCTGGGGACGGCTTTATATTTTGCCCGTTCATGTAGTAAAAATCGTACTAAGCTCTGTTTTCTCCATCGAGCAGACATGGACAGATCAGGCGGCAAGCGCGATCTTTATGATTCGTCTGCCCCGCGTGCTTTCCGCGATGATGATCGGCGCAGCGCTCGCGCTATCGGGGGCGGCGTACCAGAGCGTCTTCAAAAATCCGCTCGTGGCACCTGATATGCTTGGCGTATCTTCCGGCGCCTGCGTCGGGGCGTCCCTTGCCATTCTCTTGGGGTTGCCTTCCATATCTGTACAAATCGGCGCTTTTATCGGTGGAATCCTTGCGGTCATTTGTGCCGTGTCCATTCCGAAAATCATCGGAAAAAACTCCATAATCATGCTCGTCCTGTCAGGCATCATCGTAAGCGGGCTCATGAGCTCCGTTTTGGGGATCATCAAGTATTTGGCGGATTCGGAAACGCAGCTTCCCGAAATCACTTATTGGCAATTAGGCTCGCTGGTGAATGTGATTTGGGGAAATATCCTGTACAGCGGTATCCCCATTCTGCTTTGTGTTATTTTTATGTTTCTGGTTCGCTGGAAAATGAACATACTGACCTTAGGAGACGTAGAAATCCATATGCTGGGGAACCGCTCGGCGTGGCTCCGCTATGGTATTATCCTCACAGCTACTGTACTGACAGCCTGCTCAGTGTGCATAAGCGGTACTATCGGGTGGATCGGTCTCGTGATTCCACACTTTGCCCGCATGCTTGTAGGTGCAGATAATCAAAAACTCATTCCCTTGTCGGCGGTGCTTGGTGCGGTGTTTCTTCTTTTCATTGATACAGTTTCCCGTGCGTCGATGAGCGCGGAAATTCCCTTGAGCATTTTGACGGGATTGATTGGTGCACCGTTTTATTTCTATCTTTTGGTGAAAGAAAGGCTGGCATTGCGATGAATCTGTGTGTGGAAAACCTGTCCTATTCTTTCGATGGGGTACATGATTTATGGAAAGACGTGTCGTTTGCAGTAGAGAAGGGCGATATTTTTTCTATTATGGGTGCCAACGGAGCGGGCAAATCCACTTTGCTCCATACGGTGATCGGATTTCTGCGTCCAAAGACAGGGCAAGTGTATTTGGAAAACGAAGGGCAGAAAATATATGCCGATACGGCGCCGAAACTCTTTACGGAAAACATCGGTTATGTTCCCCAGCTCTCCGATACGGCGTATTCCTTTGCGGTCAAAGACTATGTGGTAATGGGACGGTCGCCCCATATGGGGCTTTTCTCCCAGCCGTCGGCAAAAGACAGAGAAATGGCGGACGAAGTGATGCAGGATATGGGAGTCTATGAAATCCGAAATCGAAGATTCAATACACTCTCCGGCGGACAGCAGCGGCAGGCGGTCATCGCGCGGGCAATTGTGCAGGAACCGCATCTGATCATAATGGACGAACCTACCAACCATCTGGACTACGGAAATCAGTTCCGAGTGGTGGAAATGATTGAAAAGCTCTCCGAAAAAGGGATCACCGTCATTCTTACCACGCATATGCCCGATCAGGCGCTCTACTTGGGGCATCGGGCAGGGATCCTGTCGAACCGGAAGCTTTCCGTGGGAAACGCGAAAGACATCATTACAGAAGAAGCTTTGGAAGAAATTTATCGTGTCAAAGTGCGTCTCTCCTATGTGGAAGAAGCAAAACGGATCGTCTGCATCCCTGGTATCTAATCACATAAAAACGCGGCCCTATGTACCGACACCTAAAAGGGAACCGCGTTTTTCTATTGGTTTGACAATGCAAACGGAAAATGGATAGCAGTTTTTCTCTAATCGCTAAGCGTCATTCTGGGCGTCAGCGAAAAATCTATTGCTTGTATGACGTAAAAGGGGAATGTCCTGCTGTGCTCTTGAAACTCGAAGAAGCTAACAGCTTATTGCTAATTCTCCAATCACCGACATCCGGCTCCTGATTACCGACCACCATCTTCCGACTTCTGTTTATTGCATCAAAAATCAAAGGAAGCGGAGAGGACATAGGTACGGGGCATGGAAAGCATCAGCTTATTTCCCTGACCGGGCTGACTTCTCCAATAGTTTTTATCAAACACGTTGTATACGGAGGCACGGAGAGTGACAGGGGTTTTGCCGAATTGTGTTTTATAGGAGGTAAAGAGGTCGAATGTGGTAAAGGATGGGTAGGACAGTTCTCTTCTGTTTGTGCCGATGATGACGCCTTTGCTTTGATATTCCATGCGTCCTGTAATGCTCCAGTTTTCATTTGGCTTGTACTCTACGCCGAGGACAGCGTTCCATTTAGCGGATCCGTCCGTGGGAAGACCATCGTTGAGCCCCCCTTGGGTGGATTCCTGCCGCGCGTGGAGGTATTCAAACCCGCCGAAAATATTCCATTTATCAGAAAGACTTCCGTTGACGGAAAAGTCGATGCCTTTGTATCGGTTGCGGCCGTCCATTTTATAATAGGTCTTGCCGTCTGCCTCTACATCAATGGGATTGGGCTGATCCATGTCGAAGTAGGAGAGTGTGTAAAATACATTGCCTGCCCGGTGTTTGACGCCAATTTCTTTTTGTGTCAGCTTCATTGGTTCCAGGAGGTCACCGTCGTTTTCATAGCCGCCGTACACAGGGGTGCTTCGGGATGTAGATTTGGCGTAAGCCGCGTAGAAAGAGGTGTCTTTATTTGGGTGGTAGTTGATGCCGAATGTGGGAGCGTAGCTGTCTGCTTTATTCTTGTTTTTCGGCGCTTTTCCGCGGAAGTTTTCATGACGTCTTGTGCCTGCGGCCAAGATATTCCATTTGCCGATGGTCATGTTGTCTACGATATTGATGCTGGTATCCATTTCCTGTAGCATGAACATTTTGGTGAGCGATTTGGAATCATCCCAGCTGTACATTTTTGGGGAAAACTGTATGCCGGTATAAATATTTCCAAATGCCAGATTGTCGGCAGGCTTGCTTACCTGTTTATTGTTATTGTAATGGACACGGTAAGCTCGGTCGATAGAAAGCGACAGATCATGTTTCACAGCGCCAGTTTGGAAATTAGCTTTCAGACCTGTTTGGCCGTAGCGGTTCTTCATGAAGAAATATTGGGACCAGAGTTTATTTTTGGATAGATTGCCTTCCCCATCTAAAATAATTTGGCCTTGGAAGATGAAACGGCGTACGGTAGTTTCGTTCATGCCGGCGTTCAAGAACCAGCTGAGATGGTCATTTATCTTTTTGTCATGGTTGACAGTCAGTTGATAGCCGTAGACATTCTGGTGCATGTAGTGCGGGTCGTCATAACTTAAGGATGCGTCCGGGGCGGAGGGGATTTGCAAGGCGTTTCTTAAGATGGAAAATCTTCGTTCTCCGCCATAAATACGGTAGTCATAGTAACCGCCGAAAATATTGGTTTTGTTCCTCTCTGTTTCATGAGAAATATCGACAAACAGGTTTCTCTTCTTGGAACCGGCGCCGCTGATGGAAGACAGTCCGCCGCGGTCATATTGTCCGTACATTCTGATGCCCCATGATTGATCACCGCCCAAATGGTTTCGGCTGATGTCGATATATTCGCCCCAATCGCCATATCCGCTGAAGGTCTGTGTATAGCGGGAAAAATTGGTTTCCGCAGGTTTTTTTGTGTAGAGGTAAATCGAGCCGGGCTGACCGCCGTCAGGACCATTGTACGATTGAACGGAACCACTCAGGGTGGCTGCCGGTCCGATTACAACATCGGCATGGTCAATGGTATTCGGTTCAGGGCCGGCGCACATGATAAAGAATCCGGGGATATTGTTCAGGTATAAAGAGGCGCCGTTGGCGCCGATCCCGCGGATAGAGAAGTCTGTCTTGATAGGAGAGGTGCCGGTGCGAATGGAGGGCACGTTAGCAAGCACTTGATCGATCTGGCGGGTGGGCATCACCATGGCGGCAATGGACTTCTGTGAAAGGCTTTGGGCTGTGTAGGGCACGTCCATAATATCTTTTTCGCCTGATAGCCCCAAGTTGGTGTTTTGTCGGACGAATCCGCCTGGCATTGTTCCCTTTTCTTCGATGCGATTAGCGGTCACCACTACTTCGTCCAGTTGAGTGACGGGCGCCGCGGTGCCGGAATTTGTTCCGACTAAGGTTAAAAATATCCCAAAGGATAATATCTTTTTTCTCATAATAAGGCTCTCCTTTTTTATTTACTAATAATTTCTAATCAACTATTATGCTATGTTAAATTTAATTTTTGCACAATTTAAAACTAATGAAATGACACTTTAGTAAATATGAAGTGTTTACAGAGCTCCGCCGCTTTTTTTTACATAAAGATTTTTTGGAGAGATTTTGCAGAGCGCGGAAGAGATTATTTTCTTTCGGGGAAAAATACAAAGGGGAGATTAAAATTATGTAGACATAGTTTTTTCTATTGAAATGTACATCGGCGCTTAGTAAAATAAAAAATATATATGCCATTTTTATCTGAAAGAATGCAATCGACACATAGGGGGAGTTGCTTATGAGAAAAATCCGGAAGGTCCTGGTGGCCAACAGAGGCGAGATCGCCATCCGTGTATTCCGTGCCTGCAATGAGCTGGGTATCAGGACGGTGGCTGTTTATTCCAAAGAAGATGTACTGTCTCTTCATCGGAACCGTGCTGACGAAGCGTACCTGGTGGGGGAAGGGGATAAACCGATCGATGCTTACCTGGATATAGAGGATATCATCCGTATCTGTAAGGAGCATCATGTGGACGCAGTTCATCCCGGTTACGGATTCCTTGCGGAAAATGCGGAGCTGGCCAAACGCTGTGAAGAGGAAGGCATTATTTTCATCGGGCCGCGTGTGGAACATCTGATCATGTTCGGTGATAAAGTGAATGCCCGTATCCAGGCGGAAAAAGCACAGATCCCCATGATTCCCGGCACAAACGGTGCGGTGGAAAGCTTTGATGAGGTCAAAGCTTTTGCCGAGGAATACGGTTTCCCCGTCATGATCAAAGCGGTCAACGGCGGCGGCGGGCGCGGCATGCGGAATGTGGACCGCATGGAAGATCTGGAGGAAGCGTATCACCGCGCGAAATCGGAAGCGAAAATGGCTTTCGGCAGCGACGAAGTGTATGTGGAAAAATGTATCATGAATCCGAAGCATATCGAGGTACAGATTCTCGGTGATGAAGCGGGACATGTCATTCATCTGTTTGAACGTGACTGCTCTATCCAGCGCCGCCATCAGAAAGTGATTGAAATGGCGCCCGCCTGGTCGCTTCCGCAGAAGCTGCGCGAAGATATCTGCAGTGCCGCCGTCAAATTGATGAAGAATGTCAATTACCTCAATGCGGGGACGGTGGAGTTCCTTGTGGATCAGGATGAAGAGCATTTCTATTTCATTGAAGTGAATCCCCGTGTGCAGGTGGAACATACGGTAACGGAAATGATTACCGATGTGGATATCGTGAAGACACAGATTCTCATTGCCGAAGGCTATTCGGTGGATAGTCCGGAGGTGGCGATCGGTCTGCAGCCGACGATCTGGTTCAAGGGTGTGGCGATCCAGTGCCGCATCACGACGGAGGATCCGCAGAACGGTTTCATGCCTGACACGGGCAAGATTATCGCCTACCGTTCCGGCGGCGGCCCCGGTATCCGTCTGGACGCTGGTACGGCGTATACGGGAGCGGTGATTACTCCTTACTATGATTCACTCCTGGTCAAAGTAACGGCCCATGCGCTCCATGCGAAAGACACAGTGCACAGAATGCTCCGCTGCCTTGATGAATTCCGTATCAGCGGTGTGAAGACAAATATATATTTCCTTCAGAATATGCTCCGCACGAAGGATTTCCAGGAAGGTCTCTGTGATGTCAATTACATCGACCGCCATCCGCAGCTTCTGGATGAACCTGAAGCAATCAGCGACCGCGGTACGAAGCTGCTCCGCTATATCGGAGATATCACTGTCAACGGCTATGCCGGGGCGGGCGCGAAGGAAAAGCCCGATTTCGCTCCGGCAGCGCCTCTTTCGGCAGAGGGGGAAACAGTACCCCGCGGCACAAGGCAGATGCTGGAAAAATGGGGGCCGGAAAAATTTTCCAAATGGGTCATGGATCAGAAAGAACTGATGATCATGGACACGACATATCGTGATGCCCACCAGTCGCTTTTGGCGACCCGTGTGAGGACACACGATATCATGAACGCGATCCGTTACACCGCATGTCATGTGCCGCAGCTCTTCTCTTTTGAAAACTGGGGCGGCGCGACATTTGATGTGGCTTATCGTTTCCTTGATGAAAGTCCCTGGGAACGGCTTCGCCGGATGCGTGAAGCAGCGCCGAACATCCTTTTCCAGATGCTCACCCGCGGCGCGAATACGGTAGGATATACGAATTATCCTGAAAATGTGGTCCGCCATTTCATTGATGAAGCAGCAGACAACGGGATTGACGTGTTCCGTATATTCGACTGTCTGAACCAGCTGAGCCACATGACGATTTCCATTGATGAAGTCCGCAAGAAGGGCAAACTGGCAGAAGCGTGCTTCTGTTACACCGGGGATATCATGGATCCGAAGCGGCAGAAATATTCTTTGAAATATTATACGGATCTGGCGAAGGAAATGCAGAATGCCGGTGCCAACCTGATCGCTGTCAAGGATATGGCGGGACTTTTGAAACCGGAAGCGGCATACGCTCTTGTGGCGGCGTTAAAAGATGCTGTGGATCTTCCGATACACCTCCACAGCCATGAAGGCGGCGGACTGACGCTGTACAGCTATGCAAAGGCGGCGGAAGCCGGCGTGGATATTGTCGATGTGGCGACAGGCGCGCTTTCAAACGGTACGAGCCAGCCGTCCATGACGGCGCTGTACTATGCGCTCCAGAACAATCCCCGCCAGCCGAAACTGGATATCGAAGCCTTGGAAACGATTGACCGCTACTGGCAGGGCATCCGTCCCTACTATGCAGGGGTGGACAGCCGGATGGCAAGTCCGAATACCACGCTTTTCCAGCATGAAATGCCGGGAGGGCAGTTCTCTAATCTCCGCCAGCAGGCGACTGCGGTGGGACTGGGAGACCGCTGGCCGGAAGTTTGCCGCATGTATGCCAGAGTGAATATGATGTTTGGCGATATTATCAAAGTAACGCCGTCGTCTAAGGTGGTCGGTGATATGACACTCTTCATGGTGCAGAACCATCTGATGGAAGAAGATATTTATGAGAAGGGTGCGGCCCTTGATTTCCCGCAGTCCGTGGTTGATTTCTTTGATGGGAAACTGGGTGTTCCTTACGGCGGATTCCCTGAAAAGCTGCAGAAGATTATTTTGCGCGGGGAAGAACCTCATCTGGAATCTCATCCGCAGGATGTGGACTTCGCCGCGGTGAAAGCAGAAATGAAGGGCAGGCATATGTCCACGCGGGAAGAAGATATTTCCTCTTACTGTATTTATCCGAAAGTTTTCAGTGATTATATGGACCGCTATCATCAGTATGGCGACCTGTCCGTCCTGGATACGCCGACGTTCTTCTTCGGGATGAAACCGGGCGAGGAAATCCGAGTGAATATAGAAGAAGGGAAGATGCTCCTTATTCGTCTTGACGGGATCACGAAACCTGACGGAGAAGGAAACCGCCGTATCCAGTTTGAGCTGAACGGCATGCCCCGTGAAATTAAAATTCATGACAGGCATGTGGCGGAATCTGCAGTGACCGCAAGGAAAGCGGATAAGGATATTCCCGGCGAGGTAGGGGCGACCCTGTCGGGATCCGTCGTGAAAGTGCTTGCGGAAAAAGGCGGGCATGTGAAGAAAGGAGAGCCGGTGATTGTCACAGAAGCCATGAAGATGGAAACGACGATCACCTCACCGGTGGATGGCATTGTGAGTGAAATTCATGTGAAGGCGGGCAGCCGTATCGAATCAGGCGACCTTCTCATGGTGATTGAATAAGAGATAAAGCGGAGATAGAAATATAAAAAGAGTTCTTTCCTGACGGAGAGAACTCTTTTTATATGGGATTCAGGAAAAATGGAAAAAGGTAGGGAAGTTTCCTGAAAGCGGTGATATAATACGAATGGAGTATTTCAGGAAGAATCCTGAAAAAGAAAGTTTGCCAGGCGGATGCCTGGGAGAGGAGCGGATTATGAAATTTTATCGTTGTAAAAAGTGCGACAAAGTAGTCACTGTTCTTGGAGAGTGTGCGGAAGACATGTTCTGCAAAAATGCGGAAATCGAAGAATTGATTCCCAATACTACGGATGCTGCCGGTGAAAAGCATGTTCCCGTCATTACGAAAGACGGATCGAAAGTGCATGTGGAGGTCGGCTCTGTGGAACATCCCATGCTGGACAACCACTATATCACCTGGATTGTTCTGGAAACAAAGACCGGAAGCCAGCAGGTGGATTTGAAGCCGGGCATGAAGCCGGTGGCTGATTTTGTTCTTGCTGAAGGGGATGAAGTCGTAGCGGCTTATGAGTATTGCAATTTGCACGGACTGTGGAGAGGAGAATAGACATGAAAAAATATGTATGCAAAGTTTGCGGATGGATTTATGATGAAGCTTTAGGGGATCCGGACAACGGAATTGCTCCGGGAACCAAGTGGGAAGATCTGCCTGACGATTTCAAGTGCCCGCTCTGCGGTGTCGGGAAAGACGACTTTGAGATCATGGAAGACTGATCGGTGACGGACAAACTGCAAGAATGAAAACTCCTTCTCTGGCAGAGGGAGTTTTTTTATGGATCATTTTTTTAAGCCTTCATAGAGGAACGGGTTTTGTTGCAATAGAGAGAATTAAATGATAGAATAAATCGGTAGCATATTTTACAGGGAAAAGCAAGAGGAAAATATTAAAATAAAATATTTCAATAGCAAATAAGTTTTTATCTATAACTAAAATATTTTTATAGAAAGATATAGAAAAAACATTTTAGGTGAAAATGGATTTATATTGCAGAATGTTTTTCGCTCGTGTAAAATTATGTTTTACAGTCTCTATTTATATATAGTGAGAAGGCTCGCGGAGAAAAGAGGAGCCCGGCTCAAATCGGGAACACTGATGAAGTACAGGATATTTTGTGGCTTAATCGGTGTTTCCTTGGCCTTGTCCTCTTTTCATCCCTGTTCCCATGTGTTGGAAATTTAGATTTTATATGGAAGGAAAGGGTGAGGCGTGGAATGCCTAACAGCAAAATGTTCAGACCCGTCCAGGTAGGTACTAAGAAAAGATATACCTACGCCAGAGCTCAGGAAGTTCTGGGGATGCCCCATCTGCTCGATTTGCAGACCAAATCTTACGAATGGTTCTGTAAAGAAGGGCTGAGGGATGTATTTGCGGATATTTCTCCTATCGAGGATAGTGCTCATAAATGGGCGCTGCATTTCGGCGAATACTATTTCAAGAAAGAAAAGTACAGCATCGATGAATGCAAGACGAGAGATGCTACTTATTCCGCTCCGCTGCAGGTCAAAGTCCAGCTCGTCAATAAGGAAACCGGCGAAATCAAGGAGCATGATCTTTTCATGGGCGATTTCCCGATTATGACGGATACGGGCACATTTATTATCAATGGCGCCGAACGTGTTATTGTTTCCCAGCTTGTCCGCTCTCCCGGCGTATACTACAAAAAGGAAATGGACACTTTCGGGAAGGAAATCTATTCCGCCCAGCTCATTCCGAACCGCGGCGCGTGGATCGAACTGGAAACTGATGCCAACGGCGTTGTTTCCGTTCGTATCGACCGTAACCGCAAGATGCCCGTGACGTACCTCATCCGTGCGCTGGGGTTCTCTTCCAATGAAGAAATCATGGAGCTTTTCAATAATGATATCCATATCGAAGAGACGCTCAAGAAGGATGAAACGCAGAATACAAAAGAAGCACTCATCGCTATTTATAAAAAGCTCCGTCCCGGCGAACCGGCGACAGAAGAAAGCGGCACGACCCTGCTCCGCAACTTCTTTTATGATCCCCGCCGTTATGATCTGGCGAAGGTCGGACGTTACAAGCTGAATAAGAAACTCTCCTGGGAAAACCGCCTCAAGGGCCATCGTACGGAAGGGCCTATCGTGGATACGGAAACCGGTGAAATCATTATCCAGGGGAATGCCCTTATCGACGAGGAAGCCATCGCGATCCTGAAGAAGAGCGGCGTGTTCAGCAAGGTAGAAATGGTGGAAGTCATGACCCAGAAAGAGGACGGAACACCTGTCAAGGTGATCTGCTCCAATGGAATGCGTGATGACAGCTATCGGATTCTTGACCGCGCGGATATTATCGCGGCGGTAGACTATCTTTTGAATATGATCCAGGGCTATGGGCGCCCCGATGATATCGACCATCTCGGCAACCGCCGTGTCCGCTGTGTCGGCGAACTGCTCCAGAACCAGTTCCGCATCGGCTTGTCCCGTATGGAACGTGTGGTTCGCGAAAGAATGACTACCCAGGATCAGGACAAGATGACCGCCCAGGCGCTCGTTAATATCCGTCCTGTTGTGGCAGCCATCAAGGAATTCTTCGGCAGTTCCCAGCTGTCCCAGTTTATGGATCAGACGAACCCATTGGCGGAGCTGACGCATAAGCGCCGTCTGTCCGCTTTGGGACCGGGAGGGCTGTCTCGTGAACGTGCAGGGTTTGAAGTCCGCGACGTGCATTATTCCCATTATGGGCGTATGTGCCCCGTAGAAACGCCGGAAGGCCCGAATATCGGACTTATTTCCTCGCTGTCCAATTACGGGATTGTCAACAAGTACGGCCTGATTGAAACGCCGTACCGCCGGATTAACCCGAAGACCCACGAAGTGACCAATGAATGTCTCTATGTGACGGCTGACATTGAAGAAAATAAAGTTATTGCTCAGGCCAGCGAGCCGTTGTCGGATACCGGCGCGTTCTTGAACCGGTATGTGGCCTGCCGCCGCGGTCCTGATGTTCTGGAAGCTTCTCCTGAAGAAGTAGATCTCATGGACGTTTCTCCGAAGCAGGTCGTTTCTATCGGTACGTCTCTTATTCCGTTCCTTGAACATGATGATACGAACCGTGCGCTCATGGGCGCCAACATGCAGAGACAGGCAGTACCGCTCCTCCGCCCGGAAGCGCCTCTTGTAGGCACGGGTATGGAATGGGTAGCCGGCCAGGACTCCGGTGTCTGCGTTCTTGCAAAACGGTCAGGCGTGGTTACCTCTGTCAACGGGAAACAGATTATCGTCCGCGCGGATAACGGCGAATATGATACTTATGACCTGATTAAGTTCCTCCGGTCCAACCAGAGCACCTGCATCAACCAGCATCCCATCGTATACAAAGGGGACAAAGTCGAAGCCGGGCAGACACTGGCGGACGGCATGTCCACCGACGGAGGCGAGCTGGCCCTCGGACACAACGTGCTTGTGGCGTTCGTATCCTGGGAAGGATATAACCATGAAGACGCCGTGCTCATTTCTGAACGTCTCTGCAAAGATGACCTGTACACCTCTATCCATATTGAAGAATACGAGTGTGATGCCCGTGATACGAAGCTGGGCGAAGAAGAGATCACAAGAGAGCTGGCATCCGTCAGCGACGACGCCTTGAAAAATCTTGATGAAAACGGTATTATCCGTATCGGCGCCGATGTACGTCCCGGCGATATCCTTGTCGGCAAAGTAACGCCGAAAGGGGAAACGGAACTGACTCCGGAAGAACGTCTTCTCCGTGCCATTTTCGGCGATAAGGAAAGAGAAGTCCGTGATACCTCCCTCCGTGTGCCGCATGGAGAATTCGGGAAAGTGGTCGACGTCAAGGAATTTACCCGTGAAAACGGCGATGAACTGGCGCCGGGCGTAAATAAGCTCGTCCGCGTTTACGTCGCGCAGAAACGGAAACTCCGCGAAGGCGACAAAATGGCGGGGCGCCACGGCAATAAGTGCGTATGCTCCCGCATCCTGCCTGTTGAAGATATGCCCTTTACTCCGGACGGACGTCCTGTCGATTTGGTGCTGAACCCCCTTGGCGTTCCTTCGCGAATGAATATCGGGCAGATCCTGGAAATTCATTTGTCCTGGGCCTGCCATATGCTCGGCGAAGAAATCAAGGAAGCCAAGACAGATCCCGTAAAGGCGAAAGCGCTTGAAAAGCGGCTCCGTGAAGCGGGCTATGATTTTGACACCTACGGCATGCCCGAATCCACAGAATCCGGTGTCCACATCGCGACCCCTGTATTTGACGGCTGCCGCGATGAAGACCTGGCTGCCACTCTTGCCGCCGCAGGACTTCCGGTCAATGCGAAATCCGATCTTTATGACGGACGTACCGGCGAGAAGCTGGACGGACAGGTGACGATCGGCTGGAAATACATGCTGAAACTCCATCATCTTGTCGATGATAAGATCCATGCCCGTTCTACCGGCCCGTATTCCCTTGTGACCCAGCAGCCGCTCGGCGGCAAGGCGCAGTTCGGCGGCCAGCGTTTCGGTGAAATGGAAGTCTGGGCACTGGAAGCATATGGCGCCGCGTACACCTTACAGGAAATCCTGACGGTAAAATCTGATGATGTCATCGGCCGTGTCAAAGCCTATGAAAAAATCGTCAAAGGCGAAAACATTCCGAGCCCCGGTGTTCCCGAATCCTTTAAGGTTCTTATGAAGGAACTCCAATCCATCGGGTTGGATGTCCGCGTCCTGAATGAAGACAAAGAGGAAGTTGTCATGAAAGAGCTGGACGAAAGCGATCTGGAACCGTCCAATGGCGGCGAACGCTGGCATAAAGACGAAGTGAAAGCGGCCATGGAAGGTGAGGATTCCGTTTCCGCAGCCAGAAATGCCATGGAATCCAGCATGGCCGGAGAAGGGAAAGAAGTGCCGGCAGATGATACGGCTTCTTTCAATGATACGCTGGAAGCGGAAGCGGCGGCTCCTGCAAATGAAGAAGCGGCTTTTACTGAAACTGATATAGAAACTGAAGCGGGTCTTGTCGATGACCCGGATGCCTGATTTCCGGAAAGGAGCACTGAGCAATTGTTAGACGTAAATGAATTTGACTCCATGAAAATCGGTATTGCGTCTCCGGAAACGATCAGATTATGGTCTCACGGAGAAGTAACGAAGCCGGAAACAATTAACTACCGTACACTGAAAGCAGAACCGGACGGTCTTTTCTGTGAAAAGATTTTCGGACCGACGAAAGATTGGGAATGTAAGTGCGGCAAGTATAAAAAAATGCGTTATAAGGGCACGGTCTGCGATAAGTGCGGCGTGGAAGTGACAAGCTCCAAAGTACGCCGTGAACGCATGGGTCATATTGATCTGGCCTGCCCGGTATCTCACATCTGGTATTTCAAGGGGACGCCGAGCCGTATCGGCCTCATTCTCGATGTGTCCCCCCGCCAGCTGGAAAGAGTCCTTTATTTTGCCGCCTACATCGTAATAGATAAAGGCGAAACAAAGCTTCTGGACAAGCAGGTTTTAAATGAACAGGAATACCAGCAGGCCGTCCAGGAATACGGCGCCGGTTCTTTTGAGGCGCAGATGGGGGCGGAAGCTATTCAGAAGCTTCTCCGCCAGCTGGATCTGGAAGCCTTGGAAAAACAGCTTCGCGAAGATGTGGACAGCAGCAGCAACCAGCGCAAAGTCCGCAGCATCCGCCGGCTGGAAGAAGTGGAAGCTTTCCGTAAATCGGGCAATAAGCCGGAATGGATGATCCTCACCGTGCTGCCCGTTATACCGCCGGACCTCCGCCCGATGGTGCAGCTTGACGGCGGGCGTTTTGCTACGAGCGACCTGAACGACCTTTACCGCCGTGTCATCAACAGAAATAACCGTCTGAAAAGACTGATGGACATGGGTGCGCCTGAAATCATCGTCAGAAATGAAAAACGTATGCTGCAGGAAGCTGTCGATGCCCTCATAGATAACGGCCGCCGCGGCAGAGCGGTCAGCGGCCCGGGAAACCGTCCCCTGAAATCCCTTTCCGATATGCTGAAAGGCAAGCAGGGCCGTTTCCGCCAGAACCTTTTGGGGAAACGTGTCGATTATTCCGGCCGTTCTGTTATCGTAGTCGGTCCTGAACTGAAAATGTACCAGTGCGGCCTGCCGAAAGAAATGGCAATCGAACTTTTCAAACCGTTCATCATGCATGAACTGATTGCCCGCGGTTTGGCGAGCAATCTGAAATCGGCACGGAAAAAAGTGGACAAGCTGTCCCCTGAAGTCTGGGACGTCCTTGGCGATGTTATTAAAGAACATCCCGTACTTCTGAACCGCGCTCCGACACTCCACCGCCTCGGCATCCAGGCGTTTGAACCGATCCTGTGGGAAGGCAGGGCGATCAAACTGCATCCCCTTGTCTGCCCGGGTTACAATGCGGACTTTGACGGCGATCAGATGGCGTGCCATCTGCCTCTGTCCGTGGAAGCGCAGGCGGAAGCGAGAACGCTCATGCTTTCCATCAACAATATCCTGTCTACGAAAGACGGCAAACCTGTCGCCATTCCTTCCCAGGATATGATTCTGGGATCATACTATCTGACCATTGTAAAAGAAAGCAAGGAAGAGGAAGACGCGCTTGACCCCTCGAAATTCCACGCGTACACCAATTACGATGAAGTCATGCTGGCCTATGCACTGAATCAGGTACAGATCCATGATTTCATTAAAGTGGACATACCGGGACACGGTCTTGTCATCACGACCCCGGGGCGCCTGATTTTCAACTATGCCATTCCCGAACCTCTCCGCTTCTTCTATAAACGTCCTGACGGAAAAGAAGGTCTCGGCATCACTATCGGCAAGAAGCAGATGGGCAAACTTGTCAATGACTGCTTTAAGAAGCTGGGTTTCAAGGAAACGGGAGATCTCCTGGACTCCATTAAAGCCCTCGGATTCCATTATGCCCTTGTTTCCGGCATTTCTATCGGCATTTATGACGTGGCCGTACCGGAAGCCAAAAATGATATCCTGTCCGCAAGTGAAGCGCAGATTGAAAAAATCAAGGAATATTTCCGCCGCGGCCTGATGACGGATGACGAAAGATACAGGAAAGTCGTTAAAATTTGGGAAAAAGCGACTAATGATGTCGGTGAAGCGATGAAAGCGTCCATGACGAAAATGAATCCGCTCACCATGATGGCCCAGTCCGGCGCCCGCGGCAACGATAACCAGATCCGCCAGCTGGCGGGGATGCGCGGCCTGATTGCCGATACATCCGGTAAAACGGTAGAATTGCCTGTTAAGGCAAACTTCCGTGAAGGGCTGACCGTCCTTGACTACTTTACGTCTTCCCACGGCGCCCGCAAAGGTCTTGCCGATACGGCTCTCCGTACAGCAGACTCCGGTTACCTCACACGCCGCCTTGTCGATGTTTCCCAGGATGTCATCATTCGGGAAGAAGACTGCGATGTGCAGACACTCAATTTCGATCGTGAATGGAATAAACTGGTTTCCAAGGCGGCTGTCCGCAGCCGTTACAATGTCCACCGCGCTGAATTGGACGGTTCCATTCTCGAAGAAGACGTCATGAACCGGCGCAGCGGGGAAATTCTCCTTGTGAAGGGGAAAACACTGGATGCGTCCGATGTGGCCCTTATGAACCGTTTCCTCGTTGATTCCGTTGTTGTTACCGTTCCCACAGCGGAAGGAGAAGCGGGCGAACCGAAAACCGTTACCTTCGGCGTGGAGGATGTCGCAGCGGAATACAAGAGTATCGTGAAACATCATGTGACAGTCCGCTTCTTTGAAAAGAAATTGGAAACGCCGGCTCTGAACCGCAAAGGAGAAGAAGTGCTGGCGCAGGGAACCGTCCTTACGGCGGAAGCGGCTGAAAAACTTTTGGCTGCGGATATTCCGGTGATTTCCGTACGCATGGAAGGCACGGAAGGCGTAGAAGTCCGCAAAATTACGGAAGCCGGGGGTCTCATTGAGTCTCTGGCTGACCGTATCGCCGGCCGCTGCCCGCTGGAAGATGTGGTGAATCCGGAAACGGGAGAAATCATTGCCGCGAAGAATGAAGAAATCACTGACGACCAGGCTGCTGAAATTGAAAAGCATTATGACCGTCTGAAAGTCCGTTCCATTCTGACCTGCCATTCCGAACACGGCGTATGCGCGAAGTGCTATGGCAGGAACCTGGCAACAGGCCGCCATGTGGAAATCGGCGAATCGGTAGGCATCATCGCCGCACAGTCCATCGGTGAACCGGGTACCCAGCTGACCATGCGTACGTTCCATACGGGCGGTGTCGCAACGGCAGAAGATATCACCCAGGGTCTGCCCCGTGTCGAAGAATTGTTTGAAGCGCGCAAGCCGAAAGGCAACGCGATCATCTCCAATATCGCCGGCAAAGTTACCATTGAAGACTCTCCGGAAAATGCGAATATCAAGATTGTTACCGTGACCAATGAAGAGACATCCGATACCTATAAGATTCCGTTCGGAAAGAGGATTTCCGTCAATGAAGGCGATGAAATCGAAGCAGGTACTCGCCTCATCGAAGGGAATATCAATCCCCACGATATTCTCCGTGTCCTCGGCGTACAGGCGACTCAGAACTATATCGTCAAGGAAGTGCAGAAAGTTTACCGGTCCCAGGGTGTTGAAATCAATGACAAGCACATTGAAATCATCGTCCATCAGATGCTCCGCAAGATCAAAATCGATGACCCCGGAGATTCCGAATGGCTTCCGGGACAGACGGTGGACATCGTGGCTTACCGCGTCATGAACGAACATCTGGAAGATGAAGGAAAGAAACCGGCGGTGGGTGAGAACCTGCTTCTCGGTACGACGAAAGCCGCGCTGGCGACAGACTCCTTCCTCTCAGCGGCTTCTTTCCAGGAAACCACCAGAGTTCTTACGGAAGCGGCAATCAAAGGGAAGGTGGATCCGCTTCTCGGCCTCAAAGAAAACGTCATTATCGGCAAGCTGATTCCGGCAGGTACGGGGCTTGCCCGCTACCGCAGGCTCTCCGTGCAGCACAACGCGGAACCCCGGACGGCGGAAACCGCTGATGGGCAAGCTGACGTGCAATAAGTGTTTAAATAAAATATCCCGCTGTGTAACCCATGGCGGGATATTTTTTGTGGGAGACGGAAATGCCTGACTTGAGAAAATATCCCTGATTCCTTACAATGAAGAAATAAATGATATATTACAGGAGAATTCCATGTTCAAAAAAATCATGGCGGCTCTGTCCGCTTTCATTCTGGCAGGCTGTCTTTACGCGGCGGCGGAGGATCTCGTCATCGACGGACTGGGGAAACTGTCTTTCGGGGAAGACGTGCAGATTACCGATGGAGGGGGCAGCCGCGCGGAAACCATATTTAAGAAATCGGGACACCGGAAAGATTACGGGAAAACAGATTGGGCGGCAGTGATGTACTTCCTCACCACGCCTCCGGGGATGGACATGTACCCCGACCGGGCGCCGTACCCTTACGACTCCCTTCATCTGTACCAGATCAGGAAATCCGATATCCGCGGCACCTATTCCGCTTCCGTCTCTGTTGTGAAAGGGACAGAAGAAGCCTTCTTCCATGGGAAAGGGGAAAAGGCTGCCCGGTTTTGGAAGCGTGCATTCCATGAAGATGCGACACGGCCGCACTCCCTCTTCGGCATGCCGAAAATCAGCATAGAAGAATATCAGCGGATGCTGAATGGCCGTTTGGATGAAATCAAAGGGCAGAAGCTGCAGGCGGAACTGGTTTCTTTTTCACCGTGGCATGCCTATAAAAATCATGACGGCACCTATCGCTGGACCCAGGAAGCGCGGGTGATTATTTCCGACGAAAGACACCTGTCCTATCCGATGTGGGTCTATACGAATCTGTACAGGCAGGGCGGCATGTATTATCTCATTATCGTACAGGGAAGCCATACGGCGGCGGAAAAAATCGGGAAAAATTTACTTTATGCCTTCTATGGACTGGAAAGGAGCGGCACATGAGTTGGAAGAAAACGGCGGCAGTCTTTATGACGGTTCTCTGTATTTCCGGCGGCGCGTCTGCTTATGACTTGCAGTCCATTGCGAAAGCACATCTGCCGCCTGCGTTTACCTATCAGGATATCCCTGAACAGCAGGAACTGAAGTTCCACAATTTCACCTATCCCTATCACATGGGGCAGCTTTCCGTCATGCTTCAAAAAAGCCGAAAATTCGCTTACGGTTACATTGTCACCGCCAAGCTGCCTCCTGCGGGAGCGGATACATTGAAACCGTTTTTTCGGGAATACCTGACCGTAAAAGAATGGAGAAGCCTTTCCCGCATGAACCGCGCCTTTCTGGATGAGGACTCGCCGCTGCGTAAAGGGGCGGAAGAGGTAATGAAGAACTGGGCGAAGAACGTGGTGGGAGAATTAGGAGAAGGCGTGAAAATCACCCTGTCCGATTTCGAGCCGTATCGCAAACTTACAGCCGACGAAGCCTATCTCTATACGATGGGCGCGAAAATTACCTTTGATTCCGACGGACTCATCCTGCCCTTTTACGGCAGAGCGTATTTCTTCCGTGAAAATGACCATATAGATGTGATGATGCTCCTTACTCCCGATGAAGGAAAAGAACCCCTCGTTTACGCTATTGATGATCTGGCGAAAGCGGCGGCAAAGGAGACAGATATGCAGGAAGAAAAAGAAGATCTTTCCGTCATGTTGGCAAAAGGCGCAGCAGAAAATTAAAGCGGAGAGGGGCAGCAAAGAAAACATTTACAATGCCTTCCCTGTAAACTATAATTGGAAATAAGAAAAACATTTGAAATATTACTTTGGGAGAGCGATCATGCAGGGGAAAATTGTAACAGCCTTTATTTTTTTAACCATGATGACGGGAGCGGTATCAGCTGCTCCCGTTTTAGATTACACAGGAGCAGAGCGGCTGGAAGAAGCGCGGCAGAGAGAAGAAGAGCGGCAGGAAAGGCTGCGCATACCCCGTATAGAAAATATGGGAAGCAGCGTGAATGAAAAAGAGGAAATGCAAGGTGCCGCAGGACCCGTGTTTAGAATAGACGAAATTATTTTATCGGGGCAGGAAGAAAAGTTCGGCTGGCTGCAGGACATCATACAGCCCCATATTCACACGGACATGGGGATTTCATCCGTCAACAGGCTGGTAAAAGACCTGAATGCGAAACTGCTGGACAAAGGATACGTGACCAGCCGCATCGTGATCCCCGAGCAGAATATGAAAAACGGGAAACTCCTTCTCCGCCTCCAAACCGGCAGGCTGCATAAAATCATTTACAGCAGAGACAGCGCCCTCATCCCATGGAAAAACGCATTTCCCATCAAAGAAGGAGACATCCTGAACATCCGCCGCCTGGAGCAGGGGCTGGAACAGATGAAACGCGTCAGCTCCTCTGACGTATCCATGAAACTCCTCCCTGCCGAAGAAGCGGACATGACAGACGTGGAACTCTCCATAACCAAGGGGAAACAAATAAAGGGAAGCCTTTCCGTGGACGACTCCGGACTGGAAGACACAGGAAGCATCCAGTGGAACGCCGCCCTGGGAATAGACCGGCTCTTCAATGCCAATGACCTCTTCCGCATCAGCGGAAATACAGACGGCTCCCGGGACGGATACGAAAAAGGAACCAGAGGGCAGGGCATTTCCTACTCCATCCCCAGAGGATGGGACACCTTCACACTGCGTCACAACCGCTACCGATACCACCGGACCGTAAAATCCAATCCCTATGACTTCATCAGCAGCGGGAAAACCCGCATCACCGAATTCACCTTCAGCCATGTCATGGGACGCACCAAAAACGAAAAATACGGCTGGGACATAAGCCTCACCAAAAGAAACGCCCACTACTTCATCAACGATATGGAAATCCCCGTACAGGCCATGGACACCACAGCCATGGAAATAGGCCTCTTTGACCGCGTCTATACAGGAAGCGGCACACTGTACACCCGCCTCGGATATAAAATGGGGACAGGATGGTTCGGCGCGAAACCTGATACAGACAATCCGGCGAGTCCCAAAACCCATTATAAAATGTGGCTCCTGGACATAGACTGGCAGAAACCCCTTACCCTGGGACACCGGCCGGCATCCTTCACCACATCCCTTCACGGGCAGTGGACGACAGGCGGCATGCGCCTCTACAGCACAGACATGGTGAGCATCGGGAACAGGTACACCGTCAGGGGCTTCGACGGAGAATACACACTCATGGGAGAAAACGGATGGTACATCCGAAACGAACTGTCATCCTCTCTTCCGCGCCTCCACAGCAGCGTATATGCAGGACTCGACGCAGGCGCCGTATACGGCGTATCCACAGAGATCCTGACAGGAAGAACCATCGCGGGCATGGCGCTGGGAATGAGAGGAACCTTTCCCTCAGGACTCTTCTACGACACCTTTATCAGCAGAGCCTTATACAAGCCTGACGGCTTCCATACGAAAACATGGGCCGGCGGATTCACGCTGGGCTGTCAATTTTAAATGAAATCGGTCAAATTTTAATCAAAACGACAAGAGGTTATGACAAATGAAAACAAGCACAAGCAAACGACTCAGATGGAATGTAGCCATATGGCTGGCAGCGGGACTGTTTATGACAAGCACCGCCGGCATGGCGGCAGGTCCCATCATGCCCGATCCGAAAGCGGAAGCCCGCCATCAGCCGCAAATAGAAGAAACAGCAAACGGCATACCCCTTGTCAATATCACCGCCCCCTCCTCCGGCGGCGTATCCCGGAACGAATACGAAACCTTCAACGTGCCGGACAAAGGCGCCATCCTGAACAACTCCTACACCCTCTCCAAAACCGAACTGGCAGGATACGTACAGGGGAACAATAACATGGCGGAAAGACCGGCCAAAATCATCGTAAACGAAGTCACCGGCGCGGGTTCCACCGCTATGGATGGATTTCTGGAAGTGGCAGGAAACAGAGCAGACGTCGTCATTGCCAACCCGAACGGCATCACCGTAAACGGAGGCGGATTCATCAATACAGGCAAAGCCTTCCTCACCACAGGGAAACCCGTCTATGACGGAGAAGACCATTTGCAGCGCTTCGACATCACAGGAGGAGATATCCTCATCGAAGGGAAAGGCCTTGGCGGAAAAGAAACGGGAAGCCTTGCCATCCTCTCCCGCGCCGTGAAAATCAACGCAGGCATCTGGGCCAAAGACCTCCATATCACCACCGGGGCCAATACCGTAGACGCAAAGACCCTCGAAGCCTCTGCCATAGAAGGAAAAGGAGGGCGTCCCGCCTTCGCCCTTGACACCGCCGCCATAGGAGGCATGTACGCCGGACGGATCACCTTAGTGGGGACAGAAAAAGGACTGGGCGTCAATAACAGCGGCACATGGAGCGCCGAAGACAACCTCACCCTTGACTGGAACGGCGACCTGAAAAACAGCGGCACCATCTACAGCAAAGGAAATACAGACCTCCGCGCAAGCTGCCTGGAAAACGACAAAACCATCGCCGCGGGGAAAGACGTCACCATTTCGGCAGACGGACATGTAACCAATACAGGAACCGTAGGAGCCGGCATCAATGAAGCCGGAGGACTGACAGAGACCGGTACATTGGAAATCCAATCGGGGAGGGTAGACAACAGGCAGGGAACCCTGCTGGCAGGAAACCATTTGGGTATTTCTTCCGGCAGCCTTTCCAATGAAAAAGGACAGATTTCCGGATATGGAACTTTTCATGCATCAGCAGAGGAAATAAATAATACAGACGGAAAGATATCTTTCATCGGCGACATATCCGTAAAAGCAAAAGATATAGCCAATGACAGAGGGCGCTTTACGACTGAAAGCAGTTTGTTCCTCAGGGGAAATACCGTCACCAATGAAAAAGGAACCGTCATAGCCGGCGGGGATGCGTCTTTGTATGGAACGTCCTTCAATAATACAGAGGGGAACATCATCACCGGAAAAGATATGGAGCTGGTCCTGCCTTGGATAAGAAACAGGGGAGGAACTCTTTCTGCCAAAGGCAGCATGAAGATGACAGCAGAGAAGGAACTGGACAATGAAACAGGCAGACTCCTTTCTGACGGGGATATGGATATCTCCGCGTCTGTTTTAAGTAATAAGAACGGTACGGCATCATCAGGAAAGAATATCATAATCAAAGGAACCCGTCTGGATAATGCGGGAGGAACCCTGTCCGCCCAGGATGGAATCACACTTCATGCCGACCGATCCGTCAACAATGCAAAAGGGAAGATACAGAGCAGCGGAGACATTTCCCTTTCGGCCGCGGTGCTGGATAATCGGGAAGGAAAAATCGTAAGCGGACAGAATCTTGCGGTAAAAACAAAAGAAGACCTGCTCCTTCAGGGGAAAGCGGCAGGCGGAAATAATGTCACCTTTGTGACAGCGGGAAACTTACAAAACCGGACCGATGTGACCGCCGGGAACGTACTGCACCTTTCCGGAAAAACGGTTGCCAATGCCAAAGATACATCCCTTTCGGGAAAACATATTTCCATCGAAGCCGGGCAGGTAGAAAACCGGGGGCTGGTGCAGGCGTCGGATACCGTATCCATAGAGGCCGGAACCCTCGACAATATAGGAACAGGAAAAATATACGGGGATACTATCCGTCTTTCTGCCGCTGCCCTGCATAACCATGTGGATGCGGATAAAGAAAAGGCACTGGAAAAAGCACAGGAACAGGCGGAAACGGCGAAGCGGGACATGGAAAAAGCCCTGGAAGACTTAGCTGCCGCTCAAGGTGTAAACACTCAAGGAAATTCTCCGGAAACGGAAGCGGCGGAATCTGTCTATCTGGCGAAAAAAGAAACTTTCATGGCACTGCAAAAAGCAGCCTCGGACATATATGAAGAAATCCACGGGATGCCTGCCGGAACGGCAGCCGCACGCAAAGAACTGGACATCAGGGCTGACCGTATAGATAACAGAATCGGCGCCATGCTGTACAGCGGCAGTACCCTGTCCATACGCGGGAAAAGCAGAGAAAAAACGGAAACCGTGGATAACTGGGGCGGCACTGTCGCCTCACGGGGAGACATGTCTATACGGGCTGATCATCTGGCAAATAGAAATGCCAATCTGGCATTCGGCATGGAAGAAAGCGGGTGGGAACAGGCAGAACCTGACCGTGTCAGATTTAGTGCGGGCGGACAGACCTACAACGTGCTGCGGAGCCGGCTTGCCCCCTGGGAAATCGGGCAGGAAGGGAGCCGCACAGGTCCGGGCGCTTTGGATATCCATTACATCGTTCATCCCGAGCTGTATGGAAAAGAACAGGAACTGCCCCTTGTGAAATCCGGGAAAGGATTTGGTCGGAGGAGGCATTATACCACCTGGGACAGCCCTGACTGGCAGCTGCCCGGCGTTAAGACGCTGGGAATCACCCCGCCTTCCGCGCCCCCGCCTGAAGGGACGCCTGCTTATGACGCGTGGCAGGCAGAGTATGATGCGAAACTGCGGGAACTCGAAGAAAAAATACCGGCTTACAACGCCCGTGTCCATGAAGCGAACCGGAGAATAGAATTTGAAGACTATTACCTGTATGTCTCAAAAAAGAAAACCATCACCCCGATCCTTCTTTCCACCGCACCGGGAACCATACAATCCGGCGGGGATCTGCTGCTGGATACCGACGCCTTAAACAAGGACAGCGCCATGCAGGCGGGAGGCACATTGAAGGCTGCCGCTGGGAATCTGTCCAATATAAGCACGGCAGTGAAATCGGAAACACTCCGCTGGAATACGGTGACCTTCAGCGAAGTCGTCCGTGTGGCAATGGGAACCAAACACAGCCGTCACAGCCATCCCCAGGATGAGTATGAAGCGCCGGCGCTTTCAGATGCCCATTTGCCGACCGTCATTGCGAAAGACCATGCCTCGCCTGCCATCAGCGCCGTTACCGCCCCCTCCATGAAAGACCTTACGGTAAAGGATGATGCAGGATATACGCAGACCCTTACAGGACAGATCAGCAGAAACATACCCAATACATCCATTTATAAAATCAATAAAGAAACCACGGCCACATACCTTATTGAAACAGATCCTGCCTTTACCGACAGAAAAAAATTCCTGTCATCCGACTACATGTATGAACAGATGAAATGGGATCCGGACAAAACCATAAAGCGGCTGGGAGACGGCTTCTACGAACAGGAACTTGTCAGACAGCAGATCATGGAACTCAGAGGAACAAGATACCTTCCCGGCTATACCGGAGACGAAGAAGAATATAAAGCACTGATGGAAAGCGGCGCGGCCTTTGCCCGGAAATATGATCTGAAACCGGGCATCGCGCTGACAAAAGAACAGATGGCGGCCCTTACGGGAGATATCGTCTGGCTTGTCAGGGAGAAAGCCATCCTGCCCGGAGGGAAAACGGAAGACGTCCTCGTCCCGCGGGTATACCTCAAAGCGGGAAGCAGAAAAGAACTGCGCCCTGACGGATCCCTTATTTCCGCTTCCCGTATCGTGATGGATCTGAAACAGGATCTGGAAAACAGCGGCACCATGCAGGGGAAAGACGGTATTTCCATTAAGGCGGGAACCATAAACGGCCATGGAAACTTTACCGGCGGGCATATTGCTCTGGACACACAGAAGGACATGGCGCTTCACGGTATCCTTGCAGCGGAAAAAAGCGTCAAACTGGCAAGCGGGGGAAATATAGATATCACCTCGGAAACCTACCGCACAGCGGATAAAAACGGATCCTACCGTACCGGCATGGCAAAAACAGCAGGCATCGCCGTCAAAGACAAAGAAGGCCTGCTCATCCTGTCTGCCAAAAATGACCTGTCCCTCTCCAGCGCGGAACTGGAACAGCTGGGCGAAAAAGGCGCTTCCCTGCTGTCCGCCGGCCGTGACGTCCGCATAGGTGCCGTGCATACAGACAACTATGCCCAGGGCATTACAGACAGCGACAACTACCTGAAAGACCGTACCGTAAAAGACGAAGGGACAGTCCTTGTTGGGAAAGGAAATGTACAGATCGGGGCAGGCCGTGACATCACGGCAAAAGCTGCCTACGCGGAAAGCAAAGACGGGAGCATCCGCATGTCCGCAGGAAGAGACATCGCCCTCACCGCGGGAGAAGAAAGCAGCCGCCACGAACTGGGGCTCAAGTACAAAGAAAGCGGCGGCCTCTCCACCAGTCAGACCACGATGAAAGAAGACACTGCCATAGAGAAACCGGAAGGCAGCCTCATCTCCGGAAAAGAAGTGCAGATGGCAGCGGGACGGAACATAGCGCTCCGGGCTTCTGCCGCAGCCGGAGAAAACGACGTCTCCCTTACCGCCGGAAATGACATTACCGCAGACAGTGCCGATGAGAAAACACGGAACATGGACTACAGGCAGGTAAAGAAAAGCGGCCTCATAGGAAGCGGCTTAGGCTTCACCATCGGGAGCGAAAAGAAAAAAGACAGCTATGACACCGAAGAAACTGTGCAGGTAGGAAGCACCGTGGGAAGCGTCAAAGGCAGCGTCGCCATCCATGCCCAAAACAACATCACCGTCAGAGCCTCCGACATCATTGCCGGGAAAGACACCCTCATCACAGGAAGAAACGTAGACATCGAAAGCCACGACAATACCTGCAGAGGAAAAGAAGAACACGAATACAAAAAGAGCGGCCTTACCGTATCCTTAGGCGGAGCCGTGATTACCGCGAAAGACAATATCATCCGGCCGATAAAGAACGCCGGACAGGCGCATGACGGACTGCTTGGGAAACTCTATGCCGCCGATGCGGGGTTCAACCTGCATGATGCGGTAAAGATATATAAAAACATAGGAGACGTGAAAAAGGGAATTACTCTTGACGTCAGCATAGGAAGCCGGTCCGCCAAATCTGACAGCCGGTACCAGGGAACAGAAGCCAAAAAAAGCAGGATCGTTTCCAAAGGAAATGTACGCATAAAGAGCGATGAAAACATTGCCGTAAAAGGATCACAGATAACAGGAGAAAACGTGACACTGCAAGCCGGGAAAGACATTAACCTTACCGCTGCAGAAAACAGGAAGACAGCAGAAGGGAACAGCAGGAGCAAAGGCGCAGGAATTACCGCCTCCTTTGGTATAGGCGGACTCCAAAATGTAGGCATCAGCGCAGGAAAATCCAAAGGGAATAGGGAAGAAGAAATAATAACCCATACAGGAAGCGCCGTCACTGCCAAAAACACCCTGACCATGGAAAGCGGCAAAGATCTGAACATCACAGGAAGCAAAGCAGGCGGGAAGAAAGTAGAAGTAAAAACAGGAAACAACCTCTCCATAGAAAGCTTGCAGGACAGCCATACCTACCACAGCCGGGACAAAGAAAGCGGCATCCATCTGCAACGAGACAGGATCACCCGTCCGGATACAGGGAAAAAGAAAATGGACGATCCCTACTTCTCCATCGGGAAAAAGACAGAAACCACAGACTCCGCCTATGAAAGCGTCACAAAACAGGCAGGTATCTATGCAGGAAAAGAAGGATACGACATCCAAGTCAAAAACAACACCCGCCTCAAAGGAGCCGTCATAGACAGCCAAGCACCGGCAGAAAAGAACAAACTCACCACCGGTACTTTGACATGGGAAAACATAGACAACAAAGCCGAATACAAAACAGGAGGACACGGAATATCCTACAACGGGAAAATAGGAAGAGGAGACAAGAACGATCCCTTAGACTCCCGGACAAATAACAGATATGGGAAAGACACCATAACAGGACAAAGAAACGGAATGAACAAAATCACTCAAACCATCTACGGCTCAAAAATCCCGTTAAACGAAAGAGGACTTCTGAATACCCCCATACCGTCCGTCAAAGGGAAAGCAGGAACAACCACCCGATCCGCCGTATCCAAAGGAACCATAACCATCACAGACAAAGAAAACCAGAAACAGGACATAGAGAAACTGAACAGGAACACAGAAGACAGCTTAAACAAACTCAAAGAAATCTTCGACAAAACAAAAGTAGAAGAAAGAAAACGACTGCTGGAAGAACTGGGAATCGTAGGGAACCAGGCTATCCATGAGATAGCATCCCACAATGGATGGAAAGACGGCTCTGCCGAAAAGGCAGCCCTCCATGGAATGCTGGGAGCCATCACCGGAGCCAAGAGCGGAGGAAGCGCCCTAAGCGGCCTGATAGCAGGAGGAGCCAACGAATATGCCATAGGATACCTGAAAAAGACCAAGGGGAAAGACTGGATAAACAAACATCCCGATACCGTACAGAACATCTCCGCCGCCTTTGGCGGAATCCTGTCCAAGATGACAGGAGGGAGCGGACATACAGGCGCCTATATCTCTCAGATGGGAACGAAGTGGAATCTGGAGGGCAATGATTTCATAGAAAAGTTGGGGGAAAATGCAAGTGCATCTCTTACTCAGGAAGAAAAAGAAGCTGTTATTGAATTTATATCAAAGGGAATGACAAAAGAAGCAATTTCTTATTTAGCACAAAGAGCTATAATGGATTATCCTGGCGTTGTAAAAGAATATGCGGGGGCATTTGAAGGAGTAAGATTTTTGGGTAGATTAAATACTGCATATGGAATTGCGTCAGCAATAGTATGGTACTATAAAAAACGATATGAAAATCGTCCAGATGTTATAGGATATAATGAATGGATTTATAATGAGACCGGAATGGATATTAATTACTTAAAATAATCTATACTTTAAGAGATTGGAGAGAGAATATGAATATTCTAAAAAATATTAAGAGACATTTAGGAATTAGTAGGATTATATTTTTAATAGGAGCTACTATTGGCTTTTTTGCCTTATATCTTAATGTAAGAGTATTAGCATATATTTCTATTGTTTTTTGTGGAATTAGCTTATTAATTAACAAAGATGGGAATATTAATTGGTAAAGATATTTTTATTAGGAGTGATATATACAATTTAATTTCAATGATAAATTATTACCAGAATAATTCAGCTTGGGTAAAAAACCTTATTATGAGCCAACAGATAACGGGAATCCTTATTGGAGATATAATCTGCTTACGAATAACTGCAATAGCTTTGTTATGAATAGTTTGTATAACATATTGCCAATAGATGATTATAGAAGGGAAAATATAAAGTTTGATCAATTTGATCCCAAAGCGCAAGGGGATAATCTTGAGCAAGCGAATCATTTAGTAGCAGAGGTGTATAAACAATGAGTTTGTATCGTTTAAGTTTAAAAAATATATGGAAAATATTGATCTTTGAAAGCATGTTCTCTGTTTTATTTTGCATATCGATGGCTGTGTTTTTACAGATAGCTTTTTTCTCCTACGAAGCAGCATTTATACTCGGATTGGCTATAAGCCTTATTTATTCCCTTATTATCTATTTTGGTGGTGATTTATTTACTGTTAAAGGTGGGATTCGGTATATAGAGATATCAATAATGTTTTTCTGTGGGTTGTTATTTATCACGTTGCCAGTATTCCCTTTTCTTTCGGATGGAAATATATTGTTTGCGCTTTTCGATATAATTTGCTTCATTGGGAGTTATATTTATGGAAGTTCTGGTGTTATTTCAGCAATAATAACTTATATATTATGTATGTGGATAATAACGGGGACGATTTATCTTTTACAAAGAAAAATTCATAATAGGGTTTGATGCATATTTTATTGAAATGGTTATCTATACAGGAAAGACAGCTGCCGTCATTGCCAAAGAAGACATGACAGTCAAAGGCAGCACAGTCAACGCCCAAGACATCCACCTCAAAGCAGGAAACAACATCCATATCCTCTCCTCCGAAAACAAAAGCACAGCCATAGAAGACTACAAAGCAAAAAGCGGAAGCATAGGAGCATCCATCAGCAAAGGAGGCTATGGCATCGGTGCGTCCTACGGGAAAGGAAAAGGACAGACAGAAGAAACCATCCTTGCCCATACCCCGTCATACATCACTGCAAAAGATACGGTATCCTTTTCCAGCGGAAACGACACCCTGATCCGGGGCGGGACAGTCAGAGGAAACAAAGTTACTGCTAACGCAGGAGGGGACCTAACTATAGAAAGCGAACAAGACAAAAAGAACTACAAAGAAACAGGCAAAACCACCGGACTGTCCATCAGCTACACACCGGGAAGCGCCGTCAGCGTAAGCGGAGGAAAAGGACAGACAAACACAGACTCCGCCTATATCAGCGTCACAAAACAGGCAGGCATCTACGCAGGAAAAGAAGGATACGACATCCAAGTCAAAAACAACACCCGCCTCAAAGGAGCCGTCATAGACAGCCAGGCAGAAAAAGAAAAGAACCGGATCACCACCGGTACTTTGACATGGGAAAACATAGACAACAAAGCTGAATACAAAACAAGCGGAAAAGGAATCTCCTATACCAATGGAGCAGGAATCCCCTTAAATGCCTTGGGACTCCTCTCAAACATGGGTCCCACCGTGAAAGACAAAGCAGGAACAACCACGACATCCGCTGTATCCAAAGGAACCATAACCATCACAGACAAAGAAAACCAGAAACAGGATATAGAGAAACTGAACAGGAACACAGAAAACAGCTTAAACAAACTCAAAGAAATCTTCGACAAAACAAAAGTAGAAGAAAAACAGGAACTCATTCACATGATGAACATAGTGGGAAACCAAATCATCCATGAAGCGGCAGACCACTATGGATGGAAAGAAGGATCCACAGAAAAACTCCTTCTCCATGGAGCCATAGGCGCACTGACAGGAAGCATGAGCGGAGGGAACGCATTGTCAGGAGCCGTATCGGGAAGCGTGAACGAATTTGCCTTGGCGTACATGGAAAAAACAAAAGGAAGAGACTGGATGGATACCCACTCCGATACCGTACAAGCCATCAGCACCGCTTTGGGAGCCGTCGCAGGAAGCCTGACAGGAGATAGAAACACAGGAGCCTATACGGCACAGATGGGGACGAGATGGAACAGACTGGCAAAAAAACCGCAAGAAGACCTGAACAAACAACTCAAACAAGAACTATCCACAGAAAAGAAAAGTCCTGACGAACTCATCAAACTGCTGACAGAATACATCAACATGAGCGAAGCCGCTGAACATCCCGCCTCGCAAAAAGCGCTGCATGGAGTCTGGAATGAAGGAAAAGGATACACATTACCTAAGGTGACAATAAGCGCGCAGGAATATAAAGCCATAGATCAAAAATCATTCAACCGCGTGGCACAAAAATACAATCTGCCGACCAAATGGAACAATAAGAAAAACGTACAGGAAAACCTTGAATCGCTGAGAAATGACCTGCAAAGAGAAACCCGTAAGGGGAAAACCCCATTCCAAAGCGATTGGGCTAAATATGGAGGATATGGATTAGACTTTATAGGAGAATTGCATATAGGGAATGTATCGAACTTGGCGAGTGGGATAGGAACTATAAGCGATTTTGGGAATTATATAACGGCTGAGGATAGGAATAAAGTGCTGGCGGAAATTGCAGGCGGATATGCGGGTAGAGCTTTAGGAAAAAATTATTTGGCACCTACAATTATAACGTCAATTGGTGTTAGTAATTCATACTCTTTGCTTAGTAGGGTTTTGAGTGCGAGTATTATTACTGTTACAGGAGGAAGTGGGGTGCCGATAGGAGATGCTATTTATGAAGGATATAAAAATAAAGTAAATTATCTATATTATCTTAGTGAACTTAATAGTTCTAATTATGACGATGAACAGTTTAAAAAGGACTTTGAACGGAATTTTACTGTAAAGGATTGAATAGAGGAATACATAATGAAGATTACCAGTCTTTTGTTTTTTTGGGGAATAGTATTTACTGTTTTAATATTTATTTTTATGTGCTGTGCCATAGGTGAAGATTTTATTCGACATAAAAATAGGAGACATCCGGCCCTCTATAAGTATGTCATATTTATATTCATGGGAATATTGCTAACTGTGTTTAGCTTTTTATTTATAATATTGACTGCAACCAATATTCTAAAAATCATGTCAGGTATAGATATGTCCCATAGTCCATTGGTCAGTTTTATAGGGATGTTCTTTATGGGAGAGGCGATTTTCATTCTGGCTCGGTATTTTGCGTACATATTAGCGCCTGAGTTTACTAAGAAAAGCGAAAGTGAAATTGCACAGGTTCAAAAACAAACCATTCTTTTATCAATATTAAATGTGTTTATTGAATTATTTATAATATGGTATTACCGAGATGTGTTGTGGTATGTAATCTCCTGGATTTTCTGTTAATTAATGAAATCCAATATAGAAGGTATTACTGAACAAAGTGGTATCTACGCAGGACAAGAAGAATACGACATCCAAGTCAAAAACAACACCCGCCTCAAAGGAGCCGTCATAGACAGCCAGGCAGAAAAAGAAAAGAACCGGATCACCACCGGTACTTTGACATGGGAAAACATAGACAACAAAGCTGAATACAAAACAAGCGGAAAAGGAATCTCCTATACCAATGGAGCAGGAATCCCCTTAAATGCCTTGGGACTCCTCTCAAACATGGGTCCCACCGTGAAAGACAAAGCAGGAACAACCACGACATCCGCTGTATCCAAAGGAACCATAACCATCACAGACAAAGAAAACCAGAAACAGGATATAGAGAAACTGAACAGGAACACAGAAAACAGCTTAAACAAACTCAAAGAAATCTTCGACAAAACAAAAGTAGAAGAAAAACAGGAACTCATTCACATGATGAACATAGTGGGAAACCAAATCATCCATGAAGCGGCAGACCACTATGGATGGAAAGAAGGATCCACAGAAAAACTCCTTCTCCATGGAGCCATAGGCGCACTGACAGGAAGCATGAGCGGAGGGAACGCATTGTCAGGAGCCGTATCGGGAAGCGTGAACGAATTTGCCTTGGCGTACATGGAAAAAACAAAAGGGAGAAACTGGATGGACACCCACCCTGATACCGTACAAGCCATCAGCACAGCCTTAGGAGCCGTTGCAGGAAGCCTGGCAGGAGACAGAAACACAGGAGCCTATACGGCACAGATGGGGACGAGATGGAAGTTACAGCTAATTGATTTTTCTAATAAAGAAGGGGGGATATAATTAATTCAATTATTGGATGGAGGGGTCATTTTATCGCAATGGGGAAACTGTGGAAATCCATCCCTCAGGACTTATGGCAGAATTTGATAGCAGTCCTTCTGCCGGAGTTTCTTTAGCAATTGGTTATACATGGTGGGTAGGGAGAATTTATGGATAAGGATAATCGAAGGCTCATAAGGGTGAAGGAGGTTATATTAAATATATTTATCACGGTAATTCTGGCGTCATTTGGGATTTGGCTAATAGGTGGTATAACTTATAATGTCTTCCAAAAGGAGCAAATCCATCAACGAATTTTAGCGTTAGAAAAAAAGGCATATGATATAGAACCTCTGGAGGCATATGATGTATCTGATTTTCAATTAACAAACCGAAGAGCAATCATAGCAAAATCTATTCGAACCTATATTAAACCCATTACTTCTGATAAGTCGCCCCAAATAGTAAAAGAGGAATTTCTTCAATATTTTATGTCTCATGGATGGAATATAAAGCATGCATGGGAAAACCCTAAACTATACCTGCAAGTGCAAAATGATGACTATATTGTTACGTTAGATTTAGTATCTCAAGAAACTAATACTTGGCGTATGATAATTGCGTATAATAATTTTTTCGAAAGAAATAATTTGTAAAAATGCGAAGTATATGAAAAATAATTGAAAAAAGCATTTCCATTTTTAGTATTTACACAAAACTCAGAATTTTCCATTAGAAAAGCGTTTCTCCTGTGGGGATAAAACCTTGTGGAGAAACGCTTTTGTCGTTTAATCAGAATCCCGGAGTCAGGGTCGCCTGGAAGTTGTCGTTGATGTACTTTCTGGTGGCTTCTGTCTGGAATATTTTTACAAACTTTTGATAGGTGGGGTTGTCCTTATCCTGTTCACGGGCGGCGATGACATTTACATACGGGCTGGTATTGTCTTCCTGGGCGAGAGCCGTTTTCGGATCCAGTCCCGCGGATACTGCGTAGCCGCCGTTGATGATGGAGGCATCGCAGTCTTCAAGAGCTCTTGGGAGCTGGGGCGCCTCCAGTTCGATGATTTTCAGATTTTTCGGGTTGGAAGCGATATCGGAGACGACCGCTTTGACAGGATTGACACCTTTTTTTAATTTCAGCAGGCCGTTTTTCTCCAGAAGAAGGAGGGCGCGGCCTCCGTTGGATGGATCGTTCGGAATTGCAATGGATGCGCCGTCGGGCAGATCGGACAGAGTCTTGTGTTTATTTGAGAACAGACGAAGGGGCGCGAGGTAAGTGTTTCCGATGGGAACAAGTTTTGTGCCGTTCTTTTCATTGAATGCTTCAAGGAAGGGGACGTGCTGGTAAGAATTTACGTCGATGTCGCCCTGCGCCAGTGCCTGATTGGGGGTGACATAGTCGGAGAAGGGGACGATGGTCACTTTGAGGCCTTCTTTTTCGGCTTCTTTGGCGACGAATTCCACGACCTGTTCCGAGTAGCCCGGTGTCGTGCCGACTTTGATTTCATTTTTTGTTTTCGCAGGGTCAGCAGACGCGGCGTCTTTTTTATCGCTGCCGCAGCCTGCGATGAAGCCTGCACATGCCAATGCAGCCAGGGAAATGATGACAGTTTTTTTCAGATTCATAATACATACCTCTCTTTTTTAAAAATAATTTTGTGATAAATTTGGAAACCGGAAATAAGAATGGCGGAAACGGGTAAAAAAAAACTCCATCCCAGCAAAGGGACGAAGACCGTGTTACCACCCAATTTTACCTGCACGTCACCGCACAGGCCTCCATAGGTACGCCGGCTTGCGCCTTGATACCGCATCTCTGTAACGGGAGATCCCGGGCTGCTTTATTATTCGGCAAACCTGACTTGGAGGCCATGTTCAGCAAATTTTCCCGCACTCCTTTTCACCCGCCGGAGCTCTCTTTGGCAGTTCCATCCGCTTACTCTTCTCTTCACAGTCATTATGTAAGTTGGAACAAATATACCACGCGTTTTTTTGCGTGTCAAGGAAAATTTTAAAAGGAATGGGGGTTGGGGGATCTTTTTATCAGATTTCTTTGCATTTAAGAATGATTTTTATTTTCTGCCGCAAAATAATTGGCACTCTGATTTAATAATTGAATTAGGGGAAGCTATTTTATATAATAGGAAGTAAGTAATAATTAGAGTGTAGGAAAAGAAACAGGTTTTGTATTTTATGAAAAATTTTCAGTTACAGGAAGCGGGGAAGGGAAATCATGACATCAGGGAAAGAAGATTATTTGAAAGCGATTTACATCATCAGCGAAGATCATGAACTGGTATCCAATAAGGAATTGTCCGACATGCTCCATGTGTCGCCGCCGTCAGTGAGCGAGATGATTATGAAGCTGCAGAAAGAAGGGTATGTGGACTACACCGCTTACAAAGGCAGCAAGATGACGAGGAAGGGAAGGAGGGAAGCAGGCAAGCTTTTCCGTTTTCATGCGTTGTGGGAAGTATTCCTTGTGGAAAAGCTCCATTTTTCCTGGAGCGAAGCTCATGAGCAGGCGGACGGTCTGGAACACCAGACGAGCGACATGCTTGCGGAACGGCTTGATGAGTTTCTCGGACATCCTGAACACTGTCCCCATGGCGACCCTATTCCGAAGGCGGACGGCAGCCGCAAAGGGCTTACTTTCCGTACGCTTTCCGATTTAAAGGAGGGGGATAGTACCACTATCCGCCGTATTGTGGAAGATTACAGCTTGATGGACTATCTTCAGGAGAAAGGCATCCATCCCGATATGCGGGTCACTGTAAAAGAAAAGGAACCTTATGAAGGACCGATTCTTCTTGCTACGGAGGCGGGTGATATTTCTCTCAGCTACAAAGCGGTGGAACAGATTTTTGTTGACGAATAAGATGAATAGAATAATACGGAGAGCCTCATTTAGGGCTCTTTTTAATAGCGGCAGGCAGGTGCTTTATTTCCCTTTATGCATAAATGGCATATGAAACGGGGGAATACATGCAGAAAAAGTACGATGAAAAAGGCTATACAATTAAAGATAAATCGCTTATAATACATTTACACAATTTTGAATGATGTATACGGAAAAAGACAGAAATGTCTGCCGAAGGAGTAACACTATCAGGCGTCCCATGGGACACGAAACCGTGTACGGACAAACCTCTGGAGAGTGTCGTATATGACCGCCGAAGGTGCAGGGGCGCGGGGAAGAGTAGTCCTCCCGTTCTAATCTCTCAGGCAAAAGGACAGGGTCGGTGCAGCAATGGAAACATGCATGCCGGCTCTGTTTTTGTCTTCAGGGCCGGTTTTTATATTGTTCCGTCATGTCTTGGTGTACGGAATTTTGAGGGTGGGAGTGAATGCGAATGCTTGACTTGTTAAACCAAATTGATGCGATTGTCTGGGGCCCGTGGCTCCTTGTTCTTCTGGTAGGGACCGGCGTATATCTGACCATCCGCCTCCGCCTTCTCCAGATGGTCAAGCTGCCAAGGGCCCTTCGGCTGATTTTCTTTGCCAGAAATAAAGGCGACGGCGACATTGACAGTTTCAAGGCACTCTGCACGGCGCTTGCCGCAACGGTAGGCACAGGAAATATCGTAGGCGTTGCCACTGCTATCAAATTGGGCGGCCCGGGCGCGCTTTTCTGGATGTGGGTAGCCGCTTTCTTCGGCATGGCTACCAAGTACGCCGAAGGCTGCCTTGCCGTTAAGTTCCGTTCTATCGATGAAAATGGAAATATCGCAGGCGGACCGATGTATTACATTGAGCAGGGGCTGGGAAAGAAATGGAAACCTCTGGCGCTGGCATTTGCTTTCTTCGGTACGCTCACCGCTATGCTCGGATCCGGTACGACTACGCAGGTCAATGCTATTACGTCTTCTTTACAGGCATCCCTGGGTGTTCCTATCCTGCCCTCTGCAGCAGTGATTACCATCCTGGTTGCTATTATTACTTTCGGCGGATTGAAATCCATTTCAAAAACAGCGGAAAAAATAGTTCCTGCCATGGCTGTTCTTTATTTTATTATCACGGTGGCTCTTCTTGTTATATTTTCGGGAGAACTGCCCCATGCGCTGGCTCTCGTTTTTGACGGCGCTTTTGAAGGTACGGCAGCAGCCGGCGGATTTGCCGGTGCGGGCATTATGCTTGCTATGCGAAGCGGTATCGCCCGCGGCCTTTTTTCCAATGAATCTGGCCTGGGTTCCGCGCCAATCGTGGCGGCAGCGGCAAAAACGAAATGGCCGGCTGAACAGGGTCTTATTTCCATGACAGGCACCTTTATCGACACTATTATTATCTGTACGCTGACCGGTCTGACTATCATTGTTTCCGGTGCATGGCTGGGGGATACCAACGGTGCAGCTCTTACACAGGCCGCTTTCAGCCATGGTTATGGTGCTGTCGCGCCGATCCTTCTGACGGTTTCTCTGACACTTTTCGCTTTCACCACCATTCTCGGCTGGAACTATTACGGTGAACGCTGCCTCGTATACCTTGTGGGTGTCAAAGGGATTACTCCTTACCGCTTGTGCTATGTCGCCATTATCGCAGGAAGCGCTTTCATGCAGCTTGAAGAAATCTGGGCGCTTGCGGATATTGTAAACGGTCTCATGGCCATTCCGAACCTGATTGCCCTTCTTGGACTTACCGGTGTAGTCGTCGCGGAAACAAAGCGGTATTTCCAGCACCTTGCCATTCGTGATGCGAAATTGGTGGCTTACAAAGCAAGGCATATAGGGAAGAAGTGATTGAAGGTCAGCAGGCAGACGATGCGGCATATACGATGATTTGTCTGTAGCCCGGACATAAAAATGAGAAAATGAAAATGCGGTACCTGTCAAGCGTGATGGGTGCCGTTTTTGTATCAGCAGATAACAGATGACAGCTTACAGCTGACAGATAGCAACTAGCAGCTAGGAGCTAAGAGCTGGAAACTAAGAACTATCAGCTAGCAGCTAGTAGCTAGCCATTAGCTGTTAGCTATTAGCGGCAAGACGTCATCAGCGTAATAGATTCTTCACTCTGTGTCACTGTCCCATTTCCTGCCTTCTCATATGGCATTCTTGCGTCCATTCAGAATGACCGGGGACGGTAAGGCGCTATAATGAGGAAAGCGTCAGTCGTCATCCTGAACGAACGTGAAGGATCTATTACCGTGGTGAGGAAGACGGTAAGGTGTCATCCGAGTGATAGATTCTTCACTCTGTGTCACTGTCCAGTTTTCCGTCTTTCTCATACAACATTTTTACCTCCGTTCAGAATGACAATCGGAGGAAAAGGCGTCATAATGAGGAAAGCGTCAGTCGTCATCCTGAACGAATGTGAAGGATCTGTACACCCGTGGCGAGTAAGGTGGTAAGCTGTTATTCAGGGGAATAGATTTTTCATTGCTTTTCACTGTTCTGCCGGCCAGCTTTCGCAATCCATCCCGGCTGTCGAAATTTGTTAGAAAATAATTAATATTTTTAATTTAACTTGCGTATTTTCACTTGACACCGTATAATTCATATCAACAAATTTATACAGGTGGATGATGTATGCGGGAGAAAGCCGTTTGGCTTACCGAAGGAGTAACACTCTCAGGTGCCCTCAGGGGCGGTACCGTATGCGGACATACTCTGGAGAGTGCCATTTTGGCCGCCGAAGGTGTAAGGATTGAGATCCAAATCTCTCAGGCAAAAGGACAGAGCAAAAGACGCATGATTTTTAGCGTTATTTGGCGATATGCCGGCTTCCGGAGTACAGTTTTACCTGGAAGCCGGCTTTTTTATTTTCCCAAGGAGGGCATTTTCTAAATGGATTTTTTAGCAGTATTGAATGAAATTGATAATTTTATATGGGGGCCGCCGCTGCTGGTGCTTCTTGTAGGGACAGGGATCCTGCTTACAATCCGGCTGCATCTTTTGCAGATATTCAAATTACCGAAGGCGCTGAGCCTGATTTTCAGAGCGCAAAATGCGGGCAGCGGAGATATCGACAGTTTTAAGGCTCTTTGTACGGCGCTCTCCGCGACGGTCGGTACGGGAAATATTGTAGGTGTCGCGACAGCGATCCATGCGGGCGGCCCGGGGGCGCTTTTCTGGATGTGGATGGCGGCATTCTTCGGTATGGCGACAAAGTATGCGGAAGGTCTTCTTGCTGTCAAATATCGTGAGACTGATGAAAAAGGTGAAATTGCCGGCGGCCCGATGTACTATATTAAAAACGGCATGGGTGAGAAATACAAATGGCTGGGGGGGCTCTTTGCGTTTTTCGGTGTCCTCGTCGCGTACTTCGGTATCGGTACGTTTGCCCAGGTCAATTCCATTGTGGATATTACGAAGATGACCATCGGTCTTGATCCTGTCTGGACGGGGGCGATTCTCACCATTTTTGTGGCGGCGATTACTATCGGAGGTCTCCAGTCGATTGCGGCAGCGGCCAGTAGGATTGTTCCTGCCATGGCGTTTATTTATTTTCTGTCAACCATCGGCGTTCTTCTCGTCTTTGCCGATAAGGTGCCTGCCGCGGTTTCCATGATTTTTGAAAGTGCTTTTACCACCACGGCGGCAACAGGCGGTTTTCTTGGCGCGACTGTCATGATGGCGATGAAAAACGGTGTGGCCCGCGGAGTATTCTCCAATGAATCAGGTCTCGGTTCCGCACCGATCGTGGCGGCTGCCGCTAAAACGAAATGGCCGGCTGAGCAGGGTCTTATTTCCATGACCGGCACTTTTATCGACACCATTGTTATCTGTACCCTGACTGGCCTGACTCTTGTGGTCACCGGTGTATGGTGCGGTATGGAAAACGGTGCGGCGCTTACGAATGCGGCGTTTACTTCCGCGTTTCCTGTTTTCGGCGGATACATGCTGCTAGTCGGTCTTGTTCTCTTTGCTTTCACGACGATCTTGGGCTGGAACTACTATGGCGAACGCTGCATGATTTATCTCGTGGGGACGAAGGGCGTTCTCCCGTACCGTTTGGTTTTTATCCTTCTCATTGCCAGCGGCGCGTTCCTCAAGTTGGAAGCCATCTGGATTCTTGCGGATATCGTGAACGGCCTCATGGCCATTCCGAACCTGATTGCTCTTCTTTTCCTGTCGGGCATCTGTGTCCGTGAGACGAAGAAATATATGGATCATCTGAAGACAGGCAAACCGTATGAAGAGTATGAGGATTGATCCGAATGAGATGAAAAACGCATAAAGAAAATCCATTTTGATAAAAAATCGGTATAGAAATACCTGTTGCCATCTTGAAAAAACAGGTGTATCATTCGACACACATCAGAAAGTTAAAAATTTCTGATGGAGATTCCGCAGGCAAGGATATTATTTCAGACAAATGAGTATATCCTGCCGGGGCATAACTGAATAAGTGGATGATGTACACTGAAAAATGACACGGAAGTGTCTGCCGAAGGAGTAACACTATCAGGCGTTCTTTGGAACACGAAACTGTGTACGGACACGACTCTGGAGAGTCCCATTCAATTGGGCGCCGAAGGGGCAAAAATGGCTGACCGGGCCATTCCAATCTCTCAGGCAAAAGGACAGGGCTGGCATTGGGTAACACCCATTGTATACGTGGATGCATACATGCATACAACCGCCGGCCCAAGTCATACAAGGCTTGAGTGCGGCGGTTTTGTTTTTGAAAGAATATTAGGAAAAGTAAAGGGGGAAATTAAATGGATATGACGGCAATGAATCAGATTGTGGGGGACATTGACAGCTTTGTTTGGGGTCCTGTGATGTTGTGTCTGCTCGTGGGTACAGGAATTTACCTTACGGCATACCTGAATTTCCGTACATGGCGCAATCTGCCTTATGCAATGAAAAGCGTGTTCTCCCGGGAGGCCCGTAAAACAAATCGGGGATCGGGAGATGTTTCTCCTTTTTCCGCGCTGATGACGGCGCTTGCCGCGACTATCGGCACGGGAAATATCGTGGGCGTGGCGACCGCCATGTTTGCCGGTGGTCCGGGCGCTCTGGTATGGATGTGGGTTTCCGCCTGCTTCGGCCTGACGACCAAGTTTTCCGAATGTATGCTTGGCTTTAAGTTCCGCGAAGTGAATGCGAAAGGGGAAATGAAGGGCGGCCCCATGTTCACCATGAAGAACGGGTTTAAAAATAAAAGAGCAGGACTCTGTATGGGCTTTCTTTTTGCCATGTTTACTGTCATCGCTTCCTTCGGTATCGGGAATATGACCCAGGCCAATTCCATCACCACGGCGGTGAATGCCACTTTCGGCTTTTCCAATGAAATCATCGGTGCTGCCCTTACGGTTCTCACGCTGGCGGTCATCGTCGGAGGGATCACTTCCATTTCCAGAGTATCATCCCTCATCGTTCCCGGAATGGCGGTATTCTACATCGCTACGGGGCTTCTCTGTATCGCTTTGAATTTTGAAAACATACCGCACGGTTTGTACCTCATTTTTATGATGGCTTTTGATCCTGCTGCTGTAGAAGGCGGGGTGGTCGGTACGATAACTGTTTCCGTGATGAATGCGGTCCGTTTCGGTGTGGCCCGCGGCTGTTTTTCCAATGAGGCCGGCCTCGGCTCCGCCGCTATTTCCGCCGCTGCGTCCACCACTGATGATCCGGCGCGGCAGGGATATGTTTCCATGACAGGGACTTTCATCGACACCATCATCGTCTGCACCATCACCGGACTTACCATTGCGTCTTCCGGCGTTTTGGGAACCATTGGTCCAGACGGGAAACCTCTGACGGGTGTGGCGCTGACCATGGCAGCTTTTTCTACGCATCTCGGCACAGCGGGAAACTGGATCGTTTCTGTCGGTATCATGCTCTTCGCCTACTCCACCATTCTCGGCTGGGAATATAACGGCGAAAAGGCATGGGAATATCTCTGGGGCACCCATACATACAATATCATCTACCGCCTTGCGTTTTCCCTTGTCGTCTATGTGGGAGCGACACAGACACTCGACCTCGTATGGAACCTGTCGGATATCGCCAATGCGCTCATGGCTGTTCCGAACCTTGTCTCTATGCTGGTTCTTGCCCCTGTCATTAAAGAAGAAGTGCTCCGATTTGAAGCGGTTATCGCAAAAGAAAAGGCGGGGAAAAAAGCGGACCTGATAGAAAAGAATGAGGAAACACTCCATATCTGATCAGCGCGAAAAGATCTCGGGTATTAAAAAATTGCCCGGGATTTTTATCGGACTGTAACAGGGGAAAGAAATCTGTATTTCTGCCACATGAAACAGGCAGGGCGAGATATGCGACTGAAAGGCATTTACAATGAAAAGGAAATCCTATATAATGAATTCGTACCTTACAGACGGGAAACGGAATACCCTGCTGATGTCAGGGAAAGCGACTGTTTCCCTTGTTTTTGAAAAACAGAAAGAGGGATTTTTATGAAAATAAAACATATAGCAACAGGTCTGGCACTGCTGGCCATGCCGTTTACAGCGCAGGCAGAAGTACGGGAAGCGGGGCTGGTGGACGGATTCGGCATGAGCCTTATTTATCCGGCGGTGCACACGAAAAATATTGCGGCCGAAAATGCGATCAATAAGGATATTACAGGGTATGTCCGCCGTATGAAGGAATTGTATGAAAGCGGCGAAAAGCAGGAAGTATACATGACCTATACCACAAAGTATGAAGATGAAGATCTGGTGTCTATCGTTCTGGAAACATCGTCTATAAATGAAGGAATGGCGGATAGAAATGCGCAGGCCTATGGCCTTGTGTATAATAAAAAGACAGGTGATCTGCTGGACAAATCTAAATTCGGCGTGAAGGTAGACAGCGCGGAAGTTGTGAACCTGCTGAAAGAGGGAAAGCTTGACCTGTATAACATCAATGGGAAAAAGTTATCTTATGACTCTTTCTTCAAGCCGACCGCATACGTGGAGGCGGAGTGCTTCCTCCTGGGGAAGAAAGAACTGGGGCTGCTCTATGCGGCAGGAGAGCTGGCTCCTTATTCGGAAGGCGCGACATACGTGGTGATTCATCTGAAATAAGGAAATAAAAATACGAAAATGAAAACGGTACCCCTCAAATGCGGCGGGTACCGTTTTTGTATCAGCCGGTTGGGCATTAGCTGTTAGCTATTAGCAGCTAGAAGCTAGCAGTTAGCAACTAGCAGTTAGCAGTTAGCAGCTAGAAGCTAGCCATTAGCCGTTAGCTGTTAGCTGTTAGCGGCAAGATGTCATCAGAGTAATAGATCCTTTGCTTTGTGTCTCATATAGCTGTTTTCAAAGTATTTTTGCCTCTGTTTTGAATAGTGGGGTACGGAAAGGAAACACCGGATTCTGTTGTACCTGCAGGGGACGTGGTGTATAATGTAAAAAATCTATTGCAGCATAGGAGGAGTGAAGTTGAATTTATCCGTTCAGATTTTCGCGTCATTGGTACTTTCCGTCGTTGTGGGGCTTGTCCTTGGGGACGGCGCGATCGGCCCGGTTAAGACATGGGTCGCGCCTGTCGGCACCATGTTTATTAATCTTATCAAAATGATGATCGTTCCTGTCGTTCTCTGTTCTCTCGTCGTGGGCATGACATCTATGGGGGATTTGAAGAAACTGGGGCGCATCGGGATGAAAACCGTGGGCTTCTATATGGTGACTACGGCGATTGCTATCGTTATCGGCTTTGCAGTGGCAAGCGTTGTCCAGCCCGGTATCGGTATGGCTCTTCCCGGCGAGGCCGCCCCAAAAGTAAAGGAAGCGCCCACGATCATGCAGGTATTTGTCAATATGATTCCGACAAATCCGATTGCTTCCATGGCGAAAGCGGATATCCTTCCTGTCATTATATTTTCTCTTTTTCTTGGGGCAGGAATTATTTCCGTCGGCGGAAGCCGTTCCAAGCTGCTGATCAATCTTTTTGATGCGGGGGCGGAGGTCTGCTATAAAATCATCGCCATGATTATGCGCCTGGCGCCTATCGGTGTTTTCTGCCTTCTTTTACCTGTCGTCGTGCAGAATGGTCCGAAGGTTCTTCTGCCGCTGCTCTCCGTGATTATTGCTATGGCTATCGGCTGCACGATCCACGCGGTCTGCGTGTATTCCTCTGTGGCGGCGGTCGTGGGGCATATGAGCCCTGTCCGGTTTTTCCGCGGCATGACAGAAGCCATGGTTATTGCGTTCACTACCTGTTCTTCTGCGGGCACGCTTCCGGTGAATATGAAGAACACGGAAGAAAAGCTGGGAGTAAAACGGGACATCGTGTCTTTCGTCCTGCCTCTCGGTGCTACCATCAATATGGACGGCACCGCTCTCTACATGGGGGTATGTTCCCTTTTCATCGCCAATGTATTCGGTATTCATCTGACAATGGATCAGATGATGATGATCGTTCTTACCGGTACGCTTGCCTCTATTGGTACAGCAGGCGTCCCCGGCGCGGGTCTGATCATGCTTGCCATGGTGCTCCAGTCTGTCGGGCTTCCATTGGAAGGATTGGCTCTCGTGGCAGGCATCGACCGTGTTCTAGATATGTTCCGTACCACGCTGAATATCACTGGTGACGCTGCTGTCGCCGTTGCTATTGACGCCACGGAAAAATCCGTCCCCACCCAGCTGGAAATCACTGAATAGGAACGGATGCGAAAGCCTCAGGCTATTTATGAGGATCTCTATAAGTCAGACGTGAAGTTTAACTTATGGAGGTCTTTTTGTGTAGGCGGCTTTAAGACAGGCGGCTGCGGTATTGTGTCGGCGTGCAGTTGAATTTCTCGGAGAACATTTTCGTATAGTAGCTTTGGCTGGAGAAGCCGCAGGCGTTTGCGATTTCCAAAATGGAATTTTCCGTGGAGTCCAGGAGGTTGCGGCTGATCTCCAAACGGTACCGGTTGAGGAAATCTATGGGGGACTGCTGCATATATTTCTTGAAAAGCTGGCAGCATTTGCTTCTGGATACGCTCCCCGCCGCGGCAATACCGGCTAAAGAGATTTTTTCAGGATAGTGGTGGGAAATATAGGCGACCATCCGGCGCTGCGCGCTTATATCTGTACCGGGCATATCTTCCTGCGTCTGCTTTTCGGGAGGGAAAAGGGCGTAAAGACGGGCGAGGAGAATGTGTAAAAGACCGATGCTTTCCAGCTCGAATCCGGGGAGGTGCTTTTCGTTGATCCGATTGATTTCCCGCAGCAGTTCTCCCCGCCGCGGCGCGTCAGGAGAGGCGGAGGGAACAAGGAAACAGCGGCGGGACGTATTTCCCAGAAGAGGAGACAGAAGCCTGTTTCTGACAGACTGATTTTCTGTCAGGAGGGAAGGGTGGATAAGCGCCCGTATGAAGCGGCAGTCTTCTCCGTTGTGCGGCGCGCTTCGGCGCATGGCGGAAGCGTGTATGGCAAGGAAATCTCCGCGGGAAGCGGTGAGGATCTTTTCCTCGATATGGAAATCCATTTTTCCGTCCAGTATGTAAATAAATTCCAGTTCATCATGCCAGTGGGAAATCATCTGCAGATGGGCCTGGGAAGATATGGTACTTGTGGTGATTTGGATCGGCGGCAAAGTTCCTTTTGCGGAAGGGATGACCGCAGCGGCGCTTTTCAATACGTCAGGACTGATCATATAAAACCTCCGGTTGCAATTTTTACAAAGTGTGAAAACAGTTTCTAAAGGGAATGTACGATATTTATAAAAATGTGGAATATATTTATATTCAAATGGTAAAAACTATACTATTATTATACCAGAAACATTGATAAACATGAATATAGAAACAGAATGTTTCAAAAAAGTAGTCATTGTAATATATAAGGAGGAACTACAAATGGAAAAGGAATTAAATGCATTATTATCAGATTTGGTGGTGGAGTACCATAAGCTGCAGAGTTTTCACTGGTACCTGAAAGGAAGTCATTTCTTTGATGACCATGCGAAACTGGAAAGTTTCTATGATGAAATTGCGGAAGCGGTCGATGCCGTAGCGGAAGCCATGCTCCAGCAGAAGCTCAGACCGGAGTCGACACTGAAAGGGTTCCTTGCAAAGACAGGAATCCATGAGGCCGAAAATGAGGAAGTGACATCGGAAGAAGCATATACCCGGGTGCTGTCAGACTTCGAGTATCTTCTTAAAGAAGTCATCGCTGTCAAGGAAGCGGCAGAGGAAAAGAAGAATTACCTGGTATCCACTCTGATGGATGATTACATTGCAAGTTTCAGCAAAAACATCTGGATGCTGAGACAGGCCCTGAAATAATTCACAGCAGGGGAAAGGACGCTCTCTGAAAGGGAGTGTCTTTTTTTGCGCGGATATGGACCTGTTGTCTGAAAACAGGAACCGACAAGAGAATATATTTCTTAAAGGAATATTTCATATAAATGAAAAGAATTTTATTATTATATGGAATAAAAGTAGAATAAAAGAAACGGAAAGAGGTGGTGTGATGGAATATATCGGAGAAAGTTCGGCGATTTATTACTGGCGGGTTCTGGGACTTATCGTATCGGTGCTCATTCTCTACGTGGTTTTTGAAATGCAGAAGAAAAAGATGAGCCGTCTTTCTTCGGCAAATACACATTCCTCCATTGTACTTCTTCACAAGCGCCATGCGGGAAATCCGAACTATTCCAGCAGCACTGAAATCTGCCGCATTGACGGGCTCAGGGCCGAAGCTTTCCTTTACTGTGTCGGCGTGCAGGCGGTCTATCTGTCGCCGGGGGAGCATAATATCGAGGTAAATGCCCATTGGGCACGGCATATCCGCGGAAAACGTTTTAAGGAATATGAAGCGGGCCCGCATCATCTGTGCGTAGAAGTGGGACATGGCGAATTATGGTCGCTGGAATATTTCATTCCTGAAAAGAAATTTATTTTTTCCCGGTGCAATGAAAAGAAAATGTTCAAAAAGAGTGTGGTGTAATTATTCCCGTTTCCCCAAAAGTTTACTCAAAAACGGAATAAATCAGAGGAAAAACAAGCAACATATAACAGATAGGAATAACTTGCAAAAAATAGTAGATATTTAAAGATATCCGCTCTATAATCAAAACAGAAGGAAGAAAATAATCCTTCGTGACCGGTCAATTACAAAGGAACAGAAGTGTATCGAAAGATACAGAAAGGAGAAAGGCCATGAATACCATGTATGATGCAGTTATGAAAATGGAACAGCTCTTGGGCGTGTATGAAAGACTGATTGACGATCTTGCCGGCTACATGAAGGAAAACGGCATTGATTACACCAATGATGATTCCGTACATCCGGCCATCATGCTCTACTCCGAGGCGGGACGCATTTATTCCAGGCTCCTGCGGACGAGAAAGATGGAAGATCTTCTCCGTATGGAAGGGGAATACAACCTGATGAACGGCATGGTAAATGAAATGAAAGCGGGCGCCTGGGCAAATCTCTCGGGTGAGGATGTTTCCCGCAAGGTTATGTAACATGAAACCTCAGAGGCGTATGTCTGAAAAAAGGACATACGCTTTTTGAGTGCCGGAAAAATAGAAATTCCATCAAAAAAGCGCTTTCCCTTACCGCCGCAGGGCGATGGGCGAAAGCACTTTTTGCTGTGTGCAGTTTTGGGTGATAGAACATAACACGTTTTATCCTTGTAAGTCCCATTCTTGCCTCTGTTCAGAATGACGGCGGACGGCAAGGCGCCATCAGCGTAATAGATTTTTTACTCTATCTTACCGTCCCGTTTCCCATTTTTGCCACTGCGTTTAATGATAGGGAACGGTAAAACGTCATCCTGAACGGATGTGAAGGATCTGCTGTTGTGGTGAGGAAATCGGTAAGATGTCATCAGCGTAATAGATTCTTCACTCCGTGTCACTGTCTCGTTTACCAAGTTTCCCACAAGGCATTCTTGCCTCTGTTCAGAATGACGGCGGACAGCAAGGCGTCATCTGGAAGCGAATGTGAAGGATCTGCACCCGTGATGAGGCAAGCCCTTTTTTCAAGAAGGCATTGTTGATTTCTGAAAACCGGAATCCGGCCTGCGCCGGCTGAAAACATCTTGGCAGCAAAAAAGAGTACCTGATGTCTGAACCCACAGGTACCCTTTTTTGATTAAATTCAATGGTTTATTTCCGTTTCTTTTCTCGGATGGGCGATAGTCCGGTAGCCTTCTACGGCAAGAATCAGGGCGAGGATGACGAGGAGCGAACCAATGATGACCTGTGCGTAGGGCCCCCAGCCGGCGGCGCCTGCCATGATGATGCCAATCTGGTTTTTCACGATAAGGGAAAGAGAGCAGATGGTGACGAGGAGCATGAAACTCATGGGGAAGAGGAACATTTTATTGTTCTTTCCTGCGTTGCCGAGCCATGCGGCAACAGCAAGGAGGCCGATGGCGGCAAGAAGCTGGTTGGCCGCGCCGAAGAGTCCCCAAATCTTGGCAAATCCGCCCATGCCGAGGGATATGCCGAGGATAACGGTGAGGATCGTTGCAAAATACGGATTTACCATGAGTTTGCGGAATCCGTCTTTGACATCTTTCGGATTTTCACCCGGTTCGAGCCAGAATTCCTGGAACATGAAGCGTGCCAGTCTGGTGGCGGTATCAAGAGAAGTTAAACAGAAAGCGGAGTAGGTGAGGACAAGAAGGGTGTACATGATGTTTTCCAGTCCTTCAAATCCCGGAATAGCGGCGACCATAGCAGCGATCCCGCCGGCAAAGATATCTGTCGCGCCGTTGGTATGGCCTGTGACGCGGGCATAGCCGATTGCGCAGAGGGTAATGATGGCGAGTACGCATTCCAGGAGCATGCCGCCATAAGCGATAGGCTTTGCATCCGATTCTTTATCAAGCTGTTTGGACGTCGTCCCCGAAGAAACAAGGGAATGGAAGCCGGAAATAGCGCCGCATGCAACGGTAGTGAACAAAATCGGGAAAAGGAACTGCGTTCCGTTTGCGTTGTTGATGGTGAAGCCCGCAAAAGCGGGGAAGACCTTTTCATCAATGGTCGGATGCGCGCCGACGATGCCGATGACGGCGACGATGAGCATCGCGTAGAGAAGGAACGAACTGAGGTAGTCACGAGGCTGGAGAAGGATCCAGACAGGGGTGACCGAAGCGATGGTGATATAAATGCCGACAAGGATCATCCATGTATTCATGGAGAAATAGAACGGATGGAAATTCATGCCGACGGCCATGCACAGGACGATCGCCCCGACGCCGAGGATGGAAGAAATGACTATCGGCGTGTGGCGGCGGTATACGGCAAAACCGAAAATGATAGCGATGAGGATAAACATGATGGAAACCATGGCGACAGATGCTTTTGTCGCGCTGGCAGCCATGTCGAGAACGCCGTCCTTATAAGTCGCGCCGAAGGTGGAAGCCACGATAGCAGCAAAAGCGGCCACTACAAGGATCAGTGTGAGGTATGAGAAGATGATGAAGAGCTGTTTTGCTCTTTTGGACATATTCAGGGAGATGATTTCACCGATGGATTTACCCTGATGGCGGATAGAAGCGAAAAGTGCGCCGAAGTCATGGACACCGCCGAAGAAAATACCGCCCACCAGTACCCAGAGGGTAACCGGCAGCCAGCCGAACATGGCAGCACCGATCGGCCCTGTGATTGGTCCCGCGCCGGCGATGGATGAGAAATGATGACCCATGAGGATGGGCGCTTTGGCAGGAACATAATCGACGCCGTCTTCCATGGTGTGGGCAGGTGTGGGACGGTTCCCTTCGTTTACCCCCCACTGTCTGGCGATCCAGCTGCCGTAAAAAACGTAGCCGCAGAACAGAACGGCGATACTGATCAGTAAAAGTACAAGTGTGTTCATGCTACTCCCCCTTTGTAATTAATTCCTGAAAAATGTTTTTTAGATTCTTTTCCATGCATCGTCCGCTTTTATTGAAATAGAGCGAACGTTTTTCCATATCCAGGCAGCCTGTGTGAAATTCCAGCCAGCCGTGAAGTGAGAAACGAAATGTTTTATAGATGCGGCAGCTTTCTACCGCTTTTCGCGCTGCATCGTCCACCTTGCCACAGATAAAGACAGGTGAGACATAGGTGTACATATGACCCGAACCGATATGGGCCATTTCCATGCCGGCATTGTAAGCGTAATCGCGGCACCTTTCAAAAAAATCCGCAGTCAGATGATCGGCGGTGAAAAGAAATATGAACTCTTCCTGATTGGCGGACCAGATTTCATTGGATTTGAGAAATAAGTGCTGGCCTGTTTTTTCATAATATTCGCAGACAGCGGCGAGACCGTTTCTTTCATCTTCCCGGAAAGGAGAGAGCTTTACCGCTTCTCTGAGATTCCGGCCTTCCTCCAATGGCGGTGAGATGCCTCCGTCAAAACGCGTAATATTATAAAAACGCCGGTAGCTTTTCAGCAGCCGTTCCACAGCATTTTCTTTTTTGTTTTCCATAGAACAGCCTCAAATGAATAATTCCTATGAAGTAAACATATACAATAATAATCAAAAAAGATATTAAATATATAGTAATACGTCTTGTAAAAGATTTCAACCATTATTGGACATTAAATTACTATAAAAATATTTTAAAGAACTGAACGGGTGAATAATAGTACCTTTATATTATATAGAGAAAGAATAATGGCTGTCTTTAAAAAGGAAAGGAGCTCTGTGGAAAGAGTGTCTTCCGGAAGGAAGATTTCTTTTATGGGAGAAATATTTCCGGGGCGCTGCCTGAGGAATACTATATTTGTCAATTCAGCTTTTTTGTAATACACTGGAATTCATAAAGAAAGAGAGGATATTCTAATGAAAATAAGAGTTGCGCCATCCTTATTTGACCGGATCCCCGGGCTTTGTATCGGAATCGTCGCTGTCCGCGCGGCAGATAACGCGGCAGCAAATATGGAAGCAGAAGCTTTTCGCCGCCGCTGCTGCACGGAAGCCAATTTGCTGCTGAAAATGGATCCCGCCCTGGCGGAAAAGGAACTGGAAGATTACAGGGAGATTCTTTCTGCTGCCGGTGTTAAAGAAGGCAGGACGGCTGTAGAAAAAGTATTTGCCGAGTACAGAAAACTTCTCGGTGTTTCTGCTGCGGAGGGCGTGCCCGAAGATCCGGAGATCCTTTTGCAGCCGAAGAAAGCGACCTTTGATGAGCTGGCGGGCTCCGACGCGCTCCCGCCGGTCAATCCGATTATGGATATCATTCGGGGCGGCATGCTGAAATTTCATGTAGAAATTCATGCTTATGATATGGGAAACAGGAAGACTCCTTTGGAGATACAGAAAGCAGGCCGTACGTTTTCCGTCAATTTGGGAGATAAAGTCTGCACGGCCGACTGGCTCTGCCGTGATGAAGAAGCAGGGGCGGTTACGGAAGATACGGAAAATATTCTTGTCCTCATCACAGGAATGAAAGGGAACCGCAGAAAAGTGGCGGCTGCGAGAAATGAACTGGCACGGCGCATGAAATCCGCTTTTGACAGGGCGGTGGAAGTGGGCTGGCTGGAAGGAAAGGAGACGGAATTTACTACGGAAATTTAAATTCGAGATATTCCGTGAAGAATTATGAAATACGCTGCTATCGATTTTGAAACGGCTTACTGGGGGCCGGGGAGCGCCTGCTCGCTCGGTATTTCCGTGAGCGACGGCAATGAAATTACGGAAGAATGGTATCGTCTGATCAGACCGTACCGCATGAATTTCGATCCCATCTGTATGCGGGTGAATGGAATTTATCCTGATGACGTGGAAAAGGAACCGGCTTTTCCGGCGTTTTGGAAAGAGGTGGCAGAGCGGCTGGAAGGAAGTATCGTTTTCGCCCACAATGCCCGTTTCGATATGGGCGTCCTTGCGTCAGTGCTGGATGTATATGATTTGCCGGATATTCATTTCCTGTATGGAGATACGGTGGCGGTTTCCAGAATGCTTTGGAAAGAACTGCCGAATCATAAATTGGATACCGTAGCCGGCAGTCTTGGCTATGATTTCAATCACCATCAGGCGCTGGATGATGCACGCGCCTGCGAAATGATCGTGCGGAAAGCAGTAGAAAAGACGGAGGCAGTGACAATAAAAGAAATGATGGCACGTCTGAAGCTGCCGCTGAAAAAGTTCGCAGTGAAGAGGACGCATGTGCCCGGCAGTACAGGGCTCACTGCACCGGTGCTGTGGCGCAGGAAGGCAAGATAAAAACCGATGCGTACGAAGGAAATAAGTACACATCGGTTTTTCTTTTTTAAAATTCTATGGAGAGCCCCACTTTGAGCTGTTCCGCCATGGATCCCAGTTTTCCTTTCAGGAGGGCGAAAGCGCGGTCACCTGTGCAGTGGCCTGTATAGACGGATTCTATGCCTGTTTCTCTGATTTGTTCTGCCAGCCTGAGGATTTCTTCATCAGTTTTGTTGAACAGGTGGAAGCCGCCGATCAGGGAGAAAACCTTTTTTCCGGGGAAGGTTTCTGAAACTTCCCGGATGATGTCCGCCGCGCCGGCGTGGGAACAGGAACTGAAGATGACGAGTCCTTTTTCCGTCTCAAAGACAAGACTTTGCTCATGGTCAAAGTTATCGGGAAGGAAGCCGCCGTTTTTCTTCTGATACATCTGCTCCCGCTCACCGATTTTTTCCCGGTTTTTCCGCTTATGGGCGACTGCATATACGCCGTCACACAGGGCGGCATCGCCGTCTGCATAAATCAGTCTGTCCTGATAGGCGGTAAGAAGATCTTTGGGGATGCCGATGTATCTGAAACGGCCCTCTTCATAGGCGTAGCAGTTTTCTGCGCATGATTTCTGCAGATAAAATTTGGCATGCCTGTTTCTTTTAAAGAAATATTCCATGCCGTTGGCGTGGTCATAGTGCGCATGGGAAAGAATGCCGAAGTCTATATTTTCCAACGGGATATCCATGGCTTTCGCGTTTTCCACAAAAAGAGCCGATGCACCGGTATCAAGTAAAATCTTTTTATTTTCATACTCAATATAGATTGACAGGCCCCATTCACCTGCCAGCGGACCTTCTCCGATATTGTCCGCGAGGACGGTGGCTTTCATAGCAGCTGCTCCTTTCGTATATGAATTTCTTTTCCCCGCCGAAAATCAATTATAAACAAACGATGGAATAGAAAAGATGCTGCACGAAGTGCAGCCGGATCTTATGGAAAATTATTTGGCGCCGTGCAGGATTTCTTTCAGGTATTCGTTATTTTTTTCCTGCGGACGGGATGCATTGTCCAGGAGGATGTCCACATACCGTTCCAGTGTGGCCGCATCGGTATAGCGGGTAATAAAAGAATTTTTACTGTTGCTTTCCAAAATGATAGGGAATTCCACAGCAGAGAAAATCTGCATACATTTCAATTCCAGATCGCGGCGGTCCGTATATCCTGTGATGGCCGCCATATTTTCGATGACTTTCTCCCAGCTCTGGTCGTGGAGAAGATTCAGATAAATGAAATAGGTTTCCCGCGCGTCAGTGCTGGAGGGACTGGAGATGGAACGGAAAAGAGCGGGATGCCTGCGGGCGAGGGCAAAGTATCCGAGGATGTACTTTTTCATCCGCTCTGTCGGCGAAAGCCGGGAATCATCAAGAACGGAAACGACATTTTCCAAGGCGCTCATCATATACTCTAAAGCGGCGCCGATGAGTTCTTCTTTAGAACCGAAGTAGTAACGCACAGCGGCGATATTTACATTTGCTTCTTTCGCGATGGTTCGCACGGTGGCTGCCTTGAATCCTTTTTCACGGAGGATGCGGGCGGTTATGGCGACCATCTTTTCTTTCATCTGCTCACCTTTGCCGGTGAGTTTTTTTTGAGTCATAATACTTTTCCTTTCCTGGCGCTGATTGTATTTCTGATAAAGGGAAGAGTTTTCTCATGAGTCTCTTTTTCTGTAAGGGAGTTCATCATCAGTTTCAGCCGGTTTTCCTGATTGGCTTCGCTGGCGCTGGCGTCGCAGTCCAGCGGAAGGAATACGGCTTCCGGATAAGCCATATGGAGCTTGTGGATCATGCCTTCTCCCGTGATGTGGTTCGGCAGGCAGCCGAAGGGCTGGAGGCAGATGATGCCGCGGCATCCATGATGGAGAAGATCCGTCATGTCAGCGGTGAGGAACCATCCTTCGCCGGCGCGGTTGCCGAGAGAGAGGAACCGGGCGGCTCGTTTGGCCAGCCGCGTGATATTGGTAATCTCGTGGAAACGTTTGGAAATTTTGACTGCTTTTTCCAGAGGGCGGCGGTACCATTCCAAAAGATAGCGGCCAAAGGTATCTTTCAAGTTGTCGCTGAATGTGCCGTCCAGGTGCTTCCATTGAAAATGGCTGTCTAAAAGCCCATAGAGGAAGAAATCCAGCATGCCGCTTGTTTCCGCTTCACCGCCGTTGGCTTCGATGGAGCGGACGATATCATTGGAAGCGATGGGGCTGAATTTGACGTATATTTCTCCCACGATGCCGATCCGGGGCCGCCGTTCCATTTTATTTAACGGGAGGCGGTCAAAGTCTTTGACAAGATGGGAAATGTTTTGTGCAAAGCGATGGAAGGAGCATCCTTTTATCAGTGATTTACAGCAGATATCCTGCCATTTCCGGTAGAGCGTTTCCGCGCTGCCCGGGGATTTTTCATAAGGCCGTGTCCGGTAAAGGCATTGCTGGAGGGCGTCTCCATAAATAGCGGCTTTGATGAGGCGGCGGATCAGCGTAAAGGTGAGCCTGAATCCGCTTTGCGGCTCCAGATTCCGGGTGTTGAGGGAAATGACGGGGATCCGGGAAAGTCCGGCGTCATCCAGTGCTTTATGGAGAAAGCCGATATAGTTGGATGCCCGGCACGCGCCGCCCGTCTGGGAAAGTATGACGGCTGTCCTGCTTAGGTCATATGTTCCGGAAAGCAGGGCGCGCATCAGGGAACCGATGGTGATGATGGCCGGATAGCAGGCGTCATTATTTACAAAAGAGAGTCCGGTGTCGATATCCGCCCTGACCGGCGGAAGCACTTCTACATTATACCCTGCGGAACGGACAGCGTCACGGATAAGCGGAAAGTGGATGGGGGACATTTCCGGCGCCAGAATAGTGAATGTGCCCCGCATTTCAGGGGTAAATTCCGCTTTCGGATACAGGATGGGCGCCACAGATCCTTTTTCCTGCATCCGTTCTCCGATGGCGGCCTTGAGCGAGCGCAGGCGGATGCGGACCGCACCGAGGTTCATGCTTTGATCGATTTTCAGGGAGGTGTAGAGCCGGTTTCTTTTAGACATGATCTCCTGCACCTGGTCGGTGACAACTGCATCGAGGCCGCAGCCGAAGGAATTGAGTTCCACCAGTTCCAGATCGGCATGGCGGGTGACATAGTCGGCGGAGCGGTAGAGACGGCTGTGCCAGGTCCATTGGTTCAGTACGCGGAGAGGGGGAAACTTGCTGCCCTGCATCATGGCAATGCCGTCTTCGGAAAGGACGGCCATTCCCAGCTGGTTGATCAGATCAGGGATGCTGTGGTTGATCGCAGGGTCTGCATGGTAGGGACGGCCGGCCAGCACGATCCCGATAAGTTTCTTCTCTTCGATTTCCTGCAGGATACGTTGCGTTTCCAGATACAGCTGCATCTTGTATTCTTCTCTCGCGGCTTCTGCTTTACGCTGGGCGGCGGCAATTTCACTGCCGGATATTTTGAAGGGTCTGAAAATCCGTTTCAATATTTTATACAGTTTTGCAGGATGATGGAGCGGCAGGAAGGGATGGAGAAAGCGGGTGCCGTATTTCGTGAAGATTTCATCCATATTGGCCTGGATGGTTTCCGGGTAGGATGTGACCATGGGGCAGTGGAAGGAGTTGGCTCCGCCTTCATCGGGGCCTTTGTCGACGCAGGGGTACCAGATGAAATCCGGTTTTCTCCCGGCCAGGTCATAGATGTGGGCATGGGACAATTTGACGGGGAAGCATTCGGAGTAGGAAGGGATGGTTTCCATGGCTTCGGTGGGGATGCCGCGGATCTGTCCGGAAGAAGTGATGACACGGTAGCCGAGACCGGTGAAAAAAGCATGCCAATAAGGGAAATCCTCGTACATATTCATCGTCCTGGGGATACCCACGGTTCCTCTTGCGGCTTCCTTGGGGGACAGGCTCTTCCGGTTGAAAATTTTGTCATATTTCCAGCGGTATATATTGGGCAGGGAGGAATGGGGCGCTGTCTTTCCGGTGAGCATGATGGAGGCGCCTCTTTCGCAGCGGTTGCCCGTGACAAATGACCGGCCATCATGGAAGCGGATGATCGTGACCATGCAGTGATTGCCACAGCCGGGGCAGCGTTTCGCCTCTTTTGAAAAAGAAAGGGAGGCAAGGCCATCCGGTGCGATAAGGGTCGTGGCGTGGCCGGCAGGGCAGCGGTCCCTTGTGATGAGAGCAATTCCGTAAGCGCCCATGAGTCCTGCCACTTCAGGGCGGACGACTGTGCAGCCAAGAAGTTTTTCCAGCGCGCGGAGAACGGCGTCATTATAAAAAGTGCCGCCCTGCACTACGATTTTTTTACCCAATTCGGAAGCATCGCGGAGACGGATGACCTTGTACAGCGCGTTTTTGATGACGGAGTAGGAAAGTCCGGCGGAAATGTCGGCGATAGAAACGCCGTTTTTCTGTGCTTCCCGTACACGGGAATTCATGAATACCGTACAGCGGGAGCCAAGATCGGCAGGGTGGCCGGCGGTAAGAGCCAGTTTTGAAAATTCCCTGATGTCCATCCCCAATGATTGTGCGAATGTATCGAGGAAAGATCCGCAGCCGGACGAACAGGCTTCATTCAGCAGAATTTCATCAACAGCGCCATCCTTGATGCGGCAGCATTTCATATCCTGCCCGCCGATATCCAAAATGGTGGTGACATCCGGAAGGAAGTGGCGGGCGCCGCGGTAGTGCGCCATGGTTTCTACTTCTCCTGTATCCGCCCGGATAGCTTGACGGATGAGTTCCTCTCCATAGCCGGTGACGCCGGCACCGCAGATATAAGCAGCGGGGGGAAGTTTATCATATAAGTCATGAAGAATCTTTTTGGCGCTGTCCAGAGGGGTGCCCTTGTTTCCTGCGTAATATTCATAAAGAATGCGGTTGTCTTCATCAAGAAGAATGGCTTTGATCGTTGTGGAACCGGCATCTATGCCGAGCCAGCAGGGTCCCTTCGCGTCCGCGATATTTCCCCTCGGCGCATGGAAACGGGCGTGGCGCTCCGTGAAGCGGCGGTACTCCTCTTCATCAGCAAAAAGGGGATCCATGGTTTTAGATGATCCCAGATCCACATCGGTTTTCTTTCGTACATCGGAAAGCCAGCGCTCCAGGTCCAGCGGACGGTCGTGCATGGCAGAAACAGCGGCGCCGATGGCGACATATAGTTCACCGTGTTCAGGGATGATCATATCTTCATCTGCGATGGACAGGGTCTCTTGGAAACGGTCACGGAGGGCGGAAATGAAAGTCAGAGGCCCGCCGAGAAAAGCGACTTTCCCGCGGATAGGCCGCCCGCAGGCGAGACTGGAAATCGTTTGGTTGACCACGGACTGGAAAACGGAAGCGGCGATATCTTCGCGGGCGGCACCTTCATTTAAAAGGGTCTGGATATCTGTTTTAGCAAAGACGCCGCAGCGGGAGGCGATGGGGTAGATCCGTCGGAAATTTTTTGCAAGTGCGCCCAAACCTGCCGCATCGACTGAAAGCAGGGATGCCATGCGGTCAATAAAAGCACCCGTGCCGCCGGCACAGGCGCCGTTCATCCGCTGATCTACACTGCCGCGGAGATATGTGATTTTTTCATCTTCTCCGCCGAGCTCGATGATGATATCCGTTTCGGGATGGAATGTGCGGATGGCTTTTGTTTCCGCCAGAATTTCCTGGCAGAAAGGAAGTCCCATCAGTTGGGACAGCCCCATGCCGCCGCTTCCGGAGACAGAGGCTGTGATGCGGTATCCGGGGAATGTCTGCTGAAGTTCGGAAAGCAGTGCCTCCGTAGCGTGCCGGATATCCGACATATGCCGTGCATATCGCCCGAAAACCAGCTTGAGGTATGGAGATAGGGCGGCTACTTTGACAGTAGTGGAGCCGATATCGATACCTACATGGAGAACAGGTTTCATAAATAGCCTCCCAAAGAATCCCGAAGTTGCGAAAAGAAGTAAAGGAATGGGCGGGAACAGGTCATAATACAATTTCCGCCGTATGTTTATAAATTCCGGCGCTCCCTGCAGGAATGGCAGAGACGGGAAACGCGTGACAATAACTTATGATAGATTCGCATATGCGAAACCGGTTAACTTAATTATAACAGAGCGGAAGGGTATATAGAACGCTATTATCCGTTTTTACAAGGTATTGTCTGAGAAAATATAAATAATAGTAAAAAGAAGCAGGCGTATAAAATGAAAAATAAGTCTCTGGAACAGAAAAATGTACAGAATGAAAACAAAATGAGAGGGAATGTTTGGAAATTCCTGTGGACACCGAAATTCGGACAAATAAAAATGCCTGCCGCAAGACAGGCGTAAGGATTTTCCTTTTCAGGGAAGAAGAGGAAGAAGCTCTTTGATGGAATTGATGAAATGGATATTTTCCCATTCATTGGCAGTGATAAATTCTGCAGATTTCCAGTTTTCAAAAAGTGCGCGGAGAGGATCATAAATTCCTTCAATATTCGCGATGATAATGGGCGGGCGATTTGTTTCTTCCGTGTAAATATGGTAATGGACAGCGGTGTCTGCAAATTCTTCCAGTGTCCCGAATCCTCCGGGAAGGATAAGGAAAGCATCGCCGGCTTCAATCATTTTCCGTTTTCTTGCCATCAGATCAGGCACCTCGATGAGTTCCGTAATGAGGCGGTGCGCCTGTTCAGCGGCAATGAATACTTCGGGGATGATTCCTACGACTTTTCCGCCGGCTGCCAGGGCGGCATCTGCAGCGATACCCATGAGGCCCACACTTCCTCCTCCGTAAATCATGGTATAACCATTTTTTGCCAAAAGCTCTCCTGCCATTCCGGCAAAGGCTGTGTGGGCAGGATTGATTCCGTAACGCGAACCGCAGTAGACGGATACGTTTTTTCCTTTTTCCATATAAAATCCTTTCTTTATCATTGAAATGCTTTCTTTCTATCCTACTGGAGTGAGATAAACTTTGCAACTTGCAGCGGATACGGAAAGAATACGAATATTTTGCAAAGCAATTTATATGCGTATATAAAAAATATCGATAATAAATTTTGATGCGGTCTTCTTTGTTTTTTAAAATTTTTTTACATTTACTTAAATACGGAAGACGTGGAGAAAAATCGGGAGGGACGGTTTCTATTACTCTTTTCAGGATAGAAAGGGATAAACACATAAATGATACGCCCGAGACCGTTGTAAAAGAGTTCGGCATGAATACAGGAGAAATGCACCGTCATTTTGTTGACACTGCATAATCGTGATGATATAATTCCAATGTTGCGTGAAATTTGAAAGCAACAGGAGAGGTAAGTTCATGACATTAGATGAATTAAAGGCATCCGCTTTCGTAGTGGGGCTGAAAGAAACAGAGCGGGCCATTGACAGAGGCGAGGCAGGCCATGTTTTCATCGCGTTGGACTGTGATGACCGTATTTCACTGCCCCTTCGCAATGTCTGCGCGAAAGCGGGAATTTCCGTGACAGATGATTTCACGAAAAAAGAAATCGGCAGAGCCTGCGGTATCAAGGTAAAAGCCGCATCCGCCGCCGTACTTGCATCCCGGTAACATCTGCGGAGAAAGGCAATCCTGTCAGAGGACGGATCCGTTTTCCAAGAGATAATATCTCGGCAGATCAATTATAAATATCCCTTTATGGAAAGGAGGTGCCCCATTGCCGACAATTAATCAGCTCGTTCGCAAAGGTCGCGAAGTTTTGGCAACCAAAGCGAAGACACCGGCTCTGAAACAGTCCCCGCAGAAACGCGGTGTCTGCACAAGAGTTTACACAGCTACACCGAAGAAGCCGAATTCCGCTCTTCGTAAAGTAGCCCGTGTGCGCCTGACCAACGGAATCGAAGTTTCCGCTTATATTCCGGGCGAAGGCCATAACCTGCAGGAACATAGCGTCGTCCTCATCAGAGGCGGCCGTGTTAAGGATCTTCCAGGTGTTCGTTATCACATCATCCGCGGCGCGCTTGATACAGTAGGTGTATCCGGCCGTCAGCAGGCCCGTTCCAAGTACGGAGCCAAACGTGAAAAAGCAAAGAAGTAATCTCTGCCATTTAATGTGATTAACAAACGATTATAAGGAGGAAATTAACAATGCCGAGAAAAGGTGCTGTTCCGAAGCGTGACGTACTGCCGGATCCAGTGTATGGAAATAAGACAGTTACACGTTTCATCAATAAAGTTATGCTTGACGGCAAAAAGGGCGTTGCAGAATCTATCGTATATGGAGCCCTTGATATTTGCCGCAGCAAATTAGACAAAGAACCGATCGAAATTTTCGAACAGGCTCTCAATAATGTAATGCCGGTATTGGAAGTACGTGCCCGCCGTGTCGGCGGTGCCAACTACCAGGTGCCGGTTGAAGTTCGCGCAGAACGCCGTCTGACCCTCGGTATCCGCTGGATGGTCAACTATTCCCGTCTGCGCAGCGAACGTACCATGGAGGAACGTCTGGCAGGAGAACTGATGGATGCTTTCAACAATACGGGCGCAGCAGTAAAGAAGAAAGAAGATACACATAAAATGGCTGAAGCCAATAAGGCTTTTGCCCATTATCGCTGGTAATTGATAAGGAGCAAATATCGTGGGCAGAGAATATCCGCTTGAAAAAACAAGAAATATCGGCATCATGGCTCATATTGATGCCGGCAAAACAACCACCACGGAACGTATCCTGTTTTATACCGGCGTAAACCATAAGATCGGCGAAGTTCATGACGGCGCGGCCACCATGGACTGGATGGAGCAGGAGCAGGAACGCGGCATCACGATCACTTCCGCTGCTACGACCTGCCATTGGAAAGGATATCGTGTCAATATCATCGATACCCCCGGGCACGTAGATTTCACAGTAGAAGTAGAACGTTCCCTCCGCGTACTTGACGGATCTGTCGCTGTATTCAGTGCGAAAGACGGTGTGCAGACCCAGTCTGAAACCGTTTGGAGACAGGCTGACCATTACCATGTACCGCGTATCGCGTTCATCAACAAGATGGATACGGTCGGCGCAGATTTCCTGCATGCGGTAAAGACCATGGAAGACCGTCTTCATGCCAATGCGCTGGCTATGCAGCTGCCGATCGGTAAACAGGATACTTTCACAGGTATTATCGATCTTCTCGAAAGAAAGGCTGAGGTCTACCTTTCCGACGACGGCACACAGTACGAAGTACGTGAGGTTCCGGAAGATATGAAAGACCTTGTGGAAGAATACCGTGACAAAATCATTGAAAAGGCTGCAGAAGGCGACGACGCCCTGATGGAAAAATACCTTGAAGGCGTTGAACCGAGTATTGAAGAAGTTAAAGCTTCTATCCGCAGGCAGACTCTTAACTGTGACCTGTTCCCCGTATTCTGCGGTTCCGCATACAAGAACAAAGGCATCCAGATGCTTTTGGATGCGGTATTGGATTACCTGCCGGCACCGACCGATGTTCCCGCTGTTAAAGGGACAGACCCGAAGACCGGTGAAGAAATAACCCGTGAATCCAGTGACGAGGCACCGATGGCGGCTCTCGCATTCAAAATCATGGCTGACCCGTTTGTCGGCAAACTGGCATTCTTCCGTGTATACTCCGGGATCATGAAGCAGGGAACTTACATCCTGAATTCCACAAAAGGAAAGAAGGAACGTGTAGGCCGTATCCTCCAGATGCATGCGAACAACCGCAAGGAAATCGAATGTGCCTACTCCGGTGATATCGCCGCTGCGGTAGGGTTTAAGGATGTTACCACAGGGGATTCCCTCTGCGATGAAAACCATCCGATTATTCTGGAAAAAATGGAATTTCCGGAACCGGTTATTTCTGTTGCCGTTGAACCGAAGACAAAAGCTGACCAGGAAAAGATGGGCACCGCCCTTCAACGTCTGGCGGAAGAAGATCCGACATTCAAAGTGCATACGGATCCGGAAACCAACCAGACCATTATTTCCGGTATGGGTGAACTTCATCTGGACATCATCGTTGACCGCATGAGACGTGAATTCAAAGTAGAATGTACTGTAGGCAAACCGCAGGTCGCTTACCGTGAAACCATCCGTAAAACGGTGGAAGCGGAAGGCAAGTTTATCCGCCAGACCGGCGGACACGGCCAGTACGGCCACTGCTGGCTCCGCCTTGAACCGATGGAAGCGGGCAAAGGATTTGAATTTGCCAATGAAGTCGTCGGCGGTGTCATTCCGAAAGAGTTTATCAACCCGATCCAGGCCGGCGTAGAAGCGGCTATGGAAGACGGTGTCGTTGCAGGCTATCCGATGGTCGATATCAAAGTTACCGTTTATGACGGTTCCTACCATGATGTCGACTCCTCTGAAATGGCATTTAAGGTGGCAGGCTCCATGGCGTTCAAGGAAGGCGCGAAGAAGGCGGATGCCGTTCTTCTCGAACCGTACATGAGCGTAGAAGTAGATGTTCCCGAAGAATACATGGGAGACGTTATCGGCGGCCTCAATTCCCGCCGCGGACGTATCGAAGGCATGGAATCTGAAAACGGTGAATCCAGAATCAAAGGGTTCGTTCCGCTTTCCGAAATGTTCGGTTATGCGACCGGACTCCGCAGCGCTACACAGGGGCGCGGCACCTTCACAATGACATTTGATCACTATGAAGAAGTTCCGAAGGCAATTTCTCAGCAGATTACTGAAGAACGTCTGGGTAAGAAATAATTTAAAAGGAGAATTTAAAAATGGCAAAAGCACATTATGAAAGAACCAAACCGCATGTAAACATCGGTACCATTGGACACGTCGATCACGGTAAAACCACCCTGACCGCGGCCATCACCAAAGTACTGTCTGAAGAAGGCAATGCAAACTTCCTGGACTACGCGTCCATCGATAAAGCGCCGGAAGAAAGAGCGCGCGGTATCACCATCAATACATCTACTGTAGAATATGAAACCGCAACCCGCCATTACGCACACGTAGACTGCCCCGGGCACGCCGACTATGTAAAGAACATGATCACCGGCGCGGCACAGATGGACGGCGCGATCCTGGTCGTATCCGCGGCAGACGGCCCGATGCCCCAGACCCGTGAACACATCCTCCTTGCCAAGCAGGTAGGCGTACCGGCCATCGTCGTATTCCTGAACAAAGCAGACCAGGTAGACGATCCGGAACTGATCGACCTCGTAGAAATGGAAATCCGCGACCTGCTGTCCTCCTATGACTTCCCCGGCGATGAAGTGCCGATCATCGTAGGATCCGCACTGGGAGCGCTGAACGGGAACGCGGAAGACGAACAGAAAATCCGTGACCTGATGAAAGCCGTAGACGAATACGTACCAACACCGCAGCGTGACACCGACAAACCGTTCCTGATGCCTGTAGAAGACGTATTCACCATCACCGGACGCGGCACCGTAGCGACAGGCAGAGTAGAACGCGGCACCGTCAAAGTAGGGGACGCTGCAGAAATCGTAGGACTGCAGGACGAACCGACCCAGACCGTAATCACCGGCGTAGAAATGTTCAGGAAGACCCTTGACCAGGCCATGGCAGGGGACAACATCGGAGCCCTGCTCCGCGGGATCGACCGTACGGACATTGAAAGAGGACAAGTACTGGCAAAACCGGGAACCGTACACCCGCATACAGAATTCACGGCGCAGGTATACGTCCTGACCAAAGACGAAGGCGGCCGCCATACGCCGTTCTTCAATGGATACCGTCCGCAGTTCTTCTTCAGAACGACAGACGTAACAGGCGACATCAACCTGCCGGAAGGAGTAGAGATGTGCATGCCTGGGGACAACATTGAAATGAGCGTAAAACTCATTACCCCGATAGCGATGGAAGAAGGGCAGCGTTTCGCAATCCGTGAAGGCGGCAGAACCGTGGGCGCAGGCGTTGTTGCCAAGATTACAAAATAATCTGCTTAATCAGCGCATAGCATAAATATGAAAAGAATCTCGCTTTGGAAACAGAGTGGGATTCTTTTTTTGCGTACCGTTTTATTTATTGGAGAATGAATATAATATATCACGGCTTATATTATGATATAATTAGCGAGGATAAAATGTTTTTGATTAAGATTGAAATATAAACAGTTTAAATAATATTGGAGAGAATAATGGTGAAATGGCTGCCGGTTATAGCGGCGGGTTTGATTTTTCTTTCAGGCTGCGCGCCGGTTGTGAAAGAAAATGGGAAAACAATGCCCCGTATCGACGGAGAAGCGAAAATAGAATGGAACAGGGAAAAATATCCTCTTGCTGTGGAGATACTGAACTCTCATGGGGAGAAGGAGCGGCAGGTGTTCTATTCTCCGCCAAAGAGAGTGGCGGCGGTCTGGCAGAACTCCATAGAAACACTGCTGGCTCTTGGGGTAGGGGATCGTATCATTGCAGGAATGGGCGTCCCTGACAGGAAGTATATCCGTGAGGAGTATCAGGCAGGTTATGAAGCGATTCCTTATAAAAGCCTGGAAAACCTTGATCCGGAAACAATCATGATGATGAGGCCTGACTTCATTGCAGGCTGGAGTTCCACCTTTACCGACAAGGTTCTCCGCAGTACGGAATTTTGGAATGAACGCGGCGTGCATACCTATATTTCCCAAAACTCCGATCCGGCAAACAGGAACCGCACCATTGAAAATGAGTATGCCGATATTTTAAATCTGGGGAAAATATTTGACAGGGAAGAAAAAGCGGAAAGCCTTGTCAAAGAAATGAAAGATGAAATCTCCCACACCGCCGGGCAGGCAACTCTTACAGGAAAACATCCCCGCGGACTTATTATCGAATTTATGGGATCGGATATCAGTGTCTACGGGGAGGAAACCCTTGCAGGCGATATCCTCAGAAGAATGAACGGCGAACTGCTTGCATCCGGACAGCAGCAAATCAGCAAGGAACAAATCATAGAAATGGATCCGGATGCCATATTCGTCATCCTTATCGAAGGGGATTATGATCATCCAAAGCAGAAACTGGATATGCTCTATCATGAACAAGCGCTCCGGGATGTATGCTGTATTCGTGAGAAACGGGTTTATCCGCTGCCCCTGTATTCTGTCTACTCATCGGGGATAAGGACTCTTGACGGCATACGATATATAGGAAAAGGTTTGTATCCCGATTTATATAAGGAGCAATAAATGAAATTTTTAAAAACACTGGGGTTTACCATGATTCTTATTGCGCTTGCTTTCCTCCTCGCGGCAGCGCTCTTTTGGGGGCTCAGCATCGGCACGGTTAAACTGCCGCTTGATCAGATCTACAATTCTGTTTTGGAGCAGCTTATGGGGGATCTGCCCATTGAGGCTGTGGGCCGTGGGCCGGTTCATGATATTGTATGGCTTCTCCGTCTGCCCCGCCTTGTCCTTGCAGCGCTTATTGGCTGCGGACTCGCTGTCTGCGGCGTCATTATGCAGGCTATCGTAAAAAACCCTCTGGCGGACCCCTACATTTTAGGCATATCCTCCGGCGCGTCCCTTGGAGCCACCTCTGCCATCCTTTTGGGGATCGGGGCGTCTCTGGGACCGAACTTCGTGGGAATCAGTGCATTTATCGGCGCTTTTGTTCTGTCGCTGGCAGTCCTCTTCATATCCAACCTTGGGGGGCGGTCAAATTCCATGAAACTCCTTCTGGCAGGCATGGCACTCTCGGCGGTATGCAGCGCTTTTTCCAGCTTCATCGTGTACTTTGCCAATAATAAGGAGGGCATGCAGAGCATTGCTTACTGGCTGATGGGAAGTCTGGCAGGGGCGAAATGGAACGAACTTGCCGTCATCGCGCCCGTAATCATCGTGTCTGTCCTTTTTTTCTGGACACAGAGCCGTGTGCTGAACCTTATGCTCCTCGGCGATGAAACGGCAATCACGATGGGGACGGATCTCCACCTTTACCGTCAGTGGTATCTTCTCATCAGCTCCCTCATTGTGGGATTCGCCGTTTACGCGGCGGGGATGATCGGTTTCGTCGGACTTATTATTCCCCACGTCATGCGTATGTTCCTGGGACCTGACCACAAGAAACTCATTCCTGCCAGCGCCCTTGTAGGGGCTATATTTCTTGTCATATGCGACGGCCTCTGCCGTATCATCATCCCCCATACGGAACTGCCCATCGGCATCCTGATTTCCATGATCGGCGCGCCGTGCTTTATTTATCTCATGATTAAACGAACCTATGGATTCGGAGGGAATGACTGATGGAAATACTTGCGGAAGCAGTCCGGTTTTTTGCCGGCGGCAGACAGATACTCCAGGGGATTGACCTGGAATTGCGGCCAAAGGAATTTTTAGGTATTATCGGTCCGAACGGCAGCGGGAAGAGCACCTTCCTGAAATGCGTCTACCGCGTACAGAAACCGACAACGGGAAAAATTTATTTCAATGGAAAAAAATTAGATGAATTTTCCTATCGTGAATCGGCGCTGAAACTGGCCGTCGTGGCGCAGCACAATTTTTACAATTTTGATTTCTCCGTCTTGGACGTGGTCCTCATGGGATGCTCACCCCATAAGAAAATGATGGAGCGGGACAATGCGGAAGACTATAAAATTGCGCGGGACGCCTTGCGTGTCGTAGGACTGGAAGAATTTGGCGAAAGAAACTTTTCCACTCTTTCCGGCGGAGAACAGCAGCGCGTCATACTTGCCAGAGCGCTCACGCAGCAGACGGAATGCCTTGTCCTTGATGAACCGACAAACCATCTGGATATCAAGTACCAGCTTGAAATCATGGATATCGTGAAAGGTTTGGGTGTGACAGTCATAGCCGCCGTTCACGATCTGAACATCGCCGCCATGTACTGTGACCGCCTCATTGCCATCAGCGGGGGAAAAGTAGCAGGTATCGGTACTCCCAGGGAACTTCTGACGGCAGAATTTATCAAAAAGCTGTATGGCGTGGACAGCCGTGTAGATATAGAAGAATCTACGGGCCGGATGAATATTGTATACCTTCCGCGCCATTGGAAAGAGAAAACGCCGCAGGTTTCAACTTAATAAATCCGGATAAAGCAAAACTCCGGCAATTACGTTTTCAGCAGCGTGTATTGCCGGAGTTTTTTTGCTGCGAGTTTGGATAGTGTGTTTTTGCCGGATGGTGAGCAACATGTTCATAAACCTTAATTTATGACAAGGAAACAAAAAGCTTTATCCTGCTGTTTATGGGGATAAAGCTTTTTTAGTTAAATCGAGATTATCCGGCTCATGCTGGTGATTTTTGCGGTGAAGTTTGAAAAGTGTGTCTTCTGTATTTTTCCTCTTCATCATGGCAGATCATTCACTGATGCTGCAGATGACACCTTACTGTATTCCTCACCACGGGTATAGATCCTTCACATTCGTTCAGGATGACGCCTTGCCGTCCCTCATCATTCTGAATGGGGACAAGAATACCTTGTAAGAAGGGCGGTAAATGAAACAATGACAATGAGTGAAGAATCTATTCCCCTGATGACATCTTACCGTTCTCCTCACAACGGCAGGAGATCCTTCGCTATGACGTCTGATGTTCCTCGTTATTCAGCTCAAGTTTATAATGCTGTTTTAAGGAGAAATAGAATATCTTTTACGATAGGACGGATCATACTGTTTTTGATGTTACAGTTCGAAGCCGTCAGAAGCGTCGCCGGGTTTGGAGAGGCGCCGTGCGATGTCTTCATAATTGTCTTTCAAATGGAAGATGATGAGGTTGAGAGAGGTGCGGATTACTTCCGGATCGAAACTTTCCGGCCTTGTGGTGACGCAGATATCCAGAAATGTGTTGTCGTCTTCGGCAATGCTGTACTTGAAAATGGAATGGGCGGCGTTCAGCTGCTCTAGGAAACGGATGAAAGTTTTACGGGCTGGGCCTGCAGGCGCGACGCCCAGATGGATGCGGAGCAGGGTATACATGCTGTTGTCCGTGATGACGGCAGCTACAAGGCGGTGGCTGCCCGCCGGAATGGCGGTGATGAAAGCTACGGAATCCTTTTCATCATGGGTATCTCTGCGCTGGAAGAAATTCAGGTCATTGTCCTTCATGTATTTTTCGAAGATGCCGGCTTTTACGTTTTTGCCGGGATTGAAATTAATTACTTTTGCCATGGCGCCTCCTGTGCGGGATTTCATATTTCATTCATTATACTATGGGTGCACATAAAAATGAAAAAATATATTATTTCTTTAATAAGGGAACAAATCCTTTCCGTCCCATGGTATAATAACAAAAGCGACTATGGTACGGCAATTTTTATATTTTTGTAATAAATGAAATGTACGGCTACAATTGAATAGGAGGTTAATCTTGGCAAAATCCAGATTACAGATCATTCCCCTGGGAGGCCTGGGGGAAGTCGGGAAGAACATGACTGTATTCCGTTACGGCGACGAAATTATCGTAATAGATGCAGGAATGGCTTTTCCTGATGAAACAATGCCGGGGGTGGATATCGTTATCCCCGACTTCAGTTACCTGATTGAAAACAGGGACAAGATCAAGGCCATTCTCATTACTCACGGACACGAAGACCATATCGGTTCGCTGGCTTATTTACTGCGTGATGTTTCCGCTCCGGTCTATGCGACGCGGCTGACCTGCGGCCTGATTGAAGGCAAGCTGAAGGAACAGAAAATCGGAAAGTACAATTTGAATGTAGTAAAGACAGGCGATGAATTCAGACGCGGTTCTTTCAGGTTCGGTTTCTTCCATGTATGTCATTCCATTCCGGATTCCTGCGGTGTTTATGTCCGTACGCCGGTAGGAACTGTGGTGCATACAGGTGATTTTAAATTTGATCATTCCCCTGTGGACGGAGAACAGACGGATATGCATAAGCTCGCCGAGCTTGGCCGCAACGGTGTGCTTGTCCTCTGCGCCGATTCCACGAATGCCCAGAATCCGGGATATACTTTGTCGGAAGCAGTGGTTTCCAAGTCGCTTAGAGATGCTTTCCACGAAGTCAGGGGACGTATCATTCTTGCCACATTCGCGTCCAATGTGTCCCGCGTACAGATGGCGATTGATGCGGCTGTTGAAAATAAAAGAAAAGTTTGTGTCTTCGGCCGTTCCATGGTCAATGTGGTGGGTATCGCGCTTGAAATGGGTTACCTTAAGGCTCCGGAAGGCACATTTATTGAACCGGAGGAGCTCAATCATTATCGCGATGACAGAATCTGCATCCTCACGACGGGGAGCCAGGGCGAACCTATGGCAGGACTGTCCCGTATGGCGGACGGAAGCCACCGGCAGGTGCAGATCCATGCCGGAGATACGGTCATTATTTCCGCATCGCCGATTCCGGGAAATGAAACGAGCGTCGGCAGGACGATTGATAATCTTATGCGTCTGGGAGCAAAGGTAATTACGTCCCGGACGAGCCGCGTCCATGTGTCGGGCCACGGTTCCCAGGAGGATTTGAAAACGATGCTCTCTCTTGTCCGTCCGAAGTTTTTTGTGCCGGTTCACGGAGAATACAGAATGCTCCGCTCTCATGCGGAATTGGCGGAAAGTTTGGGCGTGCCGAAGCAGAATATTCTTATCGGCGACAACGGGACCGTTTTCGAATTTACGAACCGCAGCGGGAAGATCAATGGCAAGGTGCAGTCCGGCGCTGTCTTTGTAGACGGCCTCGGGGTAGGCGATGTGGGAAATATCGTTATCCGCGACCGCCAGCAGCTGGCGCAGGACGGTGTGTTCATCGTGGTTATCGCTCTTGAAAAGGGGAGCAACCAGGTCGCGGCAGGTCCCGATATCGTATCACGGGGATTCGTTTATGTCCGTGACAGCGAGGAGCTTATGTCCGGCGCAAGAAGCCGTATCGAAAATGTGCTGGAACGGTGCAACACGGGGAATGTGACGGAATGGAACGCTATCAAGACGCAGATCCGCGATGCCCTGGGCAGGTATTTCTTTGAAAAGACGAAGCGCAGGCCGATGATTCTTCCTATTATCCAGGAAGTCAGATAAGCCTCGCGCGGACATAATGAACTGTGATTTCTTTTATGGGGTCGCAGTTTTTTATTGGCCGCGTTTATTGTTTCTGTATGGTAAAATATAGAATAATACTGAACATATTTGACAGGACAGGAGTAGTTATGGACGAATACAGAGCAGGAGAAACAAACGCCGTCGTTTTGGCGGGAATGTGTACCGCCCTGGCGGTGGTGCTTTCCGTCATCGGATTTTACATGCCCCTGATTTCCCTGGTGGTGTTTTTGCTGATCCCTCTTCCTATCGCGTACCTGGGAATGAAGGAGGGGACTTCGTGGTCGATTATTGTCACGGCAGGCATCATGATTTTGGATTCCGTCTTTTTCGGATTCATTTCCGCCGCTTTCCTTTGCGCCATCTTCGGCGTGCTTGGCGTGATACTGGGGATTTGTTACAGAAATAAGGTTTCTGCGACAGTGACGCTTGCCGCGGGAGCGGTCGTAGTGCTTGCCGCTTTGATCGGGCAGGCATTTGCGGCGATGTATATTTTGAATGTGCCGCCCATGATTTTTGGCGGTGAAGCGATGGATAGCATGGAGCAGCAGATGATGGGGCAGATGGCGCAACTTTATTCCGGCGAACTGCTCACGCAGGCGCAGGAGAATGTAAAGCAGATGATGGATTCTATAAGAAAATCCATCCCTGCCGCTACGTTGGGCGCCGCATTTTTCTATACCTGGGCGTCTATGACGCTGGGGAAAAAGATTTTTACCCGTCTCGGCATAAAGGATATCCCCGGAATGCCTTCTTTGGAACGATGGGAACTGCCCCGTTTCTTTCTGGGACTTTATGTTCTGGCATTTGCCATGCAGTACATCACGAATGGAAATGCAACGCTCGAAATGATCCAGTACAATTTGGGACTTGCCTGTGTTCTCGTTTTCTGGCTTCAGGGGCTGGCGGCGCTTTGGTGGATGCCCCGTAAATATCCCTTTGTGAGGCCGCTCCGCTGGATCATCGCAATTCTTTCCGTTATCATCGGAATGGTGCAGATGATCGTCGTTCTCCTGGGGTTGTCCGATATGGTGCTTCAATACAGGAAGAAGAGAAATTACGAATAGCAGCCTGTTTGCAATAAGAACTGCCATAGGGTACGATTACATATAAAGCATCGGTTTCCGGAACCGGGTTGCGTTGGATGAAAAAATGAAAGGAGCACTATGCTCAGCAATATTTGGGTATATAAGAAAACTTCAAAAGTCATGATAAGCCTCCTTTTGGCGGCGGTCCTGGTGCTTGCCACACAGAACTGGCTCCTCGGGCTTTTAATGTTTATCGTGACCGCGGCGGCTGTCGTCTGGGTGAAACGCTCCGACCTTATGCAGGAGCGGCTTCTCATGCGGTATCTTGATGATTTATCATCAGGTGTTTCGGTTGGTACGGTCTATGCGGTGCGGAATCTTCCGCTGGGAATTGCCGTTGTGGACGAGAAGAAAAAGCTCGTCTGGGCAAACGGCGTATTTCGTTCATGGATTGCCGGTACGGAAGAGGGAACGCCTCTCCGGGATATTATCCAGGGACAGAAAGTAGCCAAGCTCTGGGGGAAGGCGGGGTGGTTTGACTGCCATGCGGGAGGAACGTTTTTCCGTGTATTCCATAAATGGGTTCCTTCTGATGAGCCGGACGGAGCATCTTTCATGGTGCTTTACTTCATGGACAGGAGCGATGTGGAGAAATCTTTGAAAGAGTCGGAAGAGGCACGCCCTGTCTTTTGTCTGATCCGCATAGACAATATACAGGAAGTGACGGCGGAGATGAGTGATGTGGAGCGGTCCGCCCTGCTCTCTGATGTGACGGAGAAAGTGCTTGCTACGTTCAACAGCCATGATGGATTTATCAAGCAGTACAATGCGTCTGATTTTGTGGCCTGTATTTCGTCAAAGGCCCTGCAGGATATGATGGATTCTAATTTTGAAATACTTGACCGGGTGCGGGAAATCCATACGGTGAACCGTATTCCCGTGACCTTGTCCATCGGCATCGTAAAAAGTGACGAATCTTTTAACCGCCAGTATGAAGAAGCCCAGGTGGCGCTTGATCTGGCTCTTGGCCGCGGCGGGGATCAGGCCATCGTCCGTCTCGGGGAAGATGTAAAAGCCTTTGGCGGCAAAGCGCCTGCTTCGGTGAGCAGTACCCGTGTCCGCGTCCGTGTGGTGGCGCAGGCGCTCCGTGAGATCATTAACGAAGCGGATATGGTTCTCATTATGGGGCACGCCCATGAAGATTTTGACGCGCTTGGGGCCGCGGTAGGTGTTTCCCACCTGGCGAGAGTGTCCAAGGTGGAAGCGCACATCGTCATTTCCAAACAGGATGATACGTCCAGGAAAATGATCCAGGCTATACAATCCAGCGGCTTGGCGGAAGGGCTTCTTATTGATGAGGGCAAGGCGAAAAGCCTCGTGACGGATAAGACGGTGGCTATTGTCGTGGACACGCATATCCCCGAACTGGTGGCGGCGCCGGAACTGCTGAGGAAAGTGCAGAAGAAAGTCGTTATCGATCATCACCGCCGTGCGGCAAGCATTATCGACAGTCCGCTTCTGACGTACATGGAACCGTCGGCATCTTCCGCTTCGGAACTGGTGACGGAACTGATCCAGTACTATGGCAGCGAAGAAGAAATGAATGCACTGGAAGCATCCTGCCTTTATGCGGGGATGGTGGTGGACACGAAGAGCTTTACCGTCCAGACAAGTGTCCGTACGTTCGACGCGGCAAGTTATCTCAGGCGGTGCGGCGCAGACACCGCTTTGGTTAAAAGGCTCTTTTCGATGGACCTGGCGTCCATCAAGATTAAATCCATGATTTTGGCCGATATGAAACAGGTGGATGAATACATGGCCTTTGCCGTATGTCCGGAGGGCACGGCGGATTCCCAGATTATCGCAGGACAGGTGGCGGATTTCCTTGTCACCGTGCAGAAGATACGGTGCAGCTTCCTTTTCTACTATACGGAGAACGGACTCTGCCTTTCCGCGCGCTCCGACGGGTCTGTTAATGTGCAGATTGTCATGGAACAGCTTGGCGGCGGCGGCCATCAGACAGTGGCGGGAGCGCAGTTCGGCACTGACGGCAATATAGAAGATATAACAAAGGCGGTTGTTGCCAATGTTCGTAAACAAACGGAGGAGGAAAAAGAATGAAAGTAGTATTGCTTCAGGATGTAAAGAAATTGGGGAAAAGAGGCGATGTTGTCGAAGTAGCGGACAGCTATGGCCGTAATGTCCTCATTCGCCGCGGACTTGGCGCGGAAGGAACGAAAGCCAATCTGAATACGGCAGAACAGCGCCGTGAATCTAAAGAATTTAAATCCAAAGTGGCTGCGGACGAAGCGGTCATCATGGCATCCCAGCTGAAGAAAGTAAAAGCGGTCATCAAAGTGCAGTCCGGTGAGGACGGACGGGTTTTCGGCAGTGTCACGGCAAAAGATATTTGTGATGCCGTTAAAGAGCAGTATGGGTTTGAACTGGATAAGAAAAATATCAGGCTGAAAAATCCGATCAGGACCACAGGAGAATATGATGTGGAAGTCTGGGTACACCAGCAGGTCACCAGCGAAGTACATATTTCCGTAGTTGCGGAATAAAAATTTCTTGTTCCTGCGGGGGATTCTTTAGCAGCAGAAAATAAAAGCGGCAGTTAAAAAATAATCTTCTTCCCTTAACCGGGGGAGGAGATTTTTATTTTGAAAAAATTTCTTGCTCCTATTGTAAACTTTATTAAAAATTATAATTGACAAAAATAAAAACGGTTACTACACTTAGAAAAGATGTTGGCTGCCCGGAAACGGGCGGAAAATAAAGGGGGAAGTATTATGGGAGAAGAAAAGGTATTGTACAGCGTGAAAATGCGTTCCAGTCTTGGCGGTGCCCACGGCGTGGGCGGACAGCATATTTCCGGAGCGGAGAGGATTGTAACAAAGAACAGCGTGGAACAGGAGATGATTTCCATGCTGCACCGTGCCTGGGAACATGACCGCGGCGCGGCGGATTTTATCCAGTTCAAGGTGGAAGCGCTCAGGCATGAGGGAATCACCTGCTGCCCGCTTTTGCCTTTATACCAGATTGACACGGCAACAAAGGAGGAAGGACGGGCGGCGGCGAAAAAAGAACTGCTCCGTTCCGGAGTCAGTGAAACTGCTATGGGGAAAGGATTTGCCATTTTGGAATCGCTGACAGACAGTATGCGCGGCGCGGCAGTCGTTGATGCGGAAACAGGAGAGCGCCTGGACGGACTTGGTATGCGTGGCGTGCGGTGCAGCTGTATGGATTGCGAAGATACGTGCGCATACGAAGCACAGATGGGGGCGAAGGGCCTGGGCGGAGAACATCCGAGGGAAGCGCTCATTCTGGCATCGAAAGTGGCGGCGGCGCCGGGGACGGTGGCGGAGCTTTGCTGGTCGGATGATCCCTTTTATGTGACAGGCTATGTGGGTTCGCCGAAGTTTGGCTACGGACGGATTACGGTGATGAAAGAGAAAGGGGATCCTATCGGCGGCCGCGTATTTTTTGTAAAGCACGGTACGGATATGGACAGGTATGTGGAGTATATGCAGCATCAGACAGTGCTGGTGAGGGTCAAATGAAGCCGGAAAATATTTTCTCCGCTCTTTCCGCGCTGCGGCAGGAAGGGCGGCTCAGGCAGGTGCAGGATCTGCGCATGGAAACGGCGTCTCTCGGTGTAGATCGTGAAGGAAAGCGGTATATCGTTTTCAATTCCAATGATTACCTGGGCATGACCCATGCGAAGGAAGTACAGGAGGCGGCGGCGAAAGCGGTTCGTTTCGGTACGGGAAGCGGCGGGGCGCGTCTTACCTCGGGGGCGGCTTTTGAGTTATCCAATTTGGAAAAGGAAATAGCCGATTTCAAACATACCGAAGACGCAGTCATCTTCAATACAGGATACATGGCGAATCTGGGAGTGCTGTATGCGCTTGCCGGAAAGGGAGATGTCATTTTCAGTGATGAACTGAATCATGCGAGTATTGTCGACGGATGCCGTATATCAAAAGCCGAAACGACAGTCTACAGGCACAGCGATATGGCGGATCTGGAAAGACTGCTGCAGACCGTTCCCTGCGAAGGGCAGCGCTTCATTGTGACGGACGGCGTATTCAGCATGGATGGGGATATTTGTCCGCTGCCCGCTCTGGCGGCACTGAAGAAGGACTACAGGGCCTGTCTCATCGTGGATGACGCCCATGCATCGGGTGTCATTGGCAGAACCGGCCGGGGAACGGCGGAGTACTTCCGTATGGCAGGGATCGACGTGCAGGTGGGGACCTTGTCGAAAGCTTTCGGTGCGGAAGGGGGATACATCGCGGCAAGCCGGGAAATTTGCGACTATCTGCGGAATACATCGCGGCCTTTTATTTTCTCCACAGCCATTTCCGCGGTCACGGGAGCGGCGGCCTTAGCGGCTCTTCGCTTGTTAAAAGCGGCCCCGGAGAAATATCTGGGCCGTCTTCGTGAGAACACGGCTTATATGCGAAATCTCCTGACAGAAACAGGAGTGGGCATTGCTGCAGGGGATACGCCCATCATTCCGGTGGCGGTGGGAGATGAAAAAGAGGCGCTCGCAACGGCGGAAGCATGCAGGAAAGAAGGAATCCTGCTGTCCGCCATCCGTCCGCCATCCGTACCCGTGGGAACAAGCCGCATCCGATTGACGGTAACGGCGATGCATACAAAAGAAGAAATGAAAAAAGCAGCAGCTATTTTAATCAGACATTGGAGGTCAAAATGAACGGAGAATTGGAAACAGGAGCGTACAAGCCGGAAGCGGCAGGCAGCAGGGAAGTCATTGTCGATGTTTGCGAAACAGCGCTTTTGGCGGCGCTTATCGGAGTGAGCGGTTCTTTTAAGATCCCCGGATTAGTACCGGGGACGGAGTTTCAATTATCGGCGCCTATCGCCGTTGCCATTTGCGGCGTCTTTGGTTTTAAGAAATACATCATTGCAGGGGTGTTGGCGTCTCTATTGAGTCTGGCGCTGGGAACGCACACGATTTTGAATGTGACGATCTCCATGTCATTCCGGCTGGCTGTAGGTGCGGTATGGCTCCTGCTCGGTTCGTCCCGATTGTTTTATATCATTTCCGGACCGATAGGGACAACCGCGGCAAGGGGAGCAATGACGCTTCTTCTGGGAAAAGGATTTTATGCCATGGTGGCGGCGGCTCTGCCGGGCATGGCGTTCACGGCGGCTACGGCCTGGTTCGTTGCGGGGGTGTTGAAGCGTGTCCGGTCGATAAGGAAAAGATAGGCAGGAGGACAGAAGCCATTACCTATCGGTTGGCAGTCGCTTGCTGTAAGCAATCGGAGGTGAGACAGAATTCGGGAAGCGGGGACTGGAAGATGAGCTGTTGGCCGCTAAACGTCATCCGAGTAATAGATTCTTCGCTCCGTTTCATCGTTCCGTTTCCAGGTTTTCCCACAAGGCATTCTTGCATCCGTTCAGAATGACGGCGGACGGGAAATCGTCATCCAGGGCGTGATTAAAGGATCTGTTGCCGTGGTGAGAGGGGCGGTAAGACGTTATACGAAGCGGCAGCGAATGATCTGCTAATGTGTTGCGGAAAGCAGTAAGACGTCATCCAGAGCGGCAGCGAAGGGTCTATTATCGTGGTGAGGAAAGCGGTAAGATGTCATTCGAGTAATAGATTCTTCACTCCGTTTCATTGTTCTGTTTCCTGGTTTCCTTCAAAGCATTCTCGATTCCGTTCAGAATGATTGGGGACGGCAAGGCGTCATCCGGGACGTGAGTAAAGAATCTGCTATAGTGATGACGCGAAAGATTAGAATAAAAGTTTTTTCTGTCAGCAGGATTCTGTCGTCCGTAAGCTGACAGTTTTTGTTTGCTGATAAAAGCAGAATTGCCTGTTCTTTGTCATATGGCCGTTTCCTGTTATTTCTGCAAAGTATTTTTGCACTTATTCTGAATGGTGGGAGACAGCAAGACATTTTCCGTTGTCCTTATCATTTGCCGTTCTATGTTGTAAAATATAAATATGTCATTATCTTTTCAATGGAATGGTTGTGAATAAGGATCTTAGATGGAAGATATAAAGGATTTAATGGATCGTTTGAAGAAACGCATTATCAGCGGCGGCGCAGCGGATAAACCGGAACTGAAAAGGCGTCTGGATGTGATTTATGAAATCTATGCCGGCGCTGTTGGTCCGGAAGAACTGATTGTCCGCGCAAGCCGCTATGGCGCATTGAAATATATTCATCATGAAAATCTGAAGAAACGCCTTTTGGGGATTGAGCGGCTGGTTTTTGAGAGCAGGGAGTATACCGAAGAACCGCAGGAGGGAGAAATTCCTGCTATTCTTGACCGGCTGGAAGATCGTTTGGCGGAACTCCTGGCACGCCGGGCGGTGGAGGAGCGTCTGGAGAGGAAGATTTCTGAACGCCTGGAAGAAAAGCATAAAGAATATGTGGATGAAGTGAAGCGCGAACTTTTGGAAGAAGACGAAGACGATGTGGAAACAGCACAGAGCCGGCATAAAATGGAAAAGCTGGAAGCTTTGGATAAAATCAGTTTGACGAAAACGGTCATGAATGTGGTAAAGCCGGGCACCCTGTCGGAAATTGTCGGGCAAAATGACGCAGTGAAAGCATTGGCATCCAAAATCGCTTCTCCCTATCCCCAGCATTTAATTCTTTACGGACCGCCCGGTGTGGGGAAGACGACGGCCGCCCGTCTTGTCCTTGAGGAAGCAAAGAAAACGGCCTGGTCAGCATTCGGAGAGAATGCGCCTTTTGTGGAATGCGACGGTACGACGCTCCGCTGGGACAGCCGTGATATTACGAATCCTCTTATTGGTTCCGTCCATGATCCTATTTACCAAGGCGCGCAGAGGGAATTGGCAGATGACGGTATTCCCGAACCGAAGCCGGGGCTTGTGACGGATGCCCACGGGGGCATTCTGTTTATTGATGAAATAGGGGAATTGGATCCTATCCTTCTGAATAAGCTTCTTAAGGTGCTGGAAGATAAAAGGGTGCCTTTCGAATCGGCATACTATGATGAAGAAAATCCCTATGTGCCGGCGTATATCAAAAAATTATTCCGCGACGGCGCACCTGCTGATTTCATTCTCATTGGTGCGACTACACGGGAGCCGCAGGAAATCAATCCCGCTATCCGTTCGCGGTGCGCGGAAGTATTCTTTGAACCGCTTCGGCCGGAAGATGTAGAAACCATCGTAAAAAATGCGGCGGAGAAATTGAAAGTGTCTTTGGAAGACGGTGTGGCGGAAATGATCAGTGAATACACCATGGAAGGCAGAAAAGCGGTAAATCTTCTTGCCGATGCGTACAGTCTGGTAGTATATGAAGCGGGCGGGGCGGGGAAAAATTTTATTTCCCGAGAAATCATGCGCCGCACGGCAAGGGGAAGCCGCCTTACCGTATCGCATCATAAAATGGCATCGGACGTGCCGGAAGTGGGGCATGTTTTCGGACTGGGCGTTTCGGGATTTTCAGGAAGCACTATTGAGATTGAAGCGGCGGCATATCCTGCCAAAGAAGCGGGGAAGGGGACGCTCCATTTTAATAATACAGCAGGATCTATGGCAAAAGATTCCGTGGCAACGGCGGCATCGGTGGTACGCAGGCTTACCGATAAAAATCTGGGCGATTACGATCTCCATGTGAATGTGATCGGCGGAGGGAATGTTGACGGTCCTTCGGCAGGGTGCGCTGTCACGGCAGCCATTATTTCCGCGGTGGAACAAAAACCGCTTCGCCAGGATTGGGCTGTAACGGGGGAAATTTCTTTGTCCGGAGAAATCAAACCGGTAGGCGGCGTTTATGAAAAGGCGTTTGGCGCTCATCAGGCGGGGATGAAAGGACTTATTATTCCGGCGGAAAATAAGGAAGATATCGGGGAAACTCATTTCGGCATGGAAGTGGCGGCAGTACGGACAATTGATGATGTATTGGATAAAATACTTGTGAAATAACAGGAGAAGATTATGGCTGCAACAGAACGCGGAGGCAAAAACCGGGGCAAACAGAAAAATGATACCGAAACGCTCATATTGGGACGGATGCCTCCACAGAATATAGAAGCGGAAATGGCAGTTCTCGGCGCGATGCTTCTGGACAAAGATGCCATTGAAGTGGCGGAAAACATGCTGCATCCCGAGGATTTCTACCGTGAGCAGGATGCGATCATTTATCAGGCGGTTCTGAATTTGTCCCGCGCAGGGAAAAGCGCAGATATCCTGACGGTCACGGAAGAGCTGCGCCGCATGGGGCGCCTTGATGATGTGGGCGGCATTATGTATGTCAATGAGCTGCCGGAGCACGTAATTACCACGAAGGGGATTGAACGCCATGTGGATATCGTGTCGGGAAAAGCGAAGCTCCGCCGTCTGATCGATACGGCGGGGGATATTGCGGAAGCTGCGTATACCGAAGAGAATACGGTGGAAGAAATTGTAGATGATGCGGAACGCGCTATTCTCCAGGTTGCCAGGGAGCAAAATGTGAAGGGTTTTACTCCTGTGGGAGAAGCGGTTCAGCATACATTGGAAGATATTACAAGAAAGTACCAGAATCATGAGCTGATCACGGGACTGGCGACGGGATTTGCCAAATTGGACGCGTTTACAAACGGGTTCCAAAAAGGAAATTTGATTATCGTGGCAGCGCGCCCGTCCATGGGGAAGACGGCGATCGTTCTTAATATGGCAAAGAATATGAGCCTTTCTTCCGCGCGGAAAACAGTGGCGTTTTTCTCTCTTGAAATGGGGCGTGATGAACTGGTCCAGCGTCTTTTGAGTTCCACCGCGCTGATTGAGGGCCAGCGGCTCAAGACGGGCCGCATCAATACGGAGCAGGAATGGAAAAACCTTTCTTCCGCAGTGAGCGTATTTATGGAAGCGCCGCTGTACATAGATGATACTCCGGCCGTGACAGTGGCGCAGATCCGCGCCAGATGCCGGCGCCTGAAAGCGGAACATGGCTTGGATGCGGTCATGATTGACTATCTCCAGCTCATGACGAGCCGGAATGTAAGGAATAATGACAGCCGCCAGCAGGAAATTTCAGAGATTTCCCGCTCTTTAAAGAGCCTGGCAAGAGAACTGGAAGTGCCTGTTATCGCCTTGTCCCAGCTTTCCCGTGGACCTGACGCAAGACCGAACCACCGTCCCTTGCTCTCCGATCTGCGCGAATCCGGCTCTATCGAACAGGATGCGGATCTGGTCTGCTTTCTCTATCGCGAGGCTTACTATAACAAGGAAATTGAAGAAGGAGATCCCCGGCAGAATGAAACGGAACTCATTTTGGCTAAAAACAGAAACGGTCCTGTGGGAATTATCAAAATGTTTTTTGCCGGGCAGTATACACTTTTCTATGAGGCGACGAATCAGGAAGCGCCGCCGGATGTGGAATAAAGCGCCGGCATAGCCGGGAAAGGAGGGGGCAATGGATCTTTGGGGGAATGAAGACGAAGACGAATACAGAGCGCGGAAACGGGCGGAAATATTCAGTTCGTCTTATCATTTCGAGAATTACGGAATGTTGGAAAACGCCATCCACCGGTGCCGGCTCTGCCCTCTTTGCAATGAGGGCGGCCGCGGTCCCGTGCTGTCTACCGGTCCGGTTGACGCGCCTTTGATGATCGTTGGAGAAGGCCCCGGCGGTGTGGAAGATGAGTACGGCGGGCCGTTGGTCGGGCCGTCAGGACAGCTGCTGGATAAAGCTCTTTTGTCGGTAGGGATTACGCGTGACCATGTATATGTCACAAATATCGTAAAATGCCGCCCCAGGGGAAACCGCACGCCTACTATTGCAGAGGGAAATGAATGCGGCAGACGGTGGCTGGCGGAAGAAATACGCCTCCTGCAGCCGAAAGTTATCATCGCTCTCGGAAAAGTGGCGCTCCGTTTCTTTCTGGGGCATGATGCGGGTATTATCCGTTCCCGCGGCCATTGGATTGATTACAAGGGCATCCCCGTCATGCCGACTTTCCATCCGGCATACCTGCTCCGCCAGACGGGAGAGGGATTGAAAGAAGCGAAATGGCAGGTCTACTATGACCTGAAAGCGGCAAAAGACAGGGCTGCGGAAGCCGTGCCCGGCTGGGTGTGGAAAAGCGATACGCCTCCTGATCTGCTGGAAGAATTAAAAGAGGTCCGGGAGAAAAGGATGGGCATATCTTCTGCTTTTTGAAAAAGGAATTTGTAAAGGTGATGGATCATGCGTATTTCAAAGCTGGACCATCTGGTGCTGGTGACAAGCGATTTATCCCGGTGTGTTTCCTTTTATCGGGATCTGCTTCATATGGAAGTGGAAGAAAAAGACGGCCGGTTTGCTCTTCGGTTCGGCACATCAAAAATCAATATCCATACCTGTCCCGGAGAATTCCAGCCGGCGGCGGAAAGGCCTGTGCCGGGGAGTCTGGATATCTGTTTCGTGACGGAGGAACCATTGGAAAGGCTTCTGGATGAGCTGAAAGAAGAAAAGGCGCCGCTGGTGACGGATATCGTGGAAAGGCATGGCGCCCTGGGGAAAATGAGGAGCCTGTATCTGCGTGATCCGGATGGAAATCTGGTGGAAATTGCGGAATACAGAAAAGGAGGTCAGCATGCTTACCATCAATCAGGCTGATCTGTTTTATGCCGCGGAATATGCATTGGCGGCGCTCCTTTTGCTTCTCTGCACGTGGCAGCGGGGGACGCTTGATATCCGGCGGCAGATAGGACGAAAGGTTTTCTTCCGCCGTCTGCTGCTGGTGCTGTTTGTGTCCGTTCTGGGCATCGCGCTTATGACGGGAATATATTTTATCCGGCTTGAACCGGAGGTCCGTTTCGCTGCTGTTGGTGCAGTTCAATTCTTTATGACAGTATGCAACAGCGTCATTCTCGGGTCTTCCTTTTTCCAGCGGTACCGCGTCTATCCCCGCGGGTCAGCGCTGGCGGCGGTACTTATCCTCATGTATGGGGTATCGGATTTCTTTATGCCCCGCGAAGTGAAGTACGCTGTTCTGGCGGCGTCGGTGATCGGCGGATTCCTGCTTCCTGAAACTTGGGGAAATAAACAGGTATGAGCAAAATAAAAGGCAGGATTTCCTGCCGGGATTTTTATAACAAAACCTTCTGAACCGGAATGGAGCAGGAGGTCTTTTGCTGTCGTTTTATTTCTTGCGTGATCCGTAGAGGTCATTATAAATGATCCGTTCATTATAACGGTTCATGCGGACAGGTTTCCGCTCCGCGTAACCGATGGCGATGATACAGAACGGTTCCATTTCCGCGGGGATATCAAGAATATTTAAAAGATGTGCTTTGCGGTCAGCATAGGGATATACCTGGAGCCAGATTGATCCGAGACCCAGATGTTCCGCTTCGATGAGAATGTTTTCCGCGGCGGCGGCGCAGTCAAAGGACCATTCTTCGGGAAAAGAGATATTTTCCTTTTTGCCGACGATGACGATGGCGGCACTTGCTTTACGGGCAGGGCCCGCTACAAGGCTGTTGTGGGAAATCGCTTTTACCAGGTCATCTCTTGTGACGATGATGAATTCGCGGGCTTCCTGGTTGCCGCAGGCACGAGCCTGCATACCTGCTTTTACAAGGGTCAGCAGGTCTTCTTTAGCAACGGGAGTCAGTTCCTTGAAGTGGCGGCAGGTGCCTCTTTTGAAAATTTCATCCATATTCACTCCTCCTTCTGCAAACGGATGCGCCAAAAGAGGGGAATATCCCCTTGACGCGGTGCGGATCATTTCTTTTCCGCCTGTTATTATTTGTATCCATTATAGCATAGACGGCGGGCAGTACGGGAAATAAAAAAGACCCCGCCGTGAAGCGGAGCCTTTGCTGGTTACGGAGTGCCGAATAGGAAGTACCTGACATAAAGATAAATGGTGGATGTGAGAAGAGTTACGAGCATCATGGGGAAACATTTCAACATGAAGTGGCCGAAAGTAATATTGTACCCTTCTTTTGCCGCAAGAGCGGCGACGATGACGTTCGGGGAAGCGCCAATGATGGTGCCGTTGCCGCCGTAGCACGCGCCGATAGAAAGCGCCCACCACATATAGTCCGCGTGGGCCAAACCTAAAAGATCCTGCATATTGTGGATTAGGGGGATCATGGTAGCCGTGAAAGGGATATTATCGATGAATGCGGAAGCGATGCCGGAAAGCCAGAGAATGGTGAAAGTAAGGGCTTCCGGGTCACCGCCGACCGCACTGATGCCTGCCTGGGCGAGGGCGTTGATAACGCCTGTCGTTTCAAGGCCGCCTACGACAATGAAGAGACCGATAAAGAAGAAGAGAGAATCCCAGTCCACATCACGGAATATTTCATGAGGATCCACACTGCAGGCAAGGATGGCAAGCACACCGCCTGTGAGGGCGATCGTTGCCGATTCGATACCGATAAGATTGTGGACGATGAAGCCGAAAATGGTCAAAGCCAGAATGGTGACGGATTTCTTGAGAATGGAATAGTCCGTAATGACGGAAGAAATACTGATCTTCCCCAGTTCTTCCGCGGTCATTTCTGTTTTCGGGAGCTCCTTGCCGTAAATGATTTCCAGATAAATAATGCATGCTGCTACGTTAAGCAGGGCGATGGGACCGGTATTCATGGCAAAATCATTAAATACGAGATGTGTCGCGGAACCGATCATGACATTTGGCGGATCGCCGACCATCGTGCCGGAACCGCCAATATTGGAAAGAAGGATTTCTGCGATCAAAGTGGGGATCGGGGTGACATGGATACGGCGGCAGAGGGAAATCGTCATGGGAGTGATGAGGAGTACAGCAGTGACGGCATCCATGAAAGAGGCGCAGAAGCCGGTAATCAAGCCGAGGATAATCAGGAGTTCTTTCGGGCGGCCTTTCGAAATCTTTACGGACCAAAGCGCCATCGCCTCAAAGAAGCCTGATTTCTTTACGACGCCGATTAAGATCATCATGCCTGCCAGGAGACCGATGGTGTTGAAATCGATGAAATGCCGGAGCGCCATCTCCTGTGTGACCAATCCGCTGTATACGACCAGCCCCGCACCGAGAAGAGCGCAGAGAGAACGGGGAATCCTTTCGGACATGATCCCCGCATAGGTCAATAGAAAAATAAAAATGGAAAAATAAAAACTGCTGTTAAACTCCATCATCCCATCTCCCCATTATAGACAACCAAAGAACGATGTATTTATTTTCAAATCCATAGATTACAATTTATGAATAAAACAATTATTATCTACAAGTATATACGATGAAAATGAAACGTTCAATAACTTTAAGGAATTTAATTTATATACCATGGCATAATTTTTTTTTATAGGGGAGATTATTTAAACGGCAATGGAAAGTATATTTCATGGAGGCAGAAAAAATTTTTATAAGTTTTCTGTTTCCATAATAAAAGAAATGAAATACATAGCCGGAAAGAAGGGGCAGGGGCAATTTATTGATTGCTATTGGATAGGTTTCAGTATAAAATAGCAGTGATGTACTTTTATTTTACAGGATAAAGGAGGCACAGCAATGTCCCGTGCACAAAGCCTTTTATTTGGTGTTGCCGTCGTTTTTACCGGCTGGAATATTTTGAACAATGGACTCAGCGTGCGGTCGGGAGCGATTGCGCTGCTGATCATAATCTGCCTGGTCATCAATATTTACAATAATAATCAGAAAAAGGCGCAGCAGGAAGAAGCCATGGCGAAAATCAGGGAAAAAGAAGAGATTCGCCGTATCCGTGCGGAAGCCCGGCGGAAGCAGGGGAAAAAACATAAAAAATAACGGGTAAGGCGGACAGGATGAGTTCCTTTTGAAAGTCCCTGCCGCTTTGGGAGATTTTGATGGAAATAGCGCTGATTTACCGGTGGGCCGTTTTTATCCTGCTGGTGTTAGGACTTATATTGCTCATGAAGCACGGGGTGCTTACGCCTTTCGTGTTTTGGTCGCGGATACAGTATTATACGTTTTCCACGTTCACGCTTTTCTTTATTTGGCTGGGCGCCACGCTTTTCAAAGCTGACATCCCGTTTCTTTACACGGCGGACTGCCGCTATATCGTGGCTGCCGGACTGGTGACATTGTCGGTCATGTATCACATCATCGTCCGCCCCGGTGCGATACGTACCCATAGGCTGAATGACATAAGCTATGAGCATTTTTCTTTCTATAACTATATATTTCACTATTTCATTCCCGTGCTGATGACGGCAGACTACTTATTCTTTGTGGATAAGACGGAACTTCACTGGCATATTATGATTTCCTGGATGATATATCCCGCGCTTTATGTGGTATTCGTTTACTGGCGGGCATGGATGACCATCGTGACACACGGGACGTCCCATTTATATCCTTATACATTTATGGATCCCCGTATGAATGATGTTTTTTCCATTACGAAGGGATGCCTGAAAGTGGGATTCCAGTTTTTCCTTATCGGCATCTGTGTTTATGCAGCGGGGAAAGGCCTTTATCTCCTGGATATACCGCCGGCTGCATGGACTTATAACGGATAAATATTTATTTAGCAAGGAGTTTTTTCTTTTATGGCACAGACAAAAAAACGAAGGCCGGTGAAAAGGATTTTTCAGCATCTTCCACACCGAGTAGGAAATATCTGATCGCGGCATACATAGGCGGTTTAGCACTTGCAGGGTATGCTGTCCGCCTGGCATGGGTCTACATGACGTACCATGTACTTCCTCTCCAGGGGATTATTCTTTTTATCATCGCGGCCTGTTTCCTTTTAAATGTAGTCACGGCGAAATGCACCTATACTTTGGGAGAGGAAGGCCTTACACTCCAAAAAAAGAGTCTATTCCAAAACAGAACGATCTATGTGGCATATAAAGATATCTTCGGTGTTCACCATTTTAAGAACCAGCTCATGAAACCGGCGACTTACCGTTATACCCGCCATATGTACAGCCAGCTGGATAACAGGGAAATATGGTCGCTTCTTTATGATATCGGTGAAGTGGAGAAAATCGGCCGCATTATGATGACCGGGTCTGCCGCTTTTTGGCATGAATTTTCGCTCCGCCTTCCTGATCGGGTGGCAATTCCGCAGGAAGAGGTAATTGCTTATGTATACCAGGGGATGAGAGAAAAACTGATCGCTTCAGGGAAAGTGCCTCCGGAGCTGTTGCAGAAGCTGAAAGAAGCGGAGGCGGCTGATGCAGAAGATGACATGACTTTTGAAGAAGGGATCGAACAGCTCCGTCAGGAAGGAACCGATATGGGCGGCAGCGATTACGAAGTGACATTGGAAGACATCAAAGAAAAAGAAGGCTTCAACGAAGAAGAGTATAATGCGGCAAAGCATGACCGCGCGGAAACGGAAGCGGCAGAGAAAAAGACTGAAGCTGAAACGAATACGAAAAAATAGTAAAAGACAGGATCTCCGCTTATGGATGAATATTCATGGGCGGAGATTTTATATTGTCTGTTTTTGAATTTTTCAGTTTTTATAGAAAAAGATCTCGTACTTACAAGCAGAGAAAATTCTAATGAACTTTTTAACAACTAAATAATTCCATTATGGAATACTTGATGGTTGATAAAAAGCAAGCTGCAGATTCTTACGGCTTATTGAAAATGGAAATCAATGAATGGATTTCTACTTGAGGAAAAGAGAGAAAATTATAAGTCGGAAAAGGAGAATGGCAGAGGAGGTAAAGCCTATATATAAGCGTTTTACAGATAGATATATAAAATACTATGTATTCAAGCAATATACATTGATTGCAATTTATGCATATCCGCGGGTTTTTATGATGAGGAGGATGATATCGTTGATTTCAGAATCATAAATTATATCTTGAAGATAAAAATAATAAACAAAGAAGTTTATATATATTAAGAAGGAAGATAAAATACATAGTATTCTGTTTGTATATTTACAGCACGGTAAGTACAATATGTAAGGGTGTTAATGCAAATAGTATGCAATTGCGTATATATTGCATGCGATGTATTTCTTGAAGGTCCGCTCCCGGGGCTGTTTTGGAAGGAGGTCGTGGAAGTAAGAGGGAGTTGTTATTTGTTCCCGTTTAGATAATTTCATAAAGCAGACTGCAATATTCTTTTTTTATTAAATGCAAATTGTCTTCCGGGGAAGTTCTGCGATCCGATTTGAATAGGCACCTGACTCAAATCAGACCGTGGAAGATTTATAAGGAAGGTGAAACTTATGGATCCAGCCATTATTACGCTGTGCGTCCTTGCTGTTGCGGCATTTCTGTTTATTACAGAATTGATCCCGCTGGCAGTCACAGCCATGGCAGCTTGTACTGCCTTAGGTATTTTGGGCGTCCTGCCGTCAAAGCAGGTTTATGCCGGTTTGTCCAATTCTACCGTAGTTCTCTTCGGCGGTATGTTCGTTATCGGCGCCGCTATGTTTAAAACAGGTCTTGCGGAAGCGATCGGCATCGCCGTAGTCAAGAAAGCGGGCACCAACCAGGTTCCGCTCATGGCGGCAATCATGCTCGTTACCATTGCCCTTTCTGCCGTATCTTCCAATACGGGAACGGTAGCCTGCCTCATGCCAGTTATTATCGGTATCTGCCAGGCGGCGAATATTTCTCCGTCGAAAGAGCTGATGCCTCTGGCAATCGCTGCCAACGTAGGCGGCACCATCACCATGATCGGTACCCCGCCAAACGTTATCGTTACAGGCGCTCTGACCGCAGCAGGCCTGCCGACTTTTGGATTCTTCGAATTTGCTTATATCGGCATTCCGCTGTCTATCATCATTGTGCTCTACACACTGTTCATCGGCCGTCATTTTGTGCCTGATAAGCAGGCCGGCGCAATGGATGAAGAAGCGGTAAAGGCTGCAGCCGAAGAAGCAGGTGCTTCCGGCGACAGTGCTCCGAAGAGCAAAACAAAGATGTGGATTTCCGGGATCATCCTTCTGGGCGTAGTAGCCTGCATGGCCCTCGGTCTGAAGACGCTGCCGCTGCACACCGCGGCGGTAACCGGTGCCATTCTCTGTGTAGTTACAGGCTGCCTGAAAGAAAAAGAAGCCTATGCGGGGATTGACTGGGTAACCATTTTCCTCTTCGCCGGCATGCTTTCCGTAGCAAGCGCTATGGAAAAGACAGGCGCAGGCAAGATGATCGCGGATACTGTTGTAAATATGATGGGGGAAAATCCGAACCCCTATGTATTGACAGCAGTACTGTTCCTTATCTCTAACGTACTGACCCAGTTCATGTCCAACACGGCGTCGGCAGCGCTCCTGGCACCGATTGGTATTTCCATTGCCCAGTCTATCGGCGCAGATCCGAAACCGGTTCTGATGGCACTTGGTATCGCGGCTTCCATGGCATTTGCCACACCGATGGCAACGCCTCCGAACACCCTCGTACTGGGACCGGGCGGATTCTCCTTCAATGACTATGTCAAGGTCGGCGTTCCGATGTGCCTGATTTCCCTGGTGGCTTCTGTAATCATTATTCCGATTTTCTGGCCATTCTAAGATTTGGCAATCATGGTTCGGCAGCTCGGGTGTTCTGTCCGTCCCCGTACTTTTGTTGGGGATAGCAGAACCGATTGTGTATTGCGGAACGGTTCTGTTCCGCGCTGTGTCTGAAGGACACTTATATTCAGAAAGGTGGATTTTATTCATGGATACTCCAGGCCCACTTTCCATTTGTCTTACTAACATGGTTATCGTATTTGGTGTTTTGATCTTTTTGGCTTTTGTCATCGAGCTGATTCATATCGTTGACCCGACAAAAAAGAAAAAATAAGCATAAGTTAAATATGATTAACCTATAGGAGGTACAATAATGGATGGTTTTATGAGAGCACTTGTTTCCGTATGGACAGATTCCGGATTTTCCAATCTGACATGGGAAAACTGTGTCATGATTTTAGTAGGACTTGTTTTACTTTATTTATCAATTGCGAAGGAATATGAACCTTTGCTGCTGCTCCCAATCGCGTTCGGCTGCATCATGGCCAACTTCCCGAATACCGGGTTCAATGATGAAATGGGCGTCATGATGGCCATTGGATTTGGGATCAAGTATGAAATTTTCCCGCCCCTTATTTTCATGGGGGTAGGTGCGATGACCGACTTCGGTCCGCTGTTGGCCAACCCAAAGACCATGCTTCTCGGCGCAGCTGCCCAGATCGGCGTATTCGTTGCGCTGGCAGGCGCTATGATGCTCGGCTTCAATGTGCAGCAGGCTTCTGCTATCGGCATCATCGGCGGTGCTGACGGTCCGACCGCGATTTATCTGGCGTCCAAGCTGGCACCTGATCTCTTAGGTGCTATTGCCGTGGCGGCATACAGCTATATGTCCCTGGTTCCGCTCATCCAGCCCCCGATTATGAAGCTGATGACGACCAAGGAACAGAGAAAGATCAAGATGGTCAACCTTCGTCCGGTAAGCCACTTTGAAAAGGTATTATTTCCGATCGTCGTAGCCATCGTCGTATCCCTGCTTCTGCCTCCGGTAGCGGCACTGATGGGCTGCCTGTGCATGGGGAACCTGTTCGAAGTATCCGGCGTAACGGCAAGACTGTCCGACACCGCGCAGAATGCGTTGATCAATATCGTCACTATCTTCCTGGCGACAGGCACAGGCTTGACGATGTCCGGTGACAAATTCCTCAGAATCCAGACGATTGAAATCATCTGCCTTGGTCTGATTGCCTTTGCGACAGGCACGGCAGGCGGCGTCCTCTTTGGACAGATCATGAGAATTGCATCAGGGAACAAGATCAACCCGCTCATCGGTTCGGCAGGCGTATCAGCTGTACCGATGGCAGCACGTGTATCCCAGGTGGTAGGATTGAAAGACAACCCGTCGAACTACTTGCTGATGCAGGCGATGGGTCCGAACGTAGCAGGGGTTATCGGCACTGCCGTAGCGGCAGGCACCATGCTGGCACAGTTCGGAGGCTGATTAGTAGCTGATTAGTCTGATTGAATCAAAATGAAAACGCTCCTTTGCGGGGCGTTTTTCTATTGAATCTTAATTAAATGCTGGGTATAAGAAAGGAGAGACATCCCCGATTTGTATTTTCACAAAGCAGGCAGGTAAAGCGGGCAAGAAATGTTTGCTTTCGTATAAAGATTTATTTTCTAACTAAACTTTTATAAAAGAAATAAATGGATAAGACAGACGATGTATATCTAATCTGTTAAATATGAAGATTGGAAGAAACGGATAGTAATGATATGCAGTCACATAATTTAAGTATTTGGACATGACTGGACGGAAAGAAAAAACAGTAAAATTATTTACATAGTGTACTATTGTAAATAATATGCATTTGCCGCAGCCGGGAATAGATAAAGTACTATGTATTATCAGATATATTCATTGTATGCTATGCAATAAAAATGCAGAAAGTGAAAATTAAATTTGTATGGTTTATCAGACGATAAATTCCCTTTGTAATAAACTAAAAATAAAATATATAAAGTAAAAATGTCTAAGATATAAATAATGCAAAATATTTCCATCTCCTAAATCGTTGAAAGTTAAGAGGATAAAAGATACAATACAGGCAAGGTGTTGATGCAAACAGTATGCAATGGCATATACATTGTATACTATGCATTTTGTGTAAGTCCTGTCCCGGGGCTGTTTTGAAAGGAGGCCTGTGGAGTAAAAGGGAGGCTGTTATTTATTTTTTCGTAAGGCAAATTCATAAAGTAAACAGCATTCATTTTTTTAACAATTAAATATGAATTGTCTTCCGGAAAATATTCATGATTTGATTTGAATATACACCTGTTTCAAATCAGATTATGGGAGGTTTATAAGGAAGGTGAAATTATGGATCCAGCCGTTATCACGCTGTGTGTTCTCGCTGTTGCGGCATTTCTGTTCGTTACCGAACTGATCCCGCTGGCAGTTACAGCTATGGCAGCTTGTACTGCATTAGGTATTTTGGGTGTCCTGCCGTCAAAGCAGGTTTATGCCGGTTTGTCCAACTCCACCGTAGTTCTCTTCGGCGGTATGTTTGTCATCGGCGCTGCCATGTTTAAAACAGGCCTTGCGGAAGCGATCGGTGTTGCCGTAGTTAAGAAAGCGGGCACCAACCAGGTTCCGCTCATGGCGGCAATCATGCTTGTTACCATCGTTCTTTCTTCTGTATCGTCCAATACGGGTACAGTAGCCTGCCTCATGCCGGTTATTATCGGTATCTGCCAGGCAGCTAAAATTTCTCCATCGAAAGAACTCATGCCTCTGGCAATCGCTGCCAACGTAGGCGGCACCATCACCATGATCGGTACCCCGCCAAACGTTATTGTCACAGGTGCTCTGTCCGCAGCAGGTCTGCCGACTTTCGGATTCTTCGAATTTGCTTATATCGGCATTCCGCTGTCTATTATCATTCTTGTATACACACTGTTTATCGGCCGTCATTTCATTCCTGATAAGCAGGCCGGTGAAATGGATGAAGAAGCGGTAAAGGCTGCAGCTGAAGAAGCAGGTGCTTCCGGCGACAGTGCTCCGAAGAGCAAAACAAAGATGTGGATTTCCGGCATCATCCTTCTGGGCGTAGTAGCCTGCATGGCTCTGGGGCTGAAGAATCTGCCGCTGCACACCGCGGCGGTAACCGGCGCTATCCTCTGCGTCATTACAGGCTGCCTGAAAGAAAAAGAAGCCTATGCGGGGATTGACTGGGTAACCATTTTCCTCTTCGCCGGCATGCTCTCCGTAGCTACTGCTATGGAAAAGACAGGCGCAGGGAAAATGATTGCTGACGCTGTTGTAAGTATGATGGGTGACAATCCGAACCCCTATGTGCTGACAGCGGTGCTGTTCCTCATTTCCAACGTACTGACCCAGTTCATGTCCAACACAGCATCGGCAGCGCTCCTGGCACCGATCGGTATTTCCATCGCCCAGTCTGTAGGCGCTGATCCGAAACCGGTTCTGATGGCGCTTGGTATCGCGGCTTCCATGGCATTTGCCACACCGATGGCAACGCCTCCGAACACCCTCGTACTGGGACCGGGCGGATTCTCCTTCAATGACTATGTCAAGGTCGGCGTTCCGATGTGCCTGATTTCCTTGGTAGCCTGCGTTATCATTATTCCGATTTTCTGGCCGTTCTAAAATTACGGTCACAAATCAATAGGTTTTACAGGGGAGTGTTCTCTTCGGGTGAACCGGGGAGGACACATCTTCCTATTTAGAAAGGTGGATTTTATTCATGGATACTCCAGGCCCACTTTCCATTTGTATCACTAACATGGTTATCGTATTTGGTGTTCTTATTTTTCTGGCTTTTGTCATCGAACTGATCCACGTGGTGGATCCGACCAAGAAAAAGAAATAAGAAGTAAGAGCTTAGTGAATACAAATACCGTATAGGAGGTACAATAATGGATGGTTTTATGAGAGCACTTGTTTCCGTATGGACAGATTCCGGCTTTGCCGCACTGACCTGGGAAAACTGTGTCATGATTTTAGTAGGACTTGTTTTACTTTATTTATCAATTGCGAAGGAATATGAACCTTTGCTGCTTCTCCCGATTGCGTTCGGCTGCATCATGGCCAACTTCCCGAATACCGGGTTTGAAGATGAAATGGGTGTCATGATGGCCATCGGATTTGGGATCAAGTATGAAATTTTCCCGCCCCTTATTTTCATGGGGGTAGGCGCGATGACCGACTTCGGTCCCCTTATCGCAAACCCGAAGACCATGCTTCTCGGCGCAGCTGCCCAGATCGGCGTATTCGTTGCGCTGGCAGGCGCTATGATGCTCGGCTTCAATGTGCAGGAAGCGGCATCCATCGGCATCATCGGCGGTGCTGACGGCCCGACCGCGATTTACCTGACATCCAAGCTGGCACCGCATCTCTTAGGCGCTATTGCCGTGGCGGCATACAGTTACATGTCCCTGGTTCCGCTCATCCAGCCCCCGATTATGAAGCTGATGACGACCAAGGAACAGAGAAAGATCAAGATGGTCAACCTTCGTCCGGTAAGCCACTTTGAAAAGGTGGTATTCCCGATTGTCGTAGCCATCGTCGTATCCCTGCTTCTGCCTCCGGTAGCGGCACTGATGGGCTGCCTGTGCATGGGGAACCTGTTCGAAGTATCCGGAGTAACGGCAAGACTTTCCGACACTGCGCAGAATGCGCTGATCAATATCGTCACCATCTTCCTGGCGACAGGCACAGGCTTGACGATGTCCGGCGACAAATTCCTCCGTCTGGAAACGATTGAAATCATCTGCCTCGGGTTGGTTGCCTTTGCGGCAGGCACAGCAGGCGGCGTGGTTTTTGGCCAGATCATGAGAATTGCATCGGGGAACAAGATTAACCCGCTCATCGGATCGGCAGGCGTATCGGCCGTACCGATGGCAGCGCGTGTATCCCAGGTGGTAGGATTGAAAGACAATCCGTCCAACTACTTGCTGATGCAGGCCATGGGCCCGAACGTAGCAGGCGTAATCGGCACTGCCGTAGCAGCAGGCACCATGCTGGCACAGTTCGGAGGCTGATCAGTATAACTGATTCGTCTGGTTGAATTAAAACGAAAACGCTCCTTTATGGGGCGTTTTTCTATTGCGGGGTATTTTCTTCCGATAAGAAACGGAAAGTATCTTCCGAAGCATGAAGTTTTATTTCTAATCAAAATTTTATAAAAGAAATATTTGCAGTAAAGAGGCAGAAGTATATTTAAAAAGATAAATATAAAAGGTGGCAAACTTAAATGGGAATGCTAAGCAATACTACTGGACATAATTTATGTTCCACTTACATTAAAATACATAGATGACTATATATTATGGGAGGGATAACCGTAGTACATATTGTGCATTTCCGGAAAAAATATAATTCCTGTTTAAAAGCGGAATGACAGATATTCCAAGATACTCTATGTAAAATATAAATAAAATATATAAATCAAATATATTGAGATGATAAACATTGCGAAACGATTCCAACTGTAGACTCATTGAAAATTTATATTTGACTGATTACAATAGTCACAGGTGCTTTTACATAGAATGCGATGTATTTGCGGCTATGTATGAATGCGAGTCCTGCCCCGGGACTGTCCAGAAAGGAGGTCATGAGAAGTAGGAGGGGATACAGTTCGTTTTCCGGCAGAAGGAATTCATGGAGAAAACCGCATTAATTTTATTTACAATCATTATGAATTCCGAGGTTTCCGGGAAATGCCCATACTCTGATTTGTGTCAGGCACCTGAATCCGATCAGGCTGTGGGATATTTTTAAGGAAGGTGAATTTTATGGATCCAGCCGTTGTCACACTGTGCGTCCTAGCAGTAGCGTGCTTCTTGTTCGTAACCGAACTGATTCCCTTAGCAGTCACAGCCATGGCAGCTTGTACTGCATTAGGTATTTTGGGCGTCCTGCCGTCAAAACAGGTTTATGCCGGTTTGTCCAACTCCACCGTGGTACTCTTTGGCGGTATGTTTGTTATCGGCGCTGCTATGTTCAGAACTGGTCTTGCTCAGGCGATTGGTCTTGGTGTAGTCAAAAAAGCGGGTACTAAAGAAGTGCCACTCATGGGCGCAGTTATGCTCGTTACCATCATTTTGTCTTCTGTATCTTCCAATACGGGTACAGTAGCCTGTCTTATGCCCGTAGTTATTGGTATCTGCCAGGCAGCCAAAATTTCTCAGTCTCGTCAGCTGATGCCTCTGGCGATTGCTGCCAACGTAGGCGGTACCATCACCATGATCGGTACCCCGCCAAACGTTATCGTCACAGGCGCTCTGTCTGCGGCAGGCCTGCCGACCTTCGGATTCTTTGAATTTGCTTATATCGGCATTCCGCTGTCTATTATTGTCTTCTTCTTTACCCTGTTTATCGGCCGTCACCTGCTTCCTGCAAATGCTGCCGGAGAAATGGATGAAGAAGCTATCAGGGCTGCTGCTGAAGAAGCGGGCGCTTCTGGCGAAGACAGCGAACCGAAGAGCACCACAAAGATGTGGATTTCAGGACTGATCATGATTGGTGTAGTTATTTGCATGGCTCTGGATTTGAAGACTTTGCCACTGCAGACCGCGGCGGTAACCGGGGCTATCCTCTGCGTTATCACAGGCTGCCTGAAAGAAAAAGAAGCCTATGCGGGCATTGACTGGGTAACGATCTTTCTGTTTGCTGGTATGCTCTCCGTAGCCACTGCTATGGAAAAAACTGGAGCAGGAAAATTGATTGCCGATACGGTTGTTGGTTCAATGGGTGAACATCCGAATGCGGTCGTTTTGTGCGCAGTGTTGTACCTAATTTCCAATGTGTTGACCCAGTTCATGTCCAACACAGCTGCGGCAGCTCTTTTGGCACCGATCGGTATTTCCATTGCCCAGTCCATCGGTGCTGACCCAAAACCGGTTCTGATGGCTATCGGTATCGCAGCGTCTATGGCATTTGCCACACCGATGGCAACGCCTCCGAATACTCTTGTACTGGGACCGGGCGGTTTTACGTTTAATGACTATGTGAAGGTCGGTCTTCCGCTCTGCATTGTTACTTTCATTGCGTCGGTTATCATTATTCCAATCTTCTGGCCGTTTTTCCCAGAATAATCTTATTGTCCGTCTACATACTGAAAGTAGAAATTTGATTAATTTTATCTATTTGTATTCGTATAAACGGATATGAGAAGAGAAAGGTGGATTTTATTCATGGATACTCCAGGCCCACTTTCCATTTGTATCACTAACATGGTTATCGTATTTGCCGTTCTTATTTTTCTGGCTTTCGTTATTGAATTGATCCATGTCGTTGACCCGACAAAAAAGAAAAAATAAGAATAAATTAAATATGATTAACCTAATAGGAGGTATAAAATGGATGGTTTTATGAGAGCACTTGTTTCCGTATGGACAGATTCCGGCTTTGCCGCGCTGACCTGGGAAAACTGTGTCATGATTTTAGTAGGACTTGTTTTACTTTATTTATCAATTGCGAAGGAATATGAACCTTTGCTGCTGCTTCCAATCGCGTTCGGCTGCATCATGGCCAACTTCCCGAATACCGGGTTCAATGATGAAATGGGCGTCATGATGGCCATTGGATTTGGGATCAAGTATGAAATTTTCCCGCCCCTTATTTTCATGGGGGTAGGTGCGATGACCGACTTTGGTCCCCTTATCGCAAACCCAAAGACCATGCTTCTCGGCGCAGCTGCCCAGATCGGCGTATTCGTTGCACTGGCAGGCGCTATGCTCCTCGGCTTCAATGTGCAGGAAGCAGCATCCATCGGCATCATCGGCGGTGCTGACGGCCCGACCGCGATTTATCTGACATCCAAACTGGCACCGCATCTTTTAGGCGCTATTGCCGTGGCGGCATACAGCTACATGTCCCTGGTTCCGCTCATCCAGCCGCCAATCATGAAAATGTGCACGACCAAGGAACAGAGAAAGATCAAGATGGTCAACCTTCGTCCGGTAAGCCACTTTGAAAAGGTGGTATTCCCGATTGTCGTAGCCATCGTCGTATCCCTGCTTCTGCCTCCGGTAGCGGCGCTGATGGGATGTCTGTGTCTCGGTAATCTTTTCGAAGTGTCCGGTGTAACGGCAAGATTGTCCGATACCGCGCAGAATGCGCTGATCAATATCGTCACCATCTTCCTGGCGACAGGCACAGGCTTGACAATGTCCGGCGACAAATTCCTCCGTCTGGAAACGATTGAAATCATCGTGCTCGGTCTGATTGCCTTTGCGGCAGGCACGGCAGGCGGCGTACTTTTTGGCCAGATCATGAGAATTGCATCGGGCAACAAGATCAACCCGCTCATCGGATCGGCAGGCGTATCGGCTGTACCGATGGCAGCGCGTGTATCCCAGATAGTCGGTCTGAAAGACAACCCGTCCAACTACCTGCTGATGCAGGCCATGGGGCCGAACGTAGCAGGGGTTATCGGCACTGCCGTAGCAGCAGGCACCATGCTGGCACAGTTCGGAGGCTGATTAGTATAGCTGATGAGTCTGATTGAATTAAAACGAAAACGCTCCTTTACGGGGGCGTTTTTTGCTGTGTAAATTGTGTAAATTTTGAAAAGGAATTGGGGGAATGGGACGGTTGGAGTGACGGGGCGCCGATCCTTTCGTCCTCAAAGCTTTAGCGTGATAGCTCCTTTGCTGACGCTTTGGATGATTGGCGGAAGCCGGAAATCAGCTAATAAAAAAACAGAAAAGATTCACTTTTCCGTAAAATGTCATTTAGGGTGGAGGTAAGAATGCTGTGTGGGAAAGACGGGAAACGGGACAGTGGCACGAAGCGAAGAATCTATGCCTCTGATGATATTTTACTGGCTTTCCTCACCACGGTAACAGATCCTTCACATTCGTTCAGGATGACGCCTTACCAATTTTCCTCACCACAGGTATAGATCCTTAGCATTCGCTTTGGATGACGCCTTTCGTTCTCCGTCATCATGACGTTTTCCGTTCCCCATCGTTAGTGACGTGCTTTCCCAAAATCGTCATTCAGAACGGAGGTAAGAATGCTGTGTGGGAAAGATGGGAAACGGGACAGTGGCACGAAGTGAAGAATCTATGCCTCTGGTGACAAGCTTACGGCTTCCCTCACCACGGTAACAGATCCTTCGCTGCCACTCTTAGCTTCTAGCTGCTAGCTGCTAATTGCTAGCTGCTAATAGCGATTGACTATCTGAATTCGATAAATCGACTGCCTATACGGAACAGTTATTCCTGCTTTGCTTTTGCAAGGATGACAGGCAAGGCGAGGGTCATAAATACAGATCTGTCTTCTGCATAGCCCTGATGACACTAAGCGGTATACCCGTCGGGAACGATATTCAAGGCGGTCGGTGATTAACCGATATTTTGCCGGGGATTCCGTTTTTGATTATTAAATCGATTTTTATTCATATAAAAATATCATATAAGTGTCATGAAGGCGTATAGATAAAATATTGCAATTTGAAGAAAGATAAAATATCATATAGATAAAAGTAAATATGATATAGATTCTCATATTTACTTTTATCTATTAATGAAAGGATGTGCTTTATGCAGGAAGGAATCAATAATTTATTTGCAGGGGCTGTTTTTCTGGCCGGTGTGCTGTCCTTCTTTTCGCCCTGTGTATTTCCCCTTCTGCCGGTTTACTTGGGAAAGCTGGCGGAGGATCCCGGGACGAGGTCGTTTTCTTTTTTCGGACTGAAGGTATATGTATCTCCGCTGGTAAAAACTGTTTTCTTTATCACGGGACTGTCGACGGTATTTTTCAGTCTCGGGTTTGGGACCGGTTTTTTCAGCCACATTTTTTATTATCCCTATACGCCGTATGTCATGGGTGGTATTGTCATACTTCTCGGGCTGCATCAGATGGAGCTGATTAATATTAATTTTCTCCAGCGGCAGAAGAAGATCGAGCTGGACGGGAAGCGTCAAGGCGGTATTCTCGGCGCGTTTCTTCTGGGGCTGACTTTCAGCTTCGGCTGGACGCCCTGTGTGGGACCTGTGCTGGGGGCGGTGCTTGCTGTGGTGGCTTCTGAAAATGGAAGCGCTCTGTATGGCGGTCTTTTGATGGCGGTGTACGCTGCGGGGATGGCGGTCCCTTTCCTGATTCTGGCAGTGGCATCTTCCTGGCTTTTGAAGTACAGCAGTCACGTGAAGCGCCATATGGTCTTGCTGAAAAAGATTGGCGGCGTGTTGATCATTCTTATGGGGATCCTGCTTATGCTTGGCAAGCTGGATATGCTGGCGGCAGTTATTTCTTGAAATATTTCACAGATTTGTAAACAGGAGGTTTATCATGATGAAAATTTCTTATAAAAAGTTTGGAGCGTTTGCGGCAACAGCCGTTTTGGCAGGGATTCTGGCGGGATGCGGATCCGGTATGAATGCGGATGCAAATGACATGGCCCGCCCCGCGGCGATGCAGCAGGAAAAGGCAGCCGGCCGCACACAGAATTTTATGGATGCAAAGGATGCGGATTTCATGCTGACCGATGTAAATGGAAAGGAACACAGACTTTCCGATTACAGGGGGAAAAAGGTGTATATCAAGTTCTGGGCTTCCTGGTGTTCTGTATGTATGGCTACGCTGGCTGATACGGATATGCTGGCGGGAAGTGACGATAAGGATTTTGTCGTTCTTTCCGTTGTGGCGCCCGGATTTGGCGGTGAAATGAAAAAAGAGGATTTCGTAAAATGGTATAAAGGTCTCGGCTATAATAATCTCCCCGTGCTTCTTGACGAAGGCGGCGCGGTGACGAAGAAATACGGTATTCGTTTCTATCCGTCGGCGGTTCTGATTGATACAGAAGGAAATGTGAAGATGCTCCGTCCGGGGCATATGAGCAAAGAATCGCTTGCTATGGAGATGAAGGGGATTTCGTAAAGGAGGATTATGATGAGAACGGCAGGAATTTTAGGAAGTCTTGCGATCATTGCGGCAGCCGGTTTCGGCTGGTATTCGATGGCAATGACTCCATCTTCAGGCAGCGGGGAAAAAGCGCCTGTGGGGGTAAGCCTTGAAGAAAGTATGAAGAAAGAAATGGCGGTGAAAACAGTGAATAAGGAAAATTTACGGGATATGTACCTGGCGGGAGGCTGTTTCTGGGGACTGGAGGAATATTTTTCCCGTGTGGACGGCGTAGTGGACGTGGTTTCCGGTTATGCCAACGGGAAAACGGACAAGACGGATTACGAACATATAGGGCAGACAGATCACGCGGAAACGGTTCATATTTCTTATGATGCTTCCAAAGTTTCCTACAGGGATCTGCTGCTTTACTACCTCCGGGTGGTGGATCCTACAAGTGTGAACCGTCAGGGAAATGACCGCGGGCGCCAGTATCGGACGGGCATTTATTACACCACTGATGAAGAAGGGGCGGTGGCTCGGGAAGTACTTGATGAAAAGCAGAAATCCCTTTCCGGTAAAATCGCTATCGAGGTGGAACCGCTCCGTCATTTTGTGCCGGCGGAAGAGTACCATCAGGATTATTTAAAGAAGAACCCCGGCGGTTACTGCCATATCGATGTAAGCAGGGCGGCGGATCCCGTGATTGACGGCTCCCTGTATCCGAAGCCTGACGAGGAAACCCTCCGCAGCCTTTTAACGGCAGATCAATATGCTGTCACGCAGGAAGGCATGACGGAAAGAGCTTTTTCCAATGAATATTTCGATAAATTTGACCGCGGCATTTATGTAGATGTGGCGACGGGAGAGCCGCTCTTTTCCTCCCGTGACAAGTTCGAGTCGGGCTGCGGCTGGCCGAGTTTCACGAAACCGATTTCTGCCGATGTGGTGAATTACAAAGAAGACCTGAGCTATAATATGCGGCGTACAGAAGTGCGGAGCCGTATGGGAGAATCCCATTTGGGGCATGTGTTTGATGACGGTCCCCGGGACAGAGGCGGTCTCCGGTACTGCATCAACAGCTTGGCGATCCGGTTCATTCCCGAAGCGGATATGGAAAAAGAAGGCTACGGTTATTTGTCCGGCGTTTTATAATTTTAAGAAATATTTTTGACTAAACCGTGCCTTGCGGTATAATATATAAATTGGTAAAGCAGTTATACTTAAAAGGCAGGGTAAAAATATGCAGATGATTGATTTGTCCGGCGTCAAGGACTTCAATGCCGCTCGTTTCCTCATTTATTGGCTGGTAGCAACAGTCATTGCCATTCTCGTGGCATACAATATCGACCCTCAGAAAAAGCTGGTCTGGTTCAGACAGCGCAGTGACAACGGGTTCATGGTCCGCCGCGGCTGGTTTGGGAATTTCAGCCTGCTCGGCGTCCCCCGTTCCAAGATGGGCTTTGCCATTACGGCAGGTATTTTCATCGGGGCGGGTATTGTGTGGGCGCTGCTTATCTTTATGATTCTTCCGGTACTCGGCTATCATGTGTAAGCCTTGTTTTTCCTTATTAAGTAAATATGTTTTCTGCGTATGGCACAGGGGCAGGAAATAGTATCGGACCTGGTATTTTCCGGGTCCGTTTTTTGTAAGGCTGTTTATTTGCGGGGAGAGATTTATGACAAGCACGGAAACAATTTTTAAGGAACTTTTTGCAGGGGTTATGGAGATGTCGGATCCCGCTGTCTGGACTATGTTCGCCATCGGCGGGATTCTGATCTGGCTCGGAGTGAAAAAGGATTATGAGCCGGTGCTTCTCTTTCCTATGGGAGTGGGCTGTATATTGGCAAATATACCGGGGCATTTTGCCGTTATCCCGGTGGGAGGCGGGGAGCCGGGCTTTTTGCAGGTTCTTTATGAAGCGGGAATTGCCAATGAGCTGTTTCCTGTCCTGATTTTTGTGGCGGTAGGCGCGATGTGTGATTTTACGCCGCTTATCCGACAGCCTTATGTCATGCTTTTTGCGGCAGCGGCCCATTTAGGTATTTTTGCAGCGGCGCTTCTGGCATCAGCTTTTGGATTTCCTTTCAACCAGGCGGCGGCGATTGGCATCATCGGCGCGGCGGACGGTCCGACGACGATTTTTGTGGCGCAGAAATTTGCTACAGAACTTCTGGCGCCCCTCACGGTGACGGCATTCTGCTATATGTCCCTTGTCCCGATTATCCAGCCGCCTATTATCAGACTGCTGACGACAAAGCGTGAAAGACGTATCCGTATGGCATATAAAGAAGAAAAGCCCGTGTCCTGGACAGCACGTTTCCTTTTCCCTTTCATGGTGGTGCTTTTTGCAGGTATTCTGGCTCCTATTTCCGTACCGCTCATTGGCGCGCTCATGTTCGGCAATATGCTGAAAGTATCGGGCGTTGTGGATTCTCTGGCAAGTACGGCACAGAATGAAGTCGCCAATCTGGTGACGCTCTTTCTCGGCATTACGGTAGGCGCTACGATGACGGCGGAAAATATCCTTACCCTTGATGTCCTGAAGATCCTTATCCTCGGTGCGGCGGCGTTTATTTTCGATACGGTGGGCGGCGTGCTTTTTGCAAAGCTGGCAAATCTCTTCCTCAAGCAAAAACTGAATCCTATGATCGGCGCCTGTGGTATTTCCGCGTTCCCCATGTCGGGGCGCATTGTTGCCAAGATGGCTTTGAAAGAAGATCCTTCCAATTTCATTATCCAGCACGCCATGGGCGTCAATGTGGCGGGACAGGTCGCTTCCGTCGTCGCCGGCGGCCTTGTGCTTGCTCTTATTCCCGTTTTGTCATAAAGGAGGAACTATGTCAAGTTTGGACGCTTCCGTTTATCTTCTGGTTATCGCATATCCCCTGCTTTTCGTGGTGATGGCTGTTTTTATGGGGCTGACCTATCTTTTGCGAAGAGTATTTCCTGGAGACTGAAGAAGCGGGATTTCCTTCCGGCCGCGGTTTGCGGGGAGGGAGAAAAAGTTTTATACTGTACCTATGTGAAAATAATTCTCTTTTAGGAGGCAGAAATGAAAGAAACATACAGCAGAAGCAAATCCGTCTGGCAGCGGATGAATGCCCGTGAGCGCAAGGCCGCCATGGCATACGGTGAAAAATACAAGGCGTTCCTTGATACGGCACGCACGGAAAGACTGGCGGCAGCGGAAATTATCCGCCGTGCGGAAGAAAAGGGATTTAAACCTGTCTATACCATGAAGTCGATCAAAGCGGGAGACAAGGTATATTGGAACCAGAAAGATAAATCCGTTATTTTGGCGGTGATTGGGAAAGAACCTGTCCATGAAGGCATCAAAATCGTGGGATCCCATATTGATTCGCCCCGTCTGGATCTGAAAGCCAATCCGGTTCATGAACAGGACGGCATTGTGTACTTCCGTACCCACTACTACGGCGGGATTAAGAAATACCAGTGGACCTGCATTCCGCTGGCGCTCATCGGAGTGGTATTCACAAAAGACGGTAAAAAAGTGGATATCAATATCGGACTGAAAGACAGCGATCCCGTTTTCTATGTATCCGACCTGCTTATCCACATGGCGCAGGACCAGATGAAGAAGACTCTGGCAGAAGGGATTACGGGAGAACAGCTCCAGGCTGTCGCGGGCACCCATTCTGAAGAAGGGCAGACGCCGAAAGATGCCATCATGGCGCTTTTGAAAAAGGAATACGGGATTGAAGAGGAAGACTTCGCCGCCGCCGAATTGGAACTTGTTCCCGCCACAAAGAGCCGCGACGTCGGATTCGACCGTTCCCTCATTGCTTCTTACGGACAGGATGACCGCGTATGTTCCTACGCGAATCTGGAAGCCATCCTGGACGCGAAACCCGGTGTGAAGACCCAGGCCGCTCTTCTTACGGATAAGGAAGAAATTGGATCTTATGGAAATACGGGAATGGAGTCTTCCTATTTTGTGAAATTTGTGATGAAACTCCTTGCGCTGCAGGGACAGGGAAGTCTTCTTGATTTCTATGAAACCATGGAAAACAGCGAGATGCTTTCTGCCGATGTCAATTCCTGTCTTGATCCCATGTTCCCGGAAGTTTCTGAAAAAGACAACGCTTCTTTCCTGGGATACGGGGTTAACCTGACCAAGTACGGCGGTTCCCGCGGCAAGGCGGGCAGCAATGATGCCAATGCGGAATTTTTGCAGAAGGTCAGAAAAATCTTTAATGATGCCGGTGTATGCTGGCAAATCGGCGAACTGGGAAAAGTCGACCAGGGCGGCGGCGGAACAATTGCTTTCATGATGGCGAACTGGGGCGCGGAAGTGGTAGACTGCGGCACGTCCATGCTGTCCATGCACGCTCCCTGCGACCTGCTGTCCAAGGCGGACGCTTACGAAACGTACCTGGCGTACAAGGCATTCTTTGAAAGCAGGTAAGGAAAAGAGGAAATCATCGTCTCGGAAGGGGCGGTGATTTTTTTCGTGGGAAAATCCCGCTTATCTGTTTCATAAGAGCCGCATGTATCCCTCACATGGAAGAAGAGTATTTCCGTTGTTGACTACCGTCCTGCGCTGCGTTAAGATATCTGACAAGACAATCATGGCAGGATGTTGCAGGAACAGGAAGGATAGCAGTGCAGGAGGAATCAGAATGGATGAACATCAGTCCGGCGTAAAGCTGGAAGAAGCGTTGGAAGCAAAAAAAGAACTTGATGCAAAAGCGCAGAAAATACTTGAGGAGAAGGAAGCGGACTCCCGTATGAGGACATATACGGGACCGTTAGGCAGGGCGGTAGCCGTACTGCTGTGCGTGTGGACGGCATTCCAGCTGTATTTCACGACCATCGGAGCAATCAGTGCCGTCAATCTGCGGGCGATCCACTGTATCTTTCTTCTTGTTTTTACATTTTTATTATTTCCGACGTTTAAAAAAGAAACGCGGAAAAGAAAGCTTCCGCCCCTTTGGGACGTGGCATTTATCCTTTGTTCCGCAGGCAGTCTCCTTTATCTCATTTTGAATTATACCCGTATCGCCCGGACGGGAGGACGTATTTCCGATATGGAGGCAGCCATTGCCTTAGTCGCGGTGGTTTGTGTTTTTGAAGCGGCCCGGCGGGCATCGGGAAATCTGGCGGTACTTGCGGGAATTTTTCTTGCGTATAATTGGTTCGGCGCGTACCTGCCCGGCTATCTCGGTCATAACGGTTTCACTTTGAAGCGCGTGCTGATTACCCAATTCTGGGGAACGCAGGGCATTCTCGGCACGGGCATCGGCGTTTCGGCGACTTATATATTTCTTTTTGTTGTTTTTGGCGCGTTTCTGAAATATTCGGGCTTTTCCAAATTCATTAATGATTTTTCGCTTACCCTTGTAGGAACGACTTCCGGCGGCCCCGCGAAGGTGGCGGTCATCGCGTCGGGCCTTATGGGGATGATTAACGGTTCCGCCATTGCCAATGTGGCGACGACAGGAACGATTACGATTCCGCTCATGAAACGGACAGGGTATAAAAGCGAATTTGCAGGCGCCGTAGAAGCGGTGGCCTCTACCGGCGGACAGTTTACGCCGCCGATTATGGGGGCGGTCGGTTTTGTCATGGCGGAGTTTTTAAACCTGTCCTATACCTATGTGGCACTGGCAGCTGTCACACCGGCGCTGCTCTACTATATCGGCCTGCTTCTGGCGGTTCATTTTGAAGCGAAGCGGCTCGGGCTTTCGGGGATCGCCAGGGAAAATATTCCCGATGCATTGTCGGTGATAAAAGAACAGGGACATCTTGTCCTTCCCCTGGTGAGCCTTATCGGGCTGATGTTTACAGGATTCACCCCGCTTTATGCGGCGGTTATTTCCATTTTCATCACTGTGGCGGCAAGCTGGCTCCGCAAAGAAACAAGAATGACAGGAGATAAGATTATTGCCGCTGTTATTGAGGGCGCGCGGAGCGCCGTTTCCGTAGGGGTATGCTGCGTCATCATCGGCGTCATTATCGGTACGGTCACACTGACATCCATGGGACTGAACATGGGCTATCTCATTCTGTCTCTTCTGCAGGATAATCATGTGTACCTTGCCGGTTTCCTTGTCATGATCATGTCCGCTATTTTGGGGATGGGCGTTCCCGGCGTCGCGGCGTATGTCATTGTCCAGGCGGTTGCTGTTCCTGTCCTTATCAAGGCGGGGGTGCTGCCTCTTATTGCCCACATGTTCTGCCTGATTTATGCCTGCCTTTCCAATATCACGCCGCCTGTAGCCATGTCAGCCTATGTGGCGTCTGGGATTGCCGGTTCTGATCAGACGAAGACGGGACTTATGGCGGTGCGTCTCGGGCTTATCGGTTTTATTATTCCTTTCTTTTTTCTGGATAATCCCGTTCTTCTCATCGGTGTCGATCCGGCGGCGACCGCCGTGGAAACCCTTTGGGCTGTTTTCAGCGCGGCGGTGGGGACGTTTGCCCTCGTCGGCGCATTGGAAGGCTGGATTCTATGCAAGTGCGGATGGGCGGAACGGATTGTACTTTTCATTGCTTCGCCGCTTCTCCTTTTTCCCGGAACGATGACAGACTTTGTCGGATTTGCAGGGATTGCCGCGGTTATAGGATTCCAGTTCCTGCAGCGGAGAAAAGAAACTTGATTTCCCCTGACACAGGGGTATACTTATGATAATCATTTATTTTCTGCAGCATGGGAGGATGGAAAAATGAACATGAAGCATTTGAAAAAAGCGGCGGCGGTTTCACTGGCGGCTTTAGCCGCAGCAGGGATGATAGCAGGCTGTGGCGGAGAAAAGAAAGCATCGGCGCCGTCATCACAGCCGGCAGCGCAGACGGTGAAAATTAATTTTCCGACGGCTGGCGCGTCAGGCGCCCTGTATGCGGTGGGGGCGGCAATCACCAATATGTGGAACAATAACGTTCCCGGTGTGCAGGCAGCGAGCCAGGCTTCCGCAGGCGGAATTGCCAACCTGAATATGGTTTCCGACGGCGAAGCGCAGGTGTCCATCGCTATTTCCAGCAATGTGTACCAATGTCTCAACGGGACGGACAGTTTCAAAGATCATCCTTATAAAGATTTGAAAGTGATTGCCGGTCTTTACATGAATCCGAACCAGGTGGTGGTCACTGCCAAGTCGGGCATTCAGACTTTGGCTGATGTAAAAGGAAAGCGTTTTGCCGTAGCGTCGGCAGGATCTTCTGTATATAACGAAAGCAATGCCCACTTCACCGCGGCGGGACTGAAATTTCCTGATGACATCCAGGCGGAGTACATTACCTTTACCGATGCTGCCGATATGCTTCAAAACGGCTCTATTGACGGCGCGTGGATCATGAGCGGCGTTCCCGCTTCCGCCGTCACCCAGGCTTTGACCGGCGGCGCACACCTGGTAGATATCGATGATCAGCTCGTGAAAGAACTGAAAGCGAAGTATCCCTGGTATGCAAGTTATACTATCAAGGCGGGGACCTATCCGAACCAGGACAGAGACGTCCATACCACGGCGGTTAAAATGGTTATGTTCACCCGCGGGGATATGCCGGAAGATGTGGTGTATAATCTGACGAAAGCTTTCTGGGAACATATCGACGAACTGGGGCAGGCACAGAAGAACCTGAAAGGCCTCAAGCCGGAAGACGCGGTGAAAGATATCGCAGGTGTGCCGCTCCATCCCGGCGCTGAAAGATACTATAGGGAAATCGGTGTATTGAAATAAGGAATAGAAAGAAAACATCGTCTTTACAGGGGCGGTGTTTTTCTTTTGAAACTGCCCGGTGAGCATGTACCGGCAGCGAACATTCTCATTATGACACTTTCCGTTCCCCATTGTTGGTGACACTCTTTTCTCTAATCGTCATTCTGAACGGAAGTAAGAATTCTTTGTGAGAAAGATGGGGAAATAGAACAGCGACACAGAGTGAAGAATCTATTACCCGGATGGCATCTTCCCGCTTTCCCCACCACGGTAATAGATCCTTCGCTCGTGCTCAGGATGACGATTAGCGTTTCCTGTCATTATGACGCTTAACGTTTTTCATCATAGTGATGCTTAATGTTTACCGTCATTATGACGACTTCCGTATCCCGTCATTCAGAGCGGAGGCAAGAATGCTTTATGGGAATAAGGGAAAAGAGTTATGTGACGAGGAGCGATGAATCTATTACGCTGGTGACATCTTCCCGCTTTCCCCACCACGGTAATAGATCCTTCGCTCGTGCTCAGGATGACGATTAGCGTTTCCTATCATTATGACGCTTAACGTTTTCCATCATAGTGATGCTTAATGTTTACCGCCATTATGACGACTTCCGTACCCCGTCATTCAGAGCTTTGGCAAAAATACCGTATGAGAAAGCAGGGAGGCAGCAATATGACACAAAGCGAAGAATCTGTTACCTTGATGACGTTTTACCGTTTTCCTCACCGCGGCAGCCGATTCTTCGCTAATATGCATAATGACGCCTTCTGTCCCGTCAGTTCTGTGACTGCTGCCCTTTGCTAAAGAAAGAGGGTCGCTCAAATTTAAAATATTTTTTTAAAACTATTGACAAGGAAATCCTCATTCGCTAAAATAATCACAATATTTAAAAGTGCTGACGGAAAAAAGTAAATTTCCTTTCCCGGCGCAGAGAACCGATGGATGGTGAAAATCGGTGCGGGCAGGAAGTCGAAGTTCTTTCCTGAACTGCTTTGCTGAAATAACAGTAGGCATTGCCGGAGTGGCTCACGTTAAGCAGCTGAGAGTTGATCTGATGAAGTAGGGTGGTACCACGGAATATCCGTCCCTTGGGTGCCGCCTTTTTTATTTTTCATCAGATAAACAGGGTGGTACCGCGATGAGTCCCGTCGTCCCTTGCAATTGGCAGGGGACATTTTTTATAGGATAGAAGTGCAGTAGAAAGAGAGGGCTCTCAAATGAAAAAATGGATGAAACTTACGGCAGCGGCAGTGGCGGCAACAGCTTTGATCTATGGATGCGGAGGAAACAGTGGCGGAGAGAAGAAGGCAGATGACGGGGAAAAACAGATTGCTGTGGTGCAGGTGATGCAGCATGGTTCTCTTGATGCGGCCAATCAAGGATTTCTTGACGGCTTGAAAGAAAGGGGCTACGGCGCGGACAAAATTTCAGTAGACCAGCAGAATGCCCAGGGAGACCAGTCAAATTTAAAGACCATTGCGTCCCGTTTCAAGGCCAATCGTCCTGATCTTATCTGCGCGATTTCCACACCTGCCGCACAGGCGGTAGCCAATGAAATTCATGACCTGCCCATTATCGGGTGCGCCATTACTGATTTTGAAACGGCGAAACTGGTAAAATCGAACAGCCGGCCGGAAACGAACGTGACCGGCGTTAATGACCGCGGCCCTGTGGAGAAGCAGGTAGATATGGGACTTAAGTTCCTTCCCGCGGCTAAACGTCTTGGACTGATTTATTCCTCCAGCGAAGTGAACAGCCAGATCCAGGCAGACCAGGCGAAAGCCCATGCGGCGTCCCTCGGCCTTACTGTGGTGGAACGGACCGTTTCCTCCGTCAATGATATCCAGCAGGCAGCGGAATCCATGGTGGGACAGGTAGATTTCATCTATGTTCCCACGGATAACGTGATCGCTTCTTCCATTCCCACTTTGGTCAAGGTGACGGATCCCGCGAAGATTCCTGTATTCGTAGGTGCGGACAGCATGGCGAAAGACGGCGCGCTCGGCTCGCTCTCCGTGGATTTCTACAAGTCCGGTATACAGGCAGGACATATGGCAGCGGATGTGCTTGACGGGAAAATCAAAACACAGGATACCGCCGTAGAGGATCCTGAAGTTCTGGAAGTTATCATTAATAAAAAATCGGTCGAAACTTTGGGGCTTACGATCCCTGACGAATATAAAAACGCGAAAATGGTGGGATAAAGCAGATACGATATGCGGAATGATCAATCCGGCATAAAGCATTTTCTGTCCCGTGTCACAAAGATTTGGTATTTCAAAAAATTTTACAGACCGGTGATTAAAAGAGAGTTGTGAATGATTTCTCATTCCTACAGCTCTTTTTTGATGAATGTATGACAGTGGGAATAAGGAATTGAAACCGAAGAATACAGCTTGGTTTTCAAAATCGGGAATTTTATGTTCTGTTATAAACAGCACATTCAAATACAATGGCGGTGTTGTACAAAACTTGATTTTGATTACAGATCCTTACTATTAAGGAATAAATAAATTATTTATTGTGATCAAGTGATAGATAGAAGTATTAGTCATATATTGTAAAAAATATGGCATAGTGATATCATAAAAGTGGGTATTCTTAAAGCAAATGGGTTTAAGCATTAAGAATTTAACCCTTATATCCTGCATGCAGGAATCACACAAAATTATATAAGGAAAGCAGTCGTGGGGAATCCGGTTAGAATCCGGAACTGTCCCGCAACTGTAGAGGGAGTTTTGCGGCTGCAAGCCTTTCACAGAGGAGCCGCAGGATAAGGAACTGAGTCAGAGTGCCACCTGCTTTCTATGAGATTGGCGTAACTTGCGAGGTATAAGTTAATGCATAGGAAGCTGGTGCTGTATTTTTAATATGGCAGAAGTCTTCTATGTATCTTTCTTATGCCTCGTTTTATAAATTTGTGGTATGAGCGTACCATAAGTTAAAAATTAAAAATAAATTTTTTGTGTGCGGGGAAATGCCGCGGAAGCGGTGCATATCTTTTTTATATTTTTTAGTTATGAGGAGAATCAGGATGAAGAAGACATTGGTAATGGCGGCTGCAGCAGTTTTAACCGGAAGCATGGCATACCCTTCGCTGGCAGAGGAGTATGTTTTTGAGATGGCGCCCGTTGTTGTCACAGCGAATCGCATGAATGAAAATTTGGTGGATGCCAGAGCCGATATCAGTGTAGTTACGAGCCGGCAGATTGAGAAACTCCATCTGAATACCGTGGAAGATGCGCTGCGTACAGTGCCGGGGACACAGTATCTGAATTATGGCGGAAATGGATTGAATGCCAATTTAAGTGGGATCCGGATTAATGGGAGTAAGGATATTATACTGCTTGTGGACGGTGTACGTGTAACAGATTTCAACGGCGCGAATAATTCAGGGTATATGTATTCTTCTCTGCTGAATAATATGGATAATGTCGAACGTATCGAAGTGCTACGCGGCAGTGCCGGCGCGTTGTATGGAAGTGGCGCCAAAGGCGGTGTGATCAATATCATCACCAAGAATCCCGGGGAAAAGAAAACGACCGTGGATATAGCCAGAGGAACCGGCGGACGGGAAATGTATAAGCTGACTACGATGGGAAGAGTAGGGAAGTTTTCCTACATGGCCTATTATGACAAATTGCTGATAGGTGATACCAAATCCGGTGACGGAAGGCTATGGCCCGGGCACACCCATACCTTATCGGACGGAGTGAAATTTGCTTATGATTTTACTGATAAACATTCTCTTTCCTTAAGTTATGACAAAATGAAGTCAAGATATAGAGGATATGATTTTGTGTATTCAAACCGGTATCATGGCGATTATAAGTCCGATATGCTGACTCTGCAGGATAAGATATCCATCGGGAAGCATTGGGATAACCAGTTTACTTACCGCCGGAATAAAGTAAAGACAAATTATTTTCAGGATTATGACATGAATGCGCAGTCCAATTGGGGGATAAGCAGCGACTATACTTATGACATCATCGGCGAGCAGGTGAGCTTCCATGATGAATGGAACCGGCTGACTTTTGGTGTGGATTATTCAAAGGGAAGGGACAATGTTCTTCGGGCGGCAGGATTTGACGTAAATGGGAATCCGGTCAAAACAAACCACTGGTATGAAAATTATTCTTTTTATATACAGGAAGATTGGAATTTCCTGCCACGGTGGTCTCTTTCCGGAGGCCTGCGGCATGACCGCCCTGAGACTGATCAGTATACTGCCGATTTTTCCAGCCATACATCCAAAAGCTACCGCCTGAGCTATGAAGTTACACCGAGGGATACCGTGTATGCGGGACGCAATGATTTCTACATTCTGCCGGGGCTTGATGTTCTTTATATTCCCCAGTATGGAAATGCCAAAGTCAGACCTGCTTACGGGCATACGGATACCGTCGGATACAGCCATGTATTCAGTGATACGACTATGTTTACCTTTAACTGGTTCAGAACAAAAGATGAACAATCTATCGGATATGATACTTCATCAAAAAAATATAAAAACTTTAATCAGGGTGTTTCAAGAGGATGGAACGCCCAGCTGATTTCGCAGATCGGGAGCAAATGGAGCGCCAATGTAGGATGGGCGCATTTGTACTCCAATGTTCCTGGGGATAATTTTTCTCTCGGATATTCGCCGAAAGATAAACTTACTTTTGACATGATCTATCACAATAAGAAGTTCACCGGAGGTCTGGACGGATTCTATTTTATTCGGAGAAAGAACCCGGTAAACGGTGATTTGAAAGGGTGGCCGGACGATAAATACGGAATTTATAACCTGAGTTTCAATTATGAACCGAGAAAAGATTTTAATTTTTATCTGAAAATCAATAATATTTTCGATAAACTTTGGGCGGAGCATACAGATGTCATATGGAGCGACCATACGCCGGGAACATGGTATTCCATGCCGGGGCGTACATGGCTGTTCGGCGTGAAGATGGAAGTGTAAGGCATAGATCGTTGTAGTGGAGAAAAGGCGGGATAATGATGAAATATGTGTATGGCAGAAAAAAGTGGCTGGCAGCCGGTATAGCAGCATTGCTTATCAGCGGCGCCGGAGTGGTTCCGGATGTGCTGGCGGCGCCGGTTTATACTTCCGGTATTACGACCAAGGCAAAAAAAGATAAGGCGACTTTCGGAAGTGCCTATAAAGTGGAAAACGGTGTTAATAAATATAATCTGGAAGACGGATCAAAAATCAGTATCCACGGCACTTATTACGCTGAAGGCATTACGCCGGGGAAAGGAACGACATCCGTTGTCACCGTGGGCGATGGGACAGGAACGCTGTCCATTGATACTTCCAGCAGTGACGCGGGAAATTCGCAGGGGGCGGGGATTCTCGCATCTGACGGGAGCCGGCTGACCATAAACGGGAACCTGCAGATTAAGACTTACGGAGGCAGCTGTTTTGCCGACGGTATTTACATGATGCGCGCCGGCACCGGTACGGGAGCCAAAGCGAACATTACTGTCAACGGCAACGTATATATAGGGGATCCGACGGCTGTTGGAGAACCTCCGGATTCCTCTTCCCGGGACGCGAAATGGGGAGTCAATGCGGCGGAAATGCATGGCGGTTACGGGCCGGACGGCCATGTTCCGGGATGGGCGGATGAATATACCGGCGCCCGCTGGCAGCCTACCGGGGTCGATGTGGATATGTCGGACGGCAGCTCCATTGATCTCAACGGCGATGTGTACCTGGCTGTCCGCGGCTCCGCAATGAAGACGGATCCTTATTACAAGTCTGCCGGCATGGATGACTATGATATCGCTGTTATTAATGCCAATAAAGGGAATGTGACCATAGTGACGCCGACAAGCGATAAAGAGAGTTTTTATGCCCTTGCCAGTTACGGCGGCACTGTCAATGTGAATATGGCAGGAGCGGACGCGGCTTCCCATAAAGTGAATATCAAGGGGAATATCATCGCCATGCGGGATGATAAAAGCCACAACGGACAGCCTTACTTTTTCCAGAACGGCCGCATCAATCTGGCCTTGGCAAACAGTGATTCCCAATGGACCGGTGTGGTGGACAACAGCGGATCTGATCAGGCGGGAGAGGTGAATCTCTGGCTGCAGAACGGTGCCGTATGGAAACACAGCTCTCCATCGCGGACCAATGGGCTTCAGGTAGAAAAAATGCCCCAGCCGAGCGTATTCCACTATGGGAAATATGACGGAGTATCCCATGTGAACCAGTTGGTGGGCGGAAACTCCGCCGACAGGGCAGGCATCATTTATCCCGAGGAAGCATCGAAAATCCATGTGATGAACTATAGCGGACATGTCAAAGTTATTTATACTCACGAGGGAGATGGCAGTACGACCGCATCTTACCGCGGAGGCGATTTCCGGATAAAGAAAGCAGCTGCCGGTTCGGGAATTGTTGTATCCACTAATAACGCAGGTATTGATATGAATAATGATGATGCTGTATGGAAAGCATTGAACGCGGTGGCGGGGAAGATATATTATGAGGGATCCGTGGACGGCGAGAGTAATCTGGCGGGTAAGGCAGAAATCGCGGAAGGGCTGACCGCGTCATCAGCATCTGCCAAATTAGCGGATATGAAGTATAAGAAAGACAACCACGGGCAGGGATATGTAGAAAAAGGATCAGCACCGAACCCGAACCCGAACCCGAATCCGAATCCGAATCCGAACCCGAATCCGAACCCGAATCCGAATCCGAATCCGAACCCGAATCCACCGACACCACCGGTTCCACCGATTGTCCATGGGGATAATGAGACGGCGCTGATGAAAGGTGGACGCAGCGTGCTGACTGATTCCGCTTTGGAGTGGAGAGATGACGCCATGCAGGGGATGCTTCGTTTGGACATGCTCCGCTATCGAAGCGGCATGGAGGGTGCATGGGGAAGAGTTTATGGCGGCAGATGGAAATATGACGGAAACGGTATCGGAATAAAAGAAAACTATTGGGCAGGCGAAGCCGGGTACGACCGCCGTTACCCCAATAACTGGCGTGCAGGTATATCTCTGGATTACAGAGATGGAAAGGGCAAGTATGATTTTGGCGGAAGAGGCGACAGCAAACTGTATGCCCTGTCGCTCTACGGCTCGAAAGATCTTGCCCGGGGCGCCTTTGTGGATATGATCGTCAAAGGGGGTTATATAAAGAATAAGTTTACCCTGTATGATAGAGGAAGAAATCAGTTTACGGGATCATCTACCGCCAGAGGTTACAGTGTGGCAGGGAGATACGGAAAGCGCTTCGGAACGGGAGATTTCTACTGGCAGCCGCAGATCCAGTTCACCTGGGCGCATTTGGAACCTGATGAATACGATGTTTCCAATAAAAGCGCCGTGATGACTGTGAAGGGGCAGTCTTTTGACAGTTATGTGGCGAGGGCAGGTATTGAAGCAGGACGTATCGGTTCTTTCGGTGATCTGTATGTAAGAGCGGGCATTGCCCATGAATTCGGCGGCAGAATTAAAGCGTCCTATTCCGCTGCTGACGGCGGTACTAAGGAAACCAGCTATGATTTAAAGGATACCTGGGGGGAATTAACGGTAGGCGGCACGTATAATCTGTCACCTGTAAGCCGTATTTATATAGATGTGACAAGAGGATTTGGCGGGGACTGGAAACGGGAGTGGCAGCTGAATGCCGGTTTCCGGTGCGAGTTCTGAGAAAGGCGGTGCGGAAATAGTGTGGCAGACAGCAGGTATCGTGACGGTTCCGGCTGCGGTATAATACCCTGCTGCAGGGAAGCGGGGTATATATTTCATATTTCTGAAAAGAGAAAGATGGAGGAACAGATTATGAAAGAATATTCGAAATGGAAATCGGGGAAACGGTTTCTGACAGCGGCAATTACATTGTCATTACTCGGCAGTCTTGGTTTGTATAGTCCGGCGGCATATGCCGAAGAAGATTTTGAGGAGTACACTGGCAGCATAACAGGAAAGGAAGATAACGCGTCTGAATATGTTATGGCCCACATAACAAAGGATGGCGGGAAAAATTATAAATTTACCGATGATTCTCTTATAAAAACGAATCAAGGCGTCAAAGTGGGAGATTTGGATTATCCTGTAAATATTGACGCATCAGGGCATGTTTTAAAGTTTTATGGACATGTAAATGACAAACATACCCTTGTTCATGCGGTGGAAGCAAACTCTAAAAAAGGGGTTACTATTACTGCTAAAAAGTTGATTATTGACGCAGGGAATACAAAGAGTCGCGCTGAAGGAATCAGTGTAGGCGGGCAGGGCGGAACGAATAAGGATGCGCCGTACAGGCTGACGATTAATGGAGATACGGATATCAGGGCTCATGGTGACACTTATGGGCTGGGCATGTATCTGTGCGGCAATGCGGAAGTTACCGTCAATGGGAACGTGACGATGAATACCCATGATGAAAAGAATCCCTGGGCGGTTTATGTGGAAAAGGATGGCGGCCTCAGCTACTATGGCGGTTCTGCCATCTATGCCGGAAATAATTATAAACTTCAGTTGGGGCCGAAGCTGACCATTAACGGACTGGTGGATCTGAAAGTGAATGCCAATGGTGCATTTGCCAATGGCGGGCATTCGGACATTTATCTCCGCGGCGGAAATATAGAAATCAATAAAGATAATACCAAAGGATATTATGCGCTTCTGGCAGAGTGCGCCACTACCACGATGAATATGGAACGGGATGAAAATAAGGTGCCTGTCAGAGCCGGGAGCGCCAAAGTTACGATAAAAGGGAATATAGGCGCATCTGCCGGCGCGATCAATGTGAATGAGCCGGAGACTTATAGCCGCACGAATCTGGGGTTGGCTACGCCCGATTCCAGCTGGACGGGGATTGCATATAATGCGTTCAAGGATGAAGGAAATGAAGTCAGCGGCACACTTTATGGCAGCGATGAAATCATAAAGAAAACATTTTTTGGGGAAATTAATCTGTGGCTGCAGAATGGTGCCTCCTGGACGAATGAAGCCTGGGGCGAACCGCCTGATGCTTATTACGGAGAGGATTTTTCGGAAAGCCATCTGAAACGGCTGGTCGGCGGGGAAAGCGCCGATAAGGCGGGTCATATTTTCCAGAAACCCGGAGAGGATGAAGACAGCGAAGGCATTAATATCCGCGTAGACGATTATAAGGGATTTACAAACGTATACTATGGGCATAAGGATGAGAAACCCACGGATATCCTCGGCGGGACTTTTACCGTGACTAAAGCGCAGCCCGGATCGGGAATTACTCTGATTACCGACAGCAAGGGTCTTAATGTGGATTCGTCCAAAGCAGCAAATAAGAATCTGGTCAGTGAAACTTTGAATGCGCTGGCGAATAAGCTGTTTTATACTGCGTATAAAAATGGGGAAACCAATCTTGCCGGTAAAGTGGAAATTGCCGAGGGCCTGACGTCTTCCAGCCTGTCCAAACGTATGGAAGATGTGACTTTCAAGGAATCCAATGGTCAGGGGCAGTACCTCTATACACCGGCTTCGGATATTCCTGAAGAACAGACAGAAACAGCATTTACCGATACTATCACCGGCGTAAAGGCCAAAGACATGAAATATGTCAATACCGGTGTACGTAAAGAAGACGGTACATATAAATTCACAAAGGATTCTGAAATTACTGTTGCTGCAGGCGGACCTGCAGTAAAAGTAGAAGAAGATGTCATTATCCGGGCTGATGGAAAAACGCTGAAAATGAAGACGGTGGAAGGCAGCGGTACAGTCTACGGAATCAACCAGTCTACTGCGAAGAAAGCAGAAATCACCGCGAAGAACCTGGATGTAGAAGTGACAAGCACATCCCGTGCTGAAGGCATCCATATGGCAAACAGCAATGCAGCTATCCGGCCCGAAATGACGATTAATGGAAATGTCAATCTGAAAGTAAGCGGAACAGCTAATACGCTGGGTGCCTATATCCAGGGAAACAGCAGATTGACAGTTAATGGAAATGTGACAGCCGATGTAGACGGACACAATGGCGGCTTTAGTTATTATGGGGCAACCGGACTATACTCCACCAGTAATATGGGGCCCAATTCTATGGGAGCTGATATCACAGTCAATGGAAATGTAGACCTGAAAGGCAAAGCCCATGGTATTTTTGCCAATGCCGGCGGCAGCAAAGTGACAGTCAACGGCGGCGGCAGCATTGAAGTGGACAAGGCATCGACAAATCCCTATGCGGCTATCCGTGCAGAAGACGGTATTGTCAACATGAATGTCAAGCTTGACAGCAACGGAAATGCCGTAGGAAGCCTTGACAAGAAAGTCAATATTAAGGGAAATCTGGCGGTAACAACCGGTGCTGTCAATGAGGTGGATAAGAAAGGAACTTTGTCACAGATTAATCTGGGACTGACCACGTCGGATTCTACACTCCAAGGGGTTGTGTATAATGCATTCCCCGATGAAGGGAAGAAAGCAGGAGAGTTGACCTTCAAAGGGGAGGCCAATCTGTTCCTTGCCAACGGTGCCGCATGGACGAATGAAAAGTATATCGATACCGGAACATCCTGGGGCGGCAAAAACTTCGAAGGCAGCCATCTGACAAGACTTGCCGGCGGAGCAAGTGCGGATAAGGCAGGACAGATCTTCCAGAAAGACACAGGAAATATCACCGTAGATAACTATAGCGGTTACACGGATGTATATTATGCACACGAAGAAACAGCGCCCAAAACCATGATCGGCGGAGATTTCATCATACGGAAAGCGGCGTCCGGCTCCGGTATATCCCTCATCACGGATAATAAGGGATTGAATACGTCCTCAGATAAAGCGGCGGATAAGAACCTGGTCAGCGAAACACTGAACGCTCTTGCGAATAAACTTTTCTATAAAGCGTATGCGGACGGAGAAAAGAATCTGACCGGTTTTGTAAAAATTGCAGAAGGTCTGACCAGTTCTGAAGCGGTTCTCAAAACAGGAAATATCACCTTTAAGAAAGATAACGGCCAGGGCCGGTATCTCTATACACCGGCGACAGATGAAATTGTTGGGCCGATTACCGGTCCGGAAAAAGAAACGGCTGACCGCAATGCAAAAGGCGTTTCACCGAATGCGAAACAGGGAAAAGTGGTCAGCGGCATGTACAATAAGTCCACTCCTACAACAAAAAATAATCCGATGATTGTGGATATGAATGGATTCAATTTGAGTATAGCGGCAGAAAGCGGCAATGAGATTGCCGATGCCGTTTATGTGGGAAATAATGATTATATCACTGTAAAAAATGATGCGGGAAAGAAAATCAGCATTACTTCCACCAATACAGATACCCGTGCCGCCAACGGCATTTTCCTTGAAGGAAATTCCCATCTGAATATAACGGGGCCGGTAGAGATTACCAAGGTGCATACCAAAGGCGGTTCCGCCACAGGTATTGCTTTCCAGGGCAGCGGAAGTGAAGCGGTGATTGACGGTTCTCTTACTATTTCAAATGTGGACGGTGATAAAGCAGAGAAACAGGGACGGTATATCGGCGTATCCGGAATCCGGATGACAGGTGATAATACTTCCATGACCGTTACGGGGCCGGTGAATATTTCTGATTTCAAGGGATCGGCATTGCATACTGCGGGCGCGGACAGTGTGATTTCTGTCGGCGGCGGTACTATTTCTACGGCAGCGGATGCGGATAAATCCCATAATTTCTATGCGGCCCGTGTGGAAAAGGGAACTGTCAATATCAACATGAGAAATGGTGCGCCAGGAAGCGCAAGAACTAATATCATCGGGGATATGTATGTTACAGGGCAGTATGGAAAGAAAGTTATTGAGTACAGTGGAGGCCAGCTGGCAGATTGGCAGCACAGAGGAAATCTTCATGTGGCGCTGACAGATAAGGATTCGTCCTGGACTGGTGTGGCGGCGTATGAACAGTACAATGATAATTACGGCAGCGGCGGGAATACGATGCATGATATCGGGAATTTTGATCTGTATCTGCAAAACGGGGCCACCTGGACGAATGAGCAGCAGTCGCATGTGACTACTACGACGCTTGTTGGTAAGAATCCTGTCTATAACGGCAGCTATTTAATGAAGCTTCATGGCGGCAGTGACGCAGTGCATAAAGGGTATATTTATCAGAAAGACAGCAAGCCTATTACTGTAGATAATTACAGCGGACACACTCTTGTTTTCTATGACCATACCGGAGACGGTTCCGCTGCTGAAAATTACAGCGCCGGTGATTTCAGAATCAAGACAGCGGAAGAAGGGTCTTCTATCACGATGCGCACAGGTGCAGGCGGAATCAATACGGCCGATAAAACGGCGGCAGGGAAAGCACTGAACAGTCTGGCCAATAAGCTCTACTATATGTCTTATGCCCAAGGCGACACAAAACTGAAAGGCACTGTGGAAATTGCGGAAGGATTGACTTCCTCTTCTGTTTCAGCAAGTGGGGATATTACTTTCAAGACAGATACGGCTGCTGATAAGAATGGACAGGGTACCTACATATACTCCCCGCCGGAACCTTTAGACGGGCCGATTGTCAAAGACAGACTGCTGAAAGGCGAAACTACGGTCACTGCTGATGACACCCATGCTGAAGACGGATATGTCAGTGCAGCTTACAACGGCGATGATTCAATCACCGTGGACATGGCAAATCATGGACTCCGTCTGGAAGCGGCTTCTTCCGCGTCTACAAAGGCGGCGGCTGTCCGGGTCGGGAAAGGGACGGACGACAATAAGAAGAGCATCAGTTTTATCAACATGGAGAAAAACAAGCCGCTGGTTATTTCTTCGGATCAGACAAACGGGGGAGAAGCCACAGGTATTTATGTTTCCGAGAACGGCAAGCTTTCTGTTGCCGGGGATGTAGTGATTGATAAGGTGTCTACTTCAGGCAGAAAGGCATACGGCGTGGCGAACCGCGGACCCAATGCGGAACTTGTTATTAAAGGCGGGCTGAAAATAGCGGGCGCAGGTGCCGATGAATGGAGAGCGGTAAAAGCTGCCAAAGATACAACGGGTATATCGGTAACTGCCATTGCCAATATCGGGAATAATGCCAAATTAACTATTGAAGGGCCGCTGGACGTAAAAATTCAGGGGACTGCCATCAATTCTACCGCTAAAGGCGGCGTTATGCGCCTTGGCAGCGGCAGGATTCTGACGCCTATGGATGAACATGCTCAGGGGAATTCAAAGCTTGTTAAGGGCGTGAACGGTACTGTTTTCATTAATATGAATGAGGACGGAACGGCTGCCAAAGCTGAAGACACTGTGCTTCAGGGAAATATTTACACCGAAAGAAGATCAGGGTCTAAGGCCGTTGTAAATGTAGGGCTGGCAAGCAAGAATTCTTCATGGACAGGTGTAACCGATTATAACAGGAGTTTTTCCAGCGATGCCGGCGAGGTCAATCTGTATCTGAGCCATGATGCGGTTTGGAATAATAAGAAGACTGCTTCCGTGACGGGCTCTTACATGGGCAGCCATATAGATTATTTCAAAGGCGGCAGTGATGCGGCCCACGCGGGTATTATCAGACAGAACGACGACAGGGACATCAATATAGATCATTACAGCGGTCATGCAATTCTTGTCTATGACCATAAAGCGGAAAAGCCAAAAGAGATGATTGGCGGCAGGACGCTGATAAAAAAAGCGGAACCGGGATCTGTTGTCAGAATGGTAACCGGGAACGGCGGTCTGAATACCAATTCCAACAAGGCGGCCGATAAGAATCTGGTCAGTGAAACTCTGAACGCTTTGGCGAATAAGCTTTACTATACCGGTTATAACAATGCGGCAATCAAAGATAATCTGAAAGGTACCGTAGAAATTGCGGAAGGCCTGACGGCAAGTTCCGCATCGGTTGCCATCGTATCGGGAAATATGAGCTTCCAGGATGTCACGGGCAGAGGTGAATATAAATTTACCCCCGCAGAAGATGACCCTCATGGACAGACTACGTCTGATTTCGGTACCCCTATCACCGGAGAAGCCGATAAGGATCAGGAGTATGTCAAAGCCAATGTGCTGAAAGATGACGTGTATACTTTTACCAATGCGGTGAATACGGTCACTGTCGATGACGGAGATACCACGACAGAAGATCTTGGCTACCATAAGGCTGTGGCCGCCGTGGTGGGGATCAATAAGGATATTACGATTCATGCGGCAGATAAGAGTCTGAAACTGAATGCGGAGAATAAGACAGAACGCAACAGTGCTGTAGGCATGTACACGAAGAAAAAGATTGACGCTGTGGCAAAAGATATTTCCATCGATACCAAATCTTCTGTGGGTGATGTATACGGTATATATATCCATGAAGGCGGAAAGGCAGACATTGCCGGCAATGTGTCTATCCTGGCCAAACAGGGCGGAGACGGTTTTGCGAATGGAATCAAACTGTATAACGGCGGTTCCGCGCTGACCATTAACGGTAACCTGGCTATGAAAGGCACGGGAAGCGGAAATGATGCCTATGGTGTTTCTGCGGCTCAAAAGGGCGGGTATGGCAGCATAAAGACATATCTGGCAACAGGTATCAATATCTATGATAAAGACGGTGCTTCGTTCACCTTAAACGGCAACGTGGATATGGCGGTCAAAGGTGTCGGCGTAGATATGCGCGGCAGTGAGAAAAATACGGTAACCATTGCCGGAGGCACAATCCTTACGCCGGATGACAGGGAGGAAGCCAGCTATATAGCTGTGGCTGCTACTTCAGGTACCTTTACCATGGGGATGAATGATGCGAAAACAGGATCCAATGGAAAGGATGTCATTGTGCAGGGCACAATTTCTTTAGGAGCTGGGGGAACTGTTAATCTGGGTCTGGGCAGCAGTAAATCCCGGTGGACAGGTGTTTCTGATAATGAAGACGAGCGTCCTGTGAATCTGTATCTGTCGGACGGAGGAATATGGGAAAACCGACAGACGGCGAAAGACCAGTATGGTTTGTTTGCAGGCAGCCGCGTGACAAAAGTGGCAGGAGGCACCACGCCGGCTAAGGCAGGTGTAATTGCCCAGAAAGACAGTAATCCCATTACTATTGATCATTACAGCGGACACACTATTCTTGTTTATGATCACGAGGCATCGTCTCCTGCAACAATGATCGGCGGAGATACGATAATTGCTAATGCGGAAGCCGGTTCCGGTATTACGATGCGTACCAACAGCAGGGGATTGGATACAAATTCTGGCAAGGCAAAAGATAAGAATTTGGTAAATGCCACCCTTAATGCACTGGCGAATAAACTGTTTTATACTGCGTATAAAAATGGAGAAACCAATCTTACGGGTAAAGTAGAAATTGCTGAAGGATTGACAACATCCGCCGTGGCAAAGAAGACAGGCAATATATCTTTCAAGAACGGGACCGGTCAGGGTGAGTACATCTATACGCCCGAAGAAGATCCGAGCGGTGACATTATTGATGCAAATGGTCCGATTACTTTCGATTATAAGAAGGATTCCAAGGTATTCGGCAGATCTGTCAGTCAGATAGGCGGAAACAGCAAGGACTTGATTTATAATTTTGCAGACAAGACGGTCAATATTACTGCTGGTAGCAATGATTGGGCGCCGATGGGAATGACGCCGAATGTAAAAGCGGTCATTAACGCAAAACAGCTGAATCTGAAAACACCGAATGTCGGTATGATGGGGACTTACGGAATTTACCTGGAGGATGGAGATGATATTACTGTCAATTCCGATGTGAATATGACCGTCAACGGCGGTGCATATATGGTAGATGGTATTTTTATGGGGCATATGGGGGCGGCAGAAGCGGCAAAGACCAAACTGACCATCAATGGTAATGTCACCATGCGCGGTACCGGAAATGACCAGTCTTCCGATGATTTCTGGGGTATTAAGGGTACCGGAGAAGACGGCGGCTATCCTACCTATATGGGAAGCCGCTGGGCGCCGGAAGGAATTTATCTTGGCAAAGAAGGTGGCAGTTCCATCACGATCAACGGCAATGTAGATATGGCAGTCAAAGGGAACGGCGCGGTAACGGATGCTTATTATAAAGTCGCAGGGCAGAATTCATTGGATAATGTTCTTACCTTGAATGGCGATGTCAATATTATCACGCCGAAGAGTAGAGAACGGGGATTCCTGGCATTGGGTGCTTTTGGCGGTACTGTTAATGTGAATGTAAAGACTGAAACGGATGCCGGCGGCAAAGTCAAAGTGACCGGAGCCTCCGACCATAAAGTGAATCTGGTGGGGAATCTCTATGCATCGAAAGATGATGGAAATGGAGATAATACATACTATTTCCGTGACGGTGCCATTAATCTGGGGTTGACGACGTCTGATTCCACCTGGAGCGGTGTTGTATCGAATACGAATAAAAATACGCCTACCGGAAAATCACAGCAGGGAGATATCAACCTGTGGCTCCAGAATGGTGCGACCTGGAATCATGAAGCGGTTTCCCGCGCCGATGCCGTTTATGCGGCAGGAAATAACGGGAAAACGACGCTTCCGAGTCCGTCAAACGGATTGTACGGGGCTTATGACGGTATTTCTCATCTGACAACCCTGACCGGCGGAAAAGACGCGGATCATGCGGGGCTCATCGCTATGAAGGACAAGGCAGATGTGGAAGTCGGCACATACAGCGGTTTCAGCCGCATTTACTATAACCATGAAAATAGCACGCCAAAACAAATGATCGGCGGCGATTTCAAGGTATCCAAGGCATTGGATGGTTCCCGTATTACATTGATGACGGGGAGCAACGGATTGGATACGTCTTCAACTAAAGCGGCGGATAAGAATCTGGTCAGTGAAACTTTGAATGCTCTGGCAGGAAAGCTCTATTACTTGGCAAAGGATGGAAAACTTTCTGCCAAGGCAGCTTTGGCGGAAGGGCTGACTGCATCGGAAGCTTCTCTTGATTTGAAGAATGTGACGTTCAAGGAATCCAATGGTCAGGGGCAGTACCTCTATACACCGGCTTCGGATATTCCTGAAGAACAGACAGAAACAGCATTTACCGATACTATCACCGGCGTAAAGGCGAAGGACATGAAATATGTCAATACCGGTGTACGTAAAGAAGACGGTACATATAAATTCACAAAGGATTCTGAAATTACTGTTGCCGCAGGCGGACCTGCAGTAAAAGTAGAAGAAGATGTCATTATCCGGGCTGATGGAAAAACGCTGAAAATGAAGACGGTGGAAGGCAGCGGTACAGTCTACGGAATCAACCAGTCTACTGCGAAGAAAGCAGAAATCACCGCGAAGAACCTGGATGTAGAAGTGACAAGCACATCCCGTGCTGAAGGCATCCATATGGCAAACAGCAATGCAGCTATCCGGCCCGAAATGACGATTAATGGAAATGTCAATCTGAAAGTAAGCGGAACAGCCAATACGCTGGGTGCTTATATCCAGGGAAACAGCAAATTGACAGTTAATGGAAATGTGACAGCCGATGTAGACGGACACAATGGCGGCTTTAGTTATTATGGGGCAACCGGACTATACTCCACCAGTAATATGGGGCCCAATTCTATGGGAGCTGATATCACAGTCAATGGAAATGTAGACCTGAAAGGCAAAGCCCATGGTATTTTTGCCAATGCCGGCGGCAGCAAAGTGACAGTCAACGGCGGCGGCAGCATTGAAGTGGACAAGGCATCGACAAATCCCTATGCGGCTATCCGTGCAGAAGACGGTATTGTCAACATGAATGTCAAGCTTGACAGCAACGGAAATGCCGTAGGAAGCCTTGACAAGAAAGTCAATATTAAGGGAAATCTGGCGGTAACGACCGGTGCTGTCAATGAGGTGGATAAGAAAGGAACTTTGTCACAGATTAATCTGGGACTGACCACGTCGGATTCTACACTCCAAGGGGTTGTGTATAATGCATTCCCCGATGAAGGGAAGAAAGCAGGAGAGTTGACCTTCAAAGGGGAGGCCAATCTGTTCCTTGCCAACGGTGCCGCATGGATGAATGAAAAGTATGGAGATACCGGAACATCCTGGGGCGGCAAAAACTTCGAAGGCAGCCATCTGACAAGACTTGCCGGCGGAGTAAGTGCGGATAAGGCAGGACAGATCTTCCAGAAAGACACAGGAAATATCACCGTAGATAACTATAGCGGTTACACGGATGTATATTATGCACACGAAGAAACAGCGCCGAAAACCATGATCGGCGGAGATTTCATCATACGGAAAGCGGCATCCGGCTCCGGCATATCCCTCATCACGGATAATAAGGGGCTGAATACATCTTCCAATGCATCTGCGGATAAGAATCTGGTCAGTGAAACACTGAACGCTCTTGCGAATAAACTCTTCTATAAAGCGTATGCAGACGGAGAGAATAATCTGACCGGTTTTGTAAAAATTGCAGAAGGTCTGACCAGTTCTGAAGCGGTTCTCAAAACAGGAAATATCACCTTTAAGAAAGATAACGGTCAGGGGCAGTACCTTTATGAAACCGCTTATCCGAATGAACAGGTCACGGATCCGATTAATAAGACTATAGACGGCAGTACTGCTTCTGAACAGGTATACAAGGAAGCCGGCGTTTATAAATCGGATACGGATACCTATAAGTTCACAAAGAATCCGGCTACTGTCAACGGAGATTCCGGTGCGGCTGTCGATGCAGGTGCGAAGGATATCCATGTGGACAGCGGAGAAAATACGCTGAATCTGAATGGAGGAAATACTGGCGTCGGTGTCAAAGCAGAAGGAGGAAAGACCGCTGATATTAAGGGCAATGCCAATATTACAGGCAAGACCGGTGTAGTTGCCGACGGTGCGGGAAGTAAAGTGCTTCTTTCCGGAAACTCTAATATCACTGCCGAAGGAGATGGTATCGTGGCCTCTGGCAGCGGTATTGTGGAAGCAGCAGGTATAACCAATGTAACGGCAGGTGCCGGCAGAAAAGCCGTTCGTGCGGGTGCCGGATCTTCAGTAAGCCTTCAGAGTGGTAAACTGAAAGGAGATGTGGAAGCCGATGGCGGTACTGTTTTCCTCCGCGAGGCGAAAACGGAAGGCAATGCCGCTGCAGCGGCGGGCGGCAGTATCAATCTGACCGATGGCAGTGTAAGCGGTGCGGCGACGGCAGATAACGGAACGATTGAAACAGAAAATACAAATGTTGTAAATGGTGCATCCGCGCTTAACGGCGGAAAGCTTAAACTGAGAAACGGTAAGATTTCCGGCGGTGTCAAAACGGATGCCGGATCTGCAGCTGATGTTGTTATGGATCGGGCCGGAAATGCTTTGAAAGGGGATGTATCCGGTGAAGGTCAAACGGATATAACTCTTTCCAATGGTGGAAATTGGGACGGAAACAGTGCCGGCAGCGGAAAAACGCAAGTTAAAGTGGGGAATGGCAGTACCTGGACAGGTACCAGTATGAACAGTAATACGGATGTCGATCTGGAAGGCAAATGGAAACAGACCGGCAATAGTAAGGTTCGCAAGCTTATTTCCAACAACGGCGTTCTTGATAAGACAGCTTCGGAAAGCGGAAATACAGATATAGGGAAACTCAGCGGCAGGTTATCTCTTATTTATGCCCATGACAAGACGAATCCGACAAAGGTACTTGGCGGCAGCACTTTCGTTGCAACAGCCGATGCCGGTTCCACAGTGGACATGATTACCGATAATGCCGGACTGGATACAAATTCGGACAAAGCGGCTGATAAGAATAAGGTTAGCGAAGTGCTGAATGCGATGGCAGGTAAGCTGCAGTATACCGGATATCAAAATGGAGAAAGGAATCTGAAAGGTAAGCTGAGAATTGCAGAAGGGCTGACATCCAGCAGTGCCGGTCTGAAAACTGAAGCATTGAGCTTTAAGAGAGATGGACGGGGATACTTTGATTACACACCTGCCAAGCCGAATAAGCCGGAAATTGAAACCGGAGATTATGAAACTTCTATCATGAGCAGTACCAGAAGCGCTCTGACTTCCTCTATCCTTGTATGGCGGAATGATATGAATGATATGTATAAGCGCATGGGAGATCTCAGAATTGGTGCGGAAAGTGGTTTGTGGGCAAGAGCCTACGGCGGCCGGATTAGTTATGACGCCAACAATGCGTATATGAAGAACAGCTACTGGGCGGCCCAGGTGGGCATAGATAAACGTCTGGCATCAGGCTGGCATGTAGGCGGTGCTTTCGGATACAATGACGGCAGCGCAACATACAGATATGGAGGAAAAGGCGATCCGAAATTGTACACATTGGCGGCCTATGCGACCAGAGTGTCGGAAGATGGACAATATGTGGATGTCATTGCGAAAGCAGGAAAACTTTCTAATAAGTTCACAGCCTACAACAAGTACAGTGCACCGGCACTCAGGAATTATGTAGAAGGTAAGTATGATACATACGGATATGGCATCAGTGCCGAATACGGTAAAAAGATTCGTATGGGCAAAGGCTTTGTAACGCCGCAGGCAGAACTGACATGGAGCCGGCTGTCATCGGACAGCTTTGATGCAGCGGCGCCTAGTGGTGAAAGCATGCGTGTCAATCAATCATCAGTCAACAGTTTGATTGGGCGCCTGGGTGTAGTAGCCGGAGTAGAGAGTGACAAAGGCAATTTCTATGCCAAAGCAAGTCTGTTCCATGAATTTGACGGAGATGGACACATCCTGTTCAGTGAACCCGGAAAAACAGGCAAGCGTTCCTCGTTCAGCCTTAAGGATACCTGGGCAGAAATTGCACTGGGCGGCAACTACTACCTGAGTCCGAGAAGCATGATTTATGCAGATTTCACAAAGAGCTTTGGCGGAGATTACAAGGTAGACTGGAGAATCAATGCAGGAATTCGCTTCAGCTTCTGAGCATGATGTCAACTTCCAAAAGGGGAATGAAACAAGATTTTGTCATGAGAACTGAATAATAAGAAGAAAAAATAAAGGACTGCTTTCCTGGGGACAGGACGGCAGTCTTTTATACTTGGGAGATAATTAGATAAGTATGCGAAACAGAGTAAGTTAACATTGTATTTGAAAAGGATTTATAAAAAATAATTAAAATTACCAATTGGAATATCATTTATTGTTGATATGTGAGAAGTAATATAGTATAATTTACAAGATGAAATTAGATAATCATTTGAAATTATGAGATACAAATAGCTGTTTCTTAATAAATAATGGTTATCCAATAATTTAATACTATATGAGGACAAAAGCTGAAGAGCTCATGTGGGGAATCCGGTGAGACTCCGGAACTGGCCCGCAACTGTATGGGGAATTGTGTCATAGTAAGTCTTTCACGGAGATATGACAGAATGAGGAACTAAGTCAGGGTGCCACTTTGTTTTCTGATTTTCTAATGACTTGCGAGGCATAAGGTTAGATGCATAAGGAAGCCGGATATGGGAAATCCGGTTCAGATTTAGAATTATGAAATCTGTGCATCTTTTTATTGTCTCGTTTTTTGTTGCGTTTAATGGAGTGGATGAAAGGGAGTGCCGGGCATGGATAATTTGAAATACTTTTTGGAGTAAATCCGGTTCATGTGACACGGGTTTCATGACCGCGGTAAGCGGTTCAGATCCGGATGGGTATGTTTTAGAAGAGGATGAATTGCCTGCTATCGGGCAAGGCCGGGATGCTAATCGAGTATCCGGCGGAGAGTTTATGTTTGAAAAATAGGGAGGAATTATGAAACGGAATAAGGTAAGTAAATTACAGATGAGGCGGCTGGCTGCCGGTGTTACAATTGCGCTGCTGGCGGGTACATGCCAGGTGATGGCAGATCAGTCTACAAATCCGATCAGTGAAAGTGAAGTATTTACTGCAGACCGTCTGGCACAGGTTGTTAATAAAAATAACATGCCTAAAGAAAGATTCAAGTCCGTCGCAGCAGGTATTTTAGGATATACGCATGATAAGGCCTCAATTAAGACAATTAATATTGATATGGCGGGTCATGACCTGACGCTCGACTTGACGAAAGTTGCTGATTTGGGGACCGATTATTCTGCATACGGGATCAAGGCGAATAATAAGACAACTATCGTGGTTGACAGCAATAAAACCAATCCGGGGAAAAACGGTACGATTACCATCAAGGCGAAAACGCTGTGGTCGCCCTCAGGAGACAGCGGCAGCAAGTATACTGCTGCACATGGTATCGCAGTGGGTAATTTTAGCCAGAGATTTAATAAAAAAGTAAGTGAAGACCTGGTGAAGACGACGATCAATGCTGATGTAGTGATTGAAGAATTGCGCGGCGGTTCTATCAAAACGACAGGCATTTCGTCTATGGACTGTTCTGATTTAGCGATTAATGGAAGATTCACAATCAAGCCGGGCGCAATTAGCCTTATGCAATGGAATCGGGGCGATCAGTCAAAAACTTATGGCATATATATGATTGGAAGCAATAATACTATTTCTATTACTTCAGCGGATATTGATGATTCAAAGAATGGGTCACTTTCTGACCTGATTAAAACGGACGAATCGCTTTGGGGCGGCAAAACAGAGAAGAATGTTCTTCGTATTGGCGGCGGTACGCTCAAAGTCAAAGAGAATCAGAAAGAACGGTATCTTATCAGCGCCGCGAAAGGATTCCGGACATTTATCAATGTGAATCAGGATGGAAGCGCAATCGGAATATCAAAAGCGGATTTGCAGGGGACGATTCGCATGGATGCTGGGTCAGAAGCTTATGTTGGTCTTACTGCCGGATCGAAATGGGTCGGCGGAACACAGGCAGATATAAAAGGAAAGGTGAATCTTTTTCTTTCAGAAGGTGGTGAATGGAACACGCTGAATGCGGGACAGGGCAGCCGTGTAACCAGGTTTGCCGGTGATGCAAAAGGCGGTGCAATTTATCAAAAAGATGCGGGACAGCTTGTAATTGAAAATTACAGCGGCGCGGGAAAAATCTATTACGCCCACGAGAATGCAGGCATAGCGGCGGAAGACTACAAGGCGGGAGACACCCATATCGGATCCGCGGCAGAAGGATCACGCATTACAGTAGTTACAGATAATAAAGGAATTGTTGATACAGATAAAGACCAGGTGTATAAGGCTTTAAATGCTTTGGCGGGAAAACTGTATTACGATGCTTATAAAAACGGAGAAAAGAAGCTGGCGGGACAGGCAGAGATAGCCGAAGGACTGACGGCGTCATCTAAAACATTACAAATGAGAGACCTGCTGTTCAAAAAAGAAAACGGACAGGGGTATGTAGAAGATAAACCCGTGCCGCCGGCAAATCTGGATGTAAGTGAACAGATTGTTGAAGATGGTCTGGGATCGGGGAATATGTATTGGATGAATAACGGGTATAAAGATGGTGAGGATGATGATCATCGTTATGTCCTGAAGTCCGATACCACGATCAAGGTTGATTTATCAAATCCCAAGACTCTGACATACGGGGGAAATCAAGGTGCCAATGTAGCAAATATCATATGGGGAGATCCGGATTATACAGCGGATGGCTTTATTGATATGAACGGACATAAGCTGACCTTGGTTTCTGAGGCAAATCATTTAAGGCATTATGCGTCGGGAATTTTGTCACATGGCGGTGATCTGGAAATAAAGAACGCGGCAGGTATAGATATTGACATACATGGCGATAAAAATGCAAAGAGCGGTATTTATGTCTGGGGACAGGGCAGAAATGGAGCGAGCCTCACTATATCTAATGATAATCAAGCGGAACATGCTGTGAAGATACGTAATACGGCAGCGGAAAAAGACGCAGCTATACTTGTGGACGGCAGGAGTGCAAAGAATGGCGGAAGCGCAAAGCTTGTTATAAAAGGTTTGGTAGATGTTGAGAATGATGATGTCAGCGTAATTCAGGCAAATAAGGGCGATGTGTCAATCGGCGGCGGGAAAATAATAGCCAAAGGGGATAAGGCGTCCAGTTTGAAGATAAATAATGACGGTAAAATCCAGATCAACGGCAATTTGTCGGACAGAAATGTTCTTACGGCAGGAGCAGTCAAACATGATGTACAGATAGAAGGGAATGTACTTGCTCAGAAAGGAAGATTGGGACTGGTTCTGAATACGGACGGGTCCTACATAAAAGGGTTGATAGGAACAGATGCCGGAACAGCTGGTCAAACGTACATGATGCTTTCTGACGGAGCCTCCTGGTACCATGAAGGAAAAGGAGCCCGAACAGACAGCATTAAAGAAAGTAAAATCAAAAACCTTGAGGCTGATGGCGGCAACATTTACCAGAAAAATGAGAAACCGATAACCATTGAGAACTACAAGGGAAATATGAAACTGTTCTATAAGCATGAGAACGCGGGCACGAAGGCGGAAGATTACAAGTCGGGAGATGTACACATCGGATCTGCGGCAGAAGGGTCACACATTACAGTAGTCACGGACAGGAGCAATATCAATACGGACAATGAAGCCCAGGTATATGAAGTATTGAACACATTGGCGGGAAAACTGTATTATGAAGGCTATATCAGAGACGAAGAGAATCTGAAAGGGGAAGCGACAATAGCGGAAGGCCTGACAGCGTCATCCCAGACAGTGAAAATGAAAGACATGCTCTTCAAGAAAGAAAACGGACAGGGATATGTGCAGGGAAAACCCACGCCGCCGCCACTGGTTAATCCGGTACGCCATCAAATCGTGGAAGCGAACTATTTTGCTGAAGAAGCGCGGGATTTCTGGTCTAAAGCGGGAGTTTATGACGGAAAAGGCCACTATAAATTTGATCATGACTTGTCACTGGTAACCCATGCGGAAGATGATCCTGTAACAACGGTAAACGATAATAAGTTCGGAAATATCTACTGGAATGGTGATGTGGTCGGGGATATCGACATGACCGGACACCGGCTGGAACTGAAATCCATTACGGAGCGCCTGCCGAAGAAAAACCCCAATGCAATTACCGTCTACAGCGGTACATTAACAATCAAGAATGTCAACGGAATGTACATCGAATCCGATCCGAAGGGAAGCCTTTATGGACGAGGAATCCTGGTAGCAGGGGTACGTGGTGACGAAAGATGGAAAAGCGGAAGCGGCCATGCAAAGTTAATCATAGAAAATGATGATGATCCGGCACATGCAGTAAAAATCCGTGTAAAAGACACGGGAGAAGATTTCGGTGCTATTGAAGCGCAGAAACATAATGGAAGTGCGCTCGTAGACATTAAAGGACTTGTGGATATTGACTCCAAGATGTGGAGAGCTGTTGAGTCTCACGGAGCAAAAGTATTTATTGGAGGAGGAACAATCAGAGGAACAGATGTCGCATCCTTGGCTGCTTATACAGGCGGCTCGATACTCGTCAATGCAAAGCTGAATGATGAGAATAAGGTAGAAGCTACTTCTGCGACCCGTCCGGTAAAGATTACCGGGGATGTCAGTGCTGAAAGCGGCGGTCATGTCATGCTGGGACTGAACAATAAAGACTCCTTCTTGAAGGGTCTGGTAACCACGGATATATCGGGAATTAATCCGGATACGCAAAAATGGGGAAAGATACCCGGAAAAGTATCTATGGTGCTGGCAAATGGAGCAGTCTGGGAACACAAGCAGGTAGGAGTAGGATACTATCACAAGAAAGGCGCAGATTTCAACTACAAGAATCGCGGTAAGGGAGAATCTATTGACAGCCATGTAACAAGCCTGCGCGCGGACAAAGGCATACTGCTGCAGAATGATCCGCATAAACTGACCATCGATAAATACGAAGGGAACATGAAGCTGGTCTATGAACATGAGAACGCGGGTACGAAGGCGGAAGATTATAAGACAGGAGATGTGCACATAAAAGAAGCTGCAAAAAATTCATCAGTTACCATGATGACGGATAACAGCGGAATTACGATGACTGACGATAAGCAGGTGTACAATGCATTGAATACCCTGGCAGGCAAGCTATACTATGATGCATACATAAAGGGGGAAAAGAACCTGAAAGGGCAGGCGACGATTGCGGAAGGGTTGACAGCATCCTCTGCGATGTTGAAGATGGCGGACATGGATTTCCGTGAAGCAAGTGGACAAGGGTATGTAAAAGAAACGAATCCTAAACCGAACCCGAACCCGAACCCGAATCCGAACCCGAACCCGAACCCGAATCCGAATCCGAACCCCAAGCCAAATCCTAAACCGAATCCGAACCCCAAACCGAATCCCAATCCCAACCCCAACCCAAACCCCAAGCCGAAGCCTCCCATTATTTATGGAAGCAAAGAAACCCAGATGATGAAAGGCGCCAAAACAGCCATGACCTCTGCCGTCCTTCTGTGGAGAGGAAACAACAACGACCTGCAGAGAAGAATGGGAGACATAAGACTGGCCAAAGAAGAAAACGGCATCTGGGCCAGATACCTGGGCGGAAAGAACAAGATAGACAAACAGAATACCTACCTCAAACAAACCTATGACATAGCCCAGGTAGGTTACGACAAGAAAAAAGGAAACTGGACCATCGGGGCGGCCCTGGACTACGGAACAGGGAAGGACACCTATGCAAACGGGACAGGAAAAGGGAAGCTGGCAAGCCTTGCCCTGTACGGAACCATGCAGAAAGAAGACGGGCAGTACCTTGACATCATCCTTAGAGGAAGCCGGGTGAAGAACGACTACACCGTATACAACGAAATGAACCACCGCCTGGAAGGGAAGTACAGGACAAACGGCCTGTCGCTGAGCATGGAATACGGGAAGCGGATGAAGAAAGAAAATGGCTTCTACATAGACCCGAGCATTGAACTCACCGCAGGGCACTTAGGAGGAAAAGACTATGACGCCGTAAGCGACTATGCAGGGGGGAAGAAAATGCACATCCACCAGGACGGAATAAACAGCGTGATAGGGAGAATCGGACTGGGGATAGGAAAAGAGACAGAAAGAAGCAACCTGTTTGCGAAGATAGCGCTGGCCCATGAATTCGGAGGAAAAGTGAAGAGCATCTTCAGTGCGGAAAACGAACCGACGAGTGGGACAGAAGTAGACCTGAAAGACAGCTGGGTAGACGTAGAAGTAGGAGGAAGCTGGCTGGTGAACAGGAACACCTATCTGTACGGAACCTACACGAGAAACTTCGGGGCTGACGTTTCCAGCAAGTGGAGAATAGACGCAGGCATTCGCTTCAGCTTCTGATATGGACAGAATAATCTTTTGTAAATAGACAGGAAAGCAAAATAATATCAATATTAGGAAAACAGAAGGCCTGCCGGTTTGTTATCGGCAGACCTCCTCTGTGTTTATAAAAGATGATATGGAATGTGTTTTGTCGGAATTGTGTTGCCAATCATGAAAGCGGTTTTGTGTTTTCGATTATATGAATGATCTGCTGTAAGTATGTTATGCATGTTTATGTTTTATTTTCAGTATGTACAGAAAAGAGGAGAAATAATGAGATCCAGAATAAGTAAAACTTGGCCGTGTCATTTAAAGAGAGCAGTGCTCCTGAGTCTTTTGTCGGGATTGTTTATCTTGCCTTCCCAGATAAATGCGGAAACATCGGGCGAAGAATATAAGGATCATCAGATTGCTGAAGCTGATTGGGATGGTGCGAAAGCAGAGCAGGATTTTTGGTCAGGAAAAGGCATCCGAAACGGTTCTGATTATACGTTTAACAAAAATACCATTATATCAACCGAATTGAGCAAGGGAAGTCTTGTTTTTCATAAGACAGATCCGGGTATTATGGATCAACTTTATGCTTTTGGCGCTTTGGTCTGGGGAAGCAGCAAAACCGGAACTGTCAACATGAATGGGCATGATTTGTCCCTGCGTGCAGGGAAAGGTGATTTACATAGAATCGGAGGATCTTTCCAATGGGGTGGCAGAGGATCCGCCGGGTTATTTGTGCGTAGCGGCAATCTGACGATGAAAAATCTGGGAAGTTTGTCTGTCAGCGGTGTTGATTATGGCATATACTTGTTTGCGGAACGGTCTGATGATGAAGCAGCTAATTCCAATTTATGGATTAGAAATGGAGGAAGTGCTGACCATGCGGTTAAGATACGGTCTGAGGGAAAAGGAATCTATCTTCAAAGCACTCCCGGAGCGGCTCGTCTCACCGTAGACGGAGACGTCGATATAGAAGCGCCTTCTGGTATAGTTGTTGATAGGGGTGAGGCGGCTGTCGGCGGAGGGAAAATTGACTCCAAAGGCGAAGCAGCGGTTTCTGTCAATGCTAAGAGTAAATTTTACATGAACGCAGGTGTGGACACTGAAGGGAATGTTACGGTAGCCCATTCCGAAAGAAATGTACAAGTTCTGGGGGACATACGATCAAAACAGAATTCGAGTGTTTTTATCGGGCTTGGAAATTCTCAATCTGTATTGAAAGGGTTATTTACAACAGATTTGCACACATGGCCGTATAACGAGTGGGTGCTGACAGGAAGCAAAGGATTTCTTGCATTAAAAAACGGCGCGACATGGGAACATGAAAAATATGGAACCGGCAGAGATAAAAACGGGAGAATAGATGTCGGAGACAGTCATTTGACGCGTTTAAATGCCGATGGCGGGGTTATTATTCAGAAAGATAAGCGTAAGATACAAATAGATGATTTCCGCGGAAATGCGAAACTGATATATGATCACCAGAATGATGGAACGAAAATTGAAGATTATACAGCCGGGGATTTTATCATTGATAAGGCAGGGCAGAATTCTTTTCTGACCGTTGTTACGAGCAATAGCGGTTTGGATATGGGGAATAAGGAAAAAGTCTCTCAGGCTTTGAATGCTCTTGCGGGGAAGGTGTATTATTCCAGTTATGTCACAGATGAGCGTAATTTGAAAGGGAAGGCGGTCGTAGCGGAAGGATTGACAGCTTCATCAGCGGAACTTGGATTTGGCAATATTACTTTTACTCAAGATAAGGGGCAGGGTACCGTAAAGAGTGAAGATGTAAAAGTTACCGCTCAGCCGGCAGCCGAACTGAGTCCGATTACAGGGGATGCAGGCAAAGATAAGTACTATGCGGAAAAGAAAATACGCCAGGCAGACGGAACCTATCTCTTCAAAGAAAATACCGACCTGCAGATGACCGACGGACAACCGATGGTCAGCAGTGAAAAGCCGGTAGTCATTAAAGCGGAAGGGAAGAGACTGGCATTTACTTCTGCCGGAGATCAGAACGGTACCGTTTCCACCGTGCAGCAGAGTTCTAAAGACAGTCTCAGCATAACGGCCAAAGAATTGGCGGTGAAAGCGGGAAATAAGAGCGGCCGTTCCGAAGGTATCCACCTTCAAAACGGAAACAAACAGAATGCTTATAAAACAGACATCACCGGAGACGTAACCATACAGTCAAAAGGCAAAGGCTATGCATTAGGTGCCTATGTGGCAGGAAATTCCAGCCTGGATATCCATGGGAATATGACCATTAAAGGAGAAGGCGGAACATGGGGCGTAGAGAATACAGCCAATCCAGGAGGCGCCTATGCCCATTACAGCACAGCCGGACTCTATGCGGGATCCAATTATGCCATCCAAAAAGGAGGTCATATCACTGTTGACGGCGATGTGGATCTGAAAGTAAAAGGAACAGGCATCCTGGCCAATGGAGGCGGCTCAACCGTTGTGGTCAAAGGAGGCGGCACCGTTTCCATCGAGAACAATGATGATGCAGCGCACTATGCACTGGCGGCGGAAAGCGGAAAAATAGACTTTAATGTAGATGAAGATGAGATAGAAGCAGGGACAAAGAAAGTAACCATTGAAGGGAATGTGGGAGTCCTTAACGGAGCCGTAAATCCGTCCGAACCGCAGAAATACAGCCAGATATACCTCGGGCTGGGGACAGGAGATTCCCTGTGGAGAGGTCTGGCCGTTGACACCCACACCAAACAGAACAATGCGGACGGATTCGAAGGACAACTGAGCCTGTTTATGAAAAACGGTGCGACCTGGATTAATGAAGCCTATGGAATGACACCGGAAGGATTCAAAGGAAGCAAAGTATACTACCTCCAGGGAGGGAAGAGCAAAGAAGAAGCGGGAGTCATATTCCAGAAAGACGAAAACACGATCCGTATCGAGACCTATGCGGGGCACATGAAACTGATCTATGCGCATGAGAATGCAGGAACAAAGGCAGAAGACTACAAGGCAGGAGACACCCATATCGCCAATGCGACTGAAAACTCATGGATCACCATGGTCACAGACAGAAACAACATCAATACGGACAATGAAGCCCAGGTATATGAAGTACTGAATACCCTGGCGGGGAAACTCTATTATGAAGCATATACAAGAGACGAGAAAGATCTGAGAGGGGAAGCGGCGATTGCCGAAGGTCTGACGGCATCATCCCAGACAATAAAAATGAAAGACCTCCTGTTCAAGAAAGAAAACGGACAGGGATATGTGAAATCCCCCGATACAGGTACCATCAATGAACTGAATCATCAAATTGTTGAGGGGGTTCTGAAAGGCGGACGGTTTGTTGAGTATTGGAAGAGTAAAGGGGTTACTTCAGGCGACAGGAATTATTTATTCAATAAAGATGTGGTTCTTACTGTAGAGGGAACTGATTCTTCTACAGAAGTGCACATGAACAAAGGATTTGCGCCTATTATGTGGACCGGGGACGGACAAGGCGTGATTGATATGAATCATCATGCGTTGAAGCTGATCGCCCTTAAAGGAACCCAGGTAAAATTCCCGCATGGTATTTTGATGCACAGTGGAACGCTTACTATTAAAAATACAAAGGGGATAGATATATCTGCAGAAGACGGTTTGGAACAAAGAGGAATCGTCGTGCATGGGCAGACCAGTATGGGAGCCGGATATTTCGGAAGCGGAAAGGCCAAACTGGTCATTGAAAATAAAAATACAGCGGAAGACACTTTAAAGATACGGACAACAGGAAAGTTTGAGCATTATCCGTTAATTGAAGCTAAAGCGGAAGTTAATGGGACTGCCAAGATTGATATCAAAGGCCGTGTCGATCTGGAAAATAAAGGCAATGATACATCTCGTGTTATCCGTACTACGGAAGGACAAATATCTATCGGAAGCGGCAGAATTGTGACTGATGCGTCTGATTCCATCATGGCGGAATCATGGTCTGACGATAAGAAACGGGAAGCAGCGGAAGTATTGGTCAATAGCACCTTAGAATCATCCGGTGCTGAAGGAAATATGGCCAAACCATTGGATGAAAATAATATTGTGGAAATCAAGGGCAATATTATTTCTACGCAGCATGCCAGAACCGGGGTTTCACTTACGAATAAAGAGTCTAAACTTACAGGTCTTGTAAGCGGTACTACATGGAGAGGAATTGGTGAAAATTATGTGACCTTGAAAAACGGTGCGGTTTGGGAAAACAGGAATAATTCCTCTTCTGCAGGCGGCGGAGCATCCGCCAATACATTGGGTAGCCACGTAGAATTCTTGCAGGGGGGGGATGCCGTATCCGGAGCAGGTACTATTTATCAGCAGGATGCGCATGATATCCACGTAAAGAATTACAGAGGGCATACGACCGTAATTTATGAACATGACGCTACGGTGCCGATAAATCCGAACGAAGGCTTCGCGATGAAGGGCGGCGATTTCAAGATTGCCAAAGCAGCAGCCAATTCCGGCATTACCTTAAGGACGGATAATACCGGTTTGAATACTTCATCCACCAAAGCGGAGGATAAGAATCTGGTAAGCGGTACCTTGAACAAATTGGCAAACAAGCTATACTACGAAGCCTATGCAAAAGGTGAGAATAATCTGACAGGGAAAGTAGAAATTGCCGAAGGTCTCACTGCGCAGTCTGCCAGCATGAGAGTAGAGGACATCACCTATAAAAAAGAGACAGGACAGGGGCAGTACCTCTATACCCCGGCAGTTGATCCAAAGCTTCCAAAGACTATTACTAAACATGGACAGGGAAAAACAATAGGATATTATGTGGGAGATGATAAGAAGGAGACATGGAATGAAGATGTGGTTGTTGATGTCTCCGGCTCCGGTGTTGCAAATGGAAAAGAAAATAATAATGTGACAGGGATATACTTGTTGGATGGAGGACAGGTGACAGTTAACGGAAATCTGAAACTGACGCTAAGAAATGCTGTGCCTGCCACCAGAGGGGCGTCTTTAGGGGCAGATGTCGCCCATTATTATATGAGCGGGATTTATGCCGGTTATGGCGGAAAAACGGGTGATGGAAGCCATGGAGACTCGAAATTTACAGTTAACGGCAATGTAGATATGGACGTTACCGGAGTTGCTCTTCAGGCAAACAAGGATGGATTTATTACGGTTCGCGGCGGAAAGATCAAAACCCATGAAATTAAGACATCCGAAACATATGCAATGCTTGCTGAAGAAGGTTCGGTATTTATGAATACCGGTACTAATGGAAATGAGCCGGGTACGGAAGATGTAGAAGTTTATGGTAATCTTGGTGTTATCAACAAAAACTACGGCTGGGACCCCAATCCGGGGAACCATGCTTCTCTTGTTTCTATTGCACTCACTACAAGTAAATCTAAACTGACTGGCGGCGTGCTGAATGAATTTGCTGAAAATGGAAATAATCCGCATCAGTCAGGTATAGATATTTATTTGAAGAACGGTGGCCTATGGGAAAACCGATGGATTGGCACGGAGCGTGCTGCAGCAGTGCAGAAAAGAGAGAATAAAGATTCATATCTTTATACGGGGAGCAAGGTAAGAAAATTGATTGGCGGAGCTTCGGAAGCAGAGCGGGGAATCATCCATCAAAAAGAAAACAAGCCTATTACGGTTGAAAATTATAACGGATATGAAATGGTATATTATGACCACAGCTCTGATGGAAATATTATCGGGGGAGATTTTGTGGTAAAACATGCCGGTGAAGGCTCGCATATTACTCTCCGTACAGATAACAAAGGTCTCAATACTTCATCCACAAAAGCAGCGGATAAAAACCTTGTGAGCGCTACACTGAACAAACTGGCAAGCAAACTGTACTATAGTGCCTATAAAGATGGAGAAAGAAATCTTACCGGAAAAGTAGAGATTGCCGAAGGGCTGACAGCACGGTCCGCGAGCAGAGAAGGGAAAATAACCTACAAAGATGCGGACGGGCAGGGCCAGTACATTTATACTCCGGCAGTTGATCCGACTCCTCCTCCGGAAGGACAGACCGGAACGGTATTTAATAAAGGTGTTATTAATGGTCAATTTGCTTTTGCGTCATCAAGTGATTTTGTTAAATATAAAGTCTGGCACAGTGATACAAAGACGTATGATTTTACGAAAGACAGTATATTGAATGTGAAATCTATTACTGGTGAAAAAGATAAAATCACTGTCAATGCGCCGGGGATGACGCTTACCCTGAATTCCAAGGATCAGTATGGGATACAGAGTTATTGCGGACGTGGATATAAAGCTGATAATAATTATAAAAAGGTTCATGATGTTAATATTACCGCAAAAAAATTAATACTCAATGTTGACCAGCTGAAGTCCAAAGCCAGCGGCAAAGATACGTTTGGTATTATTTCCGGTTCTTCTCCGGGAAAAACTGTCACTGTTAATGGTGATGTCGATATTCATGTCACAAATAAATATTACAAGGAACCTGATGCAACCGGAGAGGCGGAACCGACTTTTACCAATGGGATTGCCACTGTCCATCATGGACGTGTAGTGATCAATGGTAATGTCAATATGGAAGTAAAAGTACCGGGGCAGGAGGCGTTAAAAGATGCTTCTTTCCTGAACCATTATTTTGTCAATGGTATTTTCTCAGGTTTAAATTATGACAAGGATCAGCCGGGCAGCAGTATCACCATCAGTGGAGATGCCAATATTTCCACTGACGGAACAGGCATACATGCCGGCGCACGTTCGACAATTACCATCGGCGGCGGTGGGACGATCCGGACAGAAAAGCATAAAAATATATCCCATTTTGCTCTTAATGCGGAAGAAGGGATTATTAACATGAATGCCAAACTCAATCAAGCGGGAGAAATGATTGGAGCAGGAAACCGTACAACAAAAGTGTATGGGAACATCGGCATTATAGACCGAGAAGAAAGTGCCAATATCAGCGGTTCCAGACCGACAGTTATCAATTTGGGTTTGACAACATCTGACTCTGTCCTGCATGGTGTCGTTTTGGATGATTTTAAAGAACACAATAAAAACGAACCGGATAAGAAAGACATTCGTGAACGTACAGGATTATCCATGTATCTGCAAAATGGCGCTTCCTGGCATAATGAGGTCTGGGGAACCATGGTACCGTCAGAGCAGTGGCGTGGTGTTTTTCATTCCTTTACGGGCAGCAAACTGCGTTCTATTGTAGGAGGTAAGAGTGCAGATCAGGCCGGTGTGATTTTCCAGGAAAATGAAAAGCCCATTACGGTAGAAAATTATTCCGGATATGTGAAAGTGCTCTATCAACATGATAAATTACATCCTTCCAAGATAAAGGGCGGCGATTTTATTGTTCGGAAAGCGGCAGCGGGAAGTGGTATTACTCTTCGTATAGACAATACTGGCCTGAATACCTCTTCAGGCAAAGCAGCCGACAAGAATCTGGTGAGCGAGACACTGAACGCACTGGCAGGAAAACTGTACTACGAAGCCTACAAAAACGGAGAAAAGAACCTGGCAGGGACAGTAGAAATTGCAGAAGGCCTCACAGCCCAATCAGCAACAAAGAGACTGGAAACCATGACCTATAAAGCGGGAACAGGACAAGGCCAGTATCTCTATACCCCGGCAACAGAAGATAATCCTAAACCGAACCCGAATCCGAATCCGAACCCCAAGCCAAATCCTAAACCGAATCCGAACCCCAAACCGAATCCCAATCCCAACCCGAACCCCAAGCCGAAGCCTCCCATTATTTATGGAAGCAAAGAAACCCAGATGATGAAAGGCGCCAAAACAGCCATGACCTCTGCCGTCCTTCTGTGGAGAGGAAACAACAACGATCTGCAGAGAAGAATGGGAGACATAAGACTGGCCAAAGAAGAAAACGGCATCTGGGCCAGATACCTGGGCGGAAAGAACAAGATGGACAAACAGAATACCTACCTCAAACAAACCTATGACATAGCCCAGGTAGGTTACGACAAGAAAAAAGGAAACTGGACCATCGGGGCGGCCCTGGACTACGGAACAGGGAAGGACACCTATGCCAATGGAACAGGGAAAGAAAAACTGGCAAGTTTGGCATTGTACGGAGCCATGCAGAAAGAAGACGGACAGTACCTTGACATCATCCTTAGAGGAAGCCGTATAAAGAACGACTACACCGTATACAACGAAATGAACCACCGCCTGGAAGGGAAGTACAGGACAAACGGCCTGTCGCTGAGCATGGAATACGGGAAGCGGATGAAGAAAGAAAACGGCTTCTACATAGACCCGAGCATTGAACTCACCGCAGGACATTTAAGCGGAAAAGACTATGACGCGGTAAGCGACATGGGCGGGAACAAGAAAATGCACATCCACCAGGACGGAGTGACCAGCGTAATAGGAAGAATCGGACTGGGAATAGGAAAAGAGACAGAAAGAAGCAACCTGTTTGCGAAGATAGGGCTGGCCCATGAATTCGGAGGAACGGTGAAGAGCATCTTCAGTGCAGAAGGCGAACCGACGAGCGGGACAGAAGTAGACCTGAAAGACAGCTGGATAGACCTTGAAGTAGGAGGAAGCTGGCTGGTGAACAGGAACACGTACCTGTACGGAACCTACACGAGAAACTTCGGGGCGGACCTGTCGAACAAATGGAGGATAGATGCGGGCATCCGCTTCAGCTTCTAAGGATGATGAACGCTTTCGAAAGGGGAATAGAAGAAAGCTTTGCTATGAGAACTGAATAAGAAGAAACGAAAGGACCGCCTTTCCGGGTATGGGAAGGCAGTCCTTTTCCGTTTATCTTTTTCTTCATCACGGTAATAGATCCTTCGCTTGCGTTCAGGATGACGTCTTTCGTCTCTCGTCATTATGACGCTTAACGTTTTCTGTCATTATGACGACTTCCGTACCCCGTCATTAGAACGGAGGCAAGAATGCTGTGTGAGAAAGCAGGTAAACGGCAACATGACATTAAGTGAAGAATCTATTATTCTGATGACGCCTTACCGGCTTCCTCATCACGGCAATAGATCCTTTACCGACGCTGCGGATGACGTCTTACCGTCCGCCGTCATTCTGAGCAGGGGTAAGAATATCTTGTGAGAAAGATGGGAAGCAGCAATATGACACTGAGCGAAGAATCTATTTACTTTTATGACGTCTTACCGGCTTCAGTGTGATGGTAATGGATTCTTGGCTGGCCTTCCGGATGACGTTTTGACATGAGTGACACTTTACCGGTAGGCAAAAAGCGGTCGGAATCCCGGCAGGGATTTATCGTCCCTTGGCATCCAAGATGAAAGAAAGTTTAAAAATAATGAAAATAAAATTACCATAAGAAGAAAAGAAAAAGTAAAAATTATTTGCAAATAGTATATGCCTTATGATAATATAATAATATCTGAACAACCTTTGTTCAGAACAATTTCAGAGAGAAGACAAAGTCGAAAGGCTTTTGTGGAGAATCCGGTGAAAATCCGGAACTGTTTTACAGCCGTGAAGGGTGAGAAACCCCAGTCGGATGCCGCTTGTTTTCAATTTTCTAATGACCTGCAGGATAGGGGGCAGTAGATACTTGTACATTCGGTAACTGTCTGGCTTGTCCCGCAGATTTTTATTTATCCCAAATGCCGGCAGGATAGTAAATAATCAGCAAATGTATTTAAAAATCGGAGAGATCATTCATGATCAAACTAAAGGATGAGATTAAACGGGTGGAAGCGGTAAAAGGCAATGTTGTTCCTGTCAGCAAACAGTTATATCTGAATTTACTGAAAGAAATCAAATTATTGCGTTTTAAAGCCCATATGGCAAATGACTGGAATCTTCCTTTGAAAGAAAAAGAAAAAGTGTACAGGGATATCACAGAATTATTGTTTGAGTTCTGGCGTGACCAGAGAAATGGAGCGTACAAAATGGCGGAGAATAAGAATACGGTAAAAGCGGAAACAGCAGTGCCGGAAGTAAAGGTGGGGATTGAAAAGGTAGCTTTGTTTAAGAAGCATCTGGAAGATGCGAAAATCAGCGGGTTCGGTATTCAGGATTTTAAGGATGACGTGCATTCCCAGGCTTTCCGCAGTAACCTTCCTGTAGCCGGACAGAACCTTCCTTTCATGATTTTGTTTGACGACAGTGTTTACACGATCATCCAGGTACAGGTGGCGGCAGCGATTGTAACAAAAGAGAAAAAGGCGACCGTTTGTGAAGAGCTGAATGCGTTGAATGACCAGTACCGTATGCTGAAATACAGTGTGGATGAAGCCGGCAACGTGCTGCTGACCTGCTGTATCCCTGCGGGGCTTGATCATTTTGATGCGCCGCTCGTTGTGGCGATCCTGAACCAGATCCAGGGGCATTTAAATGCGGTGTATCCGACAATTATGGAAAAGCTCTGGAAGAAATAAAGAGTGAAAGAGACGTGTATTTTATTTTGGAAAAGAGGTTTACATATGAAAAAGATTCTTATTTCTATGATTATGGCAGCTGCTTCTCTTGGAATGATGGCGCAGGCTGACGCAGCGTCCGGTTATGTCAATGTGGAGGATGTCCTGTCTTCCACGCCGGCTTTTATGCAGGCAGGGAAGACTGTGGTTTCTGAACAGCAGAAATTACAGAATCAGTTCAATGAACAATCTAAAAATATGTCAGATAAGGATAAACAGGCACTCGGACAGAAACTGAACCAGCAGCTGGCACAAAAGGAAAATGAAGTCATGGCTCCCATCCAGGCAAAATTCCGGGCGGCTGTGGAGAAAGCGGCTAAAGATAAAGGCGTAGATATGGTCATCAATGCAAGAGACGTTATTTATGGCGGTATCGATCTGACAGATGCTGTAAAAGCAAATATGAAATAATGACAGAACGATAAAAGAGTATCCGGCGGGATTGCTTCCCCGGGATACTCTTTTTGCATTTTTTAAGAATCAATAACATTGGATGGGGGTTAAATAAATCCACAAAAAGTTACAAAATAAAATTGAATATGTAAAAATTCTATGATAGAATTCAATTAGCTGATAATTAAAAAAACAAGATAACGGAATCTAATAACGGGGAATCCGGTGAAAAGCCGGAGCTGTCTCGCAACTGTAAGGGAAGTCGGCCTGCTGTGGTCCTTTCACAGAGGGGCAGGCAGACAATGAACCGAGCCAGGGTGCCGTTTGATTTCATCATCAAAAGACTCGCGAGGCATGAGCCGGATGGGAGATGGGAAAAATTTTTCTCATTTCAGTTTGGTTGTGCCTTTTTGTTATGAGTAAATACGGTGGCAATGAATGGAGATGAATCACAATGGAAACAAGCTGATGAAGAACCCTGTAGGGACGGGAGTATGGCTGCCTTTAGGGATGAAAGGGCAGCTGATATTTAGTACGAGAGGAGCTTATGATGAAGAGAGAGAAGAATCTGCATTTTTTGAGGATGGCGGTTATGATTGCCATCGGGGTGCCGGCTGCCTGTATGACTGTCCGGGCGGCGGAGATACCGGCTGCGCCGGCAGAAGATGATATGGCTTTCCGGATGGCGGGGGTCACCGTCGAGGCGAAGCGCCCTGACTGGGAATCCAAACTGTCACCCGGTACCGTTACGGTCATCCGTCCGGAAGAATTTAAAGGGGAGCAAAAAGATCTCGCGGACTTTCTGAAAATGGTTCCCGGCGTCCATGTGCGCGAAGTGAACGGCAAGGGGCAGTATACGGTCGTCACCGTGCGCGGCTCCACGGCGGCCCAGGTCGGGGTATTCGTGGACGGTATCCTGACCAATCTGGGGGGAGATGCAGCCGTGGATATTTCCACCATTCCGGTGAAGAATGTGGAGCGTATCGAAGTATACCGCGGGTATATTCCTGCCCGTTTCGGGGGAACCTTCATCGGGGGCGTTGTGAATATCGTGACCAAGAGACCGGCAAAGGCGGATATCTCGGCGGAAATCGGGAAATCATCCTTCGGGGGCAAAAGTGCCTCGCTCGAAGTGATGTCGCCGCTGGGGAACGGAAGCCTCATGGTGGGGCTTAATCATGAAACGGCCAAAGGCGACTTCCCTTATAAAAATTACGTCATGAATTCCAAAGAATCCAAGAAAGAAGCAAAGTATGAGATGCTAAGTTATGAAACAGAATTAGGCTGGTATGAAAAAAGTGGGGACAAGAAGACATGGCTTATGCTTACATTAAGGAATTACTCTACTCATCTTTCCGATGAAACGAGAAATAAATATAAGGCGGGGAATGTTGAGGACTGGATGGCGTTTGCCAGCAGCGGCGCCTTGGCAGAGGAAATCTACCAACATGATATGGACCAGGCAAGGAAGAACATGGATCGGACCTGGAAAGACGAGTACGCGGAGCTGGTTTCGCAGGAAGAGGCAACAAATTATTTTCTGAAACATGACAAAACGTTTAAACGAAATTATAAATTTTGGTTGAAGCAGATCAAAAAAGCCGGCGGGGATGAGGAAAAAATAGCGCAGATCAAAGCTTGTATGAAACAAGATGTAATTAATGAACTCAAATATTCATGGAATAATAAGGATTCATATTTTTATGAGCCGGAAAATGCTGATGTGAAAGCGGCCGTGGACGGTGCGGTTCTTGAGAATAACAAGGAGTTTTTGGACAAGGCGGATCGGCTTGCCAAGTATAATGCGCAATGGTTGTCGCAGGGGAAGTATGTCGACCCGGAACAGTCTGAGGAGTATACAAAAATCGTGGAAAGGCACAAATATGTAAAAAAGAGGGTGGAAAAACTCAAATCTATGTCGGAAAACCGGCACCGGAGATGGAATGACCGGAAGAATACGAGCGCCATCGTGAAATGGCAGAATGACGAGTGGATGGTGAAGGGCAGCTGGAACCGCATCAAGCGCCATCTGCCGGACAGCCTGTGGGCAGGATACAGCAATACCACACTGAACGCGTGTCTCGGCTACACGGTGGATTGGATAGATGACGCCTTTTATGCGGAAGGGAAGCGGCAGCGCCTTTACACGAACGAACTGATGGTGGAGAACCGCCATCATAACGGCCGCCTGGAATGGGGCTGGACGGCGGATTTCCAGAAACAGAAGAAATACTATGACGTGGAACATATGTATCACTTAAATGAGAACCAGGTCTATTGGGAAGACGTCCCTTTCCGCAAATGGAGCCGGTTTATTTCCCGCAAGTATAATTTCCTCCTCGACGGCACCTACCAGCTGGGAAACAGACAGCTCCTCGAATTCCAGACCAATTACTCCCATGAGCGGATGCACGTGAACGGATCCCTGATGGATAAAGTGCTCGGCGATTCCGATTATTCCACGCTTCTGGGCGCCATACGGAACCGGTATGACCAGAATATATGGAATATCCAGATCCAGGACACCATCACGCTGGACAAAAAAGGCACCTGGTTCCTGACCCCCGCCTGGCGGTATAACCGGTCAGTCATCGTGGGCTACAGCGAGGGGAAACGCTTCGCCGATACGGCATGGCGGTGGTTCCACTGGATCACGCCGCGGGACAGACAGCAGGACGGGAAAGGCACCTGGCAGCTGGCGCTCAAAAAACAGGTGAATGACAATCTTACCTTGCGCATGACAGGGGGAACCTATTTCCGCCTCCTCAATATGTATGAAATTGCCGGGGACGGGGCAGGCATCCTGCCGGTTCCCGCCAACAAGAGGGGGACCGCTTCCAAGTTCCCCCAGCCGGAGTACGGGACCCAGTTCGATTTCAGTACGCTGTGGAACGGGAAATTCCTCCATTCCGACGCCTATGCTACGCTGACCTACTTCTGGCGCCATGCGAACCGGATGCTCTACCTGTACCGGGCAGGACCCGACTGGGCATCCTACTTCAATGACCAAAAAGGGCATATACACGGATTTGAACTGCAGACAGGGCTGAAGTGGGGCCATTTCAGCCTGGATCTGGAAGGCGCCTATACGAAAATCAAGGCGTTCCGGCGGCAGAATAAAGAGTGGGCGCTGGGGGATGCGGTGTACCGGGAAGTATATCCGACCTTCCAGCCGGAATGGGAAGGGAATCTGCGGTTCTCCTGGTTCCCGAATCCCCGGTTTACCCTGTTTGGCGAGTGGCACTATACCTCAAGTTACTATACGATCAATGAGTATAGATACAATAAACTGGGGGACGAAACGGATGACGGGGTCGCGTATCCCTCGCTGAGCGTCATCAATGCGGGCGTCAAGGTGAAGCCGGGCAAGGCATGGCAGATCGCCTTCGGCTGCAACGATATCTTCAACCGGGCGCCGAAGCAGAAAGGATGGGTCTGCCTCGGCACGAACTCTTACGGGTACCTGAATGTGGAGTATCCCATCCAGGGACGGACGTGGTACGGCACGGTCCGCTATGAGTTCTGATATCGGTCCGTTTTACAGATCCGGACATCCGGATTTGTGTATATTATAAAAGGAGGTATCTATGCGTACCAAAGGTAAATCCAAAACGGCTGCCATGATGGCGGCGGCAGTGCTTTGCGGAGGCGTGGCGGCAGAGGCGGCCAATCTGGTGGTGACAGCGCCGTCCAACTATGCCCAAAGCGTGATGGGGGTGGTCCGGGGCTCCCGTGTGAAAACTGACATCTGGGGCATCGGGAAAGATCTGCGGACGGATCTGAACGGGGATCCCGGCCTGTTCCATCTCCATGTGAACGGGGACAGCAAGATATTCCTGCGCCAGTATACGTACAGCCAGACGAATCTGAGATCCAATGAACTTCTGGATGCGGAAAACAACCAGTGGTCAGCCCCGGAAAGCACGGGAACAATTTCCACGACGGTGAATACCCACGCCGCGGCGTCCTGGGGGAATTACCTTATCGTCACCGGCTATGACCTGGGGAATGTGAGCGTCTGCGATATTTCAGGAAGCGCGATTGCACTGCTTCAAAGCGGGACACACAGTTTATTAAATGAAATAAACGGGATTCTGATTGAAGAGAATAACCCCGCGTACGGCGCATCCGCAAAGGCCCACGGGGAAGGCCTGCTGGTGAAAGGGGACAATCTGTATGCCCTTGCCAGCATCAATAAGGAAGGGGGATACCAGAATTATGATGAAGGCTGGCTCATCCGCTACCGGATCGGGCAGGACGGTTCGCTGGAGCGCAAGGACTACACGAGGGTAGGCAAGAATACCGATGAAGCGCGGCTCAATCTGTACAATGACCATATCCTGGTCTCCGCCATCGGCGGGTATCAGAATTACGGCTTCGGCAACGGGGACACCTGCATTACGGCAGCCACTCTGTCGGATGATGGCGGGCTGAGCACGGGGAATACGAGGAATATCACGCTGCCGAATACCTTTACAAATGAACAGGGCGCAAAAGATTTCCGTGATCTGAAAGTGCTGCCCGACGGTACGGCCTATGTGATGCGGTATAACCTGGGAGGCGCCGGCGGCGTCGAGATGGACGTTTATCAGACCACGGTGTCCAACCTCATGTCGGAGAATCCCGTCAGCTGGGGCAACCCCGTTTCCAGCGGGACTTATGACGGGTGGTTCGGCAAGCTGAATGCGGAATACCATACGCACCGCCTCTGGGTGGAAGCCGGGCAGAACCTGCTGGTCTATAAGGATGGGAATACCACGCCCCAGTCCTGGAGGGCGACGGACTTTTCCAACAACAGCGGCATGTTCCAGTTTAACTTCATGGCGATGCTCCAGCCGGATAAGGTGAAGGGGGCATTGGCAAGCCTGTCCGCCGCGCGGGCGGAGGGACTGACCGCCCGCTCCCTGACGGCGGTGCGGACCGCCAATCCGGATGCGGTCATGCGTACGCCTGATTATGAGTATAAAATTACAGGTACAGTGAAGGATTCGAATACGACTCCTCCTCATTTCGATAATACAGACGATAATTTAAATTATACCTTTGATGAAGACGCGGTCATCCAGCCGACAAAAAATAATTATAAGACAGGAGACCGGGTGACGAATGTCCTTGCCGCCGTAGATGCCCATGAGGAAAATGATGTGATTATCCATGCCGGCACCCATGCCCTGCAGCTCCAGTCCGCCCATACCATCGGAAGCCCTGCGGGAATCTATGCGGGAAGCGGAAAGAATGTCACCATTACCGCAGGAAAGGTCAATGTCATTACTGCCGGGCTTCCGGGCGGCAATTCCATAACCAATGCTATCTGGCTTGACGCACCGAAAACCGGCTCCGGACAGATTACCATCCACGCGCCGGTGAATATCGCCATGACAGGCGGCCTGGGCGGGAACGGCATTGCCATCCAAAAGACGAATCGCTGGGGTGAATCCAGCTATGAAGCGGCCGCTTCTTCCAAGATTATCATCAACGGCAATGTGAATATCAAGGGCGCCGATAATACGGTCTGGGGCATTCCCGTAAATTACGAAAATGTGTATTCCCGTTTCAATAACGCGGGCATTCTGGCATCTGTAAATGATAGTGAAGTACAGGTCAACGGAAATATAAACTTTGATGTCTACGGCAACGGGATCACTGTCAATGCGGCAGGAAGCAAAGTGTCTGTCGGCGGCGGGCAGATAACGGTGCCTTCCGGCATGAATTACGGCTACTATACGCTCGGCGCTTATCAGGGTACGATTAATATGAATACCGGCATTGGAGGGAATACGCCGGGGACGGCAGATGTCAATCTCAACGGCGATATTTTCGTCCTTCCCACAGGAACTGTCAATGCGGCCTTTACCACAGCCAATTCCCGGCTTCACGGCATTGTGGATAACGGCGGTACGGTGAACATGTGGCTCCGAAACGGCGCGACGTGGACGAATGAGGCGAGAAATACACGCTATGGAGAAGATAATGAAGATACGGGCAGCAACGGCGCAAGCCGTATTACCCATTTCTATGGCGGAGACACGGCAGCCGGCGCCGGCATCATTAACCAGAAGTCCGATAAAGCAATTACCATAGATCATTACAGCGGAAATACGACAGTCAATTTCGGTACGCTGACCCAAAATGGAGACGGCGTGACGATCAGCGCGGCGGCTGCCAATTCCGGGATCACGATGAGCGGCGACCGGAGCGGTTTGGGCGAAACGGAAGCGATGGAAAGGCTTGCCGGCAAACTGACTTATACGGCGTATACAAGCGGGGAACGGAATCTGGACGGCACGGTGAAATTGAATGAAGGACTGACTGCACGGTCTGTTGCCAGAACAGGCAGAATTGATTTTAACGGCGCTACCGGAAAAGGAAGGCTCGGCGAACTTTCCAAAAGCCCTCTTATGATGAAAATGATGGCGGTTCCCTCTGCGTTGAGGACATCAGCCGTAAGTCCCGCAGGCGGACTGATACCGACATCTCTTCCCGGCGGTGTGGCCTATATCCTCGGAGACAGGGAAACAATGATGATGCGCGGAGCCAAGTCGGCGATGACGACTTCCATGCTGTCCTGGCGTTCCGGTATGACGGATATGAATCAGCGCCTTGGTGATCTCCGCCTCGGCGCGTCAAGCGGCATGTGGGCGAGAACCTATGGCGGCAAAGTGAAGTATGATAAAGATAAAACCAATTTATCCGACAGTTTCTGGGGCGCGCAGGTCGGGGCGGATCATAAACTGGGATCCGGCTGGCACATCGGCGGAGCCTTTGATTATAATGACGGCAATGCGAAGTATGACTTTGGCGGAAAAGGAGATCCGAAGCTTTATGTAGGAAGTATCTATGGAACCAAGGTCTTTGATGACGGACAGTATGTGGATATTGTCGGCAAGATCGGCCGTGCTGAAAACGATTACACTGTTTACAATGCGGAGGGACGCAAACTCGATGGCGATTATCATGCCACCGGATACGGATTGTCTGTGGAATACGGGAAACGTTTCGGCACCGCCGCGGGTTATGTCGAACCACAGATCCAGCTGCTTTTCTCCAGGCTGGGCAGCGCGGATTATGATGCGGCCAGCGATTTTGACGGAGATAAGAAAATGCATGTCCATCAGGACAGCATGAGCAGCTTCATCGGCCGTTTGGGCATCGCAGCCGGAAGGGCAACAGAAAAAGGCAGCTTGTATGCCAAAGCAAGCATTCTTCATGAATTTAAAGGGGATACGGCTGCCACTTTCAGCGCAGAAGGAGAAGATACGTCCCGTGTGGAACAGGATTTCGGCGATACGTGGGCAGAATTGACTCTCGGAGGCGTTTACCGGCTGAACGGGAGCAACCTTTTCTATGCGAATGTGACAAGAGGTTTTGGCGGCGATTATAAAGTGGAATGGAAAGTCAATGCGGGTCTGCGTTTTGCTTTCTGATCGGCGAAAATGGTTTTGGGTGGTAGGTATGCTGTGCATGTCCCTTTCATGGAACGGCGTACAAGCGGAAGATTCTATGAAGGGGCAGCCGGCGCCCATTCTGGAAATGGGGGTAAAGCCGAAAGCCACGCCGCAGGAATTGGAGCAGATGCGCTGGATGGAGATATTTGCCAATGATATTGCGCTTTACCGTTTTGATGTACAATCCATCAGACAGAATGAAACGGATCCCGATGAAGTGCAGATGACGGTACAGGCGGTATATACGGATAAAAAAATTCCGGAGCAGATGAAAGCGGCTTATGCTTCCCGATTGAAAGGCGACCGAATGCCTATGTGCAGTGAGATGGAATTACGTTTCCATATGAAAGAAGAACGGTATGCGATTACTGCCGTCCGGATTTATGACCAGCATCATGAAGTGGTGGATGAAAGCAGCAGGGACGCGGAATACCGGAAGATTCCCGTTAATTCATTTGTGTCAACGATGTACCGGGTATCAAAAAAATATATCTGGTTCCAAAAGACAAAAGGGAAATAGCATAGAGTTTTGTTTGGTATCAGACTGCTTTCTCTTCCATTTCGGGGAGAAGCAGTCTTGTATCATATATGGGTGTGATGTACAGGTGAAAGACGGGACAGAATTGTATTAGATAGAGATAGTGGCATTTACATAAAAATTGAAGTTATTTATGTTGTGTGATACTATTTAATTATAAAAATGAAATGAAAAATGAATGAAGATCAAAGAAACGGGGAATCCGGTGAAAAACCGGAGCTGTCTCGCAACTGTAAGGGGAGTCCGCCTGCCGCAGTCCTTTCACAGAGGGGCAGGGGAACGAGGAACTGAGCCAGGGTGCCGTTTGTATTTCATCATCAAAAGACTCGCGAGGCATGGGCCGGATGAGAGATGGGAAAACGTTTTCTCATTCTGATTTGGCTGTGCCTTTTTTATAAATGTAACTTTTATGGCCGGCGGAATGCCGGGAAGAAAGGAAGAGGAAGCGCAATGGGGATTTTTGATTCGGCGGTAGGATATTTTATTCGCGGAGGCCTGTGCATGTGGCCCTTGCTTCTTTGTTCGCTGGCGGTCATCTTTCTGGCAGTGGAGCGGTATATGTATTACCGGCAGGCGATTTCCGATACGAAATTTGTGATGCTGTTCTGCAAGGAAATGACACGGGGCAATGTTTCTGAGGCGGCGGAACTGGCGGAAGAGGCGGCAGGCAGCGCGGCAAAACTGGCAAAGGATATTTTGTCTGAAAAGGACAGCCTTGGCCGGTCTCTTGAATCCGTCACTTATGAAAAGACAGACCGTTACCTGAATCAGCTGTCGGCGCACCTTGATTATCTGGGTGTTATCATCGGGCTTTCTCCCATGCTTGGGCTTTTAGGAACCATTACCGGTATGATGGGAACCTTTTCATCCATGACGGGACAGCTGCAGAATACGGCAGGTGTCACCGCCGGATTGGCGGAAGCGCTGATTACGACTATTTTCGGATTGGTGATCGCGATTACAGGTATGCTGGTACATGCTTATTTAAATACGAGGTATAAAAAGGCGACGCTTGATCTGGATGCTGTGGCGGATGCACTTATCTCCGGATTGTCTGGGAAATAAGGGGGTATCATGAGGAGAAGACCGAGGCAGGCGGATAAAATGCCTGAACTGATGATCAGCCCTATGCTTGACCTTATATTCCTGCTGCTTGCATTTTTTATCATCAGCACGATGTACATGACGGAAGTGAGGACAATCTCTATTGCCCTTCCTGAGGCGCAAAGCGCTGAAACGGTTTCTAAAAGCAGCAGCCTTGTGACTGTCAAAAAAGATGGGAGCTGCTGGCTGGATGATAAAAAAATGTCTTTGGACGCAATTGTGGCGGAAGTAAAGAAAAGAAGCGGATCAGACGCGAATTATTCCGTCGTTATCCGCGGAGAGAAGGATGCCGCTTACAATGATGTCATCCACGTTCTCGACCGGTTTAAAGCGGCCGGCATCACCAGGTTCGGGCTGGCAGCGGAGCAGGAGGCAGGAGGATGAATGACCGGCAGAGGTATGCGGTTGGTATTGCCGCTGCTGTCCTTATTCATTTATTTGCTGCTGTCATGCTGGGACTGTTTGGCGTGAAGTACATAGAAGTTCCGCTTCGTGGAGAAATATTGCAGGTATCGCTTGATGCGGGCGGCGGAAACCGGGGCGGGGGAGGCAGCAAAGGGAAAAAGGCGCCGGCGGTGAAATCATCTGAAGCAAAAATCAATGATATTGCCGAACCTGTGGAAATGCCTAGTGAAGAAATTAATGAAAAGGTACCGGAAGAAAAGCCGGAGGTGCATGACAGGCCGGATAAGAAGGAAACGGCAGACACCACAGGTACGTCTGTTTCTGATGCCGCGGCAGAAGATGAAGGGACGGATACACAAGGCGACGGAAGCGGCAGCAGCGGAGGAACAGGGGACGGGGACGGCACTGGTACGGGTGACGGCAGCGGAACCGGTACGGGTGAAGGTGACGGCAATGGAAGCGGGCCGGGGGCCGGTGTTCCTATTACGCCGCCGACAGTGATCAGCAAAGTACTTCCTGTTTATCCGCCGACTGCAAGGGTAAAAGAAACGACGGGGGTTACTTATGTAACGGTCTTAGTCAATACATCAGGGACGGTTGATTCTGCTTATGTGACGCAAGGGTCAGGAAGCAGTGTCTTAGATGCAGCGGCTGTTGATGCGGCTTATCAATGGACATTTTCTCCTGCACTTGATAAATATGGGGTGCCTGTCCCCTGCCGGATTACATTCCCGGTAGAATTCAGATTGAATTGAGGAAATGCTTTTATACCAATGATTAAGATACCGGCATGTTCCGCTTTACGTGCCTGCCTTGTATGGCAGGGCCGTGAACTGCATTTTATCATGCTTTGCGGTATGTGGATTACGCCTCGGTTTGTTTGGCGCCTGAAAATAAAAAACGATTATTTTTTTAAGGATATACCTATGCTATAATAGGACAAGGTATATCTTTTTATATTTTTCGACGTACCTTATTAAATAATAGAAGGAATTAGGATGTCAGCTATAGAAGAAAAGCTGGAAGTTGTGAAAAAGCGGATAGCGGCTGCGAAGGCCCGTTCTCCTTACAGGCAGGACGTGACTCTTGTGGCGGTGACGAAGTTTCATCCATTGGAAGATATGGAGGAGGTTCTCCGACTTGGCGTGAAAGAGGTGGGAGAAAACCGTGTGCAGGAATTGGAAGACAAACGGAGCCGTTTGAAAATGCCTGTTGTCTGGAACCTGCAGGGACATCTTCAAAAAAATAAAGTGAAAAAGGCAGTGGCGGCGGCTGATTTGATCCAGTCCGTAGATTCCGTGGAAATCATGGAAGAGATAGATAAACGGGCCGGGCAGGCCGGCAAAGTGCAGGATGTGCTTCTGGAATTTAATATTTCCGGAGAAACAAGCAAGTACGGTTTGCCGCCGGAAAGTCTGGACGAAGCTGCAGCGAAGGCGGGAATGCTCCCGCATATCCGTGTAAAGGGTCTGATGTGCATGGCGCCTATGGTGGAGGATGTGGAAATGACACGTCCTGTATTCCGCAGGGCTCATGAAATGTGGGAAGTACTGAAAACATATTTTCCCAAAGGACAGGTTTCTGTTTTATCCATGGGGATGACCCGGGATTTTGAAACGGCAATAGAAGAGGGCGCTACGATGGTACGCGTCGGCACCGCCATTTTTGGCGAGCGGAATTATGCAAATGGGAAAGGAGAAACAAAATGAGCTTACTGGATAAATTTAAGGAACAGTTTACAGATCGTGATGATGAATACGAGGATGAAGAATACGAAGAAGAGGGGACGTCGATAGATACGGCGCAGCCTATTCCTCCCCGTCCGGCAGCAGGCCGTGCGGCAGTAGCGACCCGCCAGGCGAAACCGTATACTATGGTGGTCGTGAATCCGAAAGACTATCAGGATGCCGAAAAAATCGGGAATCATCTGAAGGCTGCCCGTCCGGTCGTAATGAATATGGAAAAGACTGATGCCGATGAAGCACAGCGTATCGTGGATTTTATTCAGGGTGTGATGTATGCTTTGGACGGGCGCATTGACCAGGTTTCTGAAAATATTTACCTCTGCGCGCCAAATAATATGAGCGTGTCCCGTGAGAATTTTGCGGCATTTCCGGAAGCGGAAGCCCCCGCATGGGATTCGCAGGCCCCTAAGGCATAATGTCATTTTTTTCGAAGATCTCCGAGCTGTTTTATGATCTTTTTGTTACGGAGCCGGAGGAAGAAGAGTATATAGATTCTGCGGGAGAAGACGGTAAAGAGGCGGGTCCCCGTATGGCAGGCGCGCTGCCTGCGAGGGCTGTCCGTCCGTTGGATGCTGTCATCTTCGTTCCCCGTGCTTATAGTGATGCCCGCCGTGCGGTGGATGCCATGGAAAAAGGACTTGTAGTTCTTGTGGTTCTTGGCAGCAATGTGGATGATGAAACGGCGAGCCGTTTTGTGGATTTCATGAGCGGTGCCGTTTATCTCGGCAAGGGAGAAGTAGAACTTCTGAACGGGCAGGTGCTTTTGTGCGCGCCATCGGCGGTGCATATTGAGATGGACAGCATGCCCCGCCTTGCGGGGATTCCTTTGTGGAGAGGTCCGGGCGTATGAAAAAGATTATGATGATCGGCTGCGGCGCTATGGGCGGCGCTATACTTTCAGGGTGCCTTTCCAAAGGCCTCTGGACGAAAGAAGAAGTATACATTAAAGCAAGCACGGAAAAGTCAACGGTGGAAAAGGCAGAGCGATATGGCGTATCTGCAGCTTCTCTGAAAGATATCGGAGAAGCGGATTTTGTCCTTTTGGCAGTAAAGCCCGACATTATCCCTTTTGTTTTGGAAGAAATAAATCCGTACCGTCCGAGGCGGGTGATTTCTGTTGCGGCGGCAGTGACAGCAGCGACCTTGGAAGCCGGCCTTCCCGAAAAGACGCCGGTGATCCGTGTCATGCCGAATACTCCCGCTTCGGTCGGGGAGGGTATGACAGCTATTACAGCAGGGCGGTACGCTGACGAGGATTTTATCGAAACGGCAAAAGAAATATTTTCCGCCCTGGGGAAAGCGGCAGTGGTTTCCGAACGCCAGCTTGACGAGATGGGCGCTTTATCAGGAGCGGGGCCGGGATACGTTTTCGTGATTATTGATGCATTGGCGGATGCCGGAGTGCGCGCGGGACTTCCGCGGAAGCTGGCAGTTGAAGCGGCGGCGCAGACTTTGTATGGCGCAGCCAAAATGGTGCTGGAAACAGGAAAACATCCCGCCGAACTCCGTGACGGGGTGACAAGTCCCGGCGGTACGACGATTGCAGGCATCCATGCCATGGAAGCGCGCGGCATCCGTGCCGCTCTCATGGACGCCGTCATGGCGGCTCTTGCGAAATCTGATGAAATGGGCAGAAAATAATGAAAGACAGAGAAAAAATTCTCCGCTACTTTTCCGCAACCGGAGAAGAAGCGAAAGATATGGCAATCCGTCTGCTGGATATTGCTGATTCCGTGGACAGAGGCCGGCCATTTGCCGTCGGCCCCTTTATGTCTCCTTTTGCGGCGCAGGTCGGACAGACGATTGCGGCTCACATGAAAACGGTGGCGGTGAAAACTTCCGGCGGATATCATGAAGCGGAACGGATCCGTGTCGCATTTGCTCGTAATGACTATGACGGTCTCGTGGATTTCGGGCTGACCGCATTGAAAGTGACCTGGGATGACCGATACAGGCTCATCGGCCACCGTGATGTACTGGGGGCGCTTATGGGACTGGGCATCGACAGAGCGGTTCTGGGAGATATCCTCATGCAGGGGGCGGGGTGCCAGATTGTGGCAGACAGTTCCATGGCGGAATGGATTAAGCGGAATTTCCTGAAAGTCGCCATGGTGTCTGTGCAGATAAAAGAAATATCTCTGGAAGAATTAGAGCCGCCTAAAAAGACAGCCAGAGAGGTGCGGGCCACGGTCGCTTCGCTTCGGCTGGATGCGGTCGGCGCGGCAGGATTTGGCATTTCCCGCAGCAAAATGGTACAATGCGTAGAGAGCGGTCGGACGGAAATTAACTGGCAGCCTGTGAAAAGCGCGTCGCAAACCATAAAAGCAGGAGATGTTATTTCCATCCGCGGCAAAGGACGGATTGAAATCAGGGAAGTCACGGGGATGAGCCGGAAAGGCCGGACAGGGCTCCTGATTGACCGTTATAAATAAGAAATGAAACCGTTGATATGAAACAGGAGGATTATTTATGATTACACCGATGGATATCCATAATAAAACGTTTTCCCGCGGACTGCGGGGGTACAGCCAGGAAGAAGTGGACGCATTCCTGCAGGAGCTGGCAAGTGACTATGAACGTATTTACCGCGAACATCGTGAGATGGAAGAGGAGATGGATACAGTCAAGACGAAACTCCGCAATTATGAAAAAATGGAATCTACCATGTCCTCCACTTTGGTCATGGCGCAGGAAACTGCTGAAAATGTGAAGAGAAACGCACAGAAAGAGGCGGAACTGGCAGTTCGGGAAGCGCAGAATGAAGCCCATCATATCATTTCCGATGCGGAAGCGGCCCGCCGCAAACTGAACACCGATCTGCTCAAAACGGAAGGCGATGTCAAGATCTATATTGAAAAGATTCTGGCCAATTTCAAGTCGGCGATGGCTCTCATCGAATCTGCAAAGAATACGCCGGAGCCGCAGATTGTAAAAGCGCCGGAAGGACAGGATGAGGAAATGGAACTGCCCATCGAAGCGCTGGATGACCGTTCTGCCGATCTTTTTGAAGGAGAAGTAAAAGCTGATACAGCGGAAGCGGAAACTGATGAAGCGGAAGATGAAACACAGCAGGCTGTATCTGAAATATAATAAGGAATGAAAAGGAAGCGGTTCTTACAGGACTGTTTCTTTTTTTCAGGAAATATAAAGCGGCTCTGATAATATGGCTTTTGTTATTAATCGGACAGATTTCTTTTTATGTAAAAACGCTGTCTCTCCTGATGGGGAAACAGCGTTTTGCATTTACTGCTTTTTATTCTTTTTTAGAAGGCAGGCTGCCGTGCAAACAGCTGCCGCTGTTCCTGCCGCAAAGAGGGCGGCCCGTCCCCACTTGCGGACGTTGTCGAAACGGACCGCCGTTTTTACCTTATCCAGGGCAGTGACGGGACGCCTCGCGGAAACGGTCACGCATCCCAGCTTTGTATCAATTTCAATGTTTGTGAAACCTGCTTTGGTAAGAATAGCGGAAAGCTCTTCCGTTTTGTAGAGAGTCATGCCTTTGATGATTTTCGGGTACAGATTGTCGAGAAATCCATAGCCGTCCGCTTCATTTACGATGAGGAAGGTGCCGCCCGGCTTCAGCACCCTTTTGATTTCTTTCAGTGTGTTTGGCAGATTGGGCCAAAAGTATATCGTTTCAAAGGCGGTGATGACATCGAAATGATTTGCGCCGAAAGGAAGGAGTTCGGCGCTTCCTTCATAAACGGAACACCGTCCTTCCGCAATGGCATCGCGGTTGCGCATAAAAGAATAATTCACGCAGTCCGGTGAAAGATCGATGCCTGTCACGTGACCGCGGGGAACTTTCTTTAAAAAGCGGGACAGGTTGATGCCGCCTCCGCAGCCGATGTCGAGGATTTTTTCATTACCGGCAAGATCCAGATGGGAAATCCCCCAGAGGGACACGGGAGTATGGAAAATATTCATAGAGGCAATCAGCAGCTTTCCGGCGGCGCCCTGCGGGTTGGCAAAAGCGGGAAGTTTTTCGGAAAAGTTCATTGTGGCGCTCCTTTCTTAAAACAGGAAATGATATATCTTTATTATAAGTGATTTTTCCGCCGGATAACAGGGAAGGGACGTGATTCTGCATAAAGTGAATAATGGCGCCGGCGGAAAAACAAAAATGCAGTCAAAATCATCCTGAATTGATTTGGCAAAAAACAGTTTTCTAAAACAAAGAAACAAAAATATTCCGAAACAAGGTTGATTATTTATTCATATAACCGTATAATATATCATATCTCATAAAAAGAAATTGTATGAAGACTAGTCGATGAAGAAAGGCGGCATGTAAAATGAATGAAATTAAAAAAGTGGTTCTTGCTTATTCCGGCGGATTGGATACGTCCGTTATCATTCCGTGGCTGAAAGAAAATTATAACTGTGAAGTCATTGCCTGTACAATCAATCTGGGACAGCCGGAAGATTTTGATGCGATTCATGAAAAAGCGCTGAAGTCAGGGGCGTCTGTGGCGGAAACGCTGGATGTGCGCAGGGAATTTATTGAAGAATACGCTTATAAAGTATTGCAGGCCGGCGGGAGGTATGAAGGCAGGTATCTTTTAGGAACGTCTTTTGCCCGTCCGCTGATCGGCAAGTGTCTTGTGGATATGGCGAAAAAATATGGCGCGGATGCCATCTGCCACGGTGCCACCGGCAAGGGAAATGACCAGGTCCGTTTTGAATTGGCTGTGAAAGCACTGGCGCCTCATATGAAGATTATCGCTCCCTGGCGCCTGTGGGATATGAAGTCCCGTGAAGATGAGATGGCTTATGCGGAAGCGCACAATGTGCCTATTGATAAATTTGATGAAAAGCAGACGGAAGAAGAAAAAGCGGCGCAAAAATATCCTTACTCCATGGACTGGAACATGTGGCACCTTTCCCATGAGGGGGATGATTTGGAAAATCCCGCCAATCCGCCCCACAAAGATATGTACCTTGTTACCTGTGATCCCGAAGACGCTCCCGATCAGCCCGAATTTGTCACCATCGAATTTAAGGAAGGCAAGCCGATTGCTGTCAACGGGAAGGAAATGGACGGCGTGGAACTGGTCAATACGCTGAATGAAATCGGCGCAAGGAACGGCATCGGTATTGACGATCTTGTGGAGAACCGCCTGGTGGGCATGAAATCCCGCGGCGTATATGAAAATCCGGCAGGTTCTATTCTTTTCTATGCCCACAGCGAGCTGGAACGCCTTTGTCTGGATCGCGCCACCCTTCATTTCAAGGAAGTGGCGGCCGTCAAATACAGCGAACTCGTTTATGACGGCATGTGGTTCGCTCCTCTTCGTGAAGCACTGCAGGCATTTGCTGATGAAACTTCGAAGACAGTGACGGGAAAAGTGTCCCTCCGCCTGTATAAAGGAAATATCCTCTCCAATGGCGCGGAAAGTCCCTATTCCCTCTACAATGAAGAATTTGTCACATTTGGTGAAGATGAAGTATACAACCAGGCGGACGCAGAAGGTTTCATCAACCTTTTCGGGCTGCCTCTCACCATTCGTGCGCTGATGAAGGAAAAGAATGAAAAATGAGTGAAATGATGTGGGGCGGACGCTTTCAGAAGGCGGAGGAAAGAAGCGCGCTTGATTTCAACGCTTCTGTTTCCTACGACTGCCGTATGTATAAAGAAGATATCGCCGGCTCGCTGGCTCATGCATCCATGCTGGCGGACCGTGGCATTATTTCCAAAGAGGATTTGGAAAAGATTACCGGGGGTCTTTTGAAAATAAAAAAAGAAATAGAAGAAGGCCGGTTTGCATTTTCTGTGGAACTGGAAGATGTCCATATGAATGTGGAAAAGCGTCTGACCGATGATATCGGCGATGCGGGAGCAAGGCTCCACACGGCAAGAAGCAGGAATGACCAGTGCGCCGCAGATCTCCATATGTATATGCGCCGGCATATCGCGAAGTTGGCGGAAAAGCTGATTGCCGCCGAAGAAGCACTGATAGGTGTATCTGAAAAATACAAGGATGTCATCCTGCCCGGCTATACCCATATGCAGAGAGCGCAGCCCGTGCTTTTCGCCCATCATATGATGGCTTACTGCGCCATGCTGCAAAGAGACTTTGAACGGCTCGTCGGCTGCTATGAAATGGCGGATGCCTCTCCTTTGGGCGCCTGCGCTCTGGCGGGGACGACTTATCCCACCATGCCGAAGGAAACGGCGGAGAAACTTCACTTTTCAAAATGTTATGGAAACAGTTTGGACGCAGTTTCCGATCGCGACTACCTTCTCCAGTTTCTTTCCTTCGCATCCATCTGCATGATGCACCTGTCCCGCCTGTCGGAAGAATTGATTCTGTGGAGCACCGGCGAATTCGGATTTATTGAGCTTGATGACGGATACAGCACAGGCAGTTCCATCATGCCGCAAAAAAAGAATCCCGATATCTGTGAACTTGTCCGCGGGAAAACAGGACGGGTGTATGGCCATCTGGTAGCACTCCTGACGGTGATGAAGGGACTTCCTCTTGCCTATGACAAGGATATGCAGGAAGATAAGGAGGGCGTATTTGACACCATAGACACACTGAGGTTCGCTTTGGATATTTACGCCGGTATGCTGAGTACCATGACTGTCAACGGTGCGCGTACAAGGGCTGTTTTGGAAAATGATTTCTCCAATGCCACCGATATGGCGGACTATCTGGCAAAGAAAGGACTTCCTTTCCGCCGTGCCCATGCGGTGGTGGGAAACGCGGTGGCTTACTGCATTGAAAACAGAAAAGTGCTGCTTGCCCTCACCATGGAAGAATTTAAAAAGATGAGTCCTCTTTTTGAAACTGATATTTACGAAGTCCTTCAAATTGAAAACTGCGTGAAGAACAGGGACAGTTACGGCGGTACCGGACCGGAGCAGGTGAAGCGCCAGCAGCGGGAAGCGAAAAAGATAGTCAGCAGGCAGAAAAAACTGGCAGCAGAATGGAAAGAAGCGAACGCGTTTATAGAATAAGAATGGGAAGGAAAATATCTTTATAAATGATTTTGCATCAGGCCCTCATGCGGATGAGGGCTTTTAGCATGGCGGAATGAAGAGGGCGGACCAAATTGAATATGAATCGGAAAATATAATAAAATTTTGCCTGAATATATATTTTTGATATAAAATTGTATTGAAATAAATTTGGATAAAATTAATACAAGTATAAAATTAATACAAGTATAAAAAGGAGAAAAATGAAGATCGCACTTCTTCATCTGGATGTGGCGGAAGGACCGGAAACAAGAAACAGAAAAAGTATCATTTCTGCGGCGGGAGAGGCAGTTTCCCGCGGAGCAGACTGGATCGTTACGCCTGAAACGGCGCTTCAGGGATATTTCTTCCATGACAACAATGGGAAGCTTCCTTCCTTTTCGGAAAAGCAGCTGTCCCGGTACCTGCTTTTTGCCGGAAGGAATAAAGCGGATATGTTTCTTTCCGCAGCAGAATATGATGAAAGGGATGGAAAGGGCTACAATTCCTGTTTTGTCATAAACAGGGAAGGAGAGTTTCTGGGGAAGCACAGGAAGATGTTCTCCCACCGGAAGGGATTTGAACGGTGGCTGTCCCTGGGAAGAGAAATCCATGTGTTTAACATAGGCACGCTCCGGGTGGGTCTGCTTGTCTGCGCAGATTCCTATTACGAACAGCCCTGTTTGGAAATAAAAAAGAAGAAAGCGGATATGGTACTTGTTACAGCGGCCTGGCCGCCGGGAAAATGCTGCTCCGATCCTGTGTCTGTCTGGGAAACCTGTTCAAAATTATGCGGTGTTCCGGTCATTGTCTGCAACCAGACGGGATATCATGAAAGAATGGATATGAGAGAAGCGGAAAGCGCGGTCATCGTGGAAGGACAGCGGCTTTTTACCTATAAAGGCGCTCCTGCGGTTTTATTTTGTGAGTGGGATGAAGAGAAAATGCGGATCCGCTCGAAAATGTTTGAGGTGGTGCACATAGAATGAAAGAAATAGAATTGTATCGGTTAAATGCAGACGAAAAAATTGTACATGTCCCTGAAACGCACAGCATCGTAGTCCGTTTTAATGCTCCTAAAAAGGTCTTGAGCACTTCTCTCTTGAACGGCGGATACAGAGAAGATATCAAGGGGCTTTTCAACTATACCTGCTGCGGGCTCGGTTCCTGCATGAGCCTTGAAAAATATGAGGAGCATCTGGGGAAATGTGCAGCAGTTGTGGGGCTCGATCCTGCGCATTCCACGGGAATCGGTACGGCGGCACTGATGGAAAATGCGGCCATCGTGGAAGAAACCTATGAAGAACTTAAGGTGGCAGCCTGCGTGACGGCAGGCGTGGAAGGAAATGCAGGGTGTGCAGGAGATCCGGCGGGATATTACGGGGCGGGGGCGAGTCCGGAAATATACAGGCCGGGAACCATTAATATCCTGCTTTTTATCAATGCCGATATGCCGCTGGGAATATTAACCCGCGCTCTGGTCACCTGTACGGAAGGAAAGACGGCGGCGCTTCGGGAACTGATGGTGGGAAGCCGGTATTCGGAAAATCCTGCCACAGGAACGGGGACAGACTCGACAGTCATCGTTTGTGATCCGAAATCACCGCTTTATTTCCGCAGCGCAGGGAAACATAACAAACTGGGGGAACTGATCGGGAAGACGGTCAAAGAGGCAGTGAAAAAGGCATTAGGGAATCAAAATCATCTCTATCCCTCTACGCAGCACAGTGTGACAGAACGATTGAGGCGGTACGGGGTGACAGAGGAAGTCCTGTATTCGTATTTCAGGGAATATAAAAAAGATGGCATTGAAGAAGAATGGCGCCATCTCTGGCGAAAAATAGACCGGGACAGCGAAATGGTATTCATATCATCTTTCCTGGCGGAGCTTCTCGACGAATATCGGTGGGGGCTGGCAGGAAATGAAGAGGCATGCCGCATGGCAAAAAAGCTCCTGCAAATGACAGCAGAAGCATATGGAATGCGGTCAGTGCCGATGGAAATAAAATCAGCTGAAGATATAAAAGATGCTTTTTGCCGATTGGCAGTACAGGCAGCTGTAAAGAAGAACGGCATTTGAGCATAACGGTCAAACAGATAAATCTATCAGGTACAGGCAGTTTATCGGTTTGCCGCTAAAGATCAGAAGCTGATAATATATTCTTTATGTAAAGTGTTTTTTCTTGACAGACTGTTTTGTTTCTTATATAATCATTCCGGTATGGTGATGATATGTTTTTAGAAAATATCGTACAGAAAGGCGAGCTGCTTGATTGCTACGGCGCTTTATTGACCGTGAGGCAGCGGGAATGCCTTGAGCTTTATTATAATGAAAATCTCACATTGGCGGAGATTGCGGAGTATTTCCATATTTCCCGCCAGGCAGTGCATGATGCCATGCGCCATGGGGAGGAGCAGCTGGAGAATTATGAAGCGGCGCTCCATGTGGCGGCTGCACGGCTGAAGCGTAAGAAAGCGGCAGAAGAGATTTCTCTGCTCTTGTCCGATACGGCAAGAGAAGAAGCGGCGCCGCTTTTAAAAGTATTGACAGATTGAGGTGGACGGATGCCTTTTGAAAATTTAGGGGATAAGCTGCAGTCTGCTTTCAAGGATCTACGGGGAAAGGGAAGACTTTCTGAGAGCGATATCGACAGCGCGCTCCGTGAAGTGCGCCGTGCTCTTCTGGAAGCAGACGTTAATTTCAAAGTTGCGAAAGATTTTATTGCCCAGGTTCGTGAAAAGGCGGTGGGTGAAGAGGTCTTCGGAAGCTTGAAGCCTGACCAGACGGTAATCAAAATCGTCCGTGATGAGCTCACGGAGCTCTTAGGCGGTACGCAAAGCAAGATTACGATGTCGTCCTCCGGATTGACAGTGATTATGCTGGTGGGGCTGCAGGGCGCCGGTAAAACGACGACAGCAGGCAAGCTGGCCCTTATGCTGAAGAAGCGCGGCAAGAAACCTCTTTTGGCGGCGTGCGACGTGTACCGCCCCGCGGCAATCAAGCAGCTGGAGGTTCTCGGACAGCAGGTGGATGTTCCCGTATACCGCATGCCTGATAATGTGGATCCTGTCCATATCGCACGGTACGCAGTGGATGCGGCAAAGTCTTACGGTCGGGACGTGGTTATCCTTGATACGGCGGGCCGGCTGACAATTGACGAAAAACTTATGGCAGAACTTCGGAATATAAAATCCGAAGTCCATCCTCATGAAATCCTTCTTGTTCTGGATTCTATGACAGGACAGGATGCGGTAACAACGGCTGGGACATTTGATGAAAATCTCGGTATAGACGGCACGATTCTGACGAAGATGGACGGTGATGCCCGCGGCGGCGCGGCTCTTTCCATCAAGGCGGTCACCGGCAAACCGATAAAAATGATCGGTGTCAGTGAAAAGCTGGACGGCGGTTTGGAGGATTTCCATCCCGACCGTATGGCAGGACGCATTCTCGACCTGGGCGATCTGGAATCTCTCTTTGAACAGGCCCAGAGAAATATGGATCAGGATACGCTCAAAGAGGGCGCGAAGAAAATTCAAAAAGGCGAATTTTCGCTGGACGATTTCCTGAAACAGCTGAAACAGATCCAGAAATTGGGCTCCATGTCCGGCATTTTAAGCATGATTCCGGGAATGGGGAAATATAAAGAGCAGTTGAAAGATGTTGATCTCAACGGCAAGGAGATCAGACATATCGAAGCAATTATTTTGTCTATGACACCGGCGGAACGGGCGAATATCGACTTGCTCAACGGCGGCCGCAGGAAGCGCATCGCGGACGGCGCCGGCGTGAAAATCCAGGATGTGAACCGCATGATGAAGCAGTTTAAGGAAATGCAGAAGCAGATGAAAAAGCTGAAAGGCAGAAAGATGCGTCCTCCGACAGGCGGTCTCGGCGGGTTTGGCGGTTTCGGCGGATTTCCGGGCATGTTCAGATGAAAGCGGCGTAAGCCTGAAATTTTTTGCAGGAATACCGGCCTGACCGCGTTGCCGGAAAGGCCGATTATTTCATAAATCAAGTAAAGAACTTATGATTTCAAGGAGGTGAAATTATGTTAAAGATTCGTTTGACCCGCATGGGCGCAAAGAAAAATCCTTTCTACCGTGTAGTTGTTATTGATTCCAAGGAAGCCCGCAACGGTACTCCGGTCGCGACTGTAGGCTGGTATGATCCGGCTAAGGCTGACGCCCCTGTCAAGCTTGATGAAGAAGCAATTCTTTCCTGGCTTGGCAAAGGCGCACAGCCGACTGATACAGTCCGCAGCCTTCTCCGTAAAAATGGCATCATGGCAAAGTTTGCTGAAGCGAAGAAATAAGGGAGGCGCGCTATGAATGAATTGGTGGAAAATATCACCAGGGCTCTTGTGAAGAACCCCGACGCCGTCTCTGTGAACGTTGTCCATAAGGGCAGCCTGGAGATTTATCAGATCCAGGTTGCCCCTGAAGATATGGGCAAGGTGATTGGCAGAAAAGGCCGCATTGCTAATGCAATCCGAACAGTGGTAAAAGCAGGGGCTTTAAAGGAAAATAAAAAAGTCGCTGTTGACATTCTGGAAGAGGTACACTAATGGATGAAATTCAGGTTTTGATTCCTGTCGCTGTAAAATCTAAGCTGACAGAGGCATTAAAGACAACTTTGCTGAACCAGATCAATCAAAATATCAAGAGTGTTGAAAATGACATGACACAGCTTGAATTTGAAGCGAACGCGAAGCTGGCGGAACAGGCAAAAATCAATATGCAGGCAGTGGCTCCTCTCCGCGCCCAGTATGACGCGCAGAAAGCACAGATGATCCAGGTAAAGGATAAACTCACTGCAGATAAAGAACATCTGGAAAAACTGACTATTGGCGCAGAATTGCCACGCCAGCCGCTTAACCGCCTTGTGACTCTTCATATCGGTGACGACATGAATGCTGTCGCCGGGGGAGAAATTCTGGTGGAAGACGGAAAGATCATCGCTTTCCGTGAATGATATGAATTCCGGCAAATGGATTACTGTCGGCCGAATTGTTGCCCCGCATGGCGTGCGGGGTGATTTGCGTGTCCTTCCAGAAACGGAACGGCCGGCCATGTTCAAAAAGCTGAAAAAACTTTTCCTTGGCGGCAGAACCTATGATGTACGCTCTTCCCGTCCTCATAAGAATGTATACATCATTCATTTGGCAGGGGTGGAAGACCGGAATGGAGCGGAGCCGCTTGTCGGAACGCCTGTGGAAATACCTGTGGCGGAATTACCGAAATTGCCGGAGGGGGAATATTATTACTTCCAGCTTATCGGCCTGACAGTGGTTTCCGATACGGGGGATACTGTGGGGACGCTCACGGAAATTATTGAAACCGGCGCGAATAACGTGTATGCGGTAAAAACGGCGGAAGGAAAGGAAATATACCTTCCTGCCATACCGTCCTGCGTCCTTTCCGTTCAACCGGAGGAAAAGACGATGACGGTGCATTTACCGGAATGGGAATAAACATGAAAATAGATATTTTATCTTTATTTCCCGAGTTTATAGAAGCATTCTTCCGACAGAGCATGATTAAACGCGCTCTGGACGCGGGGCTCATAGAGATGGCGGTGACAGATCCGCGGGAGTTTTCCCACAGCAGGCATCATCAGGTGGATGATACCATCTATGGCGGCGGTGCGGGAATGCTCATGCAGTGCGGGCCGCTTTTTGAAGCCTGTGAATCGGTACTTCCTCAAAAGGGGCCGCGGGATCGGGTGGTTTTCCTGTCTCCTGCCGGGATCCCTTTTACCCAGGATAAAGCCAAGGAACTTTACCGCGATTATAACCATCTGGTGCTGATCTGCGGACACTATGAGGGAGTAGACCACCGCGTGGAAGAACACCTGGCAGATGAGCTGATTTCCATCGGGGACTATGTCCTCACGGGAGGAGAGCTTGGCGCTATGGTTATTTCCGATGCGGTTGCCCGTATGGTGCCTGGTGTCCTTGGAGATGCGGGCAGCGCAGCAGGCGATTCTTTCTATGAACCGATTCTGGAATATCCTCAGTACACGAAACCTGTGGATTATCGTGGCTGGAAAGTGCCTGAGATACTTGTGAGCGGCCATCATGCAAATATTGCCCGCTGGCGGCGGAAAGAGGCGCTTCGGCGGACCCTGAAATGCCGTCCCGATCTTCTGGCAAAATTACAAATGACGGCGGAAGATAAAAAACTCATGGCGGAAATAGCCGGGGAAGAGGAGGAATCATAGTGGCGCCTGTGTATATAGGACTTGTCCATTATCCGATCTATAACAAACATATGGAAGTGGTCACGACCGCCCTTACGAACTATGACCTTCATGATATCGCGCGGACGGCGAAAACATATGGCGTACGCACTTATTTCATTATCCATCCCATCGAGAGCCAGCGCGAAATGGCGCTCCGTATCATGACCCACTGGAAAACGGGCGGCGGGGTCCATTATAACCCGAACCGGAAAGAAGCTTTTGAAGAAACAGCTCTTGTACCGTCTCTGGAGGATGCCACCCGGCAGATAGAAAAAGACTGCGGAGAAAAGCCGATTATTGTGACTACGGATGCCCGTGTCTACCCAAATACGGTTTCTTACACGGACATGCGGAAGAAAATCCATGAAGAAGAAAAACCTGTTTTCATTCTTTTCGGGACAGGCTTCGGCATGACCAGGGAAATGATGAAACAGTTTGATTATATTGTAGAACCTATATATGGTGCCGGCAGCTACAACCACCTCTGTGTGAGAAGCGCCGCTGCTATTATCCTTGACCGCCTTTTGGGCGAGCCCTGGTGGAATACAAAGGAGGGGGAATAATTATGTCCGGACATTCCAAGTGGGAAAATATCAAGCGCAAGAAAGGCAAGACGGATGCCATCCGCGCGAAAATTACCACAAAAATTTCCAAGGAAATCACGATTGCTGCCCGTATGGGCGGCGGAGATCCTGTAGGAAATATGCGTTTAAAATTGGCTTTGACAAAAGCAAAGCAGAACAATGTGCCGAAAGATAATATCCAGCGCGCTATTGCCAAAGGTGTAGGCGCCGCTTCCGGTGCGGGCTTTGATGAAATTACTTACGAGGGGTACGGACCCGGCGGCGCGGCGGTTATCGTTGAGTGCAATACGGATAACAGAAACCGTGCGGCGGCGGACGTACGCCATGCCTTTACCCATCACGGCGGCAGCATCGGTACGCCGGGCTGTGTGGCGTGGATGTTCAAGAAAAAAGGCATAATTGTCGTGAGCAAAGAAGCCGCTGATGAAGATACCCTCATGATGATCGCTCTTGACGCAGGTGCCGAAGACGTCTCGACAGACGGAGACAGTTTTGAAATTACGACGGCTCCTGAAGATTTCCTGACCGTTTCCGAAGCATTGGAAAAAGAAGGGATTGCCGTAGAAGCATCGGAAGTGACCATGGTTCCGGATAATACTGTTTCCCTTGAAGGTGATGCGGCGGACGTCATGAATAAGCTTACCAGTGAACTGGAAGAATTGGATGACGTACAGGACGTGTACACCAACGCAGAACTTCCGGAAGATATGGAATAATAGAAAGCACAGGTTCAAGCCTGTGTTTTTTTGCGCAGAAAAGCGGAGTTGACCTGGTGTCAGCAGATTTTGCTGCTGACGGCACTAAAAAAAGAACCCTTACGAATATTTTCATTCATAAGGATTCTTTTCATTTGCTTAGAAATGGTAATTCAAGCCGACACCGAAGCCGTCTTCGCTGGAGGTCTTATCTCTGTCATAGTAGGTGTAGTTCACGTCAAGGTCGAAAGAGGTGGGAACGAGGCCAAGCCGGAGACCCACTTTATATTCTCTTTCCTCAGAAGATAATTTCAGTCCGCCATACGCATCAAGAGGACCTATGACATTTGTTCTTCCTTCCAGAAGTCCGTAAACTTTTGCATCTCTGTCATAATAATTTCTGTTGCCTAAACCAAGGTACACATGGCCCAGTTTATACTTGGCGTAAATATCCGTTTCATTTCCGCCATGATTCCAGTGTCTGTATTCCGCACCGACAATAACTTTACTGACAGGCGAAATTTCGATATGGGCGCTGTGGATACCGTCTTTTGCTCCGTTGTAGCCATAGCCGACTTCCGTTTCCAGAACCGGTACGCCGGGAATCAGCGCCTGGGCAGAATATGCTCCGCTGAATACGGTAAGCACCGCTGCCGTGAATAACAATTTCTTCATAACAGTCTCTCCTTTCTGCAGATAATCTTTTCTCTATTATAAATCAAGAATAGAAAAAATTCCATCTATTATCTTATAGAATTTGGGCATGGGTTGGACAATCCAATTGCTCCTCTGATAAAAGGAACGGCTGTTTATGGAATGCAGGTGTCGTTCTGTATTATAAGGCAATCGCTCTTGCGAAATGTTCTTTCAGGACCTTGACGGATGCCTGGAGTTCTTTTTGCTCGTCATCTGTCAGATGCAGCTCAATGATGTCTTCCACGCCGTCTTTTCCGATTTTGACGGGAACGGAAGCAAAACTGTCTTTTATGCCATACGGACCGTCAAGGTAAACGGAGCAGGGGAGGATCTTGTGTTCATTATGGTAAATCGCGCGGACCAGCTCTGCTGTCGCCGAGGTGACGCCGAATTCAGTGCAGCCTTTTGTCGTATTTTCAATATATCCTTCCTTGTGGACTTTGTCGAGAATGACTTCTTTGGCGTCCATATGATAAAGCCCCGGTTTTTCTGCGAGGAGTTCATCGATCGGTTTGCCGGCGACTGTTACATGGCTCCAGGGAATCATGGAGCTGTCCCCGTGTTCACCTAAGAGATAAGCGGTGAGGGAGCGGCGGTTTACTTTCAGCTGGGTAGACAGCTGCATCTGCAGCCGGGCAGAGTCGAGAGCCGTTCCCGAGCCGATGATTTTTTCCTTTGGCCAGTCCAGTTTGTACTGGAGGTATTCGGCGATAATATCACAGGGATTGGAAATGGAAATAATAATTCCGTCAAATCCCGATTCTTTAATGAGCGGAATAAATTCTTTGCTTGTGGCGACGGCGCTGTCCATCATGTCAAGGCGTGTCTGTCCCGGAAGACGGGGTGTGCCTGACGCATTGATGAGTATATCGGCATCCTTCATGTCGGCTATGGTGCCTGCGTATGCTTCAAAATGATGGGGCTGGTAACTTACTGCGTCCAGCAGGTCAAGTGATTCGCCATGGGCCTTGTCATTATTAATATCATAGAAAATCACTTCGTCAGCCAGTCCCTGCACTGCGAACTGGAGTGCCAAGTGGGAACCTACGTTTCCCGCACCGATGATGCCGATTTTTCTTGTTTTAATTGCCATTTCTTCTATCCTCCTGTTTCTCCTTCATGAATGATCATTCTTTTGGATCATAATTTAAACCAATTATACTCTCTCAAACCGGATGAGGCTACCTTCTTTTAGCAGCGGAGGAATATGTCCGGTGAAAAGAAGATGATTGCGGGAAATTGCAGGGCATGGCATAAAATATTCCCAGGCAGTCAAACGGATTACAAGGATATCGTTTTAAAATTTTTGACGATCAAAATTCTTTAGGTCATCAGCACGTTCTGAATGATCTAATTACTCTATAATAAATTGATTACCATATGTTGTGTTTTAGAAATATATTGACACAAGATATTGAATAGAATAATATAGATATATAAAATAACCGAAATAGAATCGGTGAAATAAAGAGAGGGTATTGATTATGGAACATTGGTATGACAATGAAATCAGCCGGGGTATTTTAGAGGCGAAATATTATCATGAAGGCGAGACGACGCCGCAGCAGTTCATCGACAGAGTAAGCTCCGTATTTAAGGGGGATTTTCGTGAACGTATGAAAAAATACATCACAGACGGAGATTTTTCTCCTGCCGGAAGGACGCTTTATGCAGCAGGTTCGAGGGGCAAATTTAAAGTATCCATGTCAAACTGCTATATCCTGCCGTCACCGGAAGATAATCTGGAATCCATTTTTCATTCCAATTATGAAATTGCCCGTATTTTTTCCTATGGCGGCGGTATCGGTATCAATATTTCCAATCTCCGTCCTGCAGGAAGCCGTGTACATAATGTGGCACGTACTTCCACCGGTGCCGTTTCTTTCATGAAAATTTTTAATACTACCGGCGAAGTGATCAGCCAGAACGGCCGCCGCGGCGCGCAGATGGTGGGACTTAACTGCAGCCATCCTGATATTTATGAATTTCTCCATATCAAGCAAAATGAAGAAAAGCTGTCCAGCATGAATATCAGCATTCTTTTTACTGACGAATTTATGGAAGCTGTGCGGGACGATAAAGAGTACACCCTCCGTTTCCATGTGGAATCGACCGGTGAAAATATCGAAAGGACGATCCGTGCCCGTGATTTCTTCCGTGAGTTTTGCGAAACCCAGTGGGATTGGGGCGATCCGGGGGCGCTTTTTTCGGATCGGCTGAATGATTACCATCTGCTTGCAGGATATGATGAGTATCAAATTGAAATCACGAATCCCTGCGGCGAGTTCGGCGGCAACGCGTACAATGCGTGCAACTTGGGCAGCATCAATCTGTACAACATGATTGATGATAAATTCGGCAATGCACCGTCTTTGAATGAGGAAAAATTCAAGCAGGCGGTTTATGACGGCATTATTGCTCTTGACGAGATCGTCTCTTACGGTTATGAAACGCAGCCTTTGGATGAAAACAGGACCTGTATTGATGACTGGCGCTCTTTGGGGCTGGGACTCTTCGGCGTGGCCGATGCGCTTGTGGCGATGAAGCTGGCTTACGGAAGCCGGGAAGCAAGCGCATTTATGGAAAATGTGATGAAGATCATGCTCCTTTCTGCACTCCGCTCTTCCTGTGACAGGGCAAAGATGAAAGGTACTTTCGGACGTTACCGCCGGGAGGCGACGGAGAAATCGCCGATTATACAAATGGTAAAAGAGCTGGACGGCGGTCTTTATGAAGATATCCGAACTTATGGTCTGCGGAACGGCACGCTCCTTGCCATCGCGCCGACAGGAACCATTTCCCTTCTGATGGGAAGTTTTTCCGGCGGCTGTGAACCGCTTTACAAAATTTCTTATGAACGTTCCACACACAAGATGGAAGAAGTGAACGGCAGTTTCCGCGTGTATGCCCACAGTGTAAAAGATTTGCTCCGGTACCGTCATCTGCCATTGACTTTGACGGATGATGAAATACGGGAAAAGTTCCCCTGGGTCATTGAAAGCCATGATGTTTCCTTTATGGATCGTGTAGCTATGCAGGCGGTCATGCAGAAGTATGTGGATAATTCCATTTCCAGCACGGTGAATTTGAAAAATGACGCCACGCCCGAAGATATCTACGATATTTACCTGGCGGCATGGGAAAGCGGATGCAAAGGCATTACTGTTTTCAGAGACGGATGCCGCCGGGGAAATATTCTCGGCATTGCCGCAAAGAAAGAAGAGAAAGCCGATGGACCAAAGCCGGCAGAAGGGCAGCCGGTTTGTCCCGAATGCGGCGGAAAGAATATCCGTGTGGAAGGCCATTGTGCTGCCTGCAGTGACTGTGGCTGGTCCGCCTGCAGTGTCGTATAAATGAAATAGAACAGGAAGATTCCGTATGAACCGGCGGGCGTTTTTGCATGGGAAAATGAAAGGAACTTTAGCGTTTCTTGTGAAATCAGACGCAGAATTATATAATTAAAGAAGACAAACCGGGAATCAATAGTGAATGAAAATGAAAAGACTGGAGATATAAGCTTTAGTAAGGAGAGGATTCCCGGCGGAGAGATTATCCGTAAACGGAAAAGGAGGACTCACTGATGAAAGGTTATGCAATGCTCAAAATCGGCTCTGTAGGCTGGGTTGAAAAAGAAAAACCCGCCTGCGGCGCCATGGACGCTATCTGTAAGCCGCTGGCTATCGCCATCTGCACTTCTGACGTACATACCGTATGGGAGGGTGCTGTCGGTGAACGGCATGACATGATTCTCGGGCATGAATGCTGCGCGGAAGTGGTGGAAGTCGGCGCGGATGTAAAAGATTTCAAGCCGGGCGACCGTGTTCTTGTTCCCGCAATCACCCCCGACTGGAATTCACTGGAAGCCCAGGCCGGATACGCGATGCATTCCGGCGGCATGCTGGCAGGCTGGAAATTTTCTAATTTTAAAGACGGTGTGTTTGCGGAATATTTCCATGTGAATGATGCTGACGGAAATTTGGCGCACTTGCCGAAAGAAATTAATGTGGTAGATGCGTGCATGCTCTCCGATATGGTTCCTACCGGATTCCACGGTGTGGAACTGGCCGATGTGCAGTTTGGCGATGTGGTGCTTGTCATCGGCATCGGCCCTGTGGGGCTCATGGCGGTAGCCGGAACAAATATGCGCGGCGCTGCCCGGATTATTGCCGTAGGCAGCCGCCCCGTATGCGTAGAAGCGGCAAAGAAATACGGAGCATCAGATATCATAAATTATAAAAACGGTCCCATTGAAGACCAGGTCATGCGGCTCACCGACGGTAAAGGTGTGGATCGTGTCATTATTGCGGGCGGTACGGTGGATACATTTGCGTCCGCAGTGAAAGCATTGAAGCCGGGCGGAAAAATCGGTTCTGTGAACTATCTGGGAAGTGGAGACAGTATCCGTATCCCCCGTGTGGAATGGGGGGTAGGCATGGGGCATAAAGCCATCGTTGGCGGACTTATGCCCGGCGGCAGACTCCGTATGGAAAAGCTGGGCGCCCTTGTGGCGGCAGGAAAACTGGACGTAAGCCTTCTTTCCACCCATGTATACGAAGGCTGGGATAAGCTTCCCGGAGCGCTTCAGCTTATGAAAGATAAACCGGCGGACGTGATTAAGCCGGTAGTGGTTTTGGAAAGATAAGACAGAAATAAAAGGGACTGTTCCTCACAGGCAGTCCTTTTTGCTTGGAAAATTTTATATACAAATTAGAGTATATACTCATTGAGACAGAAATATATTTCTTAAAATGATTAGAAACAGATGGATGAATTTATGAATCACCGATAAAAACAGAACCGATAAAAGTGTCAATTTTATTTTCATGGTTCTTGTATCTTGTAAATGCATGAATAAACGTCTTGTGCTTCTGAAATCGGGATAGATGGTGATATATAGTATACTAATTCACAGGGAACATATATAATTAGGACATAAAAACGAGTACCGGGAATGGACAAAGGAGGTCAGAGCCTTTTGTCGTTCCCGGTATGGCATGGAAAGGGTCAGGAAGTGAATAAACTTAAATCTTATGCAGTTAATCAGCTGAAGGTTACGCGGAATACATTCCGTGATCCGATCATTGCGGCAGTCACGGTTTCTATGATTGCCGTGCTTCTTATTTTTGTGGTGTGGCCCCTGCTGGAAGTCGTGAAGCAGAGTCTTGTGGATACGGCAGGCAATTACAGTTTCCAGGCGTATAAGAATATCTTTACGATGAAGGAAACATACAAGGCCTTTTGCAACACCATTATGCTGGCCGTCATTGTCGGTATTCTGGCGACGGTGATCGGGTTTCTTTTTGCCTACTGCACGTCCCACCTGCAGATCCGCGGGAAAAGAATATTTAATCTGATGGCGATGATGCCCATGGTGTCACCGCCGTTTTCTGTGGCATTGTCCATTATCATGCTTTTTGGTAGCCGCGGTCTGATCACTTACAATCTTCTCGGCTGGACGAATACGAATATTTACGGGCTGAAAGGCCTGATTTTTGTACAGACGATTTCTTATTTTCCTATCGCTTTTCTTCTTTTGGCCGGCATGCTGCGGTCTATTGACTCTTCTATTGAGGACGCGGCCCGTGATCTGGGTTCTTCTAAATGGCGTACATTCAGTACGATTACGGTTCCTCTTGTCCGTCCGGGGATTGCCAATGCGTTCCTTTTGGTGTTTATTAAATCGGTGGCGGATTTTGCGAACCCTATGGCTATCGGCGGGAATTTCTCCACACTGGCGACGCAGGTGTACCTGCAGGCTATCGGGAGTTATGATGTGCAGGGCGGCGCGGCGGTGGCCGTTGTCCTACTGGATATCGCCATGATTCTTTTCATTCTTTCCAAATACTGGGTGGAGAAAAAGACCTATGTGACCGTGCTGGGAAAAGCCTCCCGCGAGAGGGCGATGATTAAGGATCCCGCCGTAGTGATTCCGGTGGCAGGCTTCTGCTTCCTTATGACTGCCGTGGTGCTGGCGATTTATGTCCTGATTCCGATTGCTTCTCTGATAAAAATGTGGGGCGTCGATTATTCATTTACTCTTGCCCATTACAAATACGCTTTCGAAGTGGGACGGAACGCGATCCGGGATACTACGCTTCTGGCTGTTGTTTCCACGCCGATTGCCGGTATTCTTGGCATGATTGTCGCGTACCTTGTGGTGCGGAAGAAGTTCATCGGCAGAGGCTTCATTAATTTTGCGTCGCTCCTCAGTATTTCCGTGCCGGGTACGGTTATCGGCATCGGATACATATTGACATTCAATGATTATCCTCTCCAGCTGACAGGCACGGCAATCATTCTTATTGCAGCGTTTGTCATCCGTGCGCTGCCTATCGGTATCCGTGCCGGGGTTTCCAGCCTGCAGCAGATTGACCCCGGTATTGAAGAAGCGGCGGCTGACCTGGGATCCAACGCAGGCCGCGTATTTACCACGGTGACGCTTCCTTTGATTAAAAGCGCTTTCTTTGGCGGTCTTGTGTATTCATTTATCAGAAGCATGACGAGCATCAGCGCGGTCATCTTCCTGGTGTCGGCCAAGTACAGTCTGCTTACTGTTCTTATTCTGGACCAGGTGGAAGATAACCAGTTCGGTGTGGCGTCCGCCTTTTCAACGATATTGATCTTGATTGTATATGCGGCCATTGTGGGAATCCAGCTTCTTCTCGGACGCTTCGGCTCCCATAATAAAGAAACGGCAAGTGAAGGAGAAATGTGATGGCAAAACAGGCAAGCATAGAATTGAAAAACTTAACAAAAGAATATGTGACGCATGAAGGAACCGGTACGTTCCTCGCGGTAGACCATATTAATGTAAGTATAGGAAGCGGTGAATTTGTAACGCTCTTGGGGCCGTCAGGCTGCGGAAAAACGACGACACTCCGCATGATTGCCGGATTCGAATCTGTTTCCGGCGGAGATATCCTTCTGGACGGGATCCGGATCAATGAAATGACACCGGATAAGCGGGATTCTTCTATGGTATTCCAGAGTTATGCCTTATTTCCCCATTATGATGTGTATGATAATGTAGCATATGGTCTTGTAAACAAAAAAATGGATAAGAAGACCATCAGGGAAAAAGTCATGCAGATGGTGGAACTTGTGGGACTGAAAGGGCTGGAACACCGTATGCCGAATCAGCTTTCCGGAGGCCAGCAGCAGCGCGTGGCTCTTGCCAGGGCGCTTGTCATGGAACCGGCTGTCCTGCTCTTTGATGAGCCTTTATCTAACTTGGATGCGAAACTCCGGGTGTACATGCGCAAAGAGATAAGAAAAATTCAGCAGCGGATCGGCATTACCAGCGTGTATGTCACCCACGACCAGGCGGAAGCCATGAGCCTTTCCGATAAAATTATCATCATGAATAAGGGACATATCGAACAGGTGGGAACGCCCCATGAAGTATACCAGCATCCTGCTTCCCGTTTTGTTGCCGATTTCATTGGCAGCGCCAACTTTGTGGAAGCAAAAGTGAGTGAAGGGGACAGTGAAGGGGAAATGATTCCCGTCAGTATGTTAAATGAAGATTTTAATGTCCATTATGCCGGACTTCCGGTGAAAGCGGGGGATACGGTACAGATCGTTCTCCGCCCTGAAGCGATCAGGCTGGCGGACAGCGGTGACGTGGAAGCGGAGGTGATTTCTTCGACTTATATGGGGGCTGTGCAGGAATATGTCGTCCGTGCCGGTGATAAGGAACTTGAAACGGAAGAGTATAATCCGGAAGGGAAGCGTATTTACCGGCCGGGAGATAAAGTATGGCTCCGCATTCAGCGAGGCGCGCTCCACGCTGTGAAGAACTGAACGAAACTTGGATACCCGGCACGGGTATTTGAGTATAGAGGAAAGATTCATTTTAAGGAGGCATTTTGATGAAAAGTATTTGGAAGAAGGCGGCACTTGCCGTTCTTGCAGGCGCTATGGCATTCAGCTTTACAGGCTGCGGAGGGGAGAAGAAAGCGGAAGCTCCGGCGGCGAAGAAGGAATCAAAAGAAATCACCGTATACATGGGAGTCGTAGAACAGTCTGCGAAAGTGGTTGCCAGCGAATTTGAAAAAGATACGGGCATTAAAGTGAACTTTGTCCGTATGAGCGGCGGGGAGACCTTGAGCCGTATCCGCGCGGAAAAGAATAATCCCCAGGCCAGTGTATGGTATGGCGGCAGCGCCGATTCTTTCATTATGGCGAAAAAGGAAGGACTTCTGGAAGCATACAAGTCGCCCAATGCAGAAAAAATCAAACCGGAGTTTAAAGATGCAGATGGATACTGGACAGGCATTTATCAGGGCTATCTCGGCTTTATACTCGACGGCCGTTATTTTGACGAACATAAGCTGCAGCCGCCGACATCATGGGATGATTTGCTGAAGCCGGAATTTACCGGCCAGATTGTCATGGGGAATCCGGGCTCCGCTTCTACCGGTTATGTAGTGGTTTCCGCTATCGTCCAGAGCATGGGTGAGGAAAAAGGCATGGAGTACCTTGCCAAATTGAATAAACAGGTCAAGCAGTATACCAAGGCAGGCGCGGCTCCGGCACGCAGCGCGGCTCTTGGCGAAGCAGCCATCGGCATCACTTATCTCCATAACGGGATCCGTCTGATCAAGGAAGGCAATACGAACGTCCGCCTGTCGCTGCCGGAAGAAGGTACTGCTTATGAATTGGGCGCCGTAGCGATTATTAAGAATGCACCGGATATGGAAGCAGCAAAGAAATTTGTCGACTGGGCTCTTACCAAGAAAGCGCAGGAAATCGGACAGCATAATAATTCCTACCAGTTTCTCACCAATCCGGAAGCAAACCCGCCGGAAGAAGCTATGAAATTTAAGGATGCGAAACTCATTGATTACAACTTCCAGTGGTCCGGCGATAACCGTGCCCGTCTCCTGGAAGCATGGAACAAGGCAGTGAAAGAATAATGGGAGCAAAAGGAAAAATAGGACTGATCGGCCTTGCCGTGATGGGTGCCAATCTAGCGAGAAATCTGGCAGGGCATGGTATTTCCACGGTCGTTTATAACCGAAGCCATGACAAGACGGAAAATTTTCTTAAAGAATTTGGAAGTGACACGAACCTTTCCGGCGCGGCTGCTTTGGAAGAGCTGGTCAATTCTCTGGAAAAACCGCGGAAGATTATCCTTATGATCAAGGCGGGCGAAGCAGTGGATGCTATGATAGCAAAACTCATTCCCCTCCTTGAAAAAGACGATATCCTTATTGACGGTGGGAATTCCTTCTTTGAAGATACCCGGCGTCGGAGCAGGGAAATGGAAGCGCTGGGGGTTCACTTTGTGGGCATGGGCGTATCCGGTGGTGAAGAAGGGGCGCTCCACGGCCCCAGCCTTATGCCCGGCGGCACCCGCGAGGCCTACGATGCTCTTGCGCCGATATTGAAGGCGGTCTCGGCGAAGGCGGAAGGAGAAGCCTGTGTGGATTACATGGGTCCTGATGGTGCCGGACATTATGTGAAGATGGTTCATAACGGCATCGAGTACGCTGATATGCAGATGATTGCCGATACATACTTTGTGATGAAGAACGTTCTTGGCATGACGGTGGAAGAGATGGCGGATACCTGGGAAACGTGGAATAAAAGCGAATTATCTTCTTACCTGGTGGAAATCACTGCCCGTATTCTGCGGAAAGCCGATGAGATGACGGGGAAGCCTCTGGTGGATGTCATATTGGATGTGGCGAAACAGAAGGGAACCGGACGGTGGACAAGTATGAGCGCTTTGGCGCTTGGTGTTCCCGCTCCGACGATTACGGAAGCCGTTTTTGCAAGAACTATGTCTTCACAAAAAGAGGAAAGACTGGTGCTTTCCGAGCGGTACCGGGATCTTGCTTTTGAAGGAACGGAAGTGGACCGCCCCGCTGTGCTTGAAGACTTGCGGCAGGCTCTTTACGCGTCTAAGATTTGTGCTTATGCCCAGGGCTTCAATCTTCTTGAAGAAGCGGGGAAAGTATACGGCTGGGATCTGCAGATGGGGCGCATTGCAAAAATCTGGCGGAGCGGCTGTATTATCCGCGCCCGTTTCCTGGATACCGTAAGTGAAATTTTTGAAAAAGAAAACGGCATGACCAATTTGCTGGCAAGCGGATATTTTTCCCAAGTTCTTTACGGCGCCCGCGCGGGCTGGGGGCGCATTATTTCCCTGGCGGTGGAAAGAGGCGCGGCTGTTCCCGCTCTCTCCAGCGCGCTTGCTTACTTTGACTCTTACCGTACTGCACGGGGAAGCGCGAATCTTCTTCAGGCACAGCGTGACTGTTTCGGTGCCCACACGTATGAACGCATTGATAAGGAAGGAGCTTTCCATACCGACTGGATGAACTGAGTAAGGAAACTCCATGAAACAGCAGAAAACGGCATTTCTCACAAGATTATTTGCGGGGAATGCCGTTTTGGGATGGGAAAATAAAGACGGAAATTATTTATTGTTAAATTATATGGCTTCAGGGGATGACCACAACTTTTCCAAATCCGGTGCGGCTTTCTAAGTAACTATGAGCCTCCTGTATATCGTCAAGGGAAAAGACACGTTCCGGATGAATAATGATGTTGTATTGTTTAATATAGTCAAACATTTCCTGTATTTTTCCGGCATTTACATTTCCTGAATAAAAAGAAGATAGGTACGCACCGGAAGGGATATCCGTAATCGGATCGAAGTTTTCAAGATACCATTGGTTGCCTAACTGGCCGACACTGCACAAGATGCCGCCATCGGACATATAGCGGAACGAATCCTTAATTGTCCGCGGACCTATAAGCTCCAATATCCGGTCAAACGACTGCCCTTTTGCAGAAAGTCTGCCGTCATCATCGACAAGGCCGGTGTCGTAGCCGAGAGAGGTCAGCAAGGACGCTTTTTCTTTAGTCCGTGATGTGCCGGATATGTGGATATGTGGAAATTTTGCCTTTATCAGTTTTAAAAATGCGAGGCCTACGCCGGAGGTGCCGCCGCGTACCAGTATAGATGAATCTGCTTGGATACGCAGGCTTTTCAAGGCGCCAAAGGCTGTATAGCAGGATTCGGGAATGGCTGCCAGATCAGGCCAGGGCAGATTGCTGGAAACAGGGTAAATTTGTTGATTGGGGAGTAATGTGTATTCAGCATAGCTGCCGTCAAAGGCGCGTCCCATTTCGCCCATGAAAGAAATGACCTTGGTTCCTGTGGGCAAACGGAAAGGATCTGTTGATTCCGCGATGGTTCCTGTACATTCAATGCCCAGGATGCGTGGGAAAGAAACTGTCGGCGACAATCCTTTGCGTGTAAAAATTTCAGAGTGGTTAAGGCCGAATCCTTTAATTTTTATAAGCGACCAGCCTTCTTTCACAGAGGGGACGGGAACCTGCCTGATTTTCAGCTGCTGAGGACCTCCTGCTTCATAGATGACGGCTGCTTTCATATACATATTTAAATCTCCTTTCTGAGGAGTAATAGAGAATCATGGATGGGCGGACATTTCATGATTACTATATCAGGCCGTTATTTTTCAGATATTCTATGGCGACATCACGGGCTTTGCGTTTATTAACGCGGACGTCATAATTCATGGCGCTCATTTCTTCCTCCGTAATGCGGCCGGATAATTGTTCCAATATTTCTTTCAGTTCCGGATGGGCGTCCAGGGTTTCCTGTCTCATGAGAGGGGCACCCTGATAAGGCGGGAAAAGCTGTTTGTCATCTTCTAACGGGACAAGGCCGTATTGCTTTAATTCACTGTCTGTGGAGTATGCGTCCGTGATTTGGATGATGCCTTGCGAGATGGCTTGGTAGCGTAGGGCCGGTTCCATTGTGCGTACTTGAAGATGGAGCCCGTATAAAGACGCGAGCCCGCGGTTTCCGTCTTCTCTGTCATTGAATTCCAATGTGAAACCTGCAATTGCTCGGTTTTCTACTTTGTGCAGATCAGAGATGGATGTGAGGCCGTTTGCCTCTGCATAAGAACGCGGGACTGCGACAGCATAAGTGTTTTGGTATGACATAGGCTCAAGATATGCCAGGTTATCCTGTATTTTAATTTCATCACGAGCCGCTTCATATACGCTGCGTGCATCATGGCCGAGAGGCGGTGGCTCTTTTAGGAGGCTGGAAGTTATTGTTCCCGTAAATTCCGGGTATAAGTCAATACTTCCTGCTTTTAATGCTTCATAAAGGAAGGCGGTCTTTCCAAAATTCGGTTTGAGTTCAACGGCTATATTTGTTTTTCGTGTGATCAGTTCCTGATACATATGGATCAATATGTCCGGCTCCGGACCGAGCTTGCCTGCAATGATAAGTTTGTCATGCCGGTGGGAAAAAGAGACGAAAGAAAGCATGAGAACCAATATAAAGAAACATAGTACAAGAAAAGACTTTTTTAATGAGACATGCTCCAATATATGGATGCCGTAACTAAAAATAATCGCGAGCAATGCGGATGACCCCGCACCGATAAGAATGAGAGCACTGTCATTGTGGTCGATACCGAGTAATATGAAAGAACCGAGACCTCCGGCCCCAATCAGGGCTGCCAATGTGGCGGTGCCGATGATCATGACGGATGCTGTGCGGATTCCGGAAGTGATAACGGGCATAGCCAGAGCCAATTCATAATTTTTCAGCTTTTCCCATCTGTTCATACCAAGTGCTTCCGCTGCTTCATCTAATACGGGAGGAATTTCCGACAGGCCGGTGATCGTATTCTGCAAAATCGGAAACAGGGCGTAGATGATCAGCGCTGTCAGTGCAGGCAATGTGCCGATACCGAGAAATGGGATCATAAGTCCCAGAATGGCAAGAGATGGAATTGTCTGAATGATTCCTGTGATTTGCAGAACCGTCTCTGCATAGGATTTTTTTCTGGAAAGCAGGATTCCCAGCGGGATGGAAATGAATATGGCGGCCAGAAGCGCGCTTAAAGAAATCTGTACATGCTGCGTCAGTGCGAGGAGCCAATCTTGGATACGCCCGGTGAAAACGGTAAAAAGATTATTCAAAGCCATCACATCCTCTGCTAAAGAATCGGGCGACAAAATCATTTTCCGGCCGGCTTTTGATTTCACCCGGTGTTCCGGTTTGAATGATTTCACCATGGTTCATAATGCACAGGCGGTCTCCCAGATAGGCAGCCTCTTCCATATTGTGGGTAACCAAAACAATGGTCAGCCCTAATTCGTGGTGGAGTGTTTTTATAAGATCCTGCAGCTGCCGGCGGGAAATGGGGTCTAATGCGCTGAATGGTTCGTCCATAAGAAGAATTTCCGGCTTGCCGATGATAGCACGGACGATGCTGACCCTCTGCTGTTCTCCGCCGGATAATTCATGAGGGTAACGGTGTGCATATATTTTCGGATCAAGACCGACTTTGGATAACAGCTGTGTAGTTTGTTCTTTCCGGATTTGCTTTGGCCATTTTTTCATAATCGGTACAAGTTCTATATTTTCTGCGACCGTCAAATTAGGGAAAAGGGCGATCTGCTGCAAGACATATCCCGTATTGAGCCGTAATTCGCGAAGCGGATAGTCCATGACGGATTTTCCATCTAATAATACATCTCCTTCTGTCGGGTCAATGAGACGGTTAATTAGTTTCAACAGGGTTGTTTTGCCGCTGCCGCTTGGGCCGATGAGAACAAAAAATTCTTTGTCCTTGATGGAAAGGCTCTGATTTTTTATTACGGTACACTCTCCGTAATCTTTCCGGATCTGCTTTAGTTCAATCATGTATTCTCCTGTGGTGGAAAAACATCAAAAGGTCCTGATTTTATGAAAAACATTATATATCCGGACAGATTTCTTTTATAAAACGCATAAATTCCTGTGTCAGGATATCTGTAAATAAATGTGTTGTTTCGATCAGTGTTTGCTGCTGCTTTGTTGACAACTGGGAAAATGCTTTCTTTTCTGCCTCATCCATGGGGTCAATGATAGAGGCGGCAAATTGTCTACCTTTTTCTGTCAGCATGATCAGTTTTTTTCGTCTGTCTTTCGGATGGACTGTGCTTTTAATATATCCTTTCTTCGAAAAATTTTTAATTACTGCGTTGACCACCTGTTTGGTGGAATATGTATGGCGTATAATTGTTTGCTGGGAAATACCTTTCGGATGACGGTAAATCCATAGGAGGATTAACAGTGATTTTCCCTGAAGACCCCGCTTCCGGGCATAATCTTCATAAAGAGAAAATTGATGGTCCCGTAAACGGGCATACATACGGTGGTTTTCTATTGTTAAAGTAGAATAATCGGTTTGGATCATTATTGTGTACCTGAAAGCAAAACAAGATAATATAGTAAAAATATTTTACTATAAGTATAAGGATCATGAAAATATCCGTCAAGGCATATCTAATCTTCTTGACGAATGCGACAGGGGAGATAAGCTGTTTTCAATGAACGGCAGAGAGAAGGATGCATCGATTTGCTGCTGGTATTTTCTTTTCAAATTGCAGCAGGCAAATAAAAAAGCACAGTCTTTATAAAATCAGGACTGCTGCTTTTTTCAATAATAAGAAAGTATAAAAAATTTTGTTCTTTTAGTAGTTAATTCCCTTCCAGCCGGGTGACACCGAGCGGCGGGGACTGGAGGAAGACGACGTCTTTGTTTCTCTCCTCCAGCCAGCCGGCCTGCCATGCATTCGGGAGGAGGTAGACGGGACGTTCTCTTCTGTCATAAACGACCATGGCGTTGTCGAGACCGATGAGTTCTTCCGGCGGGACATCGCCCTCCGTCCAGCGGGCGCAGGTGTAACTGATCGGTTCCACATTTACCGTGACATTGTATTCCTTTTCCAGACGGTACTTCATGACTTCAAATTGCAGCTGGCCGACAGCGCCGATAATGAAGGATTCCATGATGTAAGGCTGCTTGTAAATCTGGATGGCGCCTTCCTGGGCAAGCTGGCTGACACCGTTGAGGAACTGTTTCCGCTTCATGCTGCTTTCCGGAGAAAGACGGGCAAACAGTTCCGGCGGGAATACGGGGAAGTCGATAAAGGTGACAGGGGATTTTTTTTCACATACCGTATCGCCCACGCCGAGTTCTCCCGTATCGAAGATTCCGATGATATCTCCGGGATAGGCTTTTTCTACAGTCTGCCGCTCTGTGGCGAGAAATTGCTGCGGCTGAGAAAGTCGGAGCATTTTGCCGCTCTGCCGATGGAGTACGGAAGCGCCCTTTTCAAAAATACCGGAACAGATACGCAGGAAAGCAATACGGTCATGGTGTTTGGGATCCATGTTTGCCTGGATTTTGAAAACGAAAGCGGAGAAAGCAGGATCTTCCGGCGCAATGTGTCCTTCCAGCGTTTCTCTTTCTTCCGGCGGCGGAGCAAGTTCCAGATATTTTTCAAGAAAAGTCTGTACGCCGAAGTTTGTCATGGCGGAACCGAAAAAGAGAGGGGTCAGTTCGCCTTTGGATACTTTGTCTTTATCAAAAGGGTCGCCTGCTTCTTCCAGAAGCTCCAGGTCATCTTTGAGGGAACTGAGAACCTCTTCGGAGAGATGGGAAACGATTTCAGGATCGTCTATCCTGCCTGAAATAACTTCCAGCTTTTTTACGCCGTGGGCGTTGTCTTTGACGAAAAGATGGCACAGTTTCTTTTCACGATCGTAGATACCTGTGTAGTCGCCATTAACGCCGATAGGCCAGTTCATAGGGCATGAACGGATACCGAGGACATCTTCAATATCCGCCATCAGGTCGAAAGGATTTTTGCCGAAATGGTCGATTTTATTGACAAAGGTAAAAATGGGAATACCCCGGTCGGAACAAACCTTGAAAAGTTTTTTCGTTTGGGCTTCCACGCCTTTCGCCACGTCGATGACCATGACGGCGCTGTCCACCGCCATGAGCGTACGGTAAGTATCTTCCGAAAAGTCTGCATGCCCCGGGGTATCGAGAATGTTGATGCGGCAGCCGTTGTAATCGAATTGGAGAACGGAGCTGGTGACGGAAATGCCGCGCTGTTTTTCTATTTCCATCCAGTCGGATACGGCATAGCGGGATGTTTTCCTTGCTTTGACGGAACCTGCCAGGTGGATCGCGCCGCCGTAGAGCAGGAGCTTTTCCGTGAGTGTCGTTTTGCCGGCGTCAGGATGGGAGATGATGGCGAAGGTACGCCGTCTTTTTATTTCTTCTGAATCAGTCATTTTGCACCTCAACTAACAATACTCGTTTATTATACAGGAAATCGGAGGATAAGGTAAATGTTTTCCTGAACATGGGCAGGATACATTTTGCGGAGTCTCCTTAGACCGTATTTATGGCCGCATCGGATCTTTTATGGCAAAATCGCGCATGAGGGAAATCATGGATTCGTTTGTGAAAAGGAGCGTGAGTTCTTCAGGCGAGGTGATTCTGTCATTTTTTGTTTTCAGATATGTTTCAAAACGGTTTTGCACTTTACGAATGCGGCCGGAAACTTCCGGCATGATGATTTTCTTCCCCGTAATCTGCTCCATGAGGACGCGGATCAGGACGGGGCGGAAAAAATATTCCATGAAACATGTCTCAATCCAGTAAGAATGTTTTGTTTTTGCAAAACGCGCTGTTTTTGCCATGAACCGCAGGTAAAGATCGAGTCCGTCATCCATGCCGCTCCAGAAATCGCTGAATGCCGTGTCGTAGCCGCCGTCTTCCTGCTTTTCAATAAATGCAAAGGCATCGGCTTCAATGATTCTGATTTTCTCTTTATTTGGAAATTGAGGCAGTATGTTTCTTTTAAAAAGGGAAATGACATCGCGGTTCATTTCCACGACGGTTACTGATTCCACTTCTTCTTTTTCTGATGCCATGAAGGCGTAGTATCCGAGCCCCAGGCCGTAGGTGATTACTTTTCCTTTTGCTGCTTCAATGTCTTTTTCCATAGAACGGATTTCACTGGGGACGACGCTCATCCACACGCGGTTGTTTTCCAGGATGACGGGGAAGGTCATCCGTTCTTTGAAGAACCCCGCTTCCCCGTAGAGGAAAGGGTTTTCTTTTTTGTAACGGTGGAAGGTCTGGAAAAATTCATAAGGAAGATAATCTGCTGTGGTAAGAGCGATGCAGTTTTCCTTGTCGGAAGAAATATGGATTCGTTCGTAGTACGGATTCTTTTTCACCGTACTTCTGTCTTGGCAGGTGAGCTGCCCCATGGCCGTCTCCATCATCAAATCGTATAAACGGCTGGGATCTTTTGCTTCGGTGAGATCTGAGTAAGGGAGGAGGGCCTCTTTGTTTTCATAGAGCGAGGTAACTGCTTCTTCCACGACATCGCCGAAGGCAAGGTCCGTGACACGTGCCATAAAGGTGTCGCGCGGAGATGTTTCCGGGGACATGAGCCAGTCTTCATCCACATTCTGCAGGTACAGGCGGTCTTTTATTTCCGAAAGGATGATGTCGTTTACGGTTTCTGCCAGAAGAAATTTGTGCCACAGTACAGCGGCCGCATTTTTTATAGTTTCGTTCTTGAGTATGTCCATCATATGCTCCTCTTTGTATTCTTTGCCTATTATACAGAGATTTCTGCTTTCCTTCCATGCACAGTTTTTCATGAGGATTTTCTTTGGAAAATATTCTAAAAATATATGTAAAATGCTATAATATCTGCAAAGTCTGTGAAATTCAGCAAAGGGGTGAAGGCATGGCTCGCATAAAAGGCGCCAAACGATGGAATGAAATATCATCTTCTCAGTGGCTGTCGCTTTTTGCCGACCCTGCAGTTATGTCGGATCTGATGATGATTATTATTTCTTCTCTGTACCATGCGCCTGATTACACAGACAACGCGAAGCATATCGCCGATACTCTTTCTATGGAATACCGCGCGTTGAATGCGGCTGTCGGGTGGGCAGGAAATAAAATCCGTGACCGTTACGAAAGCGGGGCTTTTTTTGAAGAACCGGCGCGGACGGCAGAAAAAAAGAAAGTGCCGCCTGCCGTGGAAGCGGAAAAGGAATTTACCCTTACCGCGGAGGAGGCGGTGTGGGGGAAAGCTCTGTCGGAAATGGCGCCGTGGCAGTATATTTTTGACGGGGGAGAAGATGAGTATGGCGCGTATCTTTGGATACTGAAACCGGAGATGGCTGCAGCTTTCCGCGAATTGGAAGAAGCGGAAGTGTCAGCGGAAAATTCTGTCCGTGAAGCCCTGGCATCGGATATTTCTTCTTTCGGTACGGAAGGGAATCTTTTCTCTTCCACCGCTGATGAAACAGTAGAGAAGATACGGAAGGTTCTTGAGGAAAGAAGCCGTTTTTTCCGCAAATCACTTTCCGAAAAAGCGGAATGCTGTGTCTGCGGGATTCACCGCCTGTCTCTTTTGAAAGCGGTGCCTTACGGAGAAGGCGGTATGAAACATAAAGGACTGGTTCTTTGTCCGATTCATGCGGCGCTTTTTGCCGCACATCTTATTTCTTTCAGCGACCGGGGAAAAGTGCTTGTGTCTCCATCGGTGACGGAAGAAGAAAAAGAACAATTTGGTCTTACGAAGGGAATGGACGCGCGGTATACTTTCAGCAGAAGGCGTATGGCGGTCCATCGCAGAATTTTTAATCAGAAGGGACGGAAAGAAAAATGATCTTATCCGGTAAAGAAATCGCCCGCCACATAGGTGAGGAAATCATGATTACGCCTTTTAATCCGAAGCGGCTGAATCCGAACAGCTACAACCTGACACTGGCTGATGAACTCATGGTGTACGACAATTATGAATTGGACATGAAAAAGAAAAATACAGGACATCTTTTAAAGATCCCGCAGGAGGGCTATGTGCTGGAGCCAAATAAGCTTTACCTGGGCCGTACCCATGAATATACGAAAACCACCTGTTTTGTTCCGATGCTGGAAGGCCGTTCTTCAGTGGGGCGTCTTGGGCTCTTTATTCACGTTACTGCAGGATTTGGGGATGTCGGATTTTCAGGCTACTGGACACTGGAAATGTTCTGTGTCCAGCCGATCCGTATTTACTCGGGTGTAGAAATCTGCCAGATTTATTTCCATACGGTGTTGGGAGAGGCGGAGAAATATATAAGCGGCAAGTACCAGAATAATCAGGGGATCCAGCCGAGTTTACTTTACAAGGATTTTGAAAAGTAGTATACTATTATTAACTTTACAGCACTTCGAGCGAAGACGCTTGCAGCAGACGTTTGGGTTTCCATGCGCTCAGCTGCTTTTTTTATTCCGGAGAGATAAAGAATAGTTTAGCAAGTCCCGGCGGAATAAAATGGCTACAGATAACGTACACGAAGCTGCCGTATCAAAGAGGAATTTTCCAAGGAGGTCTAAGGCTATGAAAAAAGTAATGAAGAAAATGCTTATCGCAGGAATGGCCTGTGTATGCGGTGCGGCGCTGCTGGCAGGATGCGGCGGTGACAGCGGTTCCAAAAGCGGCGGAGAAAAGCAGTTCCTGAATATCGCGACCGGCGGTACCGCAGGGACGTACTATCCGCTTGGCGGCGCTCTTGCTGAATTACTGAATAACAATATCAAGGGCATGAACGCTTCCGCCCAGTCCACCGGAGCGTCTGTGGCAAATGTAAATATGCTCAAAGATGGTTCTGTCGATCTGGCTTTCATTCAGAATGACATTGCTTACTACGCGGTCAACGGTTCTGAAATGTTCAAGGATAATAAAGTGGCCGGCCTCCGGGGTCTTGCGGCGCTTTATCCGGAAACGATCCAGTTCGTGACCACGGCTGATAAAGGGATCAAATCCATTGCGGATCTGAAAGGCAAGAAAGTTGCCGTTGGTGCGGCAGGCTCCGGTGCGGAAGCAAATGCCCGCCAGATTTTAGCCGCTTACGGTATTACTTATGATGATATTGATGAACGTTTCCTGTCCTTCGGCGAAGCGGCCGATGCGCTTAAAGACGGCAACGTAGATGCAGGCGTCGTTGTAGCGGGGTTCCCGACTGCCGCCATTCAGGATCTGGCGGCCAATAAATCTGCGGCTATTATCAATATCGACAGCGATAAAGCAGATGAACTGATGAAGAAATATCCCTACTATACGAAGGTAAGCATTCCGAAAGGCACTTATCCCGGGCAGGAAGAAGATATTCATTCTGTTGCCGTTAAATGTGTTGTCGTTACTACCGACAAGATGGATGACAAACTGGGCGGTGAAGTAGTCAAGGCGATTTATGAACATCTGGACCGCATGAAAGCCGCTCATGCCGTGGGCAAGTATATTACAAAAGATACCGCCCTTGACGGTATGTCCATTCCCATGAATGCGGGCGCCGAACAGTATCTGAAAGCCAAGTAGGGAAATGGCTGAAAGTTCCATAAGACATGGAAAAGAGTGGATGGCGCCGGGGCAGGAAACCGTTGTCATTCACTCCTTGTGTCTGCAGGAAAGATCATTTTATTATCATAAAGGAAAGGAGCGGCTTTTGCCGCATTGCCATGATCAGGAAAAACAAGGGCGGCCGGCTTGAAAACGTTATCGCCTCTGTGGGGATCGTCATTACTGTCTGTATTGCCGTCTTTGGCTACTATATCAGAACGCCGTACCTTTACGGACAGACTTCCGACGGATTTCTTATTCGACAGGAAGTGGAAGCGGGGACGCCGGTGACTTTGGCGTACCGCCATTCCGTACAGAAAACGATGATTTACGAATATCTTGCAGTGAATGAAACGGAAGACGGTCTTATTTTGAAATCGACAAAGTACCAATCCATGGGGGTGGGACTGCCTTTTTCGAAAGAAGACGGTGAATTCCGGCAGGAAGGGGAATGGTTCATCATGGATAAAATGAACCGCCGCTGTCCGGAATTGTCCATCCGGAACGGCGTGACCAATGATGAACACATTATCGTGGGTGATAAAGACTATGCGCTGGCGGAACTCATGCCTCTTGAAAAAGAACTTCATCTCTATGTGGCGCCGTTATGGAAGGCTTACTGGATGAAAAAAGAAATAAGGAGTTGATTATATTGGCCGATTTGGAGAAAAAGGAAAATCCTGCTGTGGAAAAAGGTATGGATGACCATCTGCAGAAGAAACTGAAAGAACTGGATAAAGAATCAAATACGATGGAATACAGCGGCACGTGGGCGAAAGTGATCGCTGTCATCTGTATCTGTTTTTCTCTTTTCCAGATTTATACCGGTTTCTTCGGCGCACTGGACGCTATGATCCAGCGGTGTATCCATCTGTCTTTCGGTATTTCTCTGGTATATCTCTTATGCCCCACTAAACGGGAGTGGATTCGCGGCGGAAGTGTGCATCCTGTCGATTTGGCACTTGCTATCATCGCGGCGATTCCACCGATTTATATTTTGGTGAATTACCAGCAGCTTATTTTGCGGGCAGGAACAGTGACACCTGTGGATACGTTCATGGGAGTGCTGGGGATGCTTATGGTTATCGAGGCGGCGCGCCGTATTGTAGGCCTGCCGATTGTTATTGTAGTACTCTGTTTCCTGGCTTACGGTTTCTTCGGCCGTTATATGCCCGGACCTCTGGCACACCGCGGGCTTACCGTGAACCAGATGGTCGGGCACCTCTTCTATACTACGGAAGGTGTTTTCGGTATTCCTATGGGCGTATCGTCCACCTTTATTTTCCTTTTTATCCTTTTTGGGGCGTATCTTGAAAAAACAGGTCTCGGAAAATTCTTTATTGATATCGCCAATGCCATTGCAGGCTGGGCATCGGGCGGTCCTGCCAAAGTGGCGGTTATTTCTTCTGCCCTGCAGGGGACGATTTCCGGCTCATCCGTAGCAAACGTTGTCGGATCCGGTTCTTTTACCATCCCTATGATGAAGAAATTGGGATATCATAAAAACTTTGCGGGAGCAGTAGAAGCGGCAGCCTCTACCGGCGGACAGCTCATGCCTCCGGTCATGGGCGCGGCGGCGTTTCTCATGGCGGAATTTGTCGGCATTCCTTACATGGAAGTCGTGAAAGCGGCTATCGTGCCTGCGGTACTTTACTTTCTCGGCGTATTTTTGGGCGTTCATTTTGAAGCGAAGAAAAATAAGCTGAAAGGGACACCGAGAAATGAACTTCCGCCATGGGTTAAGATCATGAAAGAAGAGGGGCATCTGGCAATTCCGCTGATTGCGATTATCGGGCTGCTTGCTTCCGGGTACACCCCGATGAAGGCGGCACTGGCAGGGATCATTATTTCCATTGCCACCGCCATGCTCCGCGCGAATACACGGATGGATTTCAATGATATTATTGACGGTCTGGTTAAAGGCGCCCGCGGCGCTTTGGGGGTGCTCATCGCCTGTGCGTCCGCCGGTATGATCATCGGTATCGTGACGAAAACGGGAGTGGGGCTGAAGCTGGCGTCTGCTCTTGTCGATGTGGCGGCAGGAAACTTTATGCTTCTTCTGTTCTGCACTATGATTACATCCCTCATTCTCGGCATGGGCGTGCCTACGACGGCAAACTATGTCATTACATCCACTATTGCGGCACCGGCCCTTATCCAGCTTGGCGTGCCGATTTTGGCGGCGCATATGTTCGTTTTCTATTTCGGCATCATTGCCGATATTACTCCGCCTGTGGCGCTGGCGGCTTATGCAGGAAGCGCTATTTCCGGCGGTGATCCGCTGAAGACAGGGGTAAACGCTTCGAAGCTGGGCATTGCGGCTTTCATTATTCCTTACGTCTTCGTTTTGTCACCGCAGATTTTAGGGATTGAGGCTTCCGCCGGCAGCATTATTTTGACCACCTGTACGGCACTTATCGGTATGGCGGGAGTTTCGGCGGCGATGATCGGATACCTTGCGGCAAAGACGAATATGTTTGAGAGGCTCCTGCTCCTTGCCGGCGGCCTTATGCTCATTGATCCCCGTCTCATGACAGATGCGGCAGGCATCGGCATTCTTGCCTTTGTCCTCTTTATGCAGTTTCTGAGAAGAAAGAAAGCGGATGGATAATTTCCTACGGTTCAATCACTCCACGCAAAAACCCGCAGTATGTATTGCGGGTTTTTGTGTACCTTATTTAAGAGGAAGAGATTCTTCTCCCATAAGAATCCTTTCCATATCCTCATCTGCCGACTCCGCCCACGGCAGCCGAAGCTTCGGCTGAATTCCCTCAAGAAGGTGGGGAAAGAGCGAATTGTCTTCCTTGATTTTTTCAGGAACGAAAACGGAAAGGCGGTCAGGCAGGATTTCCAGATCAATAGGGAAGGACGGCCCCTTTTCACCGTCTACATTTGTTATGAGTTCTTCTTCATTGCTGATGGAAATATGGGCTTTTTTTACACCGACCACAGTCAATATTTCCGGCCCCAGCTGGAGGCCTGTGAGAAGTTTCGGAGCTTCACGGATGGTGCGGAGCCATTGGAAATTATGGAAAAGAGCCAGTTTGATGACGCCTTTGTTCCTTTCTTCCGGCGGGACGAGATTGCGGAAGCTGCCTGCCGAATCGGTGAGCATGGCTGCCACCAAAGGGGAGGAAATATGGATATCCGTCCCGTTTTCTTCCCGGATGTGGAAATGGTAAGAATGCTGTTTGGGAAGAGCCTGAAACCCTTTCATAAAGTACGCAAGAGAGCCAAAAAGCGTTTTTTCCTTAATTGTCACTTCGCTGACCGCTTCCGGAATAAGTCCTGCGGCAACGATATTGATGAAGTAGCGGTCATTGATTTTCCCTACATCGATAGTGGTGCGTTTTGCCTGCTCCAGCATCCGTATAGCGCCCTGGGGTGAACGGGGGATATGAAGCGCCCGTGCCAGATCATTCACCGTTCCGAAAGGAATAAAACCGAAGCATGAATCGCTGCGGACAGGAACCATGCCGTTAATGACTTCATTAATCGTACCGTCGCCGCCCATGCAGATGATGTCTTTATTCTTTTCCGCGGCGCGGCGGGCGAAATCTTTCGCATCTCCCGCTTTTTGTGTCAGCTTGATGGAAACATCGTCATACCGTTTGGAAAGAACAGAAGATAAAAGCGGAATGTACTTCGGCGCCCGTTCCCGTCCCGAGGTGGGATTTACAATGACCAGACAGCGTTTTACGTTTTCCAAAACCAGGTCCTCCTCCTGCAATTTTATTTCTTTACTATTATAGCAGATATAGCAGAAATGTATTTATGGAAAGAGGTGTAAAGGGGTCTTCTTAAAGAAATATTTTCTAAGAGTGGTCACAAATGTTTGATTATTCCAGAGATCCGTGCTGAGATAAATGCATAGGGTTCTTGAGGTATGTTGTAAGTTGTAGTATAATATAACCTGCAATTTGTGTACGGTAAATAAAAGGACGGACCCTTTTACCGGTATAAGGAGGAATATTTTTTATGAACGTAAAAGCAGAAGCACTGGATCAGCACAAGGTACAGCTTACCATTGATGTACCGGCTGAAGTTGTGGTCAAGGGGTTTAAGCAGGCAGTAGCCCGTATCGCCAACCAGGTGAAGATTCCCGGGTTCCGTAAAGGCAAGGCGCCCCGCCGCATTATCGAGATGCATTTCGGCAAAGAAGCTGTTGCCGGAGAAGCGCAGGATATTGTTATCAACCAGGCTTTGAATGACGCGATTATGCAGGAAAAGCTCATTGCTGTCACCACTCCCGAAGTAAAACAGGAACGTTTTTCTGAAACGGAAGGTGCTGCGTTCACCGCTACTTTTGTTAAACAGCCGAAAGTAAAGCTTGGCGAATATAAAGGACTTTCCGCCAAACATGTGAAACCGGAGATTTCCGATGACCAGGTTATGGCACAGATCCGGCAGGCTGCAGAGCAGAATGCGAGAATGGAAAAGGCGGAAGAAGGTACTGTCCTTAAAAAAGGCGACATCGCCGTTATCGATTTCAAAGGTACCGTTGACGGGAAAGCTTTTGAAGGCGGTGAAGGGAAAACTTATCCGCTGGAAATCGGCTCAAAGAGCTTTATCCCGGGGTTTGAAGACCAGCTTGAAGGCCACAAGGCGGGCGATGACGTAACAGTTTCCGTATCTTTCCCGAAAGACTATTTTGTGGATACTCTTGCCGGCAAAGAGGCGGAATTTGCTGTACATATCAATGATGTGAAGCATAAAGTAATTCCCGTTATTGATGATGCTTTTGCCAAATCCGTAAGCCGTCATGAAACACTGGATGAACTGAAGGAAAGCCTGAAACAGCAGATGCAGCTTCGGGCATTCCAGCAGGCGGAAGAAGCTTACCACCAGTCCCTGATTAATCAGGCGGTGGCAAATTCCAAAGTGGATATTCCGCAGGAAATGGTCGATCAGCGCATTGATGAAATCGAACAGGAAGTTAAACTGAATATGGAAGCCCAGGGCATGGACTTTGATAAGTATCTTTCCAACATGGGCAAGTCGGAGGAAGAATTCCGTCAGAGCTACAATAAGACTGCTGAGCAGCAGGTACGCGAAGGCTTGGTGCTTGCGGAAATCGCTAATGTTGAAAAACTGGAAGCGACCAATCAGGATCTGAATATGGAAGTTTACAGCATGGCGCGCCAGTTTAATGCGGAACCGAAAGATGTCATCAAAATCATCAGAGATGAAAACCGCGCGGGGATGCTTTACAATTCCGTACTCCGCAAGAAAGCGGCTGCTTTCATTTACGGCGCGGCGGTAAAGGAAGAAAGTAAAAAAGAAGAAACAGCCAAGAAGACAGAAGCTCCGGCAAAAGAAAAGAAAGAATCTCCGCTGGCTGCAAAGACAGTCAAAGAACTGAAAGCTTACGCTGAAGAAAAGGGTATTGCCCTTGACTCCCGCGCAAAGAAAGCGGACATCATCGCTACGATCGAAGCGGCTGAAAGAAAGTAATCCGTTCAACTTCATACAATGAATTTTATTTCATAACCTAAAGAGGCGCAGGCATGTTCCGCGTCTCTTTGTTGATGTATGAAAAAGAAATATAGAATTTTATCGTTATAAATTGTAAGATTGTGGTACAATTAGAAAGTACAAATAGTATTTATGAGAAAGGATGTTTATCTATGCCTTATGTGCCGATTGTTGTGGAACAGACCTCTCATGGGGAACGTTCCTATGATATTTATTCCCGTCTTTTAAAAGACCGTATCGTATTTCTTGACGGCCCCATTGATGATCATACCGCCAACGTGATTATTGCCCAATTTCTCTTTCTGGAAGCGGAAGACCCCGACAAAGATATCCATTTTTACATCAACAGCCCCGGCGGCGTTGTGACGGCAGGCATGGCGATTTATGATACGATGCAGTATATCCGCCCTGATGTGTCTACCATCTGTATTGGTTCCTGCGCCTCCATGGCGGCCGTACTTCTGACAGCCGGCGAAAAAGGGAAACGCTACGCCCTGCCTCATGCCAGCGTTATGATCCATCAGCCCCTCGGCGGTGCGCAGGGACAGGCGACAGATATTGCAATCCATGCCAAAGAAATTATCCGTCTCCGCAGCGAGCTCAATGGAATCATCGCGGCCCACAGCGGACAGACGCTGAAAACTGTCATGAAAGACACCGAAAGGGATAATTTTATGACTGCTGACGCCGCTTTGAAATATGGGCTCATTGATAAGATCCTTACCAGAAATGAACTGGCCGAGTTAAATGGGAAATCTGAATTAAGCAAGAAATAAGGAGGCTCTGTGGCTAATAAAAATGAACAACCGCCGGTATGCAATTTCTGCGGACGGTCGGGAGACGAAGTCGAAAGACTGATTGCGGGACCGGGCGTCTTTATCTGCAATGAATGCATTGAAGTCTGCCGGAACATATTGGAAGAAGAAATGAAAACTTCGAAGAAGAAGAAGGGGCTTCCCGATTTTGAACTTCCGACACCTGAAAAAATCAAAGAATACATGGATCAGTACGTTATCGAGCAGGATGATGCAAAAGTTGCCCTTGCCGTAGCCGTGTACAACCATTATAAACGTATCCGCTATGAAAAAGACGATGACGGTGTGGAACTGCAAAAGTCAAATATCATCATGCTGGGACCCACAGGGAGCGGAAAAACTCTTCTTGCCCAGACGTTGGCGAGGTTTTTGAATGTTCCTTTTGCTATTTCCGATGCGACTACCTTAACAGAAGCGGGCTATGTGGGGGAAGACGTGGAAAATATCCTGCTCCGTCTTATCCAGGCAGCGGATTACGACCTTGAAAGAGCGCAGCGGGGCATTGTCTACATTGATGAAATTGATAAAATCGCAAAAAAATCGGAGAATCCGTCTATTACAAGGGATGTTTCAGGGGAAGGCGTACAGCAGGCCCTGCTGAAAATCCTTGAAGGGACCGTAGCCAGTGTTCCGCCGCAGGGCGGACGCAAGCATCCTAACCAGGAGATGATCCAGCTGGATACGTCAAATATCCTCTTCATCTGCGGCGGAGCTTTTGCCGGCATAGATAAAGTCATCGCCCGCAGAACGACCAGGAGCACGATGGGATTTGGCGCGGATATCAAGAAAGCCGATGAGAAAGACATTGCGGAAGTTCTTCAAAACGTAGAACCTGAAGACCTCCTGAAATTCGGACTTATTCCGGAATTTATCGGCAGACTTCCTGTCATCGTAGCTCTCCACCCGCTGAAAGAAGAAGCGCTTATCAGAATCCTGTCGGAACCGAAAAACGCTCTTATCCGACAGTATCAGAAACTTCTCGGCATGGACAATGTGGAGCTTGTTTTTGAGGGGAAAGCGGTTCGTGCCATTGCGAAGAAAGCCATTGAAAGGAATACGGGTGCCCGCGGACTCCGTGCGATTATTGAAAAGATCATGACAAAAGTGATGTATGAGATTCCCGGAATGAAAGATGTGGTGCGCTGTACCGTTACGGAAGATACTGTTCTCAAAGGCGAACCGCCCCTGCTGGAAAGAAAAAAGAAATGAAATTATAATAAATTATAATAATATAAATGCGTTTTGCCGTAAGACAGGACGTATTTTTGTTTGAATAGACAGAAGAGTTATCTTCCCTTGCATAGAAGACCGTGTTTACTGCGGTGTTTTTTATTGATTCGGGAGAGGCTTTCATCGAGAAAATGCGAAATGTTTCTTGAAAAATCTGCTTTTTTATCGGCTGTGTGGTAAAATATAAAGAAGTGTTGATTCTTTACAAAGACACTGAATTATAAGATAAGAGGAATTTTTATGAACGAGAATACAGATATAGGAGATGCAGCCGTTTTGACACTGCCTGTCGTAGCTCTTCGCGATATCATTGTTTTTCCCCATATGACAGTGAACCTGGATATCGGGAGAAAAGAATCTATTGAAGCCGTCCGCGCCGCAGGCCGCAGTGACCGGTATCTTGCTATGATCATGCAGCGTGATGGAAAAGTGGAAGTACCGCAGGAAGAAGATCTCTACTCCTTTGGCACCGTTGTAAAAGTAAAACAAATGCTCCAGCTGCCCGGCGGCCTCATCCGCATACAGGCGGAAGGGATTTCCCGCATTCGTGTTCACAGCGTCCTGCGAAAAGAAAACTGCTTGGTGTCTCAGGTGGAGGATGTGCCGGAAATCGAGCCGTCGGACGCGCTTCGTGGGGAAGCATACAGAAGGGCCCTTTTGAAATCCTTCTTTGAATGGATTCACAATGCCCAGCAGAATCTTTCGGATGAGCAGATGGAGCAGCTGAAAGCTTCCGACACGCCGGGATACACCGCTGATTTCATTTCTACACAAATGCCTATCAGCCCTGCAAGACGGCAGGCTGTTCTGGAAGAAAACGACGTTATGGAAAGACTTGTTCTTATTCGCCGGTTTCTTGATGAAGAAATACAAATCGGCCGTCTGGAGGCGGAAATAAACGGGGAAGTGCGGAGCCGTATGGAAAAGGAGCAGCGCGATTACTACCTCCGGCAGAAAATAAAGAGCATCCACGACCGCCTCGGCGACGAGATTTCTCAGGATGCGGAAGCGGAAGAATACAGGCAGAAACTCGAAAAAAGCGGAATTCCTGATGAATATAAAAAGAAACTGGAAAAAGAAATCGCCCATTTAGCCACTATGCCGCCCATGATGGCGGAAACCACTGTGGCAAGAAACTATCTGGAATGGATATTTTCCCTGCCGTGGAAAGAGGAAAGCAAAGACCTTCTCGATTTGAAAAAAGCGGCGAAACTTTTGGATGAAGACCACTACGGCCTTGCAAAAATTAAGGAACGTATCCTTGAGTATCTTGCCGTCCGTATCCTTGCTCCGGAAGCAAAGGCGCCTATCATTTGCTTTGTGGGACCGCCCGGTGTCGGTAAGACCAGCTTTGCCCGCTCTATTGCCCGTGCGCTGGATAAAAAATTCGCCCGTATTTCTCTGGGCGGTATCCATGATGAAGCTGAAATCCGCGGGCACCGCCGCACCTACATCGGTTCCATGCCGGGGCGCTTCATCGAAGCCATTGCCCATGCAAAAACAAAAAACCCCCTTCTTCTTCTGGATGAAATCGATAAAGTGGGCTCCGATTTTCGCGGCGATCCCGCTTCGGCGCTCTTGGAAGCGCTCGATCCGGAACAAAACAAAGCTTTCCACGATAATTACATTGATATCCCCTTCGATTTGTCAAAAGTGTTTTTCGTGGCCACGGCGAACACCGTTTCCACCATTCCGGCGGCACTCCTTGATCGTATGGAACTCATCGAGCTCTCGGGATATACGGAAGAAGAAAAAGTACAGATTGCAAAAAAATACCTCATACCGCGGCAGCGTGAAAGAAACGGGCTGAAAACCGCAGATCTTCATTTTACGGATGCCCTCCTGCGGAAAATCATCAGAAGTTATACCCGGGAAGCAGGCGTCCGTGAACTGGAACGGACCATCGGCGCCCTCTGCCGCAAGGTGGGGAAGAAAATCGTTCTTGCCGATAAAACAATTCCCCCGCTTTTTGCCAAGACACTGGAGGAATATTTGGGACCTGTAAAATTCCTGCCCCTTGCCGAAGAACATGAGTCGCAGGTAGGACGTGTCAACGGTCTTGCATGGACAGCGGCAGGCGGTGAAGTTCTCGACACCGAAGCAATCACCATCAAAGGAAAGGGGAATCTGATCCTTACGGGCCAACTGGGCGATGTCATGAAAGAATCGGCAGAAACCGCATATACTTATATCCGCAGCCGTGCTAAAGAATTAGGGCTTGTGGAAAATTTCTATGAAACGCTGGATACCCATATCCATCTTCCCGAAGGCGCTGTGCCGAAAGACGGACCTTCCGCGGGGATTACCATGGCCACTGCGATGGCATCCGCCTACACCGGACGGAAAGTCAGAGGCGATACCGCCATGACAGGCGAAATTACCCTCACAGGCGAAGTCCTTCCCATCGGCGGAGTGAAAGAGAAAGTTCTTGCCGCCAGCCAATTCGGGATCAGGCAGATCCTGCTTCCTGAAAAGAATAAAAGAGATATGGAAGAAATACCGCAGTCCGTAAGAAAAAAATTGGAATTTATCTACGTGAAAAATGTGGATGATGTCTTGGCGCATGCCTTGATGAAATAGAGGAACGGACATGGCTGAAATCAAAGACAAGAAAAAGTTTCACATCTTCTCTGCCGCCTATATAGGGTCAACGGTGAAGACAGGGGAATATGGCAGAAAAAAAGAAATCGCTTTTATCGGGCGGTCAAATGTGGGAAAATCTTCTCTCATCAACTCTTTAAGTGGTATGAGAAAGCTTGCCTACGTCAGCCGTGAACCGGGAAAAACGAGAACCATCAACTACTACGCTGTACAATCCAGAAGAGATACAGGCAGTGGAGAAGAACGGCAGGAGTGGTACCTTGTCGACCTGCCCGGTTATGGTTTTGCGAAAACAAGCCAGGCGAATCGTGATTCCTGGAGCGGTTTTATTGACGAATACATCAGGAATTCGGAGAATCTCGTCATGGTAGGGCTTCTTGTGGATTTGAGGCATCCCGGTCTTCCCATCGATCTGAAAGCTTACGAATGGCTGAAAAAAATTGCGCCGGGCCTCCAAATCATCGGGACAAAAGCCGATAAAACAGGGAAAAATGAAATGAACAAAAATCTCCGCATATTGGAGAAAACCTTTCCTGCGGACACAGCTCCCCTTGCCTACTCATCACTGTCCGGCACGGGGCGGGATAAGCTCCTGGCACTCATTGAAGAAAAAATCTGCAGGTGACCTATGAAAAAAATTATTTTTGCGGCACTCTGTTTCCTTTCTTTCAGCCTGACAGCTGCCGCCTACAATACCTATGCGCCGAACTCCTGGGATACTGTAAAAAAAGAAGCCTGGGACTATCAGGCCGTTTACGACCTTTGTGAAAAAGGCCGCGCACCGGACTATGACAGAAACTTTTTCGACAGGGGAAGCCTTACAAGGTATGAACTTGCCTCCGTTCTGAAAAATATTCTCGAAGCGGAGAAAAAGGGCAGTACCCTTACAGACGAAGAGAGGAAGAAACTTGCCCATCTGAAAAAAGAATACATCCGTGAACTGGATGCGCTCGGGTACAGTGATGAAAAAGAAAAGAAAGAGCCCATTATTGAAATCAGCGGTGATGCCAGAGTTCGCTGGACAAAAGGCGAAGAAAACGATGCCCGTATCCGTACCGGCGCAAAATGGAATATAGGGAACTCTACCTATATTCAGGGACAGGGAAGTATTAACTCATAAGAGATAAAAAGACAGTGGTGGAATGCCACTGTTTTTTCGTGTCTTTGGCTGCCAGTCATTAGTATAAACTGTGAGCAGGAAAAAGCTATAAGCCGGGGATTGGATGGGAGAAACCGGAAGATATAAGCCTGTCTGCTAAGCGTCATCTTGAGCCGTACGAAAGATCTGCGGTCGTGGTAAGGGAATCGGTGAGTGTGTAAGAAAAAGTCTGTAAATATGAATCGGTAAGACTCCATCAGAGTCATAGATTCTTCACTCTGTGCCACTGTCCCATTTTCCGTTTTTCTCACAAAGCATTCTTGCCCCGTTTAGAATGACAGCGGACGGTAAGGTGTCATCCTGAACGAATGTGAAGGATCTGCTGCCGTGATGAGAAAGACGGAAATCAGGTTCTCTCTTATCATTTGATTCACTATGATATGCGAGTATCCTCCGCCACTGACGTGGTTTCATCCTTTACAAGCAAGGAAACGTCTTGTCTGCCATATTTAAAAGTATTTAACACGAATCGGTGTTTAGAAAAAGAGGTTCTAAGAGGAAGAATAGGGAAATAAAAAAGCCCTGTTGTTTGACAGGGGGCTTTCGATGTATCACCGTACATTTTGTGGCGGAATCTTTATACCTATTTGCCAATAGCCGCTTTCCGCTATTTATTCACCGCTTCGTTCAGCTTTTCGAAGTAGAAGTGCATATTGGCTGTGAGGTCGTCGCTTTCTGTGAGAAGGGCGCCGCCTACGAGGAAGATGGCATCCGGACCGTAGACTTGTACCATTTTTTTAAAAAGCTGCCATTTCATGCCGCCGCTGGGAACAGGGAAGATAGAGCGGAGCCCGCCCATTTCTGTTTCCGTACCGTCGCAGATTTTCCGGCATACTTCTTCGGTGAAAGGAAAGCGTCCGCCGAAGCTGGTGAATATGGCGGCATCGGCGCCTGCCAGGCGGCTGAACTGGCCGTAGCAGCAGAAGGGGGAAATGCCGGAATCCGCACTGAGGACAAGAGGGCCGGAGAAACAGGGGTGGAGGAAGATGGGCAGATGGAAGTCGGGAGCGGAGGAGAGTTCTCTGATGATGGAGAGCCCCAAAAGCCCCGGAGCTGCCATGATGCCGCCGGCGCCTAATTCCTGCGCGGTCATGGCACGTTCAAGAAATTCCATGCTGTCTGCGGTACAGTTCGCAATGTAAAGGGAGCGGCCTCCTGTTTTTGCATTGGCGTTATTCACGCTGTCTACGCAGGCTTTTACTCTGTCTTTGAAAGGAGCGTAGGATTGATTGAAGAGGCTGTGGTCGTCTTTAATGAGCGGACAGCCGCCAAGGGCAAGTTTATAGGCGGTTTCTCCGAAGTCTTTTGCACTTCTTCCGAGAGGTTTCAGTGCCGACATGAGAATGGGGCCTTTTTCAATACCGCAAAGCTCACGGATACCCTGCCGCCCGAATTTCGGACCGGGATAGTGGCGGTACATGCTGTCGGGAAGCTCAAAGGACATAAGGCGGATGCCCGGCTGGAGGCTTGTATTTCCGAAGAGCATGTTCATGAGTTCTGTCATTTCTCCTTCGACGGTGTCGGGACTGTAGGAGATGATGGCGTAGTAGGAGCCGGGGTCCGCTTTTTTCAGGTCTTCAATCTGGCCGATGACGGAGTCTTCAATCCAGGTGTTTACAAAGAGTTCGTCAGGGCATTCTACGGTTTGTTCCACAGCGATGCCGCGGGCGATTTTTTTCGCTTCGGCATAGTCGTCTGCCGCGATTCGATAGGTGGCGGTAAAGCGGGAGGAATGTCTCAATGCGTCATTTAATTCGTTAAAGAGTTCACTTTCAAAAAAAGGGTTTGATGCCATTCAATATACCTGCTTTCCTTAGTTCTTTTTGATTTCGCGGGATACTTCCGGGCGGCTTTTCTCAATTTTCTCTGTGCTTCCTGTGTCACCGGAAAGCCAGTAGAGGGGCCTGTTTTTTGATTCTTCATAAATGCGTCCTATATATTCGCCGATGATGCCGAGGCCTACAAGGTTGACGGCGCCAAAGAAAGAAACGAGGATGGTGAGGGTTGTCCAACCGGGAACGACGGCGCCTGTGAGGTAGGCGTAAAGAACATGAAGTATCAGGATGATGCCTGCGATACCTGCAAAGATGCCTGCGTAAAAAGCGGCACGAAGGGGGGTGGTAGAGTTGGTGAGGATACCATCTACGGCAAAGTGGAGCATTTTCCTCATGTTAAATTTGGATACGCCTGCATGCCTTGCCGGCGCCTCAAATTTGACGCTGGCGGTTTTAAATCCAAGCCCGCCCACGATGCCGCGGATGAAGCGGCTGTGTTCACGGAACTTAAGGAAAACGTCCAGTGCTTTTCTGTCCATGAGACGGAAGTCGGAACCTCCTGGAAGGACAGGGGTCTTTGAAATGGAATTGATCATGGTGTAGTATCCCGCAGAGGTGATTTTCTTTATGGGTCCTGCGTCTTCAGTGGCGGTACGCACGGTCTGGACGATGTCATATCCTTCTTTCCATTTTCCGATGAGTGTGGGGATAAGGGCGGGAGGATGCTGCATATCGCCATCCATGGTGATGACAGCGTCGCCGCGGGCGAAGTCCATGCCGCAGGTAATGGCGATTTGGTGCCCAAAGTTGCGTGCAAAGGTAAGCGCTCGTACATGAGGGTCTTTTTCCGCAAGACCGCAGATAAGTTCATTGGTGCGGTCGTGAGAGCCGTCGTCCACATAAATCAGTTCATAGGCCATACCCGTTTCTTCCATGACACGGGTGACGGCATCGTGAAAAAAAATGACATTGTCTTCCTCGTTGTACACCGGGGTGACGATAGAAATCATAGGATAACTCCTTTTACATACAATACAGATGGTACTATTATAGCACAGCATGCTTTTTGAAGAGGCGGAAGTCTCCGCAGCACTTTTTGACTTGGCATGTATGTTCCGGGCGCGGCAGATGAATAAAGGAGTGGCGTCCCCTTGTGGCTATAGAATAGAATGCAGATTTCTGCCGATATATTTTCCTTGAAAAAATGTAAATGACAATTTTTGCTTAAGGGAAACAAAAAAGAACATGCCGATCGGGGCATGTCCAGGTATTTCATGAAATATTTTTATTGCGGGAGCAATCAGTTTCTTGCGTGGCCGGAATTAACGATAGCGATTCTATAGTCGCGGCCGCTTTGGGTATTTACGTCAGAAGCGCTTACATTATAGGTTTTTTCTTTGATTTGCGGGGCTTCCTCCGGCTTTGCCGCTGTTTCGTCATAGACGGGATGTCCGTATTTGTCCTGGTTGGCGAGGGCGATGCGGTAGTCGCGATGGTCAGCGTGGGCGATGCCTGCAATGGTGAGTGCCGCTGCGGACAGAAAAGCGATTTTTACCAATGTTTTCATAAATAGCCTCCTTATTTTATAACCGGGAATTTCATCCCATAATTTGTAACTTAATTATATAATAGTTCTCCCGTTTGTGTCACGTGCGAATAAATGTGTATATTAAAACCCCCCTTCCGGGGAAGAAGGGGGGAGGGTATGGGAGTACCCTTTTTAGAGAGAGGTGAATCATAAAATAAAATCAATAATGGAGTAAAGTATGAAAAATAATGGAGTAAAGAATGAACATAAAATCAATACGTGTAGAAGAACGGATCAGCTATGGCTTTTCCCATCCCTGCACTTCATGATCTTTGTGATGCCAGCCATGTTTGGGAGTATATTTCTCATGTCTGGATACATCGCTGTCATGTTTCTTGAGCAGATAGGGACAGCTATCATCTGTACGGCTCTCATGTTTCGACACCTTTTTGCCATGTCCGGCCGGCGGGAAGCGGTTATTATCGGGGTCTTTCATCGGCTTCCATCCGTCCTTTCCATGCCTTTCCCGAGATTCGGGGCTGTCATTGCAGAGCCGCCATTCTTCTTCTGCATCACCTCCTTTCATGGGTTGATGATCAGACTTCTTTATACAGGGAGACTCTTGCTTTTGGGAAAAAATCTTCCTTTCCGGGACAGCAGGTGTTCCTGATTGGAACAGAGAGAGTCGGTAATCCCGCATTTGCGGTGGTTCTTCCGCCGCAGCTGTGTTGCCGGAGAGGGAAAAGGCTCCGGTGGAAATTGTAAGCCCGATCACGAAAAGAATTGCATGGTTTTTGATAGTCCTCATTTAAGGCTTTTCCTCATTTCTGTACGGCCGGAGGGATGTTGCCTTCCACCGGTGGTACTTTTGACTGAGTATCCGGCATGTCCTTTTTGTTATTTTCCGGAGTTTTCTTCGTAGAGTCTTTTTTTGGCATCTGTTTTTCTTTTGATTTTTCTTTCGACGTATTATCCGGGGCTGGATTTTTCTTTTCATCCGCTTTATCTTGCTTATCAGGCGTTTCTTCTTTGATAATCCGGATATCTTGGACATCTTTTCCCGGCTGATTCATTTGTTTGTCTGTATCCTGCCGGATGCCGTTTTTCTGCTGGGGCAGGTCAAGGAAAAAAGCCTGTGAAGGATGTATCATCAGGAATGTGGCACTGATTGAGAGACAGGAAGCCACGATAAGTGCTGCTTTTGTATGTTTTTTCATAATTTAGAATTCTCCTTTGCAACAATATTTATGAATGGAATAGCTATATATAAAATCAGCCCGGGCCAGACATTTCCGGAAATGCCCGATATCCGGGCAGATGAGCCGATTTTATCCTTCCATGGGAAGGTACTTTTTGCTGCTCTGTTTTTAGGGGCGCCTGTCTGGAGGCGATATTCTTTCATGATGTTCTGTCTTTCCGGGCGGCAGGGAACGATTTCCTCCGGGAGGAGGAGTCTTTCCCTTATTTTCCAAATGCTCGGAAATCTGCCCGCGGTTATCCCATGTCCACTGGCGGTAAGCCGCAATATCATTGATAATGAAAGATACAATGGTCACCATGAGTGAAAGGACTGCCAGGACTATGGATACGACTATCTTATTCATTGTATTTACCATCCTTTTCTGAATCGTCTGCCTGCGGCATAGAACCGGACGGAGAATCTTGCTTTCTGTTCAGCTTCTTGCTTTTATGAAACTTTCTGCCCAATGTCCCCATGAAGAAGATGGAAAGACTGGCAAAACATCCGGTTGCCCCCAGACCGACCATGGTCAGCGGGTGGAGTCCCGGTAAGGGATCCGCATCCATAATGGGAGTAAAATGCATAGATAATAGATAAATGGTGAGCAGCGTGGCCGCGAAAAGGAATATGGACAGAACTGCGCAAAGGGTAAAAAACGCTTTGGCAAGGACAGATGCTGTTGCACTGGCAGCGTCCGGAATGTGAGGGCTGACTTCATTCCATGTCTGCTGCATCTTTTGCTGTGCTTTGTCGGCCAGGTATTCTGCATTGTCAGAAATTTTTTCCATTTTCGTTTTTTCGCTGACGATGCCTTCGGATTGGTAAGATGCATAAATATCTTCCGGGTGCCCCAGTTCTGCTGCAATCTGCGCATCAGACAGACCCCGTTCTCTGGCTTCTGTGAAATGGGCTTTGTAATCGGATAGAATTTCTTCCACATCCTCTGGTTTTACCTTACGGAAGTAGTACCGCAGAAGATCTAAAAACTCTCTCTCATTCATTAGGTTCTCCTCCTTCGGTGAGAAGCATATTGACTGCTTTTGTAAAATCAGACCACTCTCTTACCGATTCGATATATTCAGTACGGCCGGCCTCGGTAATTTTATAATACTTTCTCGGCGGTCCGTTATGAGATTCGGCCAGGTAGGTATCTACAAGGCCGTCTTTTTTAAAACGGTTCAGCAAAGGGTAGATAGTTCCTTCTGACATTTCTATATATTTGGAAATCTCGCTGACGAGTTCATATCCATAGAAATCCCTCCTACGCAGCATGGACAAAACAACGATTTCCATGACGCCCTTTTTCAGCTGAATGTTCATAGTCCTTCCTTTCAGATGGAAATATATTAGTAACACATTTCCGGAAGAATTAACTTCGGGTTATGAATACTATAACACACGATACTCTGTAATGCAAGGTACTGAATGATATTGAATATGAAACGTGCGGTAAAATCAGAGGAAATTAAGATTTTGACGTTCTGTGATATTGAATGATTCCGGATTTCCATAGCTCCGATATTGATAAAGTGGAGAATGGAAAGTACACGGCTTTGAATGTAAAATAGTGTGAACGATGCGCCGCATCTGCGAAAGTGTGAAGGACTTGCCAGTCATGACTTTTGGCCGCAGTGCAGGAAGGCGGTTGTGAAATGGGGGCTGTGAAAATATTTTTGTTTGAAATAAAATCGATGGTTGACAGAAGTGTTTGAAGTCTGTATGATAGCTTTAATTTAAAAATGAAAAGCGATGAACGGAAAAAAGTCATGTTTCTGAGATAACAGAGAGTCGGTGGCAGGTGGAAACCGGTATGAAGGATATGTCGAACTCTTCCGCAAGCTCCTCGTTGAATCAAGTAGATGGAGGCGTCATCCACGTTACGGACAGGAGCCATAAGTATAATGCAGGGTGGTACCGCGATGAATTCGCCCCTGTCCGATTTATTCGGGCAGGGTTTTATATTACCCGGAGGCAGAGTGATAAATGCAAGGTGGTACAGCGCTATGCGCCCTTGTCTGAGTATTTCAGGCGGGGCGCTTTTATTTTACTTATGGTCATGAGTGATAAATCAGGGTGGTACCGCGCGGGAGCGCCTCTGCATGGATATTTTCCATGGAAGCGTTTTTTTATTTTCAAATCAGGAGGTCAAAATGAATTTCAGTAAAGCAATGAAAGCAGCAGTAATCATTTTTACAGGCGCAATAGCAGCGGCAGGTCTTACTGCCTGCGGCGGGATAAAGACAGCGGCTGATTCTCCGTCAAAGGGCGGCGTGAAGATCGGATTCATCGCGGCGCTTACCGGCGGGGCAGCGGCATACGGCAAGTCCCAAGAGGAAGGAATCCGTATGGCTGTAGAAGAAATCAATCAGAAAGGGGCGATACCGATTGAGCTCTTTGTGGAGGACTCCAAAGGGTCTCCGTCCGATGCCATGAATGTGACAAAGCGGTTAATCCAAAAGAAGGCGGCGGTGATTATCGGGCCGATGACATCAAATGAGGCAAAGGCGGCAGGACCGATTATGCAAAATGCTAAAATTCCCTCGTTGGAAATATCGGTTACTGCGGAAGGAATTACGGAAATTGGCGATTATATTTTCAGAAATTCCGTACCCGAGTCGATGAATATTCCCCAGACGGCAAAAAAGACGCACCGTCTTTTAGGGTACGAGACGGCGGCGATTCTCTATGCCCATGATAATGAACAGCATGTAACGGCGCAGAAATATTTCCGAAAGACGCTGGAAGAGGAAGGAGTCAAGATTGTGGATGTGGAAACCTTCGGCAGCAAGGACAGCGAGTATTCTGCCCAGCTGACGAATATAGAGAACGCAAAACCGGACGTGGTTATTGTGTGCAGTTATTATCAAGAAGGGGTGCGGATTTTAAAAAAGATGCGTGAGATGGGAATGAACCAGCCTGTCCTTGGGGATAATGGCTTTGTTTCTCCCGAATTGGGGAAGATGGCGGGCGCCGCCGCGGATAATGTGTATGTGTCATCTATGTGGTCAGCGGCAAGAGATACGGCGGCAACGAAGACGTTTGTGGAGAATTATACGAAGAAGTACGGGCATGCACCTGACCAGTTTGCCGCCGCCGCTTATGACGGCGTGTACATGGCGATGGATGCGGTACAGCGGGCCGGTTCCGTGACAGATACAAGGAAGATTCGTGATGCCATGGCGGAGATGAAGGGGTTTAACGGTGTCTGCGGTACATTCAGCTTTGACGACAAACGTGATCCTGTAGTGGATCTGGTTCTGCTGAAAATGGAAGACGGTGTGTTCTTGGCGGTCGGGAAACAATCATCATGAAAATAGTTTCCTGCGGGTAATCCGATGCAGATTCGAACTGAAGATACAGGGGATCTGCAGGGGTGGTTTTTGGTTTGTTTTTCTCTATGGTATACTGAAAAACGAGAATTTCTACTATAGTTAGGAGGTATTATGGGAATTTTAAGAATAGTTTGTCTTCTTGTTTTTTCTCTGCTTCTGTCACTTGGGAATGCATCGGCGGCGGGGTGGACGGCAGGGCCCGGTCTTACTCCTTCGGATGATTTTCCTTTATTTAAAACGGTGGAAAAACGGCTCGGGCTGAGTACGGCGAAAATTCCGCACAGCGGGAAAGAGCTCCCAATAGAATTGCGCGTATTCTTTAATGAAGAAATGGACAGGGTGGCAGAGCGGTACCTGCAGGCTTTGAATAAGGAAAGCAGCCATCGCCTGTCCGGCTGGATGGACTGGCAGGCCGGCACGGTAAAACCTTATGTGAGTGTGGTGCTTTTGGAAACGATGACCTATGAAGGAGGGGCGCATCCTCTGAATTATGTAAAAGGAATTACTCTAAACGCCACGGGAAAGGTGGTGACGCTTGCCGATCTGAAGACGGCCATGCCTTCTCTTTCCGTAGAAGCGCTTCGGGATGCGGCAGCCAGGGAATGCACAGCCCGGCACATTTCTACAGAAGAGGCGGAGAAAATCACAGAATTCCCGAAAGAATTCTATATAGGGAATAACGGCCATTTGTATTTCATTTTCCAACAGTATGATATCGCACCCTATTCGGAGGGGTGGATCATGGCGGATATGGGGTTATTTCCTTTCTGACGCTGTAGGGGGGTAAAGGAATCGCCTGCAGAGGATTCGTTTCTTTTTTACGTCGGTGCTATAATCAGAGTGATTCCCGTAGATGTACGTGGAATTAATAAACTTTTATTTGAGGAGGAAGTATGAAAAAAACAGCAATGCTTTTGACAGCGTGTCTTTTGGCCGCTTCTTGTATGATAATCCATGCGGAAGAACCGTTTCATCGTTCCATCACCGTGACGGGGATGGGCACAGTGACGGCAAAAAATGACATGGCTACGGTGAATTTATCTGTACAAACGATGGCCCGCGATGCCAAAGCAGCTGCCCGTGACAACGCGGATATCATGACGGCGGTGCGAAGCGCAGTTCTTGGAGCTGGCGCGACGGCGGATCATATCGAAACGATGGGGTATAATCTGTATCCGAACAACCAGTATGATGACAAAGGCCGTATGAAATCTACCGTATATGAAGCGGATAACCGTATGAAGATTGTCCTCCATAATTTGGATCAGACGGGCAAGGTAATGGACGCGGCGATTAACGCGGGTGCGAACCATATCGACAGTGTGATATTTTCTGTGAGGAATGAACAGGAATACAGGGATGAAGCTCTCCGCCGCGCGGTGGCCGATGCGAAACGGAAAGCGGACGTTATTGCAAAGACTCTTGGCCGGCCGGTAGTGAACATCATTTCTGTCGGCGAAAACCATACGGAGATCATGCCGCGGTATGCCATGAGTATGAAAGCAGCCGGTGACAGCATGGCGGAAAATGCGGCAACTCCCATGGAAGCGGGAACAGCAGATTTTGAAAGTCATGTGACAGTGGTTTTTGAGATTGTGTGATTTTTACTTCTAATATAATTCCTATATAATAATGTGAAAAATAGACTGTAAGAACCCCGGGGGAAGGCTCTCGGGTTTCTTACTGGATTTTACAGATTTTCCCTTGCACCAAAGCTACATTTTTGATATAATCAATGTGTCGGGAAGTACCCGGCTTTTTTAAGTGCTTTTTATTGACTGCCATATCTGCTTATGCTATACTGTGTAAGCATGTTGCAATGGCGAAAGCCGAGAAGAGATTTGAGTGAGGTGTAAAGAATGCGTGAAGGAATTACTCTTGCATGCCCGGAATGCAAGCGCCGCAATTATCGTACAAACAAGAACAAAAAGAATAATGCAGAACGTATCGAAATGATGAAATACTGCAAATGGTGCCATAAACATACCCTGCATAAAGAAACGAAATAATTTAGTTTTAGAATGAGGGTGTGAGGATGGCGAAGCGTAAACAACCGACCAAAAGAGAGGTTGCAGAAGAAAACAAGAGTGCCTGGACCCGTTTTTTCCGTGAAACAAAAATGGAAATGAGAAAAGTCATCTGGCCGACAAAACATGAGATGGTGCGTTACACCATTGCAGTTCTCGTATCGGTCGTTCTTGTGTCTCTTCTGATTATCGTAGTGGACTTCATATTCATGCAGCTCTCCAAAGTTTTGATTCATACTGTAGGATGAAAGGAGAGAACATATGCCGGATAGGGAAGCTAAGAAAAAAACAGAGATAAAAAAATCCGCGGTCAGTGCACCGGTTGAAATCGGCAAACCGAAGGAAGGTTCTGAAAAGGACATCCGCTGGTATGTCATTCATACGTATTCCGGCTATGAAAATAAGGTTAAGGATACGCTTACCCGGAAAGTGCACTCTATGGGAATGGATGATACAATTATCCAGATTCTCCTTCCCATGCATGACGAGGAAGAAGTAAAAGACGGCGAAAAAAAGGTTGTATCGAGGAAAGTGTTCCCCGGATACCTTTTGATCCAGATGGAAGTCAATGACAGAAGCTGGTACGTCGTAAGAAATACGCCCGGCGTTACAGGCTTTGTCGGTACGACGACGAAACCGATCCCTCTTTCTGATGAAGAGGCCAAACGTATTATTGAGGGCAAGGATAAAAAACAAACTGCCAAGACAGATGCTAAAGTGGGCGATACCATTAAGATCACCCGCGGACCGTTCGCCGACCGCAGCGCTGTGGTGCTGGACGTGTCTGATGACAGAAGCAAGATTAAAGCTGATATCAGTAATTTCGGCACAACGACAACTATAGAGTTAGAGGTAGGTTATTTCGACCTCCTCCATAAATAACTCTGTGAGACTGTCTTGTACTTGGCTTGTCTCACAAGTGGGAGGGCCCGTTACAGCCCGAAAACCACATTCCACATAACGGAAAAGGAGGTGTAACAACATGGCAAAGAAAATTACTAAAATGGTAAAACTGCAGGTTCCCGCAGGTAAAGCCACACCGGCTCCGCCGGTAGGTCCGGCCCTCGGCCAGGCAGGCGTGAACATTATGTCTTTCGTAAAGGATTTTAATGACCGTACTGCCAAGCAGGCCGGCCTTATCATCCCTGTAGAAATTACCGTTTATGAAGACAGAAGCTTTACATTTATTTGTAAAACTCCGCCGGCAGCCGTTCTTTTAAAGAAGGCGGCAGGCCTTGAAAAAGCTTCCGGTGAGCCGAACAAAAATAAAGTCGGTAAAGTCACCAGGGCACAGGTTAAGGAAATCGCTGAAACAAAGATGCCCGACCTGAATGCCAACACAGTGGAAGCAGCAATGCGCCTTGTAGAAGGCACAGCCCGTTCTATGGGCATCGAAGTAACAGACTGATGACTGTCAGTGGCAGGATATTTATCCGATGACCACGAAGGAGGAAACAATGGCAAAATTGACAAAGAAACAAAAAGCAACCGCAGCCATCGTTGACAGTCATAAGTTCTATGATGTTGACGAAGCTGTTAAGCTCTTAAAAGAAGCGGCAACTGCAAAATTTGACGAAACTGTCGAACTTGCGTTCAATCTGAACATCAACCCGAAGTATGCTGACCAGCAGCTCCGCGGCGCAACGGTTCTTCCCCATGGTACAGGTAAATCCAAGAAAGTTCTCGTATTTGCCAAAGACCAGAAGGAAGAGGATGCCAAAGCGGCCGGCGCCGACTATGTAGGCGGAAAAGAACTGGCGGACAAAATTGCCCAGGGCTGGATGGATTTTGATGTAGTTGTAGCAACACCGGACATGATGGCAGTTATCGGCCGTCTTGGCCGCGTACTGGGACCGAAAGGACTCATGCCTAACCCGAAGGACGGCACTGTAACAACAGATGTCACCAAAGCTGTCAACGAAATCAAAGGCGGCAAGGTGCAGTACCGTACCGATAAAGCGGGCAATGTACAGGTTATTATCGGCAAAGCGTCTTTTGATGCTGATAAGATCAAAGAAAACCTTGTAACTATTTACAACACCATTCTGAAAGCACGCCCGACGACTGTCAAGGGACAGTATATGAAGAGTCTGACTCTTTCATCTACAATGGGACCCGGCATTCATATTGACATGTCCACAGTGGCGGCACCGAAAGCTGAATAATTTTATTATTTACACTTAGCTTAAGACCGGCGGTATCCATAATGGGCGAAAGCCCGCCTCCCGAGGCTGAGTACTGTAATGACAGTACACGACCTCGCGACGTAAAGCGGGGTCGTTTTAGCTAATGTGATAAATATAATAAGGGCGCGGCACCGCGTTCTGAACAATTCTATAAGCAGAGGAGGTGTACTATGAGCGAAGGAAAATATGAAGTAACGGTTCGGCCGGAAAAGGCTGCTGTTGTTGAAGAAATGAAAGAACAGCTGTCTTCCCAGGGCGTGGTACTCGTTGCTTACAACAAACTCGATGTGAAGACGGCTATGCAGCTCCGCCGCACATTCCTGAAGCATGGCGTGCAGTACAAAGTTATTAAGAATACTTTGACCCGTATCGCTGCCAATGATATCGGGATCCATGATCTTGATGATCTGCTCCAGGGACCGAACGGCCTGGCTACCTGCAAGGAAGATCCCGTAGCACCGGCAGCGGCGCTGAAAGAATTCCTGAAAGAAACAAAGAGTGAAGCCGTTGCAATTAAAGCCGGCGTTCTTGACGGAAAAGTCATCGATCCGAAAGCTGTAAAAGCCCTGGCGGATCTGCCGTCCAAGGAACAGCTCCTTGGTATGGTCGCATCTGCATTGCTGGCACCGATTACCGGTCTGGCGTGTGCATTGAACGGCAATATCCAGAACCTTGCATATGCTCTCGAAGCAGTGCGTAAACAGAAAGAAAGCGCATAAGCGCCTAAAAATTTATTCCATTGGAGGAACTAAAAATGACACATGAAGAAATCCTTAACGCAATCAGCGAAATGTCTGTTCTCGAATTGAGCGAACTCGTAAAAGCAATTGAAGAAAAATTCGGCGTATCCGCGGCAGCACCGGTAGCAGTAGCAGCAGCGGCCCCGGCAGCAGGCGCAGCAGCAGCTGAAGAAAAGAGCGAATTTGACGTAATCCTGAAAGAAGCAGGCGCTCAGAAGATTCAGGTTATTAAAGCTGTTCGTGAAATCACAGCTCTGGGCCTGAAAGAAGCCAAAGCTCTCGTCGACGGCGCTCCGAAAGAAGTAAAGACCGGCGTAGCTAAGGCTGAAGCTGAAGAAATTAAGAAGAAGCTTGAAGAAGCAGGCGCAACGGTAGAATTGAAATAATCTAAAAGACCGTGGGACATACTATAAATACAGATGTTCCGCGGTCTTTTTTTATGCTATTGATACTGTTTTGATACTATTGTGTCCTATATCATTTAATTTAGCAGTTAATTCCTCTTGCTTAGACGGGTATAAATGGGAGTAGGTTTGAAGAGTCGTTTTAATATCTTCATGTCCTAAACGCTCTTTTATAAGTAAGGGAGAAAAACCCATTTCAATTAATAGGCTTGCGTGGCTATGGCGCAGATCATGAATTCGTATCTGTTCTACACCCGAAAGCTTGCATCCTAATTTCATATGGCGGAAAAGCCAAAATTTAGTACAAGGAAATATGCGTTCATTCTGCTTAATATATGGCGAGCGGTTAATATAATCGGTGAGCATATCCACAATGAATTGTGGAAGCAGGATGACTCTATTTCCTTTTTCTGTTTTTGGTGATGTTATGATGTCTTTTTTATGCAGGCGTGAATATGTTTTATTAATACGTATACTTTTTTCTCTTTCATAAAAATCTGCCAGAGTGAGTGCTAATAATTCTCCGGATCGCATTCCTGTATAAAATAGCAGGTTAAAGATGAGATATTCCGTACTATCCGCCGGAAAAGATGAAATAAATCGGGTAAACTGTTCAATCGTCCAAAACTTCATCGTATGCGCCCGTGTTTTCCCTATACTGCCCGCCAGCTTAGCCGGATTAGATGGGAGCCTGTAATAGGTGACTGCATAATTAAAAATAGCGGAAAGCTGCACATGAAGCACCTTAACATATGTGGGGGAATATTTTCTTTGTAGCCCTTTTGTGATATAAGTTGCCTGTAATATTTGATTTTGCCATGCCCTTATATCTGCAGGGGTAATTTTGTTAATGGGCATATTTCCAAAATAAGGGAGTATATGCTATTTTAAATAGCGGCTCTCTTGTGGTGATTGTTGTTTCCTTGACTCTCGCCTTGCCGTCCTTTTGGTATAGATCATAAAGAGAGGAGAAAAGCATATCGGGTGAGCCTTGCTGTTTAACAAGAAATTCCCGTTCATATTCTAAGGCGTCTTTTTGGCGTTTAAATCCACGCCTGAGGTGTCTTTTCCGTGTACCTGTCCAGTCGGTAAAGTAAAACGACGCATACCAGGTATTTTTTGTTTTCTCTTTATAAGCCGGCATAATGTAAAATCACCTTACTAAAAAATATCTTTCAAACCATAATGCGTTTAAATCGTTTTTCAGGCCGTTTTGTTTTTGCTTTTGATAAATTACTTATGGAGAATATACAGAGAGGGTCTGTGGGAATTCTGGGAAGTCCACAAGGGGGTTACTGCCATTGCCAAAAGTGGCAACGGCAGCAATATAAATGGTGTTAATCCTGTTTATCCTCTGTATTTTCAATACCTATTAATTCATCGACTGATATATTCAAAACATTTGCCATTTTATCAAGAATAGTAAGGGGCGGCTTAGTTCCTTTATTCTCATAACTCATATATGTGGTGTACTTAATACCGATTGAATCCGCAAATTCTTTAGCAGATTTAAAGCCTGCTAATAATCGGTACTTTTTTAGGTTATCAGAAAATGTCATCTTTATACCTCCTTAGATTATTCATTTTGATAATATCATTAAATCATTTTTTAGGCTGTTTTGTTTTTGCTGCAAATTTTTCAATGCGCTTTATTTCTTTTTTTAACCATTCGTAGTATTGAGCTATAAACTGCCCTCTGTTCGAAAAATTTATATTTACTGAACTAATTATAGTAGACAATTTTTTTATTAGTGGATTGTCTAAATAACTTGGATAATCAGCATTATATAAATCTTCATCAAAACATGTTTCATGTAAAAATATTGTATTTATTACTATATCTTGTTTTAGTTTTGTTGATAGTTGATCACTTAAGGATTCGCATAATATTTGGTTATATGGTTCTCTAACTTCATCATCGGATGAAGCATCAAAAAAAATACTTTTAAAGGGAATTCTTGGATTTACCTTGATGGATATATACCCATCTTCAAAGTACTGACAATATGCTTTTAAGTTTTCTTCAATCTTAAGCGATGGGGAAAAATAAGAAAGTTCACTCAAAAATGTATAAGCCATTTCTTCTTGATACTCATTAAATATTGAGGGAATTGTTTTTTTTATTTTTATTTTACTAATTATTTTTATTGTTAGGTTACTAACGTCAAACGGAGAAAAGCATAATTCTGTAATTGGTATATTCTCCATTTCAGCCATTTGATGCAGCCGTTCAATGTTTGGGATTACTTTCCCACTTTCCCAACCTGATACGCTTCCTTTAGTAGCATTAAAAATTTTTCCGAATTCTTCCATTGAAAGCCCTAATTTATACCGTAATATCTTTATTTTAAGTCCTAAATGTTCTTTATTAATAAATTTATTTTTTATCATATATTGAACCTCCGAATATATTATAAATGAAAGTTTAATAAGGTTCAACAAAAAACTTGCGTTCAATAAAGTTTAATGATAAAATATGTTTAATAAAGTTTGAAGAGAGGAGGTGTAGAAATGAAGTTAGTTAAATTAATAGGCTATAGAAGTATGGCGCTATGTAGTCAAAATGATATCGCGCAAGTATTGGGGGTGTCGTATCCAACATATAACGCAAAGGAAAACGGAAAAAATGCATTCACAGACAAAGAGAAAAAAATTATTAGAGATTTTCTTTCGGAACGTCTAGGGCGTAAGTTTACTATTGATGAATTATTTTTCTAGAGGAATAAGAGTATGGAACACACAAGAAAAGCCCCTATGGATACGGGAATATCCACAGAGGCAAGAGGAGTTATAAACCCCACCACAGGTTTTAGCCCTCAAACACATTTTATCATAAAAAGCCGATATATTACAGCCCATGAGATAGCGGAAGATTGCGGTATAGCCAAAAGCACCGCCTATACCTTGATACGGGCGATGAACGCAGAACTTAGGGAGATGGGGAAGATCACCATCTCAGGCAAGGTTCCCCGCGCATTTTATGAATTTAAAACATACGGAGGCGGACAATGATAGTAGATATTTTAAGGAATATAGGGGCAATAGGAAACATAAATGCGGCAAAAAAGGAGACGTTGATTTCCTTATCAGGGCTTGATGATAGAACACTAAGACAAGCCATAGAGGACGAACGGAAAGCGGGGAATCTGATTTGCTCCACTACCGGGCATAACGGCGGGTATTACTTGCCCTCGTCCATTGTGGACGTGAGAGCTTACGTAAAAGAGCAGGAAAACCGTATGAAGTCGCAAGCGGTAGCTCTTGCGCCGTTCAAGGAACACATAAGAAAGGCGGGAGAAAATGAAAGTATTGTTTGATAATATACCGCCGGAAATGAAAGCGATTAATAATTGGGTATGCTGGAAGTTCCAAAAGCGGGGCGGGAAGAATACAAAAATACCCTACAATCCCAAGACGGGCGGCATGGCCAAGTCAAACAGTCCTGAAACATGGGCAAGCTTTGACACGGCGGTAAATGCCTTTTCCGGCGGTACTTATGACGGAATAGGCTTTGAACTGGGAAGTTCTCCGTTTGTGGGGATAGATATTGACTACTGCATAGAGGGCGGAGTGGTAAACAAAGAAGCGCAGAAGATTATAGACGATTTCGCGAGCTATACAGAACTTAGCCCGTCATGCAAGGGGATTCACATTATCGTAAAGGCAGATATTGCAGACGGCAGAGGCAGGCGAAAGGGGAATATAGAAATCTATCCGGCGGGGCGTTTCTTCACGGTGACTGGAAATGTAATTCCCGGCTATAAAAAAATATCCACAGAGGGAAAAGCCTTGCAAGCGCTTATCGCCATTGTGGACGCTAAAACGCCATTGCAGGAATTACCGCAGAATCCCCTTATAGACCCGCCGGAAATGCTGGATAGTGAATTGATTAATAAGATCAGGCAGAGCGGGCAGGGGGCAAAATTTGAAGCCTTGTATGACCGTGGAGATTTATCCGCATATGGTGGTGATGATTCAGCGGCAGACCAAGCGCTGATGAATATATTAGCGTGGTGGACGAACGGTGACATGCTCGCAATGGAACGTATGTTTACATCTTCAGCGTTAGGAAAACGGGAGAAGTGGGCAAACCGTCAGGATTACAGGGATAGAACTATTCAAGAGGCCATCAGAGGCATGAATGGAAACGGTTATGATCCTGTAAAGTATAAGGAACAAAAACAGCTGAACAAGATGAAAATAGATGCAGAAAACCCTTATGTTTTCAAAAGTATGGAGTGGCCGGCTACTACAATAGACAGTAATGGAAATATCCGACCGATTACCGCCTCATGGAAAAATTTGTCGTACCTGCTGGAACGTATGGGCGTCACTGTCAAATATAACCGGGTAAATAAAAAAGTTGAGATTAACGGGCTGAATATTTCAAAATGCAGTAATGAGGCCGTGGCATTGCTATTGCTGGGGATTGCTCATGAAAACGGGTTAAAAATCAGTAAGGATAATACATTTTCTTTTTTGGCCGCGATTGCCGATATGAATCAATACAGCCCCGTTTGTGATTTTCTGGAAGAAGCGCAAAAGGCCTATGATGGCAAACAAGATTACATCCGTGACATGTGGGCGAATTTTGAACTTGATCCGGAGAGCGGGCAAGACCCGGATTTCTGTTTTTTCCTGTTTAAGCTATGGCTCATTTCAGCGGTACGAATGGCCTTTAATAAGGGAGCAGAAGCCGCACAAGGAGTTTTAGTGCTTGTTGGTGCTCAGGGCATAGGAAAGACAAGATTTTTATATATGCTGCTGCCGTTTAAGGAATGGGGAGCAGAGGGCGTATCTATAGATCCACAGGTTAAAGATGATGTTATAAAGTCCACTGGATTTTGGATTGTGGAGCTGGGAGAATTTGGCGAAACGCTAAAAAAGGAAAAGCTGGACAGATTGAAACAGTTCTTCACAGCAAGTCGTGATATTTACAGGAAGCCATTCCACAGAGAGCCAGTAGACGAACCGCGCAGGACGGTTTTTATCGGAACGGTAAACGGTGATGGATTTTTAAAAGATCGTACAGGTGACCGGCGGTACTGGGTAATTGCCGTAAAAGCCATCGGAAATAATCCTGTAGATTTAACACAGTTCTGGGGGCAGGTTATGCATCTGGCCTTTGTGAAGAAAGAAAGGCACTATCTGAATACGGAAGAAATTCAAAAGCTAAATAGGCAAAATGAACCGTTTAAAAAGATAACCAGTGAAGAAGAGGCTATCCGAAACAGGCTTGACTGGGATAGCCCGCCGGAAGGCTGGAGATGGATAACACCCACAGAACTATGCGATGAAATAGGGCTCAATATAGCAAGGAATGCTTTAATGGGTAAGGCATTGCGGACTATGGCGGATCAGGATGAAAGAATAAAGCTAAACCGAACTGAAAGATCAATGGAATACTTTTTGCCGAAAGTTAGATCACGATATATTTTTTGTGAATAACCATTATGTAGGTGATGTAGGTAGTATGTAGGTGTTTTTTGAGAGCCTACATGCCTGAATTTCTTAGATTTTATCTGGCTTTATGGGTTATTAATGTAGGTGATGTAGGTGTTTTTTATACTTAGAGGAAATTATATAGGTATGTAGGTGTGTACGGTATATATCCTTACTATAGCTATGAGTTGCAAATTTTGCCTACAGCCTACATGAAACGACAGAAAAGAACGGTAAATACTGGCGATTTCAGGGATGTAGGCTAATATGTAGGTGAACTTAGCTACAGGAAATTATGAAATCAATCAAATTGTGGATATGATGAAAGGAACGGGAAAAGATATGATAAATGCTGATAAATTCAACTTACTTAGGGATATTATGGATAGAATTTCAAAAATAGAACGCGTGACAGGATGGTTTAATGCTACGGACCCCGAGGAGCGTGTTTATTTAGGCGCTGAATATATGTCAGACAGAATGGTAATTCACAAGGGACAATTACAGCAGGACATAATAAAAGCTCTTGAAGATGAAATAGAAAGGCTTGAACATCTGGCGGAACAGTTAAAGGGGGAATTATGATGCTGGAAATAAAGAATGAAATAGAACTTATTACCGCCGGAATAACAACGGATCAATATCAGAATGTCGCAAGTCTTTCGATATGGGGAGGAAAAAGGCCTACCATTGCTGAAAGTACAAGCTATATCGCGGGACTTATTCTTTCCCGCTTAGCCACCTTATCCGACGATGAAGATAACCACGAAACTACCCACAGCAAGGCCATAAATCTATACGGTGCTAAGATTGCGGAAAAGTATGCGGAACGGTTATATGATGAACTTGAACGGAGTAACGCGGATAAAAAGAGGATGATTAACGATGATTTATTTTCGGCATCTGTGGACGTTAGCGATATATCATACCGGCTGGGTTATTATCAGGCCCTTATAGATCGTACTATTTACCACATCCGTGATTGAAGTTTTGTAATAAACCTACCACGATAAATAATATAGCCCTTGCCGGTTATTCTGTGATTTCCGGCGGGGCTTTTCATTTTCTGCTTTTTCGGAGGCATTAAGCAAGAGAAAATGTTGTCAAAAGTTGACTTTTTATTTAGGTGTTGAGGAATGTTGAGGCTTAAATATTTCTTTGTTAATAAATGTTAAGATTTACTATATTAAGAAAAATTAAAGAGGACCCGCCGAATTGCGGTCCCGAGCCGTGAAATTCCGAAACATACCCGCCATAGTATTTAAGAAAAGGATATACAAAGGTTGTGCAAAGGTTATCCAAAATGAGGAAGGTAATCCGATAAGATGATTAGTATGGGCGTAAACATAAAAAAAATAAACACATCCCTTTTATCCACAGAAAGCATTGATGAAAGCTGGGATAGGTGCCGCCGGAAAATTGATATATAAAGAATATGTACCGCCGGAAATTGTTTACTTCCGATAACGATAATTTATCGGAAGTAATCGGCACCTAAATTGCATAAATGGATTTGATTTTGCATAAATATATCAGAAAACACGAATAAAATTGTATATTCCTGTTCATTTTTCATACTTTTTATATAGTCTTTTTTATGCACAGAAAATGTATAAATGATGACATTTATTGTGAGAAAGAAAATTTTAGGTGCTACTAAATACGTTAAAGGAGAGGATGGAACATATTATAATGGATATTATCTCAAGACTTGAAGATGTGAAACAGGAAAGGCGCAAAATGAAGCGATTGATGGAAAGATGGGAACAGGTGAGTAAATGCATAAGTAGCCCATCAAGCGCTATTCTGGGGGATAAAGTCCAAACTAATAGGCGGCTTTTGTATTTCCGGCGGTACTTAACTGCTTAATGGACCACCCCCGGATCAAAAATGTTTTGACCGGATGCGACAGTACCGTGTGCATTCTCTTTTGTGAAAAAAGTTCGGGAAATGGACATTACATTAAACTCATGTGTTGAAATGTCAAGTATGCTCAAATAGCAATATTAAAAAGAAAGATATACATACATGGACGGGCGTCCAGCCAAATATTATCAGAAAGGTATATAATCTTTTGATACTATTTTGATACTATAAAAATTTGCCTACATCAAAATAGAAAAAACTAATACAAGATAGAGTAATACTAATAAAATACTACATACAACTGATGGTATAAAACAAAGTTACGTATAGAATTGAAATAATCATTTTATCAGCATTGAAGATGGGACTCTGAAAAGGGTCTCATTTTTTTATGCCTTTTTAGGGGCTTATCAAGAACGGTATTCGTGAACCGCTATGACAGGTTTTTGAGGTTGTGTCAATAATTTTTCGCAGGTTTGTGAATGCGGCTCATGGCAAAATCATGGTTTCTTTGAAAGTTTTCTTTCCTATGTGGAAATTCGAAAAGAAATCATTTACAATTTATTTGATACTGATTTTCATTAATTTATTTCAGGGTATCCCTGCAAAGGAGAATATATGAAAACAATTGTGGCTGTTTCCGTTTTTGCTTCGTTGTCTCTGCCTGTGATGTCTGTTGTAGCATCGGTTTATGAAATGCCTGCAGTTTTGGTAACGGCGGAACGGACGGAAGCGGAAATTAGGAAAGAACCGCAGTCTGCGGAGATCGTTACATCGGAAGACATAAAGCGTTCCGGGGCGTATGATATGAGATCTGCCCTTTCGTCCGTTTTAAATCTGAGCGTGGAGCGGTCACGTCCGGCAAAAAATGCGGGAATGGGCGGCCATCAGGTGATGCTCCGCGGTATGAATACGAATCACACACTGGTTCTGGTGGATGGGAAACGTATGGCTGATGAGGATACAAGTGTGACACAGAATTTCTATGTTTTGGATCGGATCAGCGTAGATCGTATCGACCGGGTGGAAATTGTCCGCGGAGCATCGAGCGCCCTTTACGGTTCTGATGCCATGGGCGGTGTCATCAACATCATCACGAAGAAGCCGGAAAAACGGGAAGTGATTGTCAGTGCTGCAGCAGGGACAAATGAATTGAAAAACAGCTATCGTTTTGATTTAGGGAAAGAGGGACGGTGGAGCAATGCTTTTGATGTGTCTTTCATAAAAATACGTCCTGTTTCTTATCAAGAAGACAGCAAAATGTTTATCACATTTCCCGGTATGCCGCCGTCTCATGGGGGAGGAGTCGTTTTGACGAAAGGTGTCAATACACCGGATGCGGGAAACCGCCGGCTGTTCCACTGGACAGGACTTTATAATTTTGAAAATTCCGTGCAGGGCCAATTGCGTTTTGATGCAGGATATTTTAATGAATCTGTTCATTCATCGTATGCTGATGCCGATTTGAACATGAGGGGCAAGAAGGTGCCTGCATACAGGAGACGGCGGGAAAATATCAACCGGGATGGATTTGATTTCTCCGCGGAGTATACGGGCCGCACGGGAAGAAATGATTATATGGTTCGCGCGGGCATGAGCCGTATGAAGAAAGATTCCTATTCCTATAACGGAAGGCACCTGCAAGGACTGCCGCTGTTTCTTGCAGGACACCTGAATCGGTATTTCCCGAAAGAAAACAGCGACAATGCGAGATACAGTACCTATTTCCTTGAGGCGAAGGATACGGTGAAATCGGGACGTCATACTTTTACGTTCGGCGGGGACTATCGGAATATTGCTTATGAAGGGACGCGTCTTGCCGATAATGCGGCAGGTCTCTCCAAAAAGAGGGAATCCCACTCCGCAGATCATGTGGCGGTGTATGTTTCCGATTTGTGGCAGGCAAATGACCGGCTTTTCATTACGCCGTCTCTGCGTTTTGAGCATCATAACCGTTTCGGTTCGTCTCTGTCGCCCCGTCTTGGGCTGACTTATGAACCGGACAGCCGTACCCGGTTCAAGGTGAATTACGGGAAAGGATTTAAGGCGCCGACTATCAGTGAACTGTACATCAAGCTCCATCATTTTGTGAATGTTTACGGCAATCCTGATTTGGAGGCGGAGAAATCCCGCAGCTGGGACGCCGGCATTGAATGGGGGCGGGGCAGGAGTTTCGGCAGGGTGACTTATTTTGATAACCGGGTGAAGAATCTCATTGATGCGCAGCCGTCAGGAAGGAATAATGACTGGTTCTATCAAAATATCAGCCGCGGGGATATCCATGGGGTAGAAACGGAATGGGGCTACCATGTGAGCGACCGCCTTACCTTTAAAGTAGGCTACGTGTACCTTGACGCAAAAGGTGCTATGACAGGAAAGGCGGAAGCACGTCTCGACAACCGCGCGAGAAATACCTTCAGCACCTGTTTTCTCTATGACGATCATGAGAAATACGGCTGGAGCGGATCAGTAAAGAGTTATTTCCTTGGTGATTATCAGTTTGACGGAAAGGATTATTCTTACCACACATTGGATATCTCTGCCCGGAAGAAATGGGGCGAAAAATTTTCTGCTACACTGGCACTCTACAATATCTTTGGCAGGAAGGTAGATGATCTTTACCTTGGCGGAAGGGAATGGGCAATCGGAGCGGAAATGAAATTTTAAAGGAATGACCGCCGGCAGGAGTACCGCGGTCAGGAAAGGAAATTGATGGGAGAGGTGCAAAAAAGGGGACTGCTTTATGAATTAAAAGGTGGTTACCGCATTGATATGACAGAAGAGGAATACCGTGAAAAGCGGGAAGAACTTGGGCGGATTGCCGCCCGACTCCATGTGAATCTGGATGTCCTCGACCTGCTGGAAAAAGATTATAGAATGCGTCTGATCGTTTTGTCGCTGGCATCGTATTTCGGCTTTGAGAGAATTACGGGCAGGGAGCTGCTGGAAGCAGCCTGTTTGGAACCGAAAGAAGGCGTGAATGATATTTAAAGCGTTTTTCCACAAGGCGGGCTGGATGCCTTACTATCTGGAATATGCGTTTAATGACGGTGTGAAAACGGATTTTCATGACATTGCGGAATTCTTTTTTGATGATGTGGAACTGTACATGGACATGTCGGAGTTTCTATCCTATCTTCGTCTGCCCATGGCGGTACGGTTGATTTAAGACAGAAAAAGAGCCATAAACGGAAATATATTTCCCGATTACGGCTCTTTTATTTTGCCTGATTTATTTCTGTTCCATCTCGGACTGCTGAGCAGTTTTGCGTTCCTGTATTTCCAGATCAAAAGATTTCTGCATACGGACGTAACTCTGTCTGCGTGCCCTGGCATCTTTTTCTGTTTTTTCAAAGAGGGCTTCCGCTTCTTGCGGGAAGAGCTTCTGCAAGCTTGCATAGCGGACTTCGCCTAAAAGGAATTTACGGAAATCGCCTTTCGGTTCTCGGCTGTCCAGATGGAAAGGGTTCTTTCCCGCATCCAGAAGCCGGGGGTCATAGCGCCAGTTACACCAGTAACCGCATTCCACGGCTGCTTTCTGTTCTGCCGATGCTTCGCCCATGCCTGCCTTGATGCCGTGGTTGATACAGGGAGCGTAAGCAATGATAAGGGACGGACCGGGATAGGATTCTGCTTCGTGGATGGCTTTTACAGCCTGGTTCATGTCGGCTCCCAAAGCGATCTGTGCTACATAAATATATCCGTAAGACACGGCGATCATGCCGAGGTCTTTTTTCTTAGTCTTTTTGCCTGCTGCCGCAAATTTAGCGATAGCTGCGGCAGGGGTGGATTTCGAGGACTGGCCGCCCGTGTTGGAGTAAACTTCCGTATCCAGTACGAGGACGTTGATGTCTTCTCCGGACGCAAGGACATGGTCCAGACCACCGAAGCCGATATCGTATGCCCAGCCGTCGCCGCCGAAGATCCACTGGCTCTTTTTAATAAAATGATCTTTCAGGGCGAGGATTTCTTTATATTCCGGATGAGAAGAGACTTTTGCGTTCAGCGCGGCTTCCAGTTTTTCCGCCCTGCTCCGAGTGCCGTCCCCCACATCCTTTCCGGCAATCCATTCTTCTATAGCCGTTTTTGTGTTTTCATCAGAAGAAGGAAGTACTTCATTCAGTTTCTCCTCCACCCGTCGGCGCAGTTTGATTTCGCCCAGATGCATGCCGAGGCCGAATTCTGCATTGTCCTCAAAGAGGGAATTTGCCCATGCGGGTCCCTGGCCTTCCGCGTTGGTGCAGTAAGGCATGGAAGGAGCGCTTGCTCCGTAAATGGAGGAACAGCCTGTGGCGTTGGCAATAAGCATTCTGTCACCGAAGAGATTGGTGACCAGGTGGACGTAAGGCGTTTCACCGCAGCCTGCGCAGGCACCGGAAAACTCAAAGTATGTCGGTTCAAACTGGGAACCGCGGACAGTGAATTTATTCATCGGGTTTTCCTTACGGGGGAGCGTGATGGCGTAATCCCAGTATTTCTGCTTGTCAAGCTGCGTTTCAATCGGTTTCATGACGAGAGCCTTTTTCGGGGCGGGGCATACATTGGCGCAGATGCTGCAGCCGTAGCAGTCTTCAGGACTGACAATGATTCGATACTTCAGGCCTTTTTTCGGTCCCGGCAGATCTCTGCAGATGAAGCCTTCCGGCGCGCGTGCCTCTTCTTCCTCGGTTACGATGAAGGGGCGGATGGCGGCATGGGGGCAGACAAAAGCGCATTGGTTGCAGGAAATACAGTTTTCAGGAATCCATTCCGGTACCTGGATGGCCGCGGCAGGACGTTCGTAATGGGATGTGCCTGTAGTGAAAGTACCGTCTTCCCAGCCTTGGAACGTGGAAACGGGGAGATCATCCCCTTCCTGCCGGTTCATGACATCGCAAACGTTTCTTACGAACTCGGGACGATCCACTTTAGCAATGAAGCCGCCTTCAGTTGCATGTGCCCATTCTTCGGGAACGGGGACTTCAACGGCTCCCGCGATACCCGCATCGACTGCCGCATTGTTCATGTCGACTATGTTCTGGCCTTTCCGCCCGTAGGACTGCTCATTAGCGTCTTTCAGGTATTTCACGGCATCTGCTTCGGGAATGATATTTGTGAGATGGAAGAAAGCGGACTGCATAATCATATTGATACGTCCGCCGAGACCGATATTCTTCGCGATTTCAAAAGCATCAATGATGTAAAATTTCGCATGGAGAGAGGCCAGCTTCCTTTTCAGCGCTGCCGGAAGGGCGTGCTCCAGGTCTTCCGGTCGCCATTGGCAGTTCAGGAGAAAGATGCCGCCCGGTTTGAAGCCGCGGAGCAAGTCATACTTATACACGTAGGACGGGCGGTGGCAGGCGATATAGTCCGCTTTGCGGATGAGGTAGGGCTTGCGGATCGGCTCGGGACCGAAACGAAGATGGGAAATAGTCACGCCGCCGGATTTTTTGGAGTCGTAAGCAAAGTATCCCTGGGCGTACATATCCGTGTAGTCGCCGATGATTTTGATGGCGCTCTTATTGGCGCCGACGGTACCGTCTGAGCCGAAACCCCAGAATTTGCAGGAAACAAGTTTGTTTTCTTTTTCGGGGACAGGAATGGGGGTGAGAGACAAATTGGTTACATCATCTCTGATGGATAAAGTGAAATTATGGCGCGGTGTTTCAGATTTCAGATGTTCATAGACAGCCATGATGTCTTCCGGAATAACGTCTTTAGAACCTAATCCGTAACGGCCGCCGCAGACTTTGATATCTCTTCCTGCCGCAGTGACGGCGCTCTGTACATCAAGGAAAAGAGGTTCGCCTATAGCGCCCGGTTCGCGGGTGCGGTCGAGGACGGCAATCTTTTTTACTGTTTCAGGAAGCTGTTTAATGAAATGGTCGACGGAGAAAGGACGGTACAAGTGGACATTTACAATCCCCACTTTTTCACCGGAGGCGTTAATCGCGTCAGCCACATCTTTACAGATATCGGAAACGGAACCGATGGCGACAATGACACGATCCGCGTCAGGCGCCCCGTAGTAGTCGAAGAGGTGATATGTCCGTCCCGTAATGGCACTGATCTTATCCATATAGTCCTGTACGATATCGGGAAGCGCGTCATAGTACGGGTTGGCTGCCTCGCAGTGTTGGAAGTAGATGTCGGGATTTTCCGCCGTGCCGCGGATGACGGGCCTGTCCGGATTCAGCGCACGGGCGCGGAATGCGGCGAGAGCTTCCTTGTCGATGAGAGGTTCCAGTTCGTCGTACTCCATGACTTCCACTTTTTGTATTTCATGGCTTGTGCGGAATCCGTCGAAGAAATTGATGAAAGGCACGCGGCCTTTAATGGCCGCCAGGTGGGCAATGCCGGCAAGATCCATGATTTCCTGTACGTTCGATTCAGCAAGCATGGCACAGCCGGTGGCTCTCGCGCTCATTACGTCCTGATGGTCTCCGAAAATAGAAAGGGCGTGGTTTGCAAGGGCGCGGGCGGCGATATGGAAGACGCCGGGAAGAAGTTCGCCGGCTACTTTGTACATATTCGGCAGCATGAGAAGCATTCCCTGTGACGCGGTATAGGTAGAGGTAAGCGCGCCTCCCTGCAAAGCGCCGTGAAATGCGCCTGCCGCGCCTCCTTCAGACTGCATTTCCGCCACATGGACCGTGTCGCCGAAAATATTCTTCTTTCCATGGGCAGACCATTCATCTACAGATTCCGCCATCGGTGACGAAGGGGTAATCGGGTAAATGGCAGCTACTTCTGTGAATGCGTATGAAATATACGCCGCGGCTGTATTGCCGTCCATTGTCTTTACATTTCTCACAGTTCAACACTTCCTTTTTTAAATATCCGCCGGGCAACTCCCATGCGGGACGGATACGGGTTCGGTTCATAAATATTCCTTGCAAGATATAAAAAAATTATGTACAATTACATTATGAGAAAATCGCATAGTTAAGTTAATTAATGCTATATAATCATAATTGTTTACACATAATTTTTCGGCAGGAAATTATGAAATCTATGTTCATTATAGAGGAAATACGATTTTTGCACAAGAATGACAAGGTGTACATTTTTTAAGAAAATATTTCAAAAGTAAGGAGCGTGTATTATGGACTATCGTCACTTGAAGTATTTCATGGAAGTAGCGGAAGAAAAAAGTTTCAGCAAAGCGGCGAGGAATCTTCATATTTCCCAGTCCGCCATCAGCCGCATGATCAAATCGCTGGAAGATGAATTGGGGATCATCCTTTTTATCCGCAATGCGAAGACAGTCGAAATTACTGCGCCGGGAAGCATCTTCCTGAACTACGCGAAGCGCTGCCTTTTCGCTTTTGAACATTTAAAGAGCGACTTTGAAAATGAATTCAATCTGAAAAAGGACACGATCCAGATCGGATTGCCGCCGATTACGGACGCGCATGTTTTCGCCAAGCTCCTGGGCGAATTTAAAAAAACCTATCCGCAGATTTCCATTGAGCTTTACGAATACGGCTCCAAGGTAATCGAGACCTCCGTGCAGGAAGGACGCATTGATGTGGGCATCATCTGCACCATTCCGAATAAAGATTTTGAATCGTTTTTCCTGTCGGATGATAAAATGTGCGTCGTCATGCCGAAAGGTTATCCGCTGGAAGAGAGAAAAGAAATACCCATGAAACTTCTTGCCGATTATCCGCTTGTCCTCTATCGCGATGATTTCAATTTACATGATGATATCCTGTCGAACTGCAAGAAGATCGGATTTACGCCGAAAATTGTTTTTGAGACGAGCCAGCGCGATCTCATGCTCCAGACCGTTTCCTCGGGACTGGGAGTGGCGATCCTGCCGAGCCGCCTTTGTCCGCCAAACAGTGCAGATGGAAATATAGCCGTCCGCCCGCTGACGGAACCGAAAATGACCCACCACCTGTATGCGATTTGGAAGAAAGGGCGTTACCTCTCCAGAGCGGCCCGGTTGTGGATTGAATTTACAAAAGATCATTTGACTCTTCTCAATAAAGAAAAACTTGATGACGAAATAAGGGGATAATTTTCGTGGACAGGTGGAAAGAAAAACTTTGTCTGGAACATACCTGGTATCTTTATCTGTGTGTTTTTCTCCTTCTCGCTTTCATTTCATGGCAGCAGTCCCTTATTGCGGATCTGCAGGAACGGATGATGAATGTGGAGGCCAGCCGGTATGATGACCAGCTGAACAATATCGAATGGGCGGCGACACTGGCACTGGAGCAAAATAAAGAACAACAGAAGGATATTTATTCTCTGCAGAAATCCAGCGCGGATTATCAGTTCCGCATCATGGAGCTGGAATGGGATGTGTATGACAAAAGATAGTATGAAGCGGCGGCTTTTCCGGCTGCCGTTTTATATTTCTACTGGAAGTTTATTTTTCCGCCTTATGAAACAGCGGGACATAACTGCAAAAACTTAAGGTTCGTGATACAATAAATGACGACTGTAATTATTTATCAATAATGTATTATTTGCTTTGGCGACGGGAGTTTTTATGCTTGGACAAATACAGGGACTGCTGATGACAATGCGCCTTTGGGATGCGCTGGATATACTTGTTGTCGCGTTTTTCTTTTACCGGATGTATATCCTTGTCCGTGATACGCGGGCGACCGCTCTTTTGAAGGGGCTCGTGTTCCTCGGACTTTTCACATTGTTTGCAGGCTGGCTCCAGCTCCATGTAGTCAGCTGGATACTCGATAAACTTATGACAGTGCTCATTGTCGCGCTCCCTGTGGTATTCCAGCCGGAACTCCGCCGTGCTCTGGAACAGCTTGGCCGCGGCAAATTTTATATTTCTTCCCGCATCATGGATGAAGCGGAATTAGATGCTGTCATTGATCATGTGGTGGAAGCGACGATGACCATGGCGAAGAATAAAGTAGGAGCGCTTATCGTTTTTGAAAGGACAGTAGGGCTTGACGACCGTATTGATACAGGGATCCGTTTGGAGGCCCTCGTGTCAAAAGAGCTTCTTGGAAATATTTTTATCGTAAATACACCGCTCCATGACGGCGCCGTCATTATCCGCGACAACCGCATCATGGCGGCAGGCTGCCTTTTGCCGCTTACCCGTGACAGGAGCCTCTCCTCTGAACTGGGGACACGCCATCGCGCGGGAATCGGCATGTCTGAACAGGCGGACTGTGTCGTGGTCATCGTCAGTGAAGAAACGGGAACGGTTTCCTATGCTTACGGCGGCCATATTTACCGCCATCTCGAAGAAGACGGCTTGCGGAATATCCTGCGGAACTTCCTTGTGCAGGATAAAGCGAAAGGCGTCGGTAATGTATTGCAGAAATGGAGCCCGCTGAAATGAAATATACAAATTTGCGGTGGTGGCTTCCTAAATTCCTCTGCCTCATGGCGGCATTTGCTTTCTGGGTATATGTCATGAATGAGCAGAATCCTCTTGTGGAAAACTCTTATACCGTTCCGGTCGAAGTGCGTAATTTGGACCGTTCTCTCGTAGCCCTTAATGTACCCCAGAGGGTGAAAGTGAAGATCCGCATGAACCGCAGCGATCTGGTCAGCATGCGGAGTGATAATATCAAAGCCTATGTCGATCTTGACGGATTTACGGACGGCGATTATCCGAACACACCCATCCATATTTCCGTACCGGGAAATGAAACGGTGATTTCCCAGGATCAGACATATTTCGATTTATTTATCGACACCTATGCAGTGAAATCGCTGCCGGCACAAGTGGAATTTATCGGAGCGCTTCCGGCAGGTTTCAAGGCGGAGCGGAAATCCACGACGCCGGAATATATTACTGTCGCGGGAGCCAGCAGCCGCACGGCTCTTGCCGACCGTGCCATTATCTCTGTCAATGTGGCGGGGAAAACAAAAGATTTCGACGAGTTTGATGCGGTGAATGTTCTTGATGCGGATGGAAATACGGTAACGGGGATTGACATCATGCCTACCCGTGTCCGTGTTTCCGTACATATGTCGGAAGACCAGAAGACGGGAAATATTCCTTTCAAACCGATAGTAAAAGGGGAACCGGCAGAAGGATACAAAGTCTCTGAAATCACGGTGACGCCGCCGGTGGCCACTGTCAAGGCACCGGAAAGCTATTTCGATAAAAATACGGTGGTGGAACTGGAAGAAATCGATATCACTGGAGCAAAGGAAAGCGTTACCAAAAAGATTGACATACCGAAACCGGAAAACGGTATGATTATTCCCGGAGCCGTTACGGTACATGTGAAAATAGAAAAAGAATAAACGGCTTGACGGGAAAATATATTCGCTGTATCATTTGAAAATTGCAGTGCAAAATAGTAAGAAATCAATCGCGGAGGATTTAGAATGGTCACATTGTTCGGAACAGACGGCGTACGCGGCGTGGTAAATTCCACACTCATGCCCGAATTAGCATTCCAGCTGGGGCGGGCGGCAGGCGCCTATTTCTGTAGGGAGGAAGGAACCCATCGCGTGCTTATCGGTATGGATACAAGGATTTCAGGAACCATGGTGGCAGCCGCTTTATCGGCGGGGCTGTGCGCGTCGGGGGTGAATGTGGACTTGGCAGGCGTGATTCCCACACCGGGTATCGCATACCTGACACGGACAGAAAACTATGATGCCGGTGTCGTTATATCTGCTTCCCATAACCCGTTCCCCGATAACGGAATCAAATTTTTCGACAGGAACGGGCATAAACTGCCGGATCAGGCGGAAGAAGAAATAGAGAATATCCTTCGACATGACGAAGAACTGGCACGGCCTACCGGCGAAAAAGTCGGATTTATCCGCCACCGCAACGAGCTTGCGTGGAAATATAAAAATTATATCCTTTCCACAGTGAAAGGGGATTTCAAAGGGATGAAAATCGTAACGGATTCCGCCAACGGCGCCGCCAGCGGATTCCTTCCCGACATCCTCCGTGAACTGGGTGCGGAAATAACCGCCCTCTACTGCGAACCGAACGGTGTGAACATCAATAAAGACTGCGGTTCCACCCACATGGAAACTTTACAGAAAATGGTTGTCGAAATGGGGGCGGACTGCGGTATTGCCAATGACGGCGATGCGGACCGCTGTCTTTTCGTCGATGAACAGGGAGATATCATGGATGGCGACCATATCATGGTGATTAACGCCCTGCGTATGAAGAAAGAAGGGCGGCTCAATGCGAATATGGTCGTAGGCACCGTCATGAGCAACCTGGGCTTCGGCAAGGCGCTGGCAGAACATGGATGCCGTACCGTGGCGACCAATGTAGGCGACCGCTATGTGCTGGAAGAAATGAAGGCGCACGGATATTCCCTTGGCGGTGAACAGTCGGGACACATTATATTCCCTGAATTTAATACCACCGGTGACGGTCTTATCACGGCCATGCAGACGCTTATGGTTCTCCGTGACCATGACGGCCCCCTTTCTGAATTAAATCATCTCATGACCACCTATCCCCAGCTGCTGAAAAATGTAAAAGTGTACAGCAAGAACGGATGGGAAGAAAATGAACAGATCCGGGCAGCTATCGCGGCGGCAAAAGACGAACTGGGAAACGACGGGCGTATCCTCGTCCGTGCGTCAGGCACGGAACCTCTCATCCGCGTCATGGGAGAAGGCAGTGATAAAGACCGTCTGGAACGGGTGATTGATGACATTGTTTCCGTAGTGGAACAGGAACTCGGGGAAGAATAGATGCAGGTTCGATGAGCGTATATTCCGTTTCTTTGTTTACTATGTCATACTAAAAATAAAAAATGGCTGATCTATGCAGACCGCTCCCGCGTGGAAGAAGTAACAAAAATAGAAAAATACCATTGCTTTTCTGAAGTACCAAGGTGCAGTTGCCTTTGCGAAATAGGAAAACAATGGTATTTCTGCATGTAAGAATAACTTTGATTTCTCTATGCTTTTTTTGATTTTCATTTTCTGGTATACTGGAAGTGATAAATGGGGAAAGCAAGCATCCGGCGTAGGGAAATGATTACCGGCTGCCGGGCGGAGAAAGGCCGGCGGTTTTTTCCGTTTATCGTTTAGACCGTTCTGTCAGCAGAGGATCAGAATCGTTTTTCAAGGTATCATGTAATTGTTTAATTAATAGTTTGAACGAAAGAGAGGATTTTATGATGAATGAAGCCATCGTTGAAAAAGTAAAGGCCTTGATTGCGGCTCCCAGCTGCTATGCGGGATTAAAGAAAATCGCGGAAGAGTATATCGCCGCTCTTGGCAGTGATCGGGAAAAGGAAGCCGGACGGAAACTGGTAGCGGAATTGGAAGCGGATGTGCTTTCTATCGATGATGTCCTTGCGTTTTTTGAATCGGATGCAGGGGAAAAAACATTTGGCGCGGAACAGGCGGCGGCTTATGCGGCACATGCCCGGGAAGTGAAGGCGAAAGGCGGCAAGTGGTGCGACTGTCCTGCCTGTGCACCGGGAAGAGAGATTCTGGACAGGAAAGAGGAGCTCTGCTGAAATATAGTAATCGTTTTATGAAAAGAGAGAATATCCGGGAAGCGGGTACTCTCTCTTTTTGTTTTACCTGATTATGGAAATGTCTTTCCTTTTTCTTTTCGGTACGTAGTATTGGCGCTCTTCATCAAGGTAGTATTTTATGGAGCCGTCTTCAGGAAGTTCCACGAGGCTGCTCTTATGGGAGGGATAGCCGAGGGCGAGAGCCAGCTTGGGATCCCATGTTTCAGGGACAGAAAGTATTTCTTTTACTTTTTCAAATTCCGCATTTCCTATGATACAGGAACCTACGCCGTAGATGTAAGCATTGAGATTCATTGTCCTTACAGCGATGCCGATATCTATGCCTGTCCACGGGGTTTCCCGTCCTTCCGTGCAGAGAATGATAAAAGCGGTGGGCTGTTCGCCTTCTTTCGGCTGTCCCAGCTCTTTGGGGAGGGCGGCGGCAAAATGGAAGCACGACTGGATTTTCCGCACCGCTTCAGGGGTTTTTACAAGGACATAGCGGAGCGGCTGCCCATTCATGGCGCTGTTTGCGATACGGGCATTTTCCAGAAGTTCATCAAGTATTTCTTCAGGAATTTGTTTCTGCTTGAAACGGCGATATGTGCGGCAGCCGATGCAAAGTGTATGGAAGTCCATGGCACAGGCCTTATTTAACGGCAATGACTTCGATTTCGCAGAGTGCGCCGGCAGGAAGATCCTTTACGGCGACGCAGCTTCTTGCCGGTTTGCCCGGGAAGTGTTTTGCATAGACTTCGTTAAAGGCGGCAAAGTCTTTCATGTCTGTGAGGAAGCAGGTCGTTTTTACCACATTGTCCATAGAAGTTTCTGCTTTTTTTAAAATGGCTTTTATATTTTTGCAGACTTGCTCCGTTTGTCCGGCAATGTCGGAGACGATGATTTTTCCTGCGGCCGGGTCGATACCGATTTGTCCGGAAAGAAATATAAATCCGCCCGTCTGCTTTGCCTGTGAATAGGGGCCGATAGCGGCGGGTGCGTGTTTGGTGTGTATGGTTTTCATAAGAGCCTCCTTTGATTTACACATGAATGATATATTTATACTATACCGCAAAAGGCATCGGTGAAACAAATATATCCTGTTATTTACCGATGATTCATGGTATAGTGGAAAAAAGGAGGCTATGATGTCTTTTGAAACGGTACAGGCTTATTTTGAACGGTTCGGTATGGCAGACCGCTGCATGGATTTGAAGGAGTCCAGCGCGACAGTGGCGCTTGCGGCGCTTGCTCTCGGTACAGAGGAGGCGCGCATTGCAAAGACGCTTTCTTTTCTTGTTGGAGAAGTGCCTGTGGTTATCGTGACGGCAGGGGATGCGCGGATTGATAATCATAAGTATAAGATGCTTTTCCATAAGAAACCGAAAATGATTCCCGGGGAGGAATGCGAAAAGTATATCGGCCATCGGCCCGGCGGGGTTTGTCCGTTTTGCCTTCCGTCCACGGTGGATGTTTATCTTGATATATCATTAAAACGGTTTGATGTGATTTATCCTGCGGCGGGGACAGACCACAGCGCGGTAAAACTCACGCCTGAAGAACTGGAAAAATACGCAGGGGCGAAAGGCTGGGTGGATGTGTGCAAAGGTTGGCAGGAAGACCCCGTTTCCTGATGATCTTAATCCTACAAATACAGGACTCTTTTTCTGCCGCCGGACGGGAAGGTGTACAAGTGGAAATATCCCGCAGGTGCGGCGCCGGCCGAAAGAATAGTGCAAAACGTTTTTTGAAAGGAAGAGCATGGACAATTTATTTCAGATGTGGTGGCCCGTAGCCTGTGTGGTGCTGGCGGATGTCATTTACCAGGTGTGCGCGAAGAAAATATCTTCCGGGGCGGATCCTCTGGCTGCACTGGGGGTGACTTATCTTGTAAGTGCCGCAGTTTGCGTCGGTCTTTACTATGGGATGGGCGGAATGAATCTGTTTGCCGATATGTCCCATGCCGGGCTGGCAGCGGCAGGAATAGGCTTTGCAGTGACAGGGCTTGAAGTGGGCTGTGTGTGTATGTATAAAGAAGGATGGGCGATGAATGTGGGGTTCATTCTTTATACAGCGATGATTGTGGTGGCTCTCCTTGCTGTGGGGGCGGTATTTTACAATGAAGCCGTTTCATTTACCGCTATGGCAGGGATTATTCTTACATCGTCAGGGATGTACATGATTGTGAGGGGCGCATGAATTTTTCTTTTTGGTGGCCTGTCGGGCTCGTGGTTCTGTCAGGTGTCGGATACCAGGTGTCGGCAAAAGAAGTGGCAGGCGGCGCGGATCCGTTGGCGGCACTTGTAGTAACATACCTTGTGGCATCGCTTACATCTTTTCTTATCTATGCGCTTACCGGAAAAAAGGGAGAGAAATGGAAAGAAATTATGAGTTTCCGCCCTGCTGCTCTTGTCTTGGGCCTTTCCATTGCGTTTATTGAAATAGGGACAATTTTCATTTATAAGGCAGGGTGGACGATGAATGCATCCTTTATCGTGACGAATGCCCTCATTACACTTTGTCTTATTTTGACGGGAGCGGTTTTGTACAGGGAAAAACTGTCCCGCCGGCAGGCACTGGGGATCGTTGTTTCTTTTATCGGCATATGTTGCATTGTGTGGTAAAAAGGAGAGTAAAAGAAGAGAGGGAAATGTCTTTTACATGCTTTTGATAATGCACTTATGGAGAATGAAAGGGTGGCTCTGCGGGATCGCGACTGTTTATCCGCAGGCAGTGTCCATTAAATGTATACATGAATTCGACATAAATAAAATGACGATCCGAAAATTTGAGGGAATCGTCATTTTATTGTTTACAGCAGTTTTATGTAATCGTAAGTGGGATGCACAAGCCAGGTGCCGTCACTCTTAAGGATGCCCCACTTTTTGTTATCCTTTTGTCCTCCGCTGAAACCATGGCGGAATTTTGTAACACCCGTAAGCGGATCTTTTGTGTCTTCGTACAGAATATTTCCTTCTTCATCAATAATGCCGTAATAGCTTTTGGATCTGAAGATCCATGTGACAGGCGTCTCATTGAAATGGGCGGCCCCGATATTGGGCGGGAGGGAAGCGATGATATCTCCCGTAGAAGCATTGAGCAGGTAACGGCGGCTGCCGTCTTTCCCCAATGCCCTGTTAAATCCGAGAAGTGTTATATCGTCGTAACGGAAATCGATAACCTGCTTTCCGTCTGACAGGTCAAAAAGGCCGCATTTTCCGGAATAGCCGCTCTTGAGCACGAGGCAGGCGTCTTCAATATCAATAGAACCCACGGTGTAACGGGAAGGGGGAATCAGTGTGCGTCCTTCGGGAGAAAGAAAGGCTGTGAGCCCGTCTTTCTTGACAATCGTTCCGTAAGGGGTCATGGGATAGACTTCATCATTCCGGCTGTCTATGACGATATGCCCTTCTTGATCAATATACCCTCTTTTGATGCCATTGTAAGCCGTATGATAATTATCAAAGTCTTCCACCTTTTGCGGGTTGATGGCATCGGCTGCCAGGATGCCGAGGAACGACTTGCCGCTGAAAGTATTCACACGCCGTCTGTATTCCGCGACACCGTACTTATAAGGGCAGATACCATCATAGGGAATTTTAAAAAGAGCCCTTCCATTCTCGTCAATGGCGATTTTTTCCCCCTGCATGGTTTTTACAAAAGCGATCCCTTCGCTGAATCCGGCAAGTACCGCTTTGTAACGGGGCGCGATAAGCACACTGCCGTCAGGCTTCTTAAATCCGTACAAACCTTTTTCAGAGTAGCTGAAAGGGTTTGAGGGAATCGTTTTTACCGCTGTGGCGGAATTTCCTTTTTTATCAATCAGCCGTAAATCTTTTTTCTTGTCGCCGGCTTTGAAAAGCCCGTCCTTTTCAGGGATCAGGAATTTATAGGTAGGTGGCAAAAGAACTGTCCCGTCTGTGCCGATGAGTCCCCATTTTTTCCCTTCCTTTATCATGGCAAGGATACCGTGGCGGTAGAAACTTTCATCCCGCTTCGCCTTGGCTTCTGTATAGGAAGCAAGTGCTTTGGGACGGTGCTGATTGATAAAAGGGGCGTCTTCTTCATCCGGAAAGACGAGGATTCCGATGGAAGGCGGTGTGATGGAAACGCCCTTTGTGGTTGTAGAAGACTTGCTTTCCGTTTTCACCGTTTCTGTGGAAATTGTCGTGCTGGACTCGTGGCGCCGGATATGTGTGGCGGTGGTGACGCCTTTTTCCGCCTGTACTGTATATATACTGTGCAGAGATGATGCAAGCAGGAATGTGAGGAAAGCGGCTTTCCATTTTATCTGTGTCATAAAGAACCTCCGAGTTTACCAAATAATATCATTTGTGCATTATAGCATGCATGGGAAAAGAATGGAAATATCGATAGAAATCTATGAAAAGCATATCGGGAAAATGAAAGGGCGGAAATAGAAAATATGAAACTTATCCGGCTGCTTTGCATAAGGGGAGGGCGTATCCGATACAGGGAAACCATAAATAAAACGGTGCATTGTGAACCTTGAATTAAGCGCTGAGTTGTTATATTATTTATATAATGTAAATTTGGATGTATAAAAAGGTGAACAATGGAGGCGATAATGTGGAAAGGGAAGAGATATCCGCAGGAAATCAGGGAAAGGTAAAAGAACTGGTATTGTTTTCTTTATTTACGGCGCTTACGGCGATTGGTGCATTTATCCGTGTGCCTGTACCGCTTTGCCCGTTCACGCTGCAACTTTTATTCACGACCCTTTCAGGGCTCATTTTAGGGAGCAGGAAAGGAGCGGCCTCCGTGGCGGTTTATGTAGCTCTCGGTCTGTCGGGGGTTCCCGTTTTTACGCAAGGCGGAGGGCCGGGATATATTTTCCAGCCTACTTTCGGTTATCTTTTGGGGTTCATCGCGGGCGCCTGGCTTACGGGGAAATTGTCGGAGCATATGGAAAAACTGTCATTTGTCCGCATTTTATTTGCGAACCTGGCAGGACTTCTTGTGGTCTACCTTTTTGGAATGGTTTATGTATACATCATAAATAATTATTACCTGAATACGCCTATCGGTATCTGGCCTGTGGTGCTTTATTGTTTCCTTCTGGCCGTGCCGGGCGATATCTGCCTCTGCGTTCTGGCGGCAGTGCTGGCGAAAAAGTTATACCGTGCGGGACATGCGTGGTAAGGAAATGGGGAAATCGGCGGTGCAGAGAGCCATTTCCATTTTTATTTGGTAAGGAAAGAAGGAATAGGATGGGCAGGGGACTTTTTATCACAGGAACAGATACGGATGTCGGCAAGACCTATGTGACGGCACTCCTGGTAAAAACTTTGAGAAGTGCAGGGTATGATGTGGGCTACTACAAGGCGGCCATCAGCGGGGCGAGGACGGTGGAGGAAAGCGATGCGGGATTTGTAAATCGTTTCGCGCAGATCTGTGAGCCTGAGGATATGCTCCTTTCGTACTTGTATCAGAATGCCGTATCGCCCCATCTGGCAGCAAGAATTGAGGGGAATCCCGTGGAGAAGGATGTCATCATGAGTGCCTGGGAACGTGTGACAGCGGCGTATCCCTATGTGACTATGGAAGGCAGCGGAGGAATCATGTGCCCTATCCGCCATGATGAAAAAGCGGTGTATTATCTGGAAGATATTATCCGATGGCTCCGCCTGCCCGTCCTTGTCATCGCCGACGCGGGACTGGGGACAATCAACCGAGTGGTGACTACCTGTGAATATATCCGCTACAGGAATATTTCTGTCAAAGGGATTATCCTGAATCATTGGAAAGGCGGTGTGATGGAAGAAGACAATGTGGAGATGATTGAAGAGATCACCGGTGTGAAAGTCCTGGCAAGGGTGAAAAAGGGAGATATGGCATTGGATATCGATCCGGAAACGATTATATCGCTGTATGAATAAGGGAGTATTTAAAATTAGGGAAGTTGGGAGCTTAAATGGAACAGAATTATTGGGAAGCGGAAGATAAAAAATATATATGGCATCCTGCCATGCAGATGAAGGACAATGAAGTATTTCCGCCGGTCGTTATAGACCATGCGAAAGGATCTTACCTGTACGGGACGGACGGGAAAGAATATCTGGATATTATTTCATCGTGGTGGTGCAATCTCCTTGGGCATTGCAATGAAGAAATCAATGAAGCCCTGAAAAAGCAGGTCGATGAACTGGAGCATGTGATTTTTACAAACTTTTCCCATAAGCCTGCTGTTAAACTGGCGCAGGAACTGGAAAAGGTACTGCCGGAAGGACTCTCCCGCTTTACCTTTCATGACAACGGTTCATCCTGCGTAGAGGCGGCGCTCAAGATGGCTTTCCAGTACCACTACCAGACCGGCCATCCTGAACGGACGCGGTTCATGTGCCTTCCTGAATCGTACCATGGGGAAACGATCGGCGCGCTGTCTGTCGGATCGATGGACTTTTATGCGAAGATATTTCACCCTATGCTTATGGACAATATTCATTTTGACGGTCTGGACTGCTACCGCTGCCCTTATGGGAAAACGCGGAATCATTGCGGCGTGGAATGCTTTGAAAGCGCGGAAAAAGCATTTAAACAGTACGGAAAAGAAACGGCGGCAGTCATTGTGGAGCCGATCCTTCAGGGGGCGGCAGGCATGCGTATCTATCCTGCCGAATATTTAAGGAAGCTCCGTAAGCTCTGCGATGCATACGGCGTGCTTATGATTGATGATGAAATTGCCGCCGGTTTTGGCAGGACGGGGAAACTTTTTGCCATAGAACATGCCGGTATTTCTCCGGATATCCTCTGCACATCAAAAGGGCTGACAGCGGGGTACATGCCCATGTCTCTTGCCATTACTACGGACAAAGTGTACGACGCTTTTTATGATGATTACGGCACGCATAAGGCTTTCGTCCACAGCCATACCTACGCAGGCAATCCTATGGGCTGCGCCATTGCGTTGACCGTACTGAAAATAATGAAACGGGATCATATTCTGGAGAAAGTCAATGAAAATGGAATCTATCTCCATGACAGGCTCATGAAAGCCCTGGGAAATCACAGGCATGTGGGAGAAATCCGCCATATCGGATTGATTAACGCCATCGAATTGGTGGAAAACAAAGAAACGAAAAAAGCTTTTGATCCGAAAAAGCGTATCGGCTGGCACATCTTCCGGAGAGCTATGGATATGGGACTGGTTCTTCGACCGATGGGAGACATTATTTATTTTAATCCGCCGCTGAATATAGAAAAAACGGATTTGGACAAAGCGGTGGAACTTTGCCGGAAAGCGGTCGTTACGGTTCTGGGTGAATAATAAGTGAAAATCACAAACCACCCGTAAAACGGGTGGTTTGTCGTAGGGCTATAAGCCCTTATCACTATGACCAGCGTCTCAAGGCGCTGGCTTTCACTTTGTTCAAGCCACTTTGTCCTTCTTACTCCGCTACCCCTTAAAGGGGTAATCCTTACGATTTAAATGGATTCTCATATTCCTTTATACTCAATTTATCTTTTATCATATCTGCTCTTTCCTGTTCTTTTATATACTTTCGTATTGTCTGTTCATTTAATCCTACTGTACTCACATAATATCCTTCTGACCAAAAGTGCCTGTTCCCAAATTTGTATTTTAAGTTTCCATGTTTTTCAAACATCATCAGGGCGGACTTTCCTTTCAGATACCCCATAAAGCTGGATATTGCTATTTTCGGTGGTATGCTCACTAAGATATGTACGTGGTCCGGCATCAAATGTCCTTCCAGTGTATCTCTACTCCTTTATACCGACATAGCTCCCTTAGTATTTTACCTAAATCTTTTCGGTATTGATTATATATAATCTTTCTTCTATACTTAGGTGTAAATACGATATGGTACTTGCACATCTATTTCGTATGTGCCAATGCATTTGCTTTGTTGGACAAAAAAATCACTCTCCTTTTTATAAATAGTGGCTCGGACTCCTCTATTATATAAACCGGATTGTGATTTTTTTATTGGTATAACCATTTATTTTCCACCCGCATAGCGGGTGGTTTTCTGTGCCATGCCCATGCCTGGCACAGTCTAAAGACACTAAGAAAAAAAGATGCCTGTCGGTGTGGAATATTCACGGCAGGCATCTTTCGTTTTGGGGCGGGGATATCGGATTTGAAAGGGGTATGCTCATATTTTCCTTTTCAATTGAGATTACATTCTTAATATATTTCGTGCTGCAGTTAATACTATTGGTGATACGGCTTACACCATTATTGTGGAGCATTTTAGAAAAAGAAACAGGATAAAGTATTGGCGTATGTAAAGTTATACGAGTTAAAAGTATGTATCTACTATTTATTTTGACGAAAATACGAATAAGAAAGCTTATTTCATATGCATGATTGCTTTGAAATCTTTGAGATAATGACGGGAAACAGGAACTTTATCCCGGGAGAAATAATCCATAGATAAGAGAAGTGTCCCATTATCTTGGGGATGTATTTCCTGTATCATGGACAGATTGACGATATAGCCTTTATGCGTACGGAAAAAACCTACTGGTTCTAAGAGAGATTCACTGTCACGAAGAGTTATTTTGGATGTGATAATGCCTTTTGTTGTGTAAAAAAGAGAACAATCTGACTTTTCAGTACAGATAAAAACAATTTCCTGTACAGGATTAATTATGACGACTCTGTCGATAGTCTGTAATGAAATCTTTTGTGAAAACGCAGTGATTTCTCCTGGTGCTCTATTTTGTTCCCGTTCAGCCAATCTGTTTTGTAATCGATCGACGATGCGCCTGATACGTTCTTCATCATAAGGTTTTAATATGTAGTCAAAAGCTTCCAGATCAAACGCCTGAATGGCAAACTGGCCGTAACCGGTGGCAAAAACAATTTTTGCGGGAATGTCCATTTCTCCTATTTTTTTAGCGGTTTCCAACCCATTCATGACAGGCATTTCGATGTCTAAAAAGATAAGATCTACATTGGGATGAGTTTTCAGAAAATCAAGGACACTTTTCCCGTTGGAACATTCTCCGACAATTTTGACATTGGGAATCGTAGAAAGTTCATATTTCAATTCACCTCTAGCTGGTAATTCATCATCTGCAATCAAAATTTTAATTTGCGGTATTGTCGGTATTGTCATGCTCTCCCTCCTTTGGAATGATGATATAGACGACAGTTCCTTTTCCTGTACGGCTTATAATATGAAGCCGACTTTTTTCACCGAAGATTGACAGAAGTCTTTGATGTACGTTGATAAGGCCGATGTTATCACGTCGTTTGTGACTGGTTAGCAGCTTTCCCAATTTATCCTGCGGGATGCCGACACCTGTATCGGCAACGAATATTTTATAAAGATGAGGATGTTCATGGAGTCCGACGATGATTTTGCCGCCTTCCGGCTTTTTCAGGATGCCATGGATGATGGCATTTTCTACTAAGGGCTGGAGAAGTAATGGTGGAATTTGTATTTTCTTCATTTTTTCCAGAGGAATACGATATTCGATCTGAAGACGATCGCTGAAACGGGCTCTCTCTAATTCCACATAACATGTGATGTCGTATATTTCTTCAGAAAGAAGAATCATTTTTGAAGGATTATTTAATGTATGTCGGAAATAATCGGATAGATATTTGAGAAGATTCCTCGCGATATCAGGATCGCTGCGTACATAAAAGTTGATTGTATTCAATGTATTGTAAAGGAAGTGGGGATTGATTTGTGCTTGAAGTGCCCGTATTTCCGCTTCTTGTAAAAGGAGTTTCTCTTTTTTTAATTCTTCATGCTCGTGTATTAATTCAATAATACGTGCTGTACCGTTCAGAAATTCTTTATCTGTCTTACTTAGCGGTGTGTCGGTCGGATTGGACGCAAAGATCCGGCAGATAGTCTTAGTCTTTCCTTCAATGCGGAGTTGCAGCAAATGGGGCATGGAAGGCAGCGTTTTCTGTAAAAGCAATATAGAGGTTTCCGCGTCTCCTTGGCTTTGGTTGCGTGGGTTTTTGTAATTGGTGGAAATAAATACATTGTCGTTTGTTATAATGGCAGACCAAATCAAATGAGGGAGAGCAGTCGTTATGATTCTTGGGGTTTTGGAAAAATCGAAACCGTGAGCTTCATCATGGATTGTTTGGATAAGCATATTAGCGGAATTAAAAGCAGTTTTTGCAGTTTCCGTTTTTTCTGAGTCTTGTTGGCGGGTGGTGGCTTCCAATACGCCGATAAAAAGAGCAACTGCCGGTGTATTTGTCACAATTATAGGCACGACTAAGGATAATAAATCTTTGGTATTTATGTATGCATATGGCCATGTCAAGAGGGCATAAAATAGCCAATAGACAATTTCTATGCCGATACTGTAAAATAAGGCCCACATCCACCGTTGGGAAGAGTGCTTTTTTATTTGGGGGGAGAGCAAGCCGGCAGCAATTCCCTGTAAAATGGAAAGGCCGCCGTTAATAGGAGCTGTGGCTGTTTGAAGGATAAAAATACGATTGATACCAACAATCAACCCTGTGATGGTGCCAACAATCGGACCACCAATGAATCCGCTGAGCATAATAGGAACTGCACGGAAAGTCATGATGCCTCCAGGGGTTCTGAAATTCCAGAAGGTACCACAAAGGCCTAAAATAGTAAAAATGACGGTAAAGATAATGTATTCGCGTTTGGTATAACGTTCCTGGCTGAGTGCATTGCGGAATATTTTGGTCCTACTTAGGAGAAGCAGGACCAAAAGAAAAATGGAAATACCCAGCCAGACATATTGGATGCCGGCAAAAGTTCTGCTTAGAGAATCGTACAAGGTCATTCCTCACTTTCTGGATGATAACTGATATTAAGTTAATCCATTTTATGGATGACTTTAGATTAGGAAAGGAAGATGAAAGTTCCGTTTATTTATTATACAATAAAAGTAGAGGTTAGCATGCGAAGTATGAAGAAAATTCTGTTACACAGAATGAATATGTGAGAAGATATTTGTTTTTGTTGAATTTATTTAATGCAACTTACACCCTTTTTTTTGCACTTTATAGAAATAAAATTGAATAATTAATTTTTTTGATTTACGATAAAAACATAAGTGGATTGAAAGAAGTCCAAAGGTGTTTTATTAGTGCTTTATGTATAAGGAGGATTGTGTTTATGTCTAAGCCGCTTGAAGGTATCGTTGTTCTTGACATGAGTCGTGTGCTGTCCGCTCCATTTACTGGGATGATTTTAGCGGATATGGGAGCTGATGTGATTAAGATTGAAGCATTAGGTCATGGGGATGATTCTCGTGCCTATCCTCCCTACATGGAAGATGAAAGTATTTACTTCATGGATCTTAATCGTGGCAAGCGTTCGATCACGCTTAATCTGAAATCCGAAGAAGGTAAAGAAATCTTGAAAGGGATGGTTAAGAAAGCCGATGTATTGTTAGAAAATTTCCGTGGTGGGACTATGGAAAAGTTGGGGCTTGACTATACGGTTCTTAAAGGAATTAATCCCGGCTTGATTTATACACAGATTACAGGGTTTGGGCGTACTGGCCCTCGTGCAAAGGCTCCGGCATATGACGTTATTGTCCAAGGCATGGGCGGTATTATGTCTCTTACTGGTGAAGAAGGCGGCGCTCCGATGAAAGTCGGTATCTCACAAGGAGATATTGTAGCAGGATTGTATGCGGCAATTGGCACAGCGATGGCATTGATTGCTAGAGGAAAAGATGGGAAAGGCCAGCTGGTTGATATTTCTATGTTGGATTGCCAGGCGCAATTTATTGAAAATGCGATTGTCCGCTATCTGAATGCCGGTGTAATTCCGAAATCTATTGGTAACCGCCACGCTTCCATTACTCCATTTGAATCAGTGAAATGTTCTGATGGCTATATCATGATTGCTGTTGGCAATGACAACCTGTTTAAGAAATTCAGCAGCCTGATTGGATTACCTGAACTGGCCGATGATCCACGCTTTGCAACAAATCCACTTCGTACGGCTAATGTAGAATCTCTTAATGAAGAATTATTTAAGGTCTTTCCTACTAAGACGTGTAAAGAATGGCTTAAGCTGATTGGTGATGCAGGTATTCCGGCAGGACCTATCAATAATGTGCCTCAAGTTCTGGAGGATCCGTGTATTCAGGCCCGTGACATGATTGTTACCTTGAAGCATAGCAAGATAGGTGATGTGAAAGCGGTTAATACCCCGATTAAACTATCGGAAACACCAGGGGGGGCAGAAAAGGCTGCTCCATGCTTAGGTGAACATACGTCAGAAATCCTCAAAGAATTCTTTGGGTATAACGACGAGAAGATTAAAGGCCTCTACGATAAAGGTGTGCTTTAATTTAGAATAGTTTAGAATAATTGTTTAAAATCAAAAGCACAAAAGCATTTAGAGAATTAACAAGGTTCTTTAAATGCTTTTTTTGCCGTATTCTTTGGCTTATTGTTTAACTTTTTGTCTGGTATCTGGAGTTATTGGCAAGATTTATTATATAAGGATATTAATATGTTAAGATAATGACTTCGAGATAAAGAGAAACTATGGAATGTAGTTAGGGTCGCATTTGTGTAGGTATTGATTCTCAACGTACTTTGCTGCTTAAAAAGGTAGCTATGCGTTTTATATGGCATCACTGGCTGTATTGGATTTATAGTGGAGGATAAAGAAGGACTGATGGGTGATTGCGTGAAATTACCCCGGTTCTTGTGGTAGAACAAAAGTCTTTATAACTTTCTTCTTTTGGAATAGGGCAAGTATGATATCGTATTGTAGCAACATGATTGGATATAAACTGGGTAATCCTAGTTTGGTACAATAAAAGATATAGTAAATTTCTATAAGGGGAAATTTGGTGCATATAGGAAAATATCTCTCCAAAAACTTGGAGAGATATGAGGAGATGGTAAGCTATTTTAGCAGATTGTTTCTATTATTGCATATCTACATAAAAAAGAATTTAATTGTGATTCTATTAGAATACTGGATCAAGCCCCGGTCTTCTGTGTTGTTATGAAGTATATACGGGCAATGATGACTGCTAAGATAATGTTGAGGAGCATAATTAGTCCACCAGGGATGCCGATTATGGGGAAGAGCATTTTGCCTGCAATAGAGGAAATCATGATAATGGCGCCTAATATAATATTTTTACTTGCTAAAGAAGCATAAACAGCGCCCAAGACACAGGGGAGAACAAATCCAAACGCTTTCAAAACAACTTTCGGCATAAGGGGCATAATGGAAGCACCGATCAGAGTGAAAAGTGTAATCATGCAAACAGATACAATGATGGAACCGCCAATACCCACGGTGGAGATGACTTGCGCTTTGGGTGTGCCCTGTTCTGCATTGGTTACGTTCTGTGCCATCGTAGCGGCGGGAATACGGATTTCACCGACATTGCCGACGATCCAGCACATGAAGCTGCCAGCCATATTTGCCATGGGAAAGAAGGAGATCGGTTGTACAAAGTAGCCGACGCCGAAGGCAGATGCAGCTGCTACCCAAAGGGTAAGAAGATCACCTATTGCAGGGAATACACCAGTGGTAATGGATGCATAAACAGCGGGGACAAAGTTGCAAAGCAAGGCAATGGTAACGAAGACGTACCCCAATGTCTTAATAGAGGAGTTAAATTTATTCAATGCTGTTTGTTCATTCATAATAGATACCTCCGGCTAAAAGAAAAATGCGGCAACAAACATTCCAACTAACATTGCAATGCCAAGGCTGAATTCTTGGAGTCGTTTATACTTGGCAAATGCTTTACCAATAATGAGCATAACAACGAAAGAAATAAGTGCGGCATACAAATTATTAAGGCTGATTGTTTTCTTGATAATGGAATTGGAAAGCAAGGTGGCGAACAAACCAAAAGAAGCGGCTGCCATCAGTAATTTAATCCAAGTGGCGTTAAAGTTTTCTTTCAGATAGATGACTGCTTTGTCCAGGAAGGGTGCACCATAACCACCGATGATAATCCAGCCTGAGTTATTTAATGCTGCTCCCCAGAGAATAAATACGAAACCAGCCAAGGAGAGCGCATTTCCTTCGATGGAAGAACCAGCCATATTGGCGGATATTTGTGCCATAGCTAATTCAGTTCGTGCAGCACCGATATCGTTCATACGCATCCATGCTGTAGGCCCGCCAATAGTTGCCATTAAAGCAATGAGGACGATGACTGGTGCAAAGGAGGGGCCGATAGCGGTAATCATAGATGAACGGAGACCTGCTATACACTCGGTTTTTTCCATGCCCATTTCTTCGGCGGCTTTAAACGCCTGGCGCATAAATACAGCCGCCATGATGAGAATATTGATGATCATAAAACTGGACATAATCCACATCATGGGAGAATTCATAAATTCTTTGACATCCATTTTAGGAAACTCCTTTCAATATAAGTACAATTTAAGTGAAAATGAAATATGTACCGGTGTCTGGTTGTCGAAGCGAGGGGCCTCCTTTCTGTAAATAACTTAATATTCTTTAATTTCTTTCTTATCATAACTAAAAATGAATGAGGATTGTAAAAAATAGGGATAAGTTGCAGAAAAGAGAGTATGACAGGTTGAAGATAATAAGATAAAAATAGATATCTTATATATTACTTTCTCTATAAACCAGATATAGAAATGCTACTGTAGATATATTTGTTTATGACTTTAAAGAACTGAAATAAGAAATTATATCCATTACTACCATTATTACAGAGTAAAAAACTTGAATGAGTAAGTTTGGTAGAGTATCAAATATATTGTATTGGTTCATGGAAAAAAGCATAGCAGTAATTTCTGCTATGCTTTTTCCATGGCTTTATGGGGTCGCCTTGAATCAAGAGGTTTTTAATTATGCAACAATAGGAACATTATTCTTTTTCATCCTGAGAAGGGGTATTTACCGTGCGGATAATCCATTTTTCGCCGCCGGTAAATCTGGAATTATGCTTTTCTGCAGCGTATTCGTATCTTTTATTCAAATCGGCGACAGCCTTTTCCAGCGATTCCAAAGTATGGATGACTGATTCGGCACGCATGTCACAGCGGCAGACCGGACAGGCGGGCGGTGTAAAATATCTGCTGTTGATTTTTGAACGGCATACGGGGCAGGAAACAAATTCCGTACGAAACTTCCGCATGGCCTGATCGTTTTTATATTCTTCAAGGCGTGCCTTTTTGTCGTCCAGCCGTTTTTTTAAAGACACCATCCGGGGAGACGGTTCGATTCCGATTTTATACTTGACCGCATACGTGGTAGGAACCGTTTTCAAATAAGCAAGAGCCTGGTTTTTGGTATTGAAGATTTTTTCCTTAAATACAAGACCCCTGAAGATGTGGTTGGCTTCTCTTTTGGTGAACCCTTCTGCCACCATGTGCTCTTTCATATCGTCACGGATCCATTGTGACGGTTTTGTAATATCATACTCCCAGAATTTTTCCGTCCATGCGGGTGTTGCTGAAACGGGACAGTCTTTCAGCTGCGGAACCGGTATTTCTTCTTTTTCGGGCGCCGTTTCAGGTTTGATTGCTTTTACAGCCGTTACCGCCGATTCTTTCCCTCTTCCGTCCTTCGGTGCGGCATCTTCCGTTTTTTCATTCTTTTGTTCTTTTTTGTCAGTTTTCTTTTCTTCTGCCGGGAAAAGATCAAAGAGAGAAGTCTCTTCAAAATCAGGATTCTGTGACATAGCAAACTCCCATCTATCAGAATATAAGTCAATCATATCATGGATAGGCGGAAGGGGGAACTGTTTTTAGCAAAACATATTTCCCAAGATAAAACCGGTTTCCATCATTCATATGGGACGGAATATCTCCTGCTGCTTAAAAGTATTTCACAAAAAAATATCCGGCAGGGGCAGTGCCGGATGTAGAAAAGGATTACTCGAAGTTTACTTGTAATTTTTTGTTTTCTTTAGCAGCGTCATGAAAAACGGCAATCATTGTTTTTCCATATTCCCCAAGGTAGCCGTCCGAAGCGATTACGCGGGGAACGGTAATCGTGGTTTTCGTAATGATTTCACAGAGACAGTCGTAGAGGGCATCTAAGTTCCTGCCGTAATAGTCCGGGAGATGAAGTATTTCCTTCAGGTAGGTGTGGGCTGTTTCTCTTGTTTTGAAGTTTTCAGGAGCAAGTCTGATCTGCATAGGACAATCTCTTAATATATTTTTTCAAAATCCTGATAGTGGGATGAGGTGTAGTAGATAAGGCCATCGTTGGAGAAACAGATACGTTTTGCGTTCCTGTTCCCCCTGACGTAGTCAATGTCGCATTCTTTCCAGCTGCGCCCCGGAGCGTCAGGGAGGATTTTTTCATAATTGCTGAAGCGGTCGCCGCCGATGCTTTTTCCCGGAGCGACTTGATCAAGTGTCCCCTTATCTTTCCATCCTAAGCTTCTGGCTTCCGCCTTGGTGATATAGTTGGGCGGCAGTTTCCTGTAGATATGGATATATGCCGCTACATGATCTTTATCGGTATAGGCCTGATCCGATTCTACACGGATTTCCGCGTTGCCCGGACTTTTTGCGCTGAATTGTTCACCGCTTTGGGAAACTGACGTGGAGCCTGTGTAACTTTGTCGACTGATTTTTTCTTTGTTCGTGCTCCCTTTGTTAGCATTTTCACTGCTCTGAACAGCATCGGAATCCGTGTAGATTTTATTCTGCCTGATGCGGCTTTTTGATTTATCTGCACTTCCTGTATCTGATCTTTCAACGCTTTGAACGGCCGGCGCGGAAGAGGCGCCATGCTGCTGTCCTCCTCCACAGGCGGTAAGGAGTCCGAGGGAAAGAAAGACAGTTAAGATGGCGGCGAAAAATTTTTTCATGGAAAGCTCCTTTATGGCAGATGGTTATATAGAACTGTTTACACCGGCATATTGTTCGGCGAAACGTTTAAAGTTTTTAATGAAATAATTTTTCAGTTCTTCTGCCGGCGGAGTGAGGGGTGTGTTTTCGTCCCATGACAGGCTGATGTACCGCTGGCAGCCTGGGGTAGCGATAGGAACAAGTGCTACATGGTCGCCGCCGACGCCGTACCAGGTGATTCTCGGTGCAAAGGAGACGCCGAGACCCGCTTTGATAAATTCCCGTACGGTGCCGGGGTTGTCGCTCTCCAGAATGACATGAGGAGTGAAACCTGCCGCCCTGCAGTAAAAGTCTGTAATATTTCTTAAAGCGACGCCTTGCTGGAGCGTGATGAAATCCGCTTTTTCAAAGTCTGCCAGATTAACCGAGGCATGGGAGGCAAGCGGATTCGTATCGGGCATGGCGAGAAGGATGTCTTCTTTCAGGAGTGTGATGGAATGATCCGTATCAATGGGGTTGATACTGCTTGACAGGTACAGATCCACACGGGAGTGATGGTTTATTTCCTGACGGTCCCGCTGCTGGATGATTTCGAAACGGATATGGGGATGTTCTTTTTTAAATTCCGTAAGGAATGCCGGAATAATCATGGATGCGGCGAAAATGGAAATCGTCACTGTCATGTCCTGTGCTTCTTTGGTGTCTTCCAGCTCTTTCTGCGCATGCTTAAGTTCGCTCATAATCCTGTTTGTATGGCTGAGAAGGATTTCTCCGTACTTGGTGAGGACGATGTTTCTTCCGGATCGGCGAAACAGGGGGACGCCCAACTCCTGCTCCAGCATTTTAATGGTGTGGGACAGAGACGGCTGGGAAATGTGAAGCGCTTCCGCCGCGTGGGTCAGATGCTGGAGCTCTGCGGTCTTTTGGAAATAGGTCAATGCAAGAAGCGTGAGTTTCATAAAAGCCTCCTCGGCATAATATATAATTTGTTACTTATATATAAATTATACGCTTTACTCTATAAATGTCCAATAGCTCATGGAATCCTTTTATCAAAGGTTATGAATATTTCATAAGTCATGAGACAATCTATTAATTGAGAAGACAATACAATTAATTGAAGAATCTGGAGTGGTAAAGAAAAGGAATAAGCAGTATCATAATGATATTATGACAAGCCGGAGGCTCCGGCAGGAAATGAAGGAGCGAGAAAATGAAAATATTTATTGATACGGCTGACGTGGAGGCCATCCGCAGAGCGAAAGCGATGGGATTCGTTTCCGGAGTGACGACAAATCCGTCACTAATCGCGGCGGAAGGAAAGGATTTCCATACGGTGATTAAAGAAATCGCATCGATTGTGGACGGTCCGGTATCAGCGGAAGTCCTTTCTGAAACAGCAGAAGAGATGATTGCTGAAGGACAGGTTCTCGCCGGACTTGATCCCCATGTGGTCGTGAAAATTCCCATGACGGGAGAAGGCATGAAAGCGGTGAGTGCCCTGTCTGACATGGGGATCCGTTCTAACGTGACTTTGATTTTCTCGGCGGGGCAGGCACTGCTGGCAGCCCGTGCAGGGGCGTCTTATGTCAGTCCCTTTGTGGGACGTATCGATGATATCGGCTGGGACGGCGTAGAACTGATTCGGACGATTGCCGATATATTTCGTCTCCACAAGATCAAAACGGAAATCATTGCTGCCTCTGTCCGCAAGCCGCAGCATGTGGCACAATGTGCCCTGGCGGGGGCAGATATTGCCACTGTTCCGTACCAGGTGCTTATGGACACTCTTAAGCATCCGCTTACCGACATCGGCATTGCCCGTTTTAAAGCGGACTGGGAAAAAGCACATAAGTAAGACAAAGCGCCTTTCATAGGGAAGGGCGTTTTCATTTGGAAAGATTCTATATTTCAGGAGAAATCGTTATAATAAAAGAAATCAAATGAATTGTCCGGTTCCCTTTTGGAGGAAATATGAAAAAGAAAATCACCGTGATGACTAAAATGGAAAGAATTGCCGCCGCTATCCGCGGGGATGATGTCGATACGGTTCCGTATTCTTTGTGGTCCCACTTGCCGCTTATTGATTTGGATCCGGTAAAAAATGCGGAGCAGACTTACGGTTTTTGTAAAACGTACGATGTGGATATTCTAAAGACGATGAACAACGGCATGTACAGCGTTGAAGATTTTGGTGCCGTGGCGGACTACTCGGAAATCGCTGGTGGCGGCGCGGCAAAAATCGTTTCTACACCTGTCCACAGACCAAAGGATTGGCTTGATTTGGAACCGGTATCGGTGAATGCGGGTGCTCTGGCAAGAGAACAGGAATATCTGCGGCTTCTTCTGGATAAGACAAGAGGCACAGTGCCGGTGATTTTTACCGTGTTCAGTCCTTTGACGACGGCATATAAACTCTGTCCCGACTTGATGAGACATGTGGCAGAGGGATTTGGAGAAGAAGTCAAGGCGGGACTTCGGGCGATTACGGAGAGCACCTGCGCTTTGGTGCAGCGGGTCATTGAAATGGGGGCGGACGGCATTTTCTTTGCGACCCAGCTTTCATCATATGCGGCCGGAGAAGAGGATTTTTACCGTGAGTACGGTATGCCTTATGATCTGGCGGTGCTTTCCGCATCATCAGGGTGGTGCAATGTGCTCCACGCTCACGGGAAAGACATCATGTTTCCCCTGCTCAGGAAGTATCCGGTGCAGATTTTCAACTGGCATGCCTGGGAATCTTTGCCTGAAATCGGCGAGGCGCAGGCGCTTACGGGGAAATGCATCATGGCAGGGCTGGAGCGGATGGATATCACCGGCGGCAGAAAGAATGAGATCGAATACCGCATTTATAAAACGCTCAGGCAGACAGGGGGACGGAAAATTATTTTATCTCCCGGCTGTGTGATCCGCTATCCGCTTAATGAAGAGATACTTGCTTTTGTGCGGAAAGCAAAAAATGAAATTGAGGAAAAGCTCCTGAAAGCCAGATAAGGGAATAAAGTGCACGATCCTGCATCCATTCTTGTGGAGCAGGATTTTTTGTAAGAAAGCAATCAAAAACACCTCCCGTGAAGAGAGGCGTTCTTTTGCACTGTTTATGCTTTCATGACTGTACCGTCAGCCAGGGTAATAGTATAACCGTTGTAGTTGATCGTCCCTAAGTTGTAGAGGCTTGTCAGCGTGGAGTTGCCTGTAAGGTTCCATGTGGAGCCTGCCGCTATGAAGACATCGGCGTTTGTTTTGTACTTTTCGCCGCCTTCCGCATTGGGGACGATGGAAATCATTCCGTTAAAGGTGGAATTATTCTTCAGCGTCATGTTGATGTTGGAAATGGAGTCGACAGAAATATTTCCGGTGAGAACCTGATTGTCTGCGACAAGTTCCACATGGCCGCCGTTGCGTCCCGGCGTACCCCAGCCGTTTGCGCCGTCATTGCCTGCGACGGTAATAAGGTTTGCCGCAGGGTCGTCCATGGTGATCGCGGTACCGTTTAAGGAGATTTTACCGTGGGTGGCGGTTACATAGAACATGCCGCCTTTGTGGGAAATAAGAGAACCGCCGCGGACATCGAAATGCTGGGTGCCCATGGTGCCGATATCTTTTTCATCAGAGAAGAGAACGATATTGTAAGGAATGGTATCCGCTGTTTCTTTTCCTTCAAGGATCGTGCCCGAAAGGGTGATTGTATTATTTCCTTTAAGAACGGCTGCTTTTGCGTTCAGTGCGTTTACGGAAGCATTGGTGACGGTAACGTCGCCTTTGGAATAAATGCCCTGCGACATAGCACCGGAAGTGGTAAAGGAGCCGCCGTCCGCGATGAGGATACCGCCCCCGTCAGCAATCATGATGGCAGGAGAACTGTCACCTGTGGTAGAAACGGTGGAGTTTTCCACTTTCATCATGGCACGGGCGGAAACAGCGGTGCCGGCGGAATTATTTCCCGTAGTAACAACGGAAGAATCCTTCAGGCTGATATAGGTGCTCTTGCTGTAACCGTAAGCGCCTGTCGATCCAATGCCGGAAGAGGAAATACGGGCGCCCGTCATCGCCGCGCGTCCGCCGTGGGTGGCAAGGAAAGCGGCATTCTGTCCGTAAAGCCTGGAACTGTCTACATCGGTAGAATCACCTGTTTTTGTAATCTGTGTGTTGGGGGCGGTAATGTATGCCATGGGGACACGGAGAGCATTTTCATCTGCTTTATCAGAAGTGTAAACTCCATTTTCATAGTTCCCGTCGCTGGAGAGCTCATTGGCTGCTTCGCCCTGGCTGATGGTGTATTTTTTTACCGGCGGGGAAACCGGTTCGGGTTCCGTTTCTGGTTCGGGCTCTTCTGCCGGTTCCGGTTCTGCGGCCGGTTGTTCGACAACCGGCTTCGGTGCCTCGGGGGAAAGATTCTTAAAGGTACCCGACTCTACGGAAGCCTGTACGTCAGCTACTGTCATGTCAAGGCCTTTCAGCAGGGCGTCTGTATAATTCACATCACCCGCAGGGGCCGCTGCAGCGGGAGCAGGAGCGCTTTGCTCTCCCTTCTTTTCCGCTTTTTCCAAGTCTTTCATTTTTTGAACGGCAGCACGGTATGGATCCAGGGGGGTACTGCCTGCCTGTGGGGCAGCAGTGGCGGAAATACAGCCGGAAAGAGCCAGCGTGCAGAGAAGGGCAGTCATTTTTGTATGTTTCATAATAACCTCACTTTTGACAAATTTTTGGATGTCCATTTTTGAGTATAATATAACATTCTTATTTTACAACATCAGGAAAAGATTGTCATTTTTGTCAAGGGAAAGGAAAGTTCTGATATAATAAAAAGAAAATAAAATGGAGGTGGCCATGTTTACCATAGGGTGCCACTTGTCGGTTACAAAAGGATTTTACCATATGGCGAGGACGGCGACGGAACTCGGAGCGAATACGTTCCAGTTTTTTCCCCGCAATCCCCGGGGCGGGGCGGCAAAACCGTTAGCAAAGGAAGATATAAGGCAGCTGGAAGAATGGATGGATACCCACGGTTTCGGAGAGATACTTTGCCATGGCGCCTATACGATGAACGGCGCGTCAACGAAAGAAGAAGTCAGAGAGTTCGCGCGGACTGCTATCAGGGAAGATCTGGCAAAGGTGTCCCTTCTGCCGCGGTGTCTTTATAATTTCCATCCCGGCGCCCATCTGAAACAGGGGACGGCTGTTGCCATTCCTCTCATTGCGGATATGGTGAATTATGCTATGGATCAGGAAGGCCTGAATACTACCGTGCTTTTTGAAACGATGGCGGGAAAGGGGACGGAAGTGGGCCGTACGTTTGAGGAGCTGGCGGAAATAATTTCCCGTGTAGAAAGAAAAGACCATGTCGGTGTCTGTCTGGATACCTGCCATGTGTATGACGGCGGCTATGACATCGTGAATGATCTGAACGGCGTTCTGAAACGGTTTGATCAAATTGTCGGACTGGAAAAGTTGAAAGCAGTCCATCTGAATGATGATAAGAATCCTTTGGGCAGCCATAAGGACAGACATGAGAAAATAGGAGAAGGGACGATCGGCACAGAGGCTTTCGCGCGGATCATCAATCATCCGGCCATGAGGGAATTGCCGTTTTTTCTGGAAACACCTAACGAACTTCCGGGATATAAAAAGGAAATTGCTTTGCTGCGTTCTCTTCGGCAGGAGGAATAAGATGAATGAAAGAATAAAAATAAAAGTGAAACAGATGCTGGACCGCGGCGCAAAAGGGCTGCTCCGTTTCCGCACGGCATTTCTTTTTTCCCTGTTTCTTTTTCTTATCGTTTTCTGCCGTGTGGCGTACATGCCCGGCGAAACGAGCTTTGATGAATTGTTTCCTGTTTCTCTGGGATATATTCTGATTTCCCTTGGATCTACAATTTTATTTTCCGTACTTTGGCGGCTTCTGCTTGAATGGAAGCATAAGGTTTCCCTGCTTTATGAGGCGGTAAATATTCCCGCACTGGCAGGATTTTATTTTCTCTGGCATATGATGCCGATGAATCATTACTTTGCCATGTATGTGGCAGGTCTTTCCTTTTCTCTGCCATGTCTGTGTCTTTTCCTCTTGCAAAGGCAGATGGCAACAGGGTTGTTTCCTCACGTTTTTGTGTCTTTTGTCCAAGCGTTCGGAATTGCTGTTTTGACGATGGGGCTGGGTGGAATCTGTCTTCTGGGCATTAACGCGCTCCTCGTTCCTATAGCTTGGAACTGGGGATATGCTTTATGTGCATTTTCTTTTGTGCTTGTCGGGATCAATGTATTTTTGTCCTGCTTTCCCTCTGAAAAGGAATGCCCGCGTTCCGCCTCTTTCCTGTACTTGCTGAAACGGGTATTTCTGCCGGCTTATGTAATTCTGCTGGCGATTCTTTACGGATATATAGGGAAAATCCTGTTTCTTTGGGAAATGCCTGTGGGGAAAATGAACTGGTATGCTTCCTTTGCTGTCGCCGTTTTCAGTTTATTTTATTTCTGCCTGTATGAAGAGACAGACAATGGCAGCAGACGGTTTCTGAAATATGGCGCATTGGCGCTTTTCCCCGTCATGGTTGTGCAGGCGCTTGGTATTTATATCCGTTTTGAGGCTTATGGATTGACGGCGGCGCGGTATGCTTCGATGATATGCAGCGGATTTGGTCTGGCGGTCATCGCGTTTGCCTTTTTCCGCAGAGCCGCCTGCCCGCTTTTTCTTTTGGCGGGGATTATTGGCGTCCTGTGCAGCATGACCCCGCTGAATCTTATTGATGTGCCTGTTTATGACCAGGGACGCCGCCTGGAAAGGGTACTGGTAAAAAATCAAATGATAAGCGATGGAAATCTAAAACTGCCGGTCTCTATTTCTGAAGAAGATGCGGAAGTACTGCGGAGCGCTTATGATTATCTAAAGTACAGTGAAGGGGCATGGCGCTTTCCTGTGGTGGAACAGCTGAGAAATGATGACCGCTTCACAGAACTGCTGGGATCTGACTATGATCAAAGACGGGTAATCCGCAGCTATGAATGGAATGAAATTCCTGTCACCGGATACCGGCGGCTTATTCATTTCAGATCGGATACAACGGAAAACCATGGGGAACTTCTTATCACCAATGGGGATGAAATGATCCGTCTGGACATCCGGCCGTATTTGCAGGAAATAAAGGAAAAAGGAGCGGGCGGACAAAAGGGAACGGCGGAAAATATGATGTACCGTGTAAATGAAAACCGGATTCTCCGTTTTGTCTGGATCAATTATCATTGGGGGAAAGAGCCACACTTTATGAGTGAAGGGTACTTATTGGAAAAATAAGGATGGGAATATTATGAAGTTTATCCATACTGCCGACTGGCATCTGGGGAAATTATTTTACGGGGAATATCTTACGGAAGAACAGGAATGGATTCTGAAAAATCAATTTCTGCCTTTGATAGATGAAGAGAAGCCGGATGTCATCCTGCTGGCAGGAGATGTGTATGACCGTTCCGTTCCGCCGGCGGAAGCGGTGGAGCTTTTTGATGAAATGGTTTCTGAAATCACAGGAAAGCGGAAAATCCCTTTTATCGTAATCAGCGGCAACCATGACAGCGCTGAAAGACTGTCTTTTGCCAGCCGCATTCTACGCGGCACCGGATTATTCCTTTGCGGTGACTTGTACCACACTTTAGAGCCTGTCGTATTGAAGGATGATGATGGTGAAGTGGCATTTGCCCCTCTTCCCTATGCGGAACCGGGGAAGGTGCGGGAAGCGCTTTCCGCCGATGTCCATACTCATGAGGAAGCGGAACGGGTGCTCTCGGATTTCCTTTTACGGCAGATAGGACATGCGGCAAGGAAAGTCGCCATTGCCCATGAATTTGTGGCGGGCGGCTCTGCGAGTGACTCGGAGCGGCCTCTTTCAATCGGGGGGACGGATCTTATCAGCGCGGATATATTTGCGCCGTACAATTATACGGCACTGGGACATCTTCATGGCCCTCAGCAGGCGGGGGGGAAGGAAAATGTCCGCTATAGCGGAAGTCTTTTGAAATATTCTTTCAGCGAAGCCACCCAGAAAAAAGGAGTCATTGTAGGAGAAATAGACGGAGCAGGGCAGGTAAAGACCACATTCATTTCTCTTTCACCCCGTCATGACGTACGTATCATAAAAGGTTTTTTTGATGATCTTATCAAGGGAGAAAGTGAGGATTTCCTCATGGCGGAGCTCTTGGATGAAGGGCCTGTCATTGATGCTATGGCGCGGCTCCGTCAAAAATATCCCCGTATGATGACGATACAGTCCCATCGCAGGATGAACAGCGGAAGCGGGGAAAGAAGCTTTGACCTCATGAAAAAGGTAGATCCTTTGGATATGTTCCGCGTTTTTTATAAGGAATTCCAGGATAAAGAATTTACGGAAGAAGAGGAAAACTACATGAAGGAACTGTGGGAAGATCTGCGGAAGGAGGACGACTGATGAGACCGGAACGACTCAGGCTCAGTGCTTTCGGCCCTTATGCAGGCCAGGAGGATTTGGATTTCTCCGCTCTGGGGAATCATACGCTCTTTCTCATTTGCGGTCCTACCGGCGCAGGGAAATCCACCATCCTTGACGCCATGTGCTACGCGCTCTATGGAAAAACCAGCGGCGCCGTCCGATCGGGAGAAGATTTGCGGAGCAACTATGTGGGATATGACCGAAAAACCTATGTGGAATTCGATTTTGCCATAGGAGACAGGCATTACCGTATCTATCGAAGTCCCACGCAGCTGCTGGAGCGGCAGAAGGGGAACAGGAGCAAGCCTGTAGAGCATAAAGGGAAAGCGGACTTTTATGAAATAGATGAAGAAGGAAGAGAAAAAGCCCATATTACTTCAAAGGGGGTAGACAGTGCTGTAGAAGAGCTGCTCGGTGTCGGATTGGAACAGTTCCGGCAGATTATCCTGCTGCCCCAGGGAGATTTTCGTAAACTGTTGTTGGCAGATTCGTCGGACCGGCAGAAAATCATGGAACAACTTTTCCAAACAGGTATTTACCTTGCTTTTGAAAAGAAATTACAGGAAGAAACAAAAAAGCTGGAAAGTGATTATGAACAGGGGAAACAGACAAGAGTGACTTTACTTGAAACTTGTCATGTGGAAGAAGATGATGCATTAAAAGGAAAAATTGAGGAGAATAAAAAACTTTTGTCTGAAAAGGAGAAAGTGACGAAAGCTTTATCGATAAAACAGGAGACTTTCCAAAAGGAGTATGCAGGGGCAAGCAAACTTTTTGATGCTTTCGGACGCATGGAAAAAGCAATTGAACAATTGAAACAGTTGGAACGCGGGAAAAAGGAAAATATCGAACTTCGGGAAACTGTAAAAATGATAAAAGCATCCCAGCTGGTATCGGAAGAGTGGGCTGCTGCTGAAAGTACAAGACAGCAGTGGAAAAAGATTAATGCTGCTTTGGAATCTATTCTTAAAGGACTGCCTGAAAAAGAAAAAGCAAAAGAGGCGGCTGATAAAGAGCTTGAACTATTAAAAAAACAAGAAGTGGATCAGAAGAAAAAAATAGAAGCTAAAGGGAAATTAAACCAATATCGTGATTCGGCGGCATCTTACGGAAAAGCAGCAGGTGATGTAGAAAAGTATAAAAAAATATATGAAACCGCTGTAAAAGAAGAAAAGCAGCTTCAGGAAAAAGCGGCAGTTTCAGAAAAACAGGTGGAAGAAGTTCGTAAAAATTGGCTTTGTCGGAACCAAATGTTTTTAAATGGACAGGCTTTTGTGCTGGCTGGAAAGTTGGAGTCCGGCAAGCCTTGTCCGGTTTGCGGCGCTTTGGAACATCCTCATCCTGCGCTGTCCGGAGATGACCATGTGACGGAAAAAGATGTAAAAGATGCAGAATTTCTGATGAAAAAAGCGGAAGCGGCAAGTAAAGAGGATCAACAAAAAGTTGAAGAATACAGAATAAAAAAAGTTGTAGTTGCCAAAGGAGATCTGGATAGATCCGCTGCCGTTTTGGATGAGCTTGAAAAGACACTTCCTGATGGATATAGAGATTTAAAAATCCTGGAAAAAGAAATAGAGAAAATCCAAAAAGAAATTGATACATTCGAAAAGGCTTTAGCATCAGCAGAAAAGATACAAAAAGAAGCGGAATTATTATTTCAAAATAGCAGCAAACAAAAAGAAATTTTGGGAGAACAGGAAAAAGAGCTCCGCGAAAAGTCAGAGGAACAGGTTAAGCTGCTCCGGGAAAAAGTGGCGCGGGCAGGCTTTGAAAGTTTGAAACAATGCGATGAATACAGAAAAGAACAAAATAATCTGGCAGGCTACGAAAAATCGTTAAGCGCTTATGACCGGGCTGTCCATGCGGAAAACGAAAAAATTAAAGATGAAACGGCGGCTACTAAAGATCAGATTAAGCCGGATATGAAGATTTGGGAAGAAAAGCGGTTAGCATTGCTGAATGAAATAGAAACGGTAACCACTGAAAAAGCGGCTATGGAAACGGAATTAAAACAGCAACAGGAAACTTTGGATAAATTGGTAAAATTAGCAGAAAAGCAAAAGGAAATTGACAAGAAATATAAACTTATTTCTAATTTGTGGAATATTGCCAGAGGAAAAGATACAGGAATCAATTTGGAACGCTTTGTTTTGGGAGCGTTGCTTGATGCAGTCACGGAAAAAGCCAACTTGCGCCTTATGGAAATGAGCGGCAGCCGTTACGAATTGCTTCGGAAAAGAGGGGAAAGAGCGGATGCCAGAAAAACAGCAGGCTTGGATTTGGAAGTGTATGATGCCAATACGGGTAGGGCAAGACCGGCGGCCACCCTTTCCGGCGGGGAAACATTCCTTGCTTCCCTTTCTCTGGCTCTCGGCTTGGCGGATGTGGTGCAGGAATATGCCGGCGGTGTCCATTTGGATGCCATGTTTATTGATGAAGGTTTCGGCAGTCTGGATTCCGAATCCCTTGATCTTGCCATGAAGACACTGCAGGAATTGAAAGGGCAGAACCGCCTGATCGGACTGATCTCCCATGTGGGAGGATTGGAAGAACGTATTCCCGCCAAGTTGAGGGTGACGAAAACACAGACAGGGAGCACGGCAGCTTTTGAGGTGGGATAAGTGGATGGATACATATTAATTTATTTCGTGGCATGTGCTGTTTCTACTTTGTTGTGGGTGTTTAGAAAAATTCACATAGGTGGCAGTGTATTTGATCTTACTTGGAAAATTATTGCCATACGTCTTTGTATAGCACTTTTAGGGTCATCAATTACGATATATTTTTTGATTGGGGTGTGCATGTGGAAGTTGGCAATTGAAGGCTTCTTTACCGCGGCTATATTACTCATTATAACTTTTGGGCTTAATTTTTTGTTATTCGCGGAAACAAGAAAAGTTGTTTTACAAAACAGCACTGCTGATAATTTGCCGTATATGGAAGAAAAGTTGAAGAAAGAAAAGTTCGGGTTGCAGCTGGTGGCAGCTATGTGGGGTGTATTTATTTTTATTGCGACGCTGGGGATACTATTGCCCCAGTAACGGGAAAAGGAAGAGATGGTGTCTTTATTGACAACAAGTCTTCCTTTTTGCATACTGTGAATTTATTTTTTCTATTTGCTGTAATCTGCCGGACGGCAGCCGTTTTTATTCTTTTACTGCGATGGAAAAATAATTTTTCTTACCTTTGCGGATGATGATGAAGCGGCCGTTCGTATTCGGGTGGGCGGAGATGGATGCTTCCGTATCTTTGATCTGCATACCGTTTACGCGGACAGCGCCGTTGGTGATATCTTCTCTTGCCTGGCGTTTTGACTTTTCCACACCTGCTTCCACGAGAGCGTCTACGATATTGACAGGAGCAAAAGCCACTTCACCGCCTTTGGTGTTTCGGAAAGCGCCTTCGATTTCTTCGCCTGTCAGTTCGGCAATATCACCGGAGAAAAGGGCGGCGGTGACTTTAAGAGCCTGTGCCAGTCCTGCTTCTCCATGAACGAAACGGGTGACTTCTTCCGCCAGACGTTTCTGGGCGGTGCGGTTTTCCGGATGTGCCTGCACTTCTTTATCAAGGGTGTCGATTTCTTCTTTCGTAAGGAAAGTGAAATATTTCAGATACTTGACGACATCCCTGTCATCCTGGTTGAACCAGAACTGGTAGAATTCGTAGGGCGAGGTCTTTTTCGGGTCAAGCCACACGGCGCCGCCGGCAGTCTTGCCGAATTTTGTGCCGTCTGCTTTGAGCATGAGGGGGATGGTCAGTCCGAAGGCTTCATGGGTTTCATTTGTTTTTCTGATGAGTTCGATGCCGTTTGTGATATTGCCCCATTGGTCGGCACCGCCGATTTGCAGCTGGACGCCGCATTTTTCATAAAGCATTTTATAGTCGATGGACTGGAGTATCTGGTAGGAGAATTCCGTGAAGGAAATGCCCGTTTCCATGCGGGAGGCGACTACGTCTTTCGCCAGCATGGTATTGATATTAAAAAGTTTGCCGTAGTCTCGGAGGAAGTCGAGCAGGCTGATTTTTGAGAGCCAGTCATAGTTGTTCATCATGGTGAAGGATCCGTCTTCACCGAAGAGTTTTTTCATCTGCGCTGTAAGAGAATCCGCATTATGCTTTACCTGTTCCGCGGTCTGGAGGACACGCTCCGTGGTACGCCCGCTGGGATCGCCGATAGCGCCCGTGCCCCCGCCGATAAGGATGACGGGATGGTGGCCGGCGAGCTGGAACCGTTTCAAAATCATAAAAGGGATCAGGTGGCCGATATGCATGCTGTCTCCCGTAGGATCGATACCGCAGTACAGGGAGATGGATTTTTGGTCTACCAGTTTGTATAGTCCTTCCGCATCTGTCTGCTGGTTAATTGCGCCGCGCCATTCCAATTCATCAATGATGTTCATCAAATTCCGCCTTTCTGTGCCGGTTACATAGTAATCAGTGTTGCAATAATAATCTTATTTAATATAGCATATTTTGAAAAATGATGGTATGGAAAAGCATGATGTCCGCTGTTTAGGAGAGGGAAATTGTGATATACTTTTCATATGAATATTTTCGATATAGATAAATGGAGGATTTATGAAATTCACTTTTAATCACAACAATTTTAATGTCCTTGATCTGGACAGAAGCATTTCTTTTTATGAAAAGGCGCTGGGGCTGAAGCCTGTCCGGGAAAAGGTGGCCGATGACGGTTCTTTTAAACTCGTTTATCTGAGCGACGGCGTGACAGGGCATACCTTGGAACTCACCTGGCTGCGCGACAGAAAAGAACCGTACAATCTGGGAGAAAATGAATTTCATCTGGCTCTTGCCGTGGAGGACATGGAAGCCGCCCACGCGCTCCATAAGGAAATGGGCTGCATCTGTTATGAAAATCCCGCCATGGGCATTTATTTTATTTCCGATCCGGATCATTATTGGATTGAAATTGTTCCGGAGAAATAGGATGAATCCTGTATTTCAAAGGACGGCGCGGATGATCGGCGAAGATGGAGTGGAACTGCTGGCGCGGAAAACGGCAGCGGTCTTCGGACTCGGCGGCGTGGGGTCGTATGCGGCGGAAGCGCTCGTTCGTGCAGGTGTAGGGCATTTGATTTTTATTGATAAGGACAGTGTGGATATTTCCAATGTAAATCGGCAGCTTGTGGCGGATGTAAGCACGCTTGGCCGCTTGAAGGCGGATGTGATGGCGGAGCGGGCACTTCGGGTGAATCCCGATTGTGATGTAAAAGTACTGCCTGTGTACTATCGCCCTGATGATACGTCATTTATTGAAAATCTCCATGCCGATTTTATTATTGATGCCATTGATGACGTGCCTGCGAAGATTTCGATTATCTGTGAATGCGACAGGTTTCATATCCCTGTGATTTCTTCCATGGGGACAGGCAACCGCCTTCACCCTGAAATGCTTGAAATCACAGATATTTATAAAACATCGGTATGCCATCTGGCGAGAAAGATAAGGAAGGTACTGAAAGAAAAGAGAATCCGCCATCTGCCCGTGGTGTACTCCAAAGAAGTTCCCTGTAAAATAGTCGGCGAAGATCACGCACCGGGGTCCGTATCTTTTGTTCCTCCGGTATCCGGTATGATGATGGCAGGGTACGCTGTGCGGAAACTGCTGGAAGGGCATATGCCGAAACAGGGATAAAGAGCTGTTTTTGCAATGGTATAATAGGGGAAACTGGGATAAGGGGATTTCCCTTACGAAATGAATGATAACGCAGTTTTAGCAGGAAAGAGGAAAGTATGACAGAAATTTGTCATCCTGAGTGGATTACGGTGACAGCGGACGGAAGTGCGCATAAAGGATATGATCAGGACTGGTATCCCGAGAAACGTCAGCAGATCTCAGGCTGCGGGCCGACAGTGGGCTCCATGATGGCCGCTTATACGCAAAGGAAACTGGAGAAAAAGGAAATCACTACGAAAGACGGCGCTGTGGAGCAGATGCTTGAAATATGGCCGTATGCAACACCTCATCTTCACGGCTTGTACAAGACAAGATGGCTTATGGAAGGATTGAATCATTATTTCAGTGATAAAAACCTTTCTGCAGAAGCGGAAATGATTTCCATTCCTTCTATCCGTATGCTGGCACCGTCTTTTGTAAAAGTAAAAAAATTTATTCAAGAGGGTCTTGCAGGAGATTGGCCTGTCGGATTTTTAAATCTCCACAGCGGGGGAGAGTCGATTCCTTATCACTGGCACTGGATGATTCTTGTAAGAATGGAAGAAGCCGGAGGCAGAACGATCTGCACTCTTTGGGATGAAGGGAAAGAGTATCCTTTTGATTTGGAAAAATGGCTTCATGCGACCCGGTTTGGCGGCGGCTTTGTCCGTGTCGGCAAAAAGTAAGTATTGAGAGAGGGAAAGCGATGAAAAAAATCATTTCTTTTTTACTGGCAGGCGCTGTCCTGCTTCCGGGGGCGGCGTCCGCCGCTTTTGTGAAATCGGATAAATTATTTAATGATTATGATCGGTATGCTGTGGTATACATGGACGGCACGAAGCGTATCTATGCGGATACGGAAACGGTGGAACAGGATTATGCTCCCGCGGGAACGTTTCCTGTTATCCGCGGAAAGGTATACACTGAGGTTTATGCAGAACCTCTTGATTATCCCGCTCTGGGTAACGGCCGTATCGTAAAAGCGATTGTGGAATCGGAGCTGGCTGTGGGTGCGGATCAGTTGGGCAGTGAAATTCGATACCGCCTGCTGGATCAGAATGTGGCGTCATATGATCTGAACGGAAATCCCGTGCCCGCTGCATCCGATGTGAAAGACACACAGGAAAATGCGCAGGAATTATATTTGAATATGTACCGTCTGGTAAAGAAATCAGGCTGAGACGAATGATCCGATTTTCCTGTAAAGTGACGGAAATCGGATCAATATGATGGAGCGCAGGCGATGCGGAGAAATAGGAAAATCAGAAAAATGGAGCCCTGGTACAGGCGGTTGTTCGAGAGAATAAAAGAGAACCGGAACCGGATCAACAGGGGAACTACAGAACCAAAGATTCTGGAGAATCCCTTTATCAGCCGGGCGTATGATAAAATTATGCGAAATCACAGGAATCATGTGTTGGGCATGTGCCTGTCGGGGATCATAGGGGGCACATTTCTGTTCCTCATATGGGATGCGCTGTGCCAAGCTGTTTTGGGCGTATCGTCCCGGGAATGGCTGGGGCGCGGTATGGACCAGATTCTGACCTCTCTGTTTTTCGGGTTGTCTTTTTGTGGATATGGGTATGTGGAAAATACCGTTTTCCATTCCATGGATCATGTGCTTCTGAAGTACTGGACCTGTCCTTTCTGCCATAGGGAACTGCCGTACAAGGTGGAAATCAGTCAGAACATCGGAAACGAACGGTTCCATCTGCTTCCGGGTGCGGTGGAGGACTGCTGCCCCTACTGCGGGAAGCGGCTCCGCATCCTTCCGGAAGAAAAACATATCGGCGGGAAATGATGCTGCTGTGGGGATCAGGACTATGGTATGATGATCCAACGGGATTCAAGTGAAACAGTTTGCTTCGGGCAGGCTGTTTTTTATTTTTATGTCGGTGATATATAATTGGAGTGATATGGAAATGCGGAATTCGAGAACTCTTGATAAAAATAGAAAGGAAAGAAATGATTTTTCTGAAATGGCTTCACCGCCGGCAGGATGAAGAACTTCTGAAAACGGCAGAGCAGGTGCTGAAAGATTTCCGGAATGAGATTTCTTCCATGGCGGTTTGCGGAGAAGAAAGGGAAGTTCTGGAAAATATGATTTTCCTTTTGCTGAATACGTACATGGAAGAGGATGAAAAAAAGTTTCTCTGTGACACAGACGGGAAGGGCTGCCTTGATACACTGGCGGCGCCGCTGGTATTGGGAGAAAATGGAGGAACCTATGCCGCTTCTTATGACAGCTGCATGGAAGAGGGGCAGGGAAAGTATAAAACGTTTGCCCGGTATTTTGGAAAAGATTTCACCCCTTTCGGATTTGATGTATTTACAGGAATGGTACTTCTGTACACAAGAAAGACAGGAGATAGAGAGGAAGGGACGCAGCGCCTGCTGGACGCTGCCGACAGAGTGTTGGGGGATTGGAAGTCTTTCTATCATTCTTTTTTGTTCGGTTTCTTTATGGCAGCGTATGGACGGGAGGCTGTATCTTCCGCGGCGTGGTTAAAAGCGGCGGACAGGCAGATTTTGGACTTGCTGCATGGGTTTGAGGAGAGATGACTTTCGGCAGTGCAAGAGGAAATCATGGCGGAAGATAAAAGGAAGAAATGGAATCAATGGGCGGAAGTTTTGTGGAATATTATTCTGATCGTCGGATGCATGTATTTCTTTTGCAGACTTCTGGCAGATATGAATGAATCCGGTTTTGCACGGATGGCGGCGGAAAATAGGATCCTGCTGCCTGTGCTGGGAGTATTTCTTCTAAATATGGCTGCTTCCACTTGGAAGAATATACAAAAACCGGGGGCCTGTGATGAACAAGGCGGATCTGCGCCGGAAAAAGAAGCCGGGGAAAGGCGGCTATACCTGTTCATGGATATGTACAGGCGTGTCGTTCGGCACCGTTTCCCTGTCTGAGGAAAGGAAATCAAAGTTATGTATCCGGATCAATATCAGATTATTTTCCTGGCGTGCGTTATATCTGCCAGCGTGCTGGTGCTTTTTTTACATTGGCGCTGGAAGGTCCGGCAGAGGAACCAGCTGGCGGAGCGGCATAGGAACAGCGCGGTCATCCGGCTGCGGACAAAATCATTTCAGGGATTCAGCTGTACTTCTTCCGTACGGATCCTGAAAGTGGACGGAGAGAAAGCAGATACGTTCCTCTATAAATGGCCATGGAGACATGCGGTCTATGTGAGACCGGGGATGCACAGCATGGAGGTTCGGGCGGACTGGCCTGTGCATACATGGCACAATGAGGCCGTCTGGTTCCATTATACGGTGGAAACACTGCCGGCGGTCACCGTGGAAGCCGGGGTAATATATGCGCTGGAATATGAGGTGAAGACGGATACGTGGACTTTATTCCGGTTGGAGAAAGACAGTCGGGCTTGTGAAAAAGAGTCAGTTCAGGAAGAATTTATAAAACCGGAAGGATATATATCGGACAATCATTTGTGGCGATGGAACGCCATTATGATTATATTTTGGATCTTGGGCATATTATTTATAAAGTACTGGTAATTTCTTCGGGAGGGGAGTTTGCATGAAGGAATTCAGAATAGAGGGGCGTCATGCGGGGAAACGCCTTGACCGTTTCATGGAAGAAATAGAGCACTGGCCCCATGGGATGGTGGTGAAAGCGGTCCGCACAAAAAAGCTGAAAGTAAACGGGAAAAAGGAAGACGGAACATATCGGCTCTGTGAAGGAGACAGGGTGGTTTCCTATGTCCTTCCGAAAGAAAAAAGGCGCGATTTCACGATTGTGTATGAAGATGAGCACATATTGATTGCCGATAAAAAAGCAGGGCTCCTCTGCATGGACAGTACAGGAAAAACAACGCGGACGCTTATTGGTGAGGTGAATGAATATCTGGCGGACAAAGGAGAGCCGTCCGCGTACATGGTTCACCGTATTGACTTTAATACGAGCGGGCTCATGGTAATTGCTAAAGATGAAGAAAGCAAAGGGATCCTTGACCGTATGATCAAAGAGCGGGAATTGGAGAAAGTTTATCTCTGCATCGTATCCGGGGTTCCGAAGAAAAAGGAAGGACACCTCATTCATTATTTATTTAAGGACTCGAAACAGGGAAAAGTATTTTTGTCTGATGTTCCGCAAAAAGGGGCGAAGTCTGCTGTTACAGACTATCACATCGTGAAGACAGGTCAGAATTTGTCTCTTCTGGAATGTACGCTTCTCACCGGACGGACACACCAGATCCGCAGCCAGATGGCATATATCGGACATCCGCTTATTGGAGATGACAAGTACGGCAGCAAGGAAGTAAACCGCCGATATGGGGAGAAGGGACAGCTTCTTCATGCATGGAAAATCACATTTCATTTAAAAGGAAGCGGGCATCTTTTGTCTTATCTTGATGGGCAGACCTTTACAACGGAAAACGTTCCTTTTCTGAAATCATATTTCCCTGATGGGAACAAAAATTTCGTCATAAAATGATCGGGTTTGCTTTCCCGGAAGGAAAGGGATAAGGGGATGCAAAAAATTCATGTCACTTCGGATAGAAAAAATGGGTATTGGCAGAATGGAAGAATAGAGTTATTATAAACGGGTACATGTTTTTAATTTGTTTTCAGTGTTATCGGAGTATAGGATTATGGGAGAGAGAGACGGTTTTAAGTCCCGCATGGGATTTCTTCTGGTCAGCGCAGGTTGTGCCATCGGCATCGGGAATGTGTGGAAGTTCCCTTATATTGCCGGTCAGTACGGCGGCGCTGTTTTTGTGCTGTTTTACCTGGCATTTTTAGTGCTTATGGGGATTCCCGTCATGACGATGGAGCTGGCGGTAGGACGCGGCAGCCGCCAAAGCGCGGTGCTCGGCTATAAGAAGCTGGAACCGCAGGGGAGCCTCTGGCATATTCATGGATGGTTCTGCGTCCTTGGCTGTTATCTTCTTATGATGTATTACACCACTGTTTCCGGATGGATGCTGGCATATTTCTGGAAGTTTATCAACGGCACGTTCAGCGGCGCTTCCAAAGAAGCTGTAGGTGCCGTGTTCGGGTCCCTTCTCGGCAACCCGCTGGAAATGGGCATCTTTATGGCGATTACCGTATTTCTCGGGTTTGCTGTCTGCGGGTTCGGTGTACAGCGCGGCGTGGAGCAGGTGACGAAAGTAATGATGATGGGACTCCTTGGGCTCATCGTTCTTCTGGCAGGCAACAGCCTTATGTTGGATGGCGGTGCCCCCGGCCTTGCCTTTTATCTTCTTCCTGATTGGGGACGGGCGGTTGAGGCGGGACTCGGCAATGTGGCGGCAGCCGCTATGAATCAGGCGTTCTTTACCTTATCTCTCGGTATCGCGGCCATCGAAATTTTTGGCAGCTACATGTCTGATGAATTTACACTGACGGGAGAAGCAGTGCGGATTACCGCACTGGATACCTTTGTGGCATTTATTTCCGGTCTGATTATTTTTCCCGCGTGCTTTGCATACGGTGTCCAGCCCGATCAGGGACCGGCTCTCATTTTTATTACTCTTCCGAACATCTTTGTAAATATGCCTCTCGGCCAGTTATGGGGCGCTTTGTTTTTTGTCTTCATGACCTTTGCCAGCTTTTCTACGGTGACGGCGGTCTTTGAAAACCTTATCGCCTGTTCCATTGATAATTTCGGCTGGAACCGTAAGAAAGCGGTGCTTGTCAATTTAGTCATCATTTTCCTGTGCAGCATTCCCTGTGTCCTTGGGTACAATGTTCTTGCAGACATGCATTTCATCGGCAGCCGTGACGTGCTGGACAGCGAAGACTTCCTGGTAAGCAACCTGCTTCTTCCCTGCGGTGCGCTGGTTTACCTTTTATTCTGCGTTACCAAATGGGGCTGGGGCTTTGATCATTATCTGGCGGAAGTGAATAAAGGAAGAGGCATCAAAATGCCGGGTGCCATGAAACCGTACTTCCAGTATGTCCTGCCGGTGCTGATCCTTGTCATTTTAATCCGCGGACTGATGTAGGGTGGGAAATATAAAGCCGATTATGGAAAAGCATTTTGGAGGAAAGAAGTATGGAAGAAAGAGACAGTTTTAAATCCCGCCTCGGTTTCATCCTGGTCAGTGCGGGCTGTGCCATCGGTATCGGGAATGTGTGGAAGTTTCCATATATTACCGGAGAATATGGCGGTGCTGTTTTTGTACTGTTTTATCTGGCGTTTTTAATCCTTCTCGGGATTCCGGTGGTTACGATGGAACTGGCTGTCGGCCGTTCGAGCCGCAAAAGCGTGCTCCGCGGTTTTGAAACGTTGGAACCGAAAGGAACGTACTGGCATCTGCACGGATGGGTGTGTCTCATCGGCAGCTATATCCTTATGGTTTATTACACCACCATTTCCGGATGGATGGTTGATTATTTCTGGAAATTCCTGAGCGGTTCCTTTGTGGAAGCATCGCCCGGCAGGGTAGCGGATATTTTCGGACAGATGGTTTCCAGTCCGGTGGAACTCATGTTTTTTATGGGACTTACTGTACTTGTAGGGTTTGCGGTCTGTGCGGGCGGTGTGCAGGGCAGTCTCGAAAAAGTAACAAAGTTCATGATGCTCGGACTTTTGGGGCTGATTATCCTTTTGGCGGTGAACAGCGTCATGATTCCCGGCGGTGAAAAAGGGATTGCCTTTTACCTGCTTCCCGACTGGGGGCGGGCAGTTGAGGCCGGTCTCGGCAATGTGGCGGCAGCCGCTATGAATCAGGCATTTTTCACTTTGTCTGTCGGCCAGGGTTCCATGGAAATATTTGCGAGTTACATGGATAAGAAGAACAGTCTTGGCGGAGAAGCGGTACGAATTACGGCGCTTGATACCTTCGTGGCGCTTCTCGCCGGCCTTATTATTTTTCCGGCGTGCTTTGCGTACGGTGTGGAACCGGATCAGGGGCCGTCCCTGATTTTCGTTACGCTTCCGAATATTTTTATCAATATGCCTATGGGGCAGATCTGGGGCGGATTGTTCTTTGTTTTTATGACCTTTGCCAGTTTTTCCACGGTGACTGCTGTATTTGAAGCACTTATCGGCAACTGTATGGATAACTTCGGCTGGGGCCGCAAAAAGGCTGTTTATATCCTTTTACCGCTTGTGTTTTTCGGCAGTATCCCCTGTGTTCTCGGATTTAATATGTGGTCTGATGTACAGATTTTGGGATCGAAAGGAATTCTTGATACGGAAGATTTCATTGTAAGTAATCTTGTGCTTCCCATCGGTTCCCTGATTTTTGCCCTCTTCTGCGTTTCGAAATACGGCTGGGGATTCGACCATTATCTGAAAGAAGTGAATACCGGCGACGGCATGAAGATTCCCCGCTGGCTGAAACCGTATTTTCAAATTGTCCTGCCGCTTCTGATTACGGTCATTGCAGCGCGCAGTCTGCTCGGATGATTTGATTTCGTGACTCTCCGCAGGGGGAGTTTTTGTTTTTGCTGATAAGGTATACTTAAAGCGATGAAAATAAGTGGTTTATCCTGTTTATGAAAAAGAGGTGCTAAATGACAAAAGAAGAACGGGCTGAAAAATGGAGCCGGGGCATACCGGAAATGGAGTGCCTGACGCAGCAGGAAAAAGGAGAGATATGCCGGCGTGTTACTTTCCAATTATTGGTTTTAACAGGGCTTCTGGCAGGTGCCGCCCTTTGCTGTCTTTCTTTCCTTTCGCTGGAAGATCCGGCGTTTTTTGATGTGTTGAACCACAGCGCGGACAATGTGAATGAGATTCATAAAAACGTGCATTCCATGGCAAAGCGGAAGGGAGCGGCCGTTATGAGCCTTCCTTATGTGCTTCCCCTTGTTTTGCCGATCGTGGTTCCAGCGCTTGCCGTCGTTTATTTTCTGAAGAAGCCGCTGTTGAGGAGGGAAGCGGGGAAATTATCACAACGGTGGCGCCTGGAAACGGATGTGAATACGACTGTACAGTTTGCCTCGGAAGATATCAAAAAAACAATGGAACTTCTGCAAAAAGGTGATGTGCAGTATCTGATCCTGACGCCGCCTGCGCCCGTCATGGGCAGCCTTTTCATGCAGACCGCTCATGATGAAGGGGATCTGTTTACTTTGGAAATCAGCAAGGCGGAAGAAGGTGGAAGCGTCATTTACGGAAAAGCGAGGCAGACTGGGGAGCAGGTACTGTATGCGCTGCAAAATTACAGAAACCGGAATATCATTCCTGATACCTCCGGTTGGGAAAAGCTGTACACACTTAAAGATACACCGGATAAAGGAAATGGCGGGGAGCCAGCTCATACGCCTGCAAGCGGACAAGATGGAGCAGATACATTCCTTCATAAATTTCGTGAAGAGGGAGAACTGCTGAATTATATTTATTGGGCCTTTGATGAAAAACCATATACATCACCGGCTGCCTTTTCTGAAGATGTGAAAAATTATATAGAAGACAACCGCAAGAACTGGAAACCGGAGGAAACCGCTGTGAAAGCGGGAAAAGTCTATATTGTCTATGAAGCGTTTCTTTCCGGAAAAGAAGAACTGCTTGCCAATGAAATGGTGATCGATGAATCTGATTTGAACGAGGAGAATCGGATAGACGGCCTGTTTCAGGCGGATATAGAAGCCCTGCTGTCTGCAAATAATGGAAGCTTTTTCACGAGCGGGGAGCTTTTGATGAAAGTGCACAACCAGCTGGCAGGGAAAGATTTGGGCGATCATTATTTTTTCGAAGGACTGGAACGGGTAGAGACGGAGGATGGCATTCCCCGCTGGCGGGTTCGGCTCGGCTCATGAAACCCATGCGGGAGTGTCTGATTGACTTTCTGTCATCATAAACATTTATATTATACAAATAAGGTATAATGTGACGATTTAAGTGTAATCCTGAAAGCAAAGTGGTATATTTATCTAAGATGTTCATTTTATTTTTATCTTTGAGGTGATGAAATGGCAAACTACAATCCTTATGAAAATATGCTCCATGTTTTGGACAAGGCAGCCGAAGTTTTAGGTTACAAAAAGAATGACTATGAATTTGTGCGTTATCCGGAAAGGGAACTGACCGTGAGCATTCCGATTACCATGGATGACGGCCATGTGGAAGTGTTTTCGGGGTACCGGGTACAGCACAATACAGCCCGCGGCGCGGCAAAAGGCGGTATCCGCTTCCATCCTGCTTCTGACGAGAATGAAGTAAAAGCTCTTGCCGCATGGATGACCATAAAGAACGCGATCGGAAATATTCCTTACGGCGGCGCTAAAGGCGGTATCAAGGTAGATCCCCATAAACTGTCCCAACGCGAACTCCAGCGTCTGGCACGCGGCTATGTGCGCAAAATTTTCCCGATTATCGGACCTGACAAAGATGTGCCGGCGCCTGATGTAAATACAAACGGCCAGGTCATGGCATGGATTGCTGATGAATACGCCGCTCTTTCGGGTAAATGGGAACCGGGGGTCGTTACCGGCAAACCGCTGGCGACTGGCGGCTCTCTCGGTAGAAATGAAGCGACCGGACGAGGACTTCTCTTTACACTGGAGACCTGGTGCGAAAAGAATCATAAAAAAATGGACGGACTCACCATGGCCGTACAGGGATTCGGCAATGTAGGCTCTGTCGGGGCCCTCCTGATCCACCGGCAGGGGGTGAAAGTGGTCTGTGTCGGCGATATTAACGGTACCTGGTACAACCCGAACGGTCTTGATATCGAAGCGATGTATGTATACGCAAATTCCCACGGCAGATCCCTGAAAGGCTATACCGAAGCGGGGGCAACCATCATTCCGGATATGGCCCTTTTCTCTCAGGATGTGGATGTGCTCTTTATGGCGGCAATGGAAAACCAGCTTAATGAAAAGACAATGGAACTGGTGAAAGCAAAACTGGTACTGGAAGGCGCTAACGGCCCGACCACCGAAGAAGCGGATATCTGTTTTGAAAAGAAAGGCATCGAAGTGCTGCCTGATGTCATGTCCAATGTAGGCGGTGTGGTCGGTTCTTACTTTGAATGGGTACAGAACCGCACCGGTTACTACTGGACAGAAGACGAATACAATGAACGGCTGAAAATTAAAATGCGCCAGGGCTATGAAGATGTACTGGCACTGAAAGAAAAATATAAAGTCACTTATCGTCTTGCCGCGTATATGCTTGCGCTCCAGCGTGTGGTAGAAGCGCAGAATACGAGAGGTTTTCTCGGATAATTGAAGAACATGCAAAGAATCGGCTTCCGTAAAGGGGCCGGTTTTTTTATGATAACTGAAACAAGTACGGTTTTAGGAAAGCGGAAGACGGATTACGGACTGTGGCGTTATGGGATTCTCCATTCCCATTCGCTTCGTATACACCTGCTTTCTTTGAAAACTTTCCCGCATCTTTGACGGAGGCCGGCGCATATCATATGATATAGAAGTTATGATGGTTTTTATAGAATATAGGACAAAGGGGGCTGTCTTATGATGGCTGCATTGAGAGATTGTATGCCTATGACATCCTGGCTTGTGCTGACTATGTATTTTTGCTTTTTCTGTCTTACCTGCCGGTATGTCATCGAAGGGCCGGGCGGGAAGATCTTTTCTGTCATCTCTTTTATAATAGGCGGTACTGTCATTGCCATGGATACGGGAGCAGGCACTGCGGGAGGCATCATCTGTCTGCTGGGCGTATTGAACCTGGCCAGCCATGGACCGTATTTTGGCCGTAAAGTTGCTCCGCGGTATGTTACGTCATTTTTTTCTACAGATCTGGAATATGATTGGAGGAAGCTGTTTTTCGCCAGTATACTGCTGGCAGTTCCGGTTGTACTTTTCTGCCGCTTCCTGTTTGGAATGGAGTCATTGTGGCTGATGGCCGTGTGTGCTTTCCTTTCCGTTTTCTGCATGCGTGATATCCTTCTCCATTGGGTGGATCCGTTTTGTATCCATGGGAAAGAAAGCAAAATTGTTACGCTCCGTGATTATCAGACGCGGAGGATGAGGGGCAGACATTACCGTCATGTAAATATGCATTTTTTCTGGTTTAAGGAAAGCGGGCCCTATGTGGCAGATGCGTGGCGCCAGCGGCTGTTTGTTGATCATATCGGTTCAAAATACCAATGTGTAACGGGAAAGGGCCTTTTTGGAACGGAATATATCGTTCGTGTGCAGATGGTGGAAGACCGTGGAATCCAGTCCCCGGAGCCAATGGGGTATGGGAAAGGGTGGCGTCTTACGAGGCAGATGTATTCTAACTATTTCATGCTTCCTTTTCTACTCATGGGGATACTGCTCATCATCTTGCCGGTGATAGGACTGACCGTGCTGTCTGCGGTAGAGGTATCATTTCCTCCCGATTATCTTCTGCTTTATGCGGGGCTGCCTTTTCTTCTGGGGGTAATGAGTCTCTTTCTGGGGCTGTGGGTGCGGCGCAGGCAGTCGCGGAATCTGGTTCATCTGGGAACAGGGCGGGAAAAAACATTTCGCCAGTGGGAACAGATCATGCCGGAATTGCAGGAGCTTACAGAAGGAGAAAAAGCGCGTATTTATGATGAAGTAGTATGGAAGATCAGGATACTTGTTCTTGTTGTATTGATCCTGCTGGCGGGGATTCTGCTGCTTGCCCTTCCTGCGGCGTGGAAATGGTTTGTGGAAGTGTATTTCCCTTTGCTGCGATATATTGTGGATTCTGCGGCAGAGATGCCCGATTTGTATAGCGGTTATGGAGTCAGACTGTTTGCTTCATCCCTGTCGCTTCCGGCCATGTTCTTTATTCTGCATTTGGTAGTGAAAAAGATTTTTTTGCGGAGTTTTCTTCATACAGCATGGGAACATGTGAAAAACAAGACATAGTATAAGTTGGATATGGAAAACTTCATTTTATGCAGCAGGGGTCAGGGATTTTCTTGGATAAACAGATCAGGAAAAGAAATCAGCCCCGCAAGCGGAGGATATATTTTCTGCAAAAGAACGTAGCCGGAATGGGATACCGGTATCAGAACGGATTTGAGAAAGGAAAGGGACATCATGGATCCTTTTTTGTGGCTTGTGGGATTTGTCATCTTTGCAGAGAGTGTATTTTTTCTTGGCATTTTGTTTGTACTTGCCTTTTACGGCTGGCGTCTGCTCCGCCATATCTGGCAGGGGACAGCGTTTACCGCTTATCATATAGAAAATGAGATACTGTATATCCATAATGTGTTTGAAACTTCTTGTCCCCTGTCCGATATAGAACGGGTGGAAGCAAGGAAAGTACTACTATACCGCCGCCCGCTGAGTGGGGGCGCCAAGTACTTTATTCGTCTGTATCGAAAAAACGGCAGGAAGACAGGCATGATAATCTGGAGAGAGGGATTTAAGCGTCAAAATTATGAAAGTGCCGAGGAAAAAGTAAAAGAGTTTTTTCAATTGATGGAGTCTCGGGGGATTCCCTGCCGTATGATGGATGGATGGGATTGGTTTTTCCATGTATAAAAGAAACAGGAGATGCATTTTCGGAATGAATTTTACTGATGCGGTAAAGCGGTATCGGCATGGAAAGAAAAGGTAAAGCCGCCTGTATACTGCTCTTTATTATCTCATTTCCGTGTAGAGAGGAAATGCTTCCCGCAATAAGACATGCAAAGGTATCCGCTATCCCCGGCGGGTGCTTTTTTGTTGGACAGAGCTATCTTTTCCTTTAGGTGCAGCAGAGAAATATGTCTCTGCGGAAATAAAAGGCGCATGCGGGGAAACATGAGGACGGCGGGGAAAGCTTTGTGGTAATATAAGTGTGTATAAACAGGTTTGTTCCATTTATTTTCGTTCTGTCATTTGGAAAATATATGAAAGAGAAGGTGTGCACTTTGTCTGACATTAGACGGCTTTACGTGAGAAAGAAAGAAAACTTCCGGCAGGGAGAAGAAAGTCTGACTGCCCAGCTGAAAGAAATTCTCGGTGAAAGGATTCATGAAACGGCCATTTACCACCGTTATGATGTGGATCATCTGAGTAGTGACGATTATGAAAAGGCGGTGGCGACCGTTTTCTCCGAACCGCCGGTAGACTCCGTGCAGGCGGAATTACCGAAAGGGGATATGGTGATTGCCGTGGAATTCCTTCCCGGCCAGTATGATCAGCGGGCGGACTCGGCAGAACAGTGCCTTGCTATTGTTACAGGCCGTGACGGTGCCCGTGTACGGTGTGCTCTGGTGTATGTTTTCCATGGTGATTTTACAGACGGAGATCGGGAAAAAATTTTGAAATTTCTTGTAAATCCTGTGGAATCAAGAGAAGCATCTCTGGAAGAAGCGGAAACCCTGGATCTGCCGGTTGAAGAGCCGAAGCCTGTAGCGGTTGTAGAGGGTGTCCGTGAATTGGATGATGCCGGGATCGACAGACTGATTAAAGACATGGGACTTGCCATGAGCCATGATGATCTGGCTATGATTCGTGAATATTTCAGGACGGAAGAAAAGCGCGATCCGACAGTCACTGAGATCCGTGTACTTGATACTTACTGGTCCGATCACTGCCGTCATACCACGTTTTCCACGGAACTTACCGAAGTAGGAATTGAAGACGGCATTTTCACCAAACCGATCAAAGAGGCATGGAATGAGTACGCAGATGCCCGTCTCCAAATGTACGGTGAAAAGACCGGCCGTCCTGTGACACTCATGGATATGGCGACGGTGGCCGTGAAGGCGCTTCGCAAAGAAGGCCGCCTGGAAAATCTGGACTCTTCCGAAGAAATCAATGCGTGTACAATCAAAGTGACGATTGACACTGTCGATGGAGAAGAAGACTGGCTCCTTCTCTTTAAGAATGAAACGCATAACCATCCTACGGAAATCGAACCTTTCGGCGGTGCGGCGACCTGTCTCGGCGGCTGCATCAGAGACCCGCTGTCCGGACGTTCTTATGTATACCAGGCGATGCGTGTCACCGGCGCTGCGGATCCGCACACACCGCTTTCCGAAACACTTACGGGCAAATTACCGCAGAAGAAAATCGTTGTGGAAGCGGCGAAAGGGTATAGCTCTTACGGAAATCAGATTGGCCTTGCCACAGGGGAAGTGAAAGAATATTATCACCCCGGATTCATGGCAAAACGCATGGAAATCGGCGCTGTTATAGCAGCGGCTCCGGAAAGCCATGTCATTCGTGAACGGCCGCAGGCCGGTGATGTGGTCATCCTTGTGGGCGGCAGGACAGGCCGTGACGGTATGGGCGGCGCGACAGGCTCATCTAAAGAACTGAATACGGAATCTATCGAAACCTGCGGCGCGGAAGTGCAGAAAGGCAATCCGCTGACGGAGAGAAAAATCCAGTGCCTTTTCCGCCGCGGCGAAGTGACCCGTCTGATCAAGCGGTGCAACGACTTTGGCGCGGGCGGCGTATCCGTGGCGGCAGGGGAACTGACAGACGGTCTTTCCATCAACTTGGACAGCGTGCCGAAGAAATATGAAGGCCTTGACGGTACGGAACTGGCGATTTCCGAATCGCAGGAAAGGATGGCGGTGGTTGTCAGGAAAGAAGACGCCGATCGTTTTATTTCCTATGCGGCGGAAGAAAATCTGGAAGCGACAGTCATTGCCGATGTGAATGATACGGGGCGTCTTGTGATGACCTGGCGGGGCGATAAGATCGTCGATATTTCCCGTGCCTTCCTTAATACAAACGGGGCGTCCCAAAGAAAAGATGTATATATTACCCAACCGGATGAAGAAGGCTTTTTTGTCCGTCCTGAAATCAAAGATATCCGTGCGATGTGGTTAGAAGCTATGGGTGACCTGAATAATGCGTCCCAGCAGGGACTTGTGGAACGTTTTGATTCTACTGTCGGAGCGGGGACGGTTCTTATGCCTTTTGGAGGCAGGTACCAGAAGACGCCCGCTGACGGAATGGCGGCTAAATTTCCTGTACGACGGGGCCAGACGGACAGCGCAAGCTTCATGGCACACGGCTTTGATCCGGATCTGGCGGAATGGAGCCCTTTCCATGGCGCCGTATATGCGGTTCTTCTTTCCGTGACACGCCTCGTGGCGATGGGGGCGGATTGGCGCAGGGCATACCTCACGCTCCAGGAATATTTTGAAAAACTGACAGACAGGACAAGCTGGGGAAAACCTGCTGCTGCTCTTCTTGGTGCATTCCATATGCAGGCGGCTCTCGGTCTCGGTGCCATCGGGGGCAAAGATTCCATGAGCGGTACGTTTAATGATCTCCATGTACCGCCGACGCTTGTTTCCTTTGCTGTTGCTCCCGGAAAGGCTTCTGAAGCGGTCAGCCAGGAGTTGAAACAGGAAGGAAATACCCTCATGCTTTTCGGGATGCCCAAAGATGAGACAGGAATGCCGAACCTTGACGTATTTAAACTGCATGCCGATTTCCTGTATCAGGAAGTGAAGAAAGGAAATATTGCGGCCATGAAAGCCGTAGGACATGGCGGTGTTGCTGTGACTGCAGCAAAGATGGCTTTCGGCAATAAGCTGGGCGTGGACTTCACGACGGGGAATTTGCCTCTGCCGAAGTATTTTGGGAACTTCTATGGAGCGATCATTGTGGAAACTGCGCCGGAGTTGGCGGAAGAGTACGCAAAGCAGCCGCACACGAGAATTCTCGGCACCATCGGCGGAGAGGTGATGAAAATAGCGGATACGGAAATTTCTCTGGAAGACCTTCTTCGTGCGTATGAGAAGACGTTGGATCCTATTTTCCCAAGGCGTGCGGAAGATCTTACGGGAAATATTCCGGTCATTGATGAAATGGAACCGAAATTCCGCTTTGCCGTGAAAACCGCCATTACAAGACCGAAAGTATTTATTCCCACGATGCCGGGTACCAACTGCGAAGTGGACAGTGCGAGAGCCTTTGAACGGGCAGGCGCTGATACAGACATCTTCATCATGAGAAACAGAGATGCGGCGGAACTGAAAGAATCCGTGGAAGAAATGGCAAGACGTATTTCCAGATCACAGATCGTCATGTTTCCCGGCGGCTTTTCCGCAGGGGATGAACCGGATGGAAGCGGCAAGTTTATTGCGGCCGTATTCCGCAATGCAAAACTCATGGAGGCCATGGAAGAACTTCTCCATATAAGAGACGGATTGGTTCTCGGTATCTGCAACGGATTCCAGGCTCTGATCAAACTGGGACTCGTTCCATACGGTGAATTTAAGCCGTTGACAGAAGAGGCGCCGACGCTGACATTCAATACCATCGGACGCCATCTGTCCCATTATGTAACGACAAAAGTGGTTTCTACAAAATCTCCATGGCTGTCTTTGTGCCGTCCGGGGGATCTGCACAGTATTCCCGTAAGCCATGGGGAAGGGCGCTTCATTGCGTCTGATGAACAGATCAGAGCGCTTATTGCCAATGGACAGGTAGCAACACTTTATACAGACAGTGAAGGCCACCCGACTTATGACAGCCGGTACAACCTGAATGGGTCAAATTGGTCCATTGAGGGCATTACCAGTCCTGACGGCAGAGTTCTGGGAAAGATGGGGCATACGGAAAGAAACGGCGCGAATATCGCGAAAAATATTTACGGCAATAAATTCCAGCCTTTGCTGGAAGCAGGCGTGAAATATTTTAAGGGATAGTTCTTACTTTTGATGAAAGGGTCTCCGTGAGGAGGCTCTTTTTGTGTAGGCGTGGACATGTAAGAAAAGAGGATGATAGAATGAAATCAATGTAACAGGGGTTATCGGAAAGGCGGGATAGAGATGTCGGATGAAGAAAAATGGTTGAAAGCATATGAAAAATTAAAGAAGGAAGGAATGCTGGCACCCTCTGTCGATTATGAAGAGTTGTTTGCAAAAAGTGAGTTTCAGGGTAAGAAACTGTTTTTATTTTCCATGGGAACCGTAACTTTCCCTACAGGGAAGATCATTGTATGCGACCCTCTTGTGTATCTGGATAAAAACACTGTGCCGTACAGGGAGAAAGTTCCTGTCGGAACGTTCATGCTGGAAACACTGGCGGCAGAAATGGAAGAAGGAAATTTCCGCTACATTGCCACACGGATCCGTTTCGCTGAGGAAGAAGCAGCTTACTATGAATTGGCGCTGACCGGTACAGAAGATTTGTCTGATTGGAAAAATTTTGATTATATCGGATTCGCTGTCGATGCAGGGCTGGCGACCGTGGCAGATGTCAAAGTAAGGGACGCTTATTGCAAATTTGAAAGTGACTGGTATGAAAAGAATCCGGAAGGAAATATATATGATGATTTCTTTGCAGATATATTTGCAAAGAGCTATGAAGCAGCGCCCCGGTTCCAGAGAGAAGGGGGCGACTGGATCAATTTCACGATACCGGGGACTTCATACCGGCTTCCCATGATACAGAGCGGATTCGGAGACGGCTGCTATCCCGTGTACTTTGGTTACGACAGGGCGGGAAATCTCTGCCGGATGGTCATGGAGTATATCTGCTGTGAAGCGGAGGAGGAGTATACACCGGAAGAGGAGGCTTATTTTGATGAAAACCGGCCGTTTCTGGAACAGATTGGAGAATGGTATGTGAATGACGAGCCGCAGAAAGTCATAAAGGCCATTACCTCTCTTCCCGAAGAAGAAAAGACAGATCTCCTGATGGGTGAGCTGGCCGTGGCTTATAATAATACGGAGCAGTATGAAAAGGCGCTGGAAATTCTGGAAGAACGCATGGATCGGAATAGGGAAAACTATGAATGGCATTACCGGCTCGGGTTTGCCCTGTATTACTGCGCGGAGGAGGAAGAAGATGTAAAAAAAGCGGAGAATTTAAGCCGGCGTGCGGAAGAAGAATTCCGATGCGCCCTGGCATTGAAACCTTCTCCTGCGTTCAAGGCGGAATGTAAAGAGTTTTTGGCATGGATAAAGGAAGATTTCTCCAGTTATGAGAAAGGGATCAAACCGGCTAAAAGGGAATAGTGTGATCAGGAGATTCTTTCGGGAATCTCTTTTTTACGGACGGCTCTCTGCGTGTAATTACAGAAAACATATTTTCAAGGAGAAAGATATGGGGTTGGAAGCAAAAGTATTTGAACGGAAAAGACCGGATTTCGAGAAACTGGCGGAGTTCGGTTTTCATAAGGACAAAGAAGGGTACCATTATTCCCAATTATTTATGGATGGAGATTTCAGGGCGGACATTTCTATCAGCCTTGAAGGGAACGTTTTCGGACGCGTTTTCGATACGGCGGCGGGAGAGGAGTATCTTCCCGTCCATGTGGCGTATCAGACGGGGGCCTTTGTGAATACGGTCAGGGCCCGTTATGTGGAAATATTGGAAACGATAGGCGCCGGATGTTTTACTGACAGACTTTTTCTTTTTGACCAGTCGGAGCGGATTGCGGAGATGATTAGGATGCGGTACGGCGACCGTCCGGATTTTCCGTGGAAAAAATATCCCGGATATGGCGTATTCAGAAATCATGAAAATAAAAAATGGTACGGAATCATTGTGGCAATTCCGAAAAATAAACTGGATGGTGGAAAAGACGGGGCGGTTATAGAAGCGATCAATGTGAAAATTCTGCCGGAAGAGAGAAAAAGGCTCTGCGGAACAGCAGGTATTTATCCCGCATGGCATATGAATAAAAAGAGCTGGGTGAGTCTGATTCTGGACGATACACTGCCGGACGGGCAGATTATGGAATTTCTGGAAGAAAGTTACCGATTGACGCAGAAAAAGAAGGACGGAGCAAAACAGGACACAGTGCCCCATACATGGATCATACCTGCCAATCCGTATTACTATGACATCATTTCCGCATTCCGGAAGACGGATGTTGTGGAATGGAAGCAGGCGGGACATATCGAGAAGGGAGACACGGTGTACATGTATATGGCGGCGCCTTACTCTACCATCCTGTACCGCTGTGAAGCGGTGGAAGTCGATATTCCCTGCCGAGAAGAAGATAAGAAACGGGAACGGTACTGTATGCGTATCAGGCGAAATAAAACCTATGACCGGTCATTCTGTCCTCTTTCCGAGATGAGAAAGCGGGGCGTACCGGGTGTCAGAGGACTGCGCACAATAACAGCAGAACTAAAAAGATATTTAGATGAAGCGAAATAAAAATTTCTAAATGATAATGTATTTCAAGTATCAGAAATACGATGAATACTGATTTTTTGCTTGACAGACAGCAGGTTTGGTGATATTATTCTCAATAAGTGGGGGAGTAGCAAGCATCCTGTGCAGTAAGTCAACATGCTGACCTTATGGTCTGGCTCTACTTTAAAATGCGAGACTCACGTGTTTAGCAAAAGCTATGCGCGGGATCTCTGATCAGGAAATTTACCGGGCATAGCGTTCCGGTTTTTTATTTTCCGAAAGAGAGAAAATATGGACTTTGTATTTCTGCTGAGCAGCGTGCTCCTCGGTGCCGGTCTTGCGATGGATGCTTTTTCTGTTTCTCTGGCGAACGGTTTTCATGAACCGGGCATGGGATGGAAAAAAATCAGTTTTATGGCGGGCACTTTTGCATTTTTCCAGTGGCTTATGCCTATGGCGGGATGGATCTGTGTGCATATCATTGTGGAGGTATTCCAATTCTTTGCGTCCTATATCCCATGGATTGCCTGTTTTCTTCTTTGCTTTATCGGCGTAAGCATGGTGAAAGAAGGATTTTCCGGTGATGCGGGACATATCCGGGCCGGTGTGGGGAAAAAAGCGCTTTTGCTGCAAGGCGTGGCAACTTCCATCGATGCGCTTTCCGCAGGGTTTACCAATGAGCAAATGGACTTGGCGGCCGCATTTGTCTGTGCTCTCATTATTGCGGCAGTAACATTTGCGGCTTGTGTGGCCGGGGTAATGATCGGCAGGAAATTCGGAGTGAGGCTGGCGGATAAAGCTGCTGTCCTCGGCGGAATTATTCTCATCTCCATCGGATTGAAAATGGTGCTGCTGTAGCAGACCGGAAGAAATATTTTGTTATCGATGCAGCTTTGGGCGAAAGGCTTCAAGCTGTTTTTATTTTAGGGTAAATCTTGTTATAATGGGTGAAAACGTAAAGGGGGATTTTCGGATGGGGTATCGGCACAAAAAGGAAGGAGCGCTCTCTCTTCTGCCTTTTTTAATTTTTATCGTCATTTATCTCGGCGCGGGGATTTATTTTCAGATTCATGGCGTGGAAATGGCATTTTACCAGTTTCCATCGGTGACGGCCATGTTTATTGCGGTTCTTTCCGCTTTCTTTATGGGAGATGAAACGCTTCAGGTAAAATTCGGTATTTTTTCACGAGGCGCGGGCAACGAAAATGTCATGACCATGCTCATGATCTACATCCTTGCCGGCGCATTTTCCGCCGTGGCAGCCGCTATGGGCGGCCGTGACGCGACAGTAAATCTGGGGATCAGTTTTGTTCCTGCCCAATACCTGACGGCAGGCATTTTCATTATTTCTGCGTTTATGGGTACGGCCACGGGGACTTCTATGGGAACCATTGCGGCCATCGTGCCCATTGCAGCGGGAATTTCCGTGAAGAGCGGAATTTCTGAAGCGCTCATGGTGGCGGCCTGTGTGGGCGGCGCTATGTTCGGAGATAATTTATCCATGATTTCTGATACCACGATTGCAGCGACACGGACGCAGGGCTGTGAATTGAAAGATAAATTTAAAATGAACTTCAGAATTGCCCTTCCGGCGGCAGTTCTCACGATTTTTCTTCTCCTTGTTATCGGCCAGCCGTCAGCGGCAGCTGATTTGCAGGAGCTTGATTACAGCCTGCTTAAAGTATTTCCTTATATTGCCGTTCTTGGACTGGCGCTTCTTGGGGCAAATGTATTCCTCGTACTCACTGTAGGAATATTCCTTGCCGGATTTATCGGCATGGCATCGGCGGAGCTTACGGTTATTACTTTCGCACAGAATATCTGGAACGGCTTTATGGGGATGGGAGAAGCCTTCTTCCTTGCTCTTTTCTGCGGCGGTATTTCAGAAATGATTGCTTACTACGGCGGTATCGAATGGCTTATTTCCAAACTGCGCAAAATGATTAAAGGGAATAAATCCGCCCAGCTGGGCATCGCGGCGCTCGTGTCCCTGACGGACTGTGCCACGGCAAACAATACGGTGGCAATTATTATCAGCGGCGGTGTGGCAAAAGATATCAGCAATGAATATGGGATAGATTCCCGCAGGAGCGCGTCGCTTTTGGACATTTTTTCCTGTGTGTTCCAGGGGATTATTCCCTATGGTGCCCAGCTTCTGACCGCTTCCGCGCTGGCGTCGAAAAATGGTACTGTGATAAATGCGATGGAAATCATTCCCCATATGTGGTACTGCTGGCTTCTGGCCATTTTCGGAATCCTTTCCATCTATATCCCTTACGCCGATGGCGGCTTGAAAAAAGAGCGCGCGGAAGAATAAATACGTTTGACCCGGGGGGCGGCGGTGTGTAAGCTGCGTGATATGGGAATAAATATATTTTATGCCTGATTATTTATTAAGTATTAACAATTATATGCAGTTGTGCTATTTTATATCTAAGAATCCTGTCAGCAAAAGTAAAGGAGATAAAGAGATGAAAAGTAAAAAGTATGGAATGATGTTGGCTGTATTGGCAGCCGCGGGTGGTGTAAGCGCAAGTGCGGCGCCTTTGCCGGTGTATGAACTGAAAGGGCTCACCGTCACGGCGACCCGGCAGGCAGAAACGACAAAGGATGTTCCTGCGAATGTACAGATCGTGACAGAAAAGGAAATTAAGGACCGCAATGTGCAGAATGCGGCACAGGCCGTCGCTTTGGCGACCGGTGTGCAGGTGGATACTACGGTGGAAGGCAGCGTGAACCTCCGTGGATATAATTCCAAGAATATCCTTGTCCTCGTCGACGGACAGCAGATGAATACCGCCTGGAACAGCACAGTGGACTGGAATATGATTCCTGTGGAAAATATCCGCAAAGTGGAAGTGGTCAGCGGTGGGCAGTCGGCGCTCTATGGCGGTCGTGCGGTTGGCGGCGTCATCAATATTATGACCAAGTCGGCGAAAGAAAATGGCGTCCACGGTGCTGTAAACTTGGGCTACGGCAGCCACAACACGGTGAAGCAGAGTTACATGGCAAGCGGACGGAAGGATCGATTGAACTGGGGTGTCTTCTATGAAAATAAAATGACCGATGGCTGGCGTTCGTACCTGTCCTCTTATGCCATAAAGAATAGCAAAGGAAAAAATAATTTTACCGGCGTGGATATTTCTTCTCTGGACACGACTGCTGACGGGAAAGAATACATCATCGGCGACCGGGGGAAGAAGGAAGTCATGTCCGAAAGCTATGGCTTCAATCTGGGCTATGATTTCACGGAAGACAGAAAGCTCACTTATAAATTCACCCATTCCAACTATACATGGAAATATACGGATCCCCGTTCGTACCTGTCTGCGGGTTTCAGCAAACCGTCAGGCGTACCGGCGTCCACGTTTTTCGGCAACAGGGGCTGGCGCGTCTATGACATGCACAGTCTTACCTACAATGATCAGAAGGATAAAATCCATGCCCATTTCGGTATGACCGACTACACAAAAAGCGGATATATCACGCCTGATAAGACGGTCAAGGCAAGCCGCACTTTTGACGGTGCCGGCAGCAAGACATCCTATCCTTCAAAATCGTGGGATTTTGATCTGAATAAACGCTGGACCGCAGGCAGCCATACCATCCTTTTTGGCGGTTCTTACGGGAAGGACCGGTTTGATGAAACCATTTATAAGACCGTTTCTGACTGGAAATCATGGGACAGTGCCGTGAAAGGAAATAAAGATGATCAGTGGCTCGGCGGCAAGGCGAAGTCCTGGGCCTTATATATTCAGGACAAATGGAAACTCAGCAGCCGCTGGGCAGCGTACATCGGCGGACGGTACGACTATTATGAAAAATATGGCGGTTATAATTATTACAGAGGAAAGGCGCCGACAAGACTGGAATCTGATTCCTATCACCAGTTCTCGCCCAAGCTGTCTGCCAGTTATGCGCTGGATAATCATACCAATCTGTACCTGTCTTTCGGGAAATCGTTTGCGCCGCCCCTTCTCTACCAGCTCTACCGGTATGCGGAACCGTCCTATGGCGGCCGTTATGAGCCGAATCCTTCTTTAAAACCAGAAACTACGACGAATTGGGAGCTGGGAATCAAAAAAGACCTGGGAAAAACAAAAATTTCCGCAGACCTGTTCTATGCGAGGACAAAGGACTACATTGACCTCGTTACTATCGGAAAAACTGCTAAAGGTGCTGATATAAAGACATATAAAAATGTAGGAGAGGCAAGGACCCATGGGGCGGAACTGTCCGTCACCCATAAGTTCAGCAGTCTGTGGTCGGTTTATGCCAATTATACCTGGCAGCTTGGCAAAGTGGCCGATGCGGATAATGGCTATGCCATGGGAAGAGATTATGAAATTCCCCGCCACCTTTTCCATTCCGGTGTGACGTACACAAATCATCCTTGGACCGTGAATGTGGACAGTATGTTCGTTTCCGCAAGGAATGAGCCGGGCTGGAAAAGCGGCAAATTCAAATCCCGTGATGCCTACTTCCTTTTGAACATGGATACCGCTTATGCGGTGAACAAAAATCTTTCTGTCCAGTTCAGCATTTACAACATCCTTGACAGGGAATACTATGATCAGGAATCCGCCTCTGATAAGTATTATGCGGGTGACGGGAGGACATTTACCCTTTCTGCGCGATACTCTTTCTAAAAATAAATTTTGGCTTATAAGACCGTTTGTTCTTTGAAACAGGCGGTTTTATTTTGTTTTTGTTTTATTTATAATGAAGAAATAGAAATGCAGCAGCGTAAGGAGATCTCATGAAAAAGAAAATAGCCCTTATACAAATGCAGGCGGTTCTTGCCGATGTGGAAACGAATTACCGCCATGCGGAAGAATTGATGGAACAGGCGATGGAGGGAAATCCGGATATTCTTGTCCTTCCTGAAACGTGGAACACGGGGTTTTATATTTCCCGCAAACTGAAATCAATTGCTGATGAAGGTGGAAAGCGGACGGAAACGTTCTTGTCTTCTTTCGCAAAAAAACACCATGTGAATGTCGTAGGCGGTTCGGCAGCTGTTCTTTGTGGGGACGATGTATATAACCGTTCTTTCGTTTTTGACAGGGAGGGACGGAAAACAGCTGATTACGACAAAGTTCACGGGTTTTCCTATGCCCATGAACCGATGTATTTCAAAGGCGGAGACCATGCGGTTTCCTTTACATTGGATGATATTCCCTGCTCCATGGTCATTTGTTATGATATCCGTTTTCCCGAGCTTGTGCGCCGTTCCGTCCTGGAAGGGAAAGTGGATTTATTTTTTGTCCCTGCTGCCTGGCCGAAGGCGCGTCTTTTCCATTGGACGCTTTTAGGGCAGGCAAGAGCGGTGGAGAATCAGATCTATCTGTGCGCCGTCAACCAAGGCGGAATTTCAGGGAGAACGGAGTACGCGGGAAACTCGGTGCTTCTCGATCCCTGGGGGAATGACGTCTGCCGTCTGGGAACGGAAGAAGGGATTGCTTTCGGGGAAATAGATACGGATATACTTCAACAAATCAGGGATACTATCCATGTATTCAGGGACCGCCGGCCTGAAATCGATGTGGTGCGGTGATTGCAAAAAAAGCATATGAGAGTATAAGCAGACGGATAAATTTGCATAAAGGGAAAGATGTTTCCTGCCGGATAGAAATGAAGGAGGGATGATATGGCATCGAGTAAAGAATATTTAAATTTTATTTTGGCACAGCTGTCTGATTTGGAGGATGTAAGCTGCAGGGTCATGATGGGAGAATATATTCTGTACTACAAGGGCAAAATTGTTGGAGGGATATATGATGACAGGCTGCTTGTAAAACCTGTAAAATCAGCAGTACATTATATGCCGGATGCGGAGTATGCGCTGCCTTATGAAGGCGCGGGGAAAATGTTACTGGTGGATCATGCAGATGATCAGAAGTATTTAACGGGATTATTCAAGGCGATGTTTGATGAACTCCCTGCGCCTAAAAGCAAAAAGAAAATATAATAGGAATGAAACTGCCTCTATAAGCCGAATTTTTCGGATCTGACTTATAGGGGCAGTTTCGTTATTTGGAAATATTCTTTTTTGAAATATCATTTGATGGCAATCATCTGTCCCAAGTGGAAAGACCACAGGTATGCGCCGATGACCGGCTTGCCGAGAAGCTGCTGTGCCGCGTCTTTATAGACGAGAAGCTGGGTTCTGTAATGGCTTTGCAGTTCTTCAACGGAGTCGGTACGATCCGTTTTATAGTCAATGATGACGATGTGGCCGTCACGCTCAATGAGGCAGTCCATGATGCCCTGCATGAAAACTTTTTCTCCTTCTTCGCAGCCCGGGTAGAAACGTTTCGCCGGAAGAAGAAGGGAGAAAGGCATTTCTTTCCGGATTACCGCGGCTTTTTTCATGGCGCGGCCTAAGGCGCTTTCCGTGAACCGTCGGATATCACGGAGCGGCGCGCGGTATTTTGAATCCTGGAGCAGGGCGTTCTTTTCTTCTTCCGTAAAACCTTTTTCTTCATAAATGCGTTCCACTTCTTTCCTAAGATCTGAAATGCCGTCATACGGTTTGGTGAGATCTATGAGTTCCATGGCTTTATGCATGAGGGTGCCGTAAGATGTACCCGTAAAGGCAGGAGTTTCTGCAAGGAATGCGGGCGGGTCTTCATAGCCCGGCAAAAGGGAGGACTCTTCGCCGGAAGGAATGCTTTCCATGGCAGGAGCCAGCGTTTCCGATGAAAAGGGTTCTATGCCTTCAGCGCCGGATTCCTGCTGCTCTTTCAGGGCAACCGCGGCGGTAGCGGTGAGCTTGGCAGGCGTTTGAACGGCTCCATTGAAACTGTACTGCCAGCGCAGCTGCTTTTCCATCCAGTCCGGCACGTCTGAAGCGGGAGCCGTAAGAAAAGCTTTTATGTTGTCAATATCTTTTGCTTCTTTTTGTTTCTTTTTCTCTTCCCATTCTTCGAAGTTCATTTCTCCGTTCATTTCTTCTGTCCGCAGCTCTTCCACGGTGAGCAGTTCCTGCCACGGTGTGATGGTGAAATGAAACGCAGATGGGCTGTCGTTTATGTCAGGTGCGAGATAAGAGGGGATCTTTCCCGTCATGTCCCACAGACAGGCAGCGCTTCTGTGGCGGGCGGCAGCCGGAAGAATCCAGGAAAGGTAAGATTTCCCGCCGGCCGTTATGTGGGCTGGCAGGCGGCTTTCCGCTTCCGTCAGGGAGGAAAGCGGGGTCAGACAGGAAGAAATATAAGGAATGAAGTTTTTTCTGAAAGCGGTGATACAGAGCAAATCCCGCGCTCGTGTCATGGCGACATAGAGAAGGCGCGCTTCTTCCGCCTGGGCTTCACGGCCGGCGGCGGTACGGATCGCCATCCAGTAAAGAGACGGCCAGTGTGCCATATGTTCTTTATCAAAGTAATGGATACCGAGTCCCATTTCCCGATGAAAGATAACGGTCCGATCCAGATCTTTCACATTGAAAGACTTTGCCGCGTCCGCCAGAAAAACAACGGGGAATTCAAGCCCCTTGCTTTTGTGGATGGACATGATCTGTACGGCATTCCCTTTGGCAGACGTGGAAATTGTCTTAAAATCTTTCTGCGCCCGCCGTAAATATTCCAGGAAGGAAAAGAGGCCGTTTACCGTAGCGGAGTCTCTTGTCTTTGCCAGTTCATAGAAGGAAAGGACATGGGATTTGCCGGCGGTTCCGTTAGGCAGTCCCGCCACCCATGACAGATAGTCCGTATCCTCAATGATTCTGCGGAGAAGGGGGGCGACGCCGTCTTTTCGTGCCTCTTTCCTCCACGTTTCATAAAGTAAAAGGAAACGGGAAAGACGGAGGGCTTTTTCTTCGGGGATAATTCCTTTGGCCCGCGGGAGAATATCCCAGAGAGAATCTTCCTCCGGCGCGAGGGCAAGGCGGAGACGGGCGAAATCTTCTTCGTCAAGTCCCGCAAGAAAAGAGCGTAGCACCGCAAGAAGAGGTAAGTCCTGCCGCGGATTGTCTAAAATTTTCAGGAGCGACCAAAGGATCTGCACTTCCATGGAGCGGATAAAATCATCATCTTTATCAGCGGTGGCAGGAATATGTTCCTCGTTCAATACTTTGAGGAGCGCAGGCGCTTTTTTATCGATACTGCGGAGGAGGATGGCGATATCGCTGTAATCTGTGGAACGGAAGGTGCCGTCTTTGTTCATGACCTGCCGCTTTTCTTCCATAAGGGCGCGGATCTTTTTGGCAATGAGCCGGCCTTCAAAGGTGATGCTCGTGATATCATTGACAGACTCATCCATGGGAACAGTATTTTCATCGGTTACTTTATCAATAAATTCCACTTCGACCGCACCGCCTGCGTAGGCAGCGGGACGGGAGTCTTCATGGCGCCCCGGATAAAGCGCTTCTCGATCGCCGTAATCGAGTTCCAGCAGCTTTTCACTCATAAGCTGGCGGAAAATATAATTGATTGACGCGAGAATCGCGGCGTCACTGCGGAAGTTCCGGTTGAGATCAATGCGCCTGTCTTCCGCATTCTCATCAGAGGAAAAACTTCTGTATTTCTTTTGGAAAATGGTGGGGTCAGCCTGGCGGAAACGATAGATGGACTGCTTGACATCGCCTACCATGAAACGGTTTCTGCCATTGGAGAGAAGCGTGGCGATCAGTTCCTGCACATCATTGGTGTCCTGGTATTCATCAATCATGATCTCTTTATATTTTTTTTGCAGCTCCCGTGCCGCCGATGACGGGAATTCTCCCGCCCGCTCCGGCGTGAATCCTTCCGCGGTTTTGTCTACAAGGATGTCCAAGACGTAATGTTCCATGTCGGTGAATTCCATAAGGCCTTCCTTCTTTTTGCGGTCGGCGTAAGCACGGGAAAAAGCAATGGTTACATCCGACAGGGCACGGACGATGGGATGCATCCGGATCACGTCATGGAGCCATTGCTCTTCCGAAATCGCAAAGAAAGGGATGAGCTTTTCGGAAACTTCTTTTTTCACACTGTTTCGAATTGCCTGGACGTTGTTTTTTATTTCTTCAAAGCGGATAGGATCTTCAGAAGAGGATTTCTTCACCGCCTTCAGTTTGGCAAAAGAAATGTTCGGCGCATCTTGGTACCACTCATCCCATGTTTCTGCTTTTGAGAGGATAGTGAAGGCGTCAAATTCATCAGACAGCATTTCCGCATACGGCGCGAGGGCCGGTTCGTTTTCCAGAAAAGTGAAAATCTGGCGGTAGGAATCAGCCCAGCTCTGGGCACGGCGCCGAAAATCTTCAAGAATGTCTTTTGTCCATGGAAGATCGCTTAAGGCAGCTGCGCCGTTTTCGCCGTAAGGGCGGGAAAGGCTGCCGAGCCAGTCTTCCGGGAAGGGCATGGAACAGGAAAAGTGATAGAGGGAAAGAATGGTATCTTTAAAACCGCTGTCCTCAAACCCGCCGGAAAGCAGATCCGCGCAGTCAAGGAAAGCGGGTTCACCCCTTTCATAGTACGTTTCCAGGACTTCTGAAAGCACGTCCTGCTCCAGGGCGTATATTTCATTGCTGTCTGTCAGCATTTTCGTGTTCGGATCGAGGTCGATCAGGTAAAAATACCGGCGGATTAGGGTCTGGAAAAATGAATCAAGTGTGGAAATCTGTGCACTTGACATCAGCGCGAGCTGGCGGGACAAATGACGGGCGAGAGGCGTATTTCGCTCCTGCTCCGCTTCCGAAAGGGCCTTTGCAATGCCTGAAGAAATGCGGGTTTTCATTTCCCCTGCCGACGCGCGGGTGAATGTAAGAACCAGAAGTTCCGTAATGTCGGCAGGATCATCCATATCGGTAATCAGTTTTTTGATACGCTCCGTGAGTACCGCCGTCTTACCGCTTCCGGCGGCGGCGGAAAGGAGAAGGTTCTGTCTGCGGGCGTCAATAGCTGCCTGCTGCGCGGTTGTCCATGTCATTTGACTCATAGGTTCTCCTTTCCGTTCCTTTTCATTTCCTCGTCCAGTTTTTCCCGGATCGTTTTGTCAGAAACTTTGGAAATGTAATCAAAACTGTTTTCGGGCAGTGCAGGATCAAAGCGGCAGATACTCCGATAGGGACAGTATGAGCAGGGCGACAGCGTTCCGTTCTTGACGGGATGGATGGCAATTTCCCCGCTTTCAAGGCGGTTGTACAGCCTGATCAGTATTTTTTCCGTCAGTGCTTTCAGTGCTTCAAACTCCTCTGCCGTAAGGACGGGAGAGGTTTTCTTTACACTGCCGTCTTTTACATAAGAAACACCGATAAATCCGTCATCCGTGCCTGATTGGGAGTCAAGCGTGCGGAGCACATCCGGGTCATTTAAGAAAATACCGTTGGTGTTTTCCTTTCCTTTGGGATGGGGAATTCCGTTGGGCGGTACGCTTATGGATTTCGGCCGCCCGTGGAGATAGATATACATCATGGCGGCAGGAAGCAGATCTTTCGTATCCTTTGTTTTTGAAAGCGCCAGCAGGTAGGTAATAAGCTGGAGAGAGAGACCTTCCATGATTTCATTCAGGGAGAGCTTCGGCGAGCCTGTCTTGTAGTCGCAGACTGCGGCGTACCTGCCGTCTGTATCTACACGGTCTATCTTCCCTGTAAGGGTAAAGCTGTCAGTGGGACTTGCGGAAATACGGAGATAGAATTCTTTTTCCATATCCAGCGTATCGAAACCGCTCTGCCGGCTCCATTGACGGAATCTTTGAAGTGCCCGCCGGAAGGTCTGATCCAGAACGCGGCGGGTATACTTTGCCGACTGATCCGAGGAAAGGGCATCCGCCTTGATGCGCGGCGTGATTTTTTCCGTGATGTCTTCGGAAATCTTTTCAATTTCTTCATCCGTCGCCTGGCGCCACTGGCGGTTCTGCGATTTCAGGATTTCGCCGAATTGGTGGATCCCCGCGTGGAGATAATTGCCATAGTCCAAATAATCCGCTTCGCCTGTATTCCGCTCTTCTATGCCAATTCCGTAGCGGAGGAAGTACTGGTAGGGACAGCTTCTGTAATTTTGCAGTTTTGTGACGGAACCGTAAAAGCGTCCTCCTTTCATGAAAAGTTTGCGCGCAAGCATTTTTGGCAGACGGGCGGCGGTATTTTGATACCGGAGCCCTGCCAGTTTGCTTTCCATGAGCTCTCTGTATTCATTTCCTTCTGCCCAGTCTTTAAGCGCTGCCCAGTTGCCTGTTGGTGAGGGGCGGCCATTGCGGAGTATTTCAGGAAGAAGAGACAGGGCCTGGTTGGGGTTGGCAAAAAACGAGGGGTCGTCATGATAGGGAGAGGGCGGGAGTATTTCCATGTTTTCCGTATAATAGCCGAGGGCTTTCAACCGCTCCAGCAGGAAGGACGGTTCTGCGGCGCTTCCGTCGGCAGCAGCGGCGGGGTACGACAGATAGAGTGCGTCCGATGCCCGTGTCAGGGCGAGATACGTATAAAATTGTTCTTCCTGTACCAGCTCCATCAGGTTGTTTCCAAGATTGATGCGGGCGGATTTCAGAAGGACCTGTTTTTCCGTTTCCGTGAAAAATCCTGAGTCATCAATTTTTTTAGGGAAAGAGCCTTCTAATGCGCCGGGGATGAAGACCACTTTCGCTTCTGCCGCGTATCCTCTGTCCATGGAGGTGACCGTCACATGGTCAAGAGTGGGAGGAATCATGGAGAAGGTAAGGGCGGAAAGACCATCAGTAAGAATACCGCAAAGTTCCTCTTCGGGGAGGATGTCTTTTCCTGTGACATGGACGATTTCGTCAAGAAGAGAAAGCACTTTTTTCCAAACCTGGAGATGGGGACGCTTTTTTGTTTTTTCAAATTCCAGTTCATCCCAGACGGAAAGCGTTTCAGGGATTTGCTGCTCTGTTAACCACCGATAAAGAAAGGCGCATTTATCTTCTGCGGAGAGAGCTTCCTTCCAGCCTGCGAGAAAAGGATTCAAAAGGGAAAGGACCTTTTCTCTCCATGTATTGGCGGTATTCTGCTTTGTAATTTCTTTATCCGAAAGAGGGGCCGGTTCCTGATCAATGCTCCGGTAATCGCGGAAGGCCCAGGGCTTTTGCCACGTGGAAAAACGGATATGGTATTTCAAAACGTAATTTTCCAGCTTATCTATCATATCCGTAGGGAAAGAAGGAAATATTTCCGTTTTTAAGATGCGGAAAATATGCTCTCTTGTAAATCCCCTGTTCTTGCCCCGGCTTTCCGCTTTTATGAAATGGAGAAGCCCGTCAAGGAGCATGACAAGGGGGTGGTTATTCATGGGCTGTTTTTCGTCTGTAAAGACCGGAATCCCGTAGCGTGAAAAGCTTCTTTCCAGCGGGTCCGTATAAGTGTCGGCGGAACGAAGAAGGACGAGGATATCCCGCCAGCGGAGATTTTTATCGCGGACAAGTGACAGAATCCGGCGGGAAATGAAGTCCGCCTCCGCATGGCTGTCCGGTGCGGAAACGATATGGATGCCCTTTTCAGGAACCGGGGAAGTCTCTTTCGGAAGCGGACAGGGAGAAGGAACATTTTGGAAATAGTCTGCTGCGAGACAACGGAGACGGGGACAGCGGAACCGTTTCATTTCGGGGAGTGTGACGGAATCAAAGTGAGGCTCTTTTTCCGAAAGGAGAGCATATAAATTGGCAGGGCGGGCGAATATTTCATTGGACAATCCTTCTTTTGCGTCCGGGAGGGGAAGTGTGAATGTCACTTCTTCCGCCGTGTGGATAAGGGCGGATACGATGCGTATCTTTTGGGGTGTCATACCGTTGAAGCCGTCAATCCATATACGGGATCGGCGGAGTATTTCCGATTTCGGTATTTCCCCGGCAAGCAGGTCAAAAAGACTGCCTTCATAAGAAAAGCGGGTATGGAGGTAGTCATGGTAATTTTTATATAAGAGGGAAAGATCTGCCAGTTTGCGTCCCAGTGGTGTCCCTTCTTCGGCAAGAGAGGCATCATGGAGCGCCGTTTCAGAAATGCAGAACATATCAAGCTGATGAAAAAGGTTCATGAGATTTTCCGCAAAATGAGGCTGAGTGGAAATTTTCATGAGCATTTGCAGCTCGTTCCTGTGTTCCGCAAGGATGCGGCTGATGATAATCTGCTGGCCCAACGGAGAAAGAGCATCTTGCACAGGGGAGCGGAGCTCATTAAAAACGCGGTAGGCAAGACGCGAAAAACCGCAGACCGTGGCATCAATAAAACCGTGGCCCGGGAAAATATCCGCCAGCATACGTTCTGCGGTATATGTCTCCTGATCAGGCACGAGGAAAAAGGCGGAGCGCCCTTTTTTACCGGTGACATAGTCGCGTATTTCTTCACAGCAGCGCCGCGTTTTGCCTGTTCCCGCCGCGCCGAAAATAAAATGGAGTCCCATGAGCATCCTTCCTGTCATTTTAGTAATATCTTTCTTTTTTCTATTATAAAGGGAAAGGATAAAAAGGGAAAATATTTTACAAAGACAAAGGAGAAATATTATTTTCGTAAAATATCGGCACGAAAAAGACAATTTGGATATTGACATATTTAGATATAGTTGATACAATGAGCACATAAGCAAGTTAAAACTGTTTTAATATTTGAAGGAGGAATTTTAAATGTCTTTAAACGGGAAAAAAGTAAGCGAATTTACAGCAGATGCATATCTTAACGGAGAATTTATCAAGGTATCCGATAAGGATCTGCAGGGAAAATGGAGTGTTCTCTTCTTTTATCCGGCGGATTTCACTTTTGTCTGCCCGACTGAGCTGGAAGATCTCCAGAGACTTTATGACGATTTCAAAAAAGAAGGGTGCGAGATTTATTCCGTATCCTGCGATACCCACTTTGTGCACAAAGCCTGGCATGACTCTTCGGAAAAAATAGGCAAGGTTACCTATCCGATGATTGGCGATCCGACGGCACAGCTTGCAAAAGATCTGGATGTATATATTGAAGCTGACGGCATGACCGAGCGCGGCACTTTCGTTATCAATCCTGACGGAGAAGTTGTTCTTTATGAAATAAGCGCCGGCAATATCGGCCGTAATGCTGATGAACTGCTCCGCAAGGTAAGGGCTGCCAAGTTTGTTTATGAACATGGCGATGAAGTCTGCCCGGCCAAGTGGGAACCGGGGGCGGCGACATTGAAACCGTCCTTCGATCTTGTCGGTAAACTTTAATAAGAGAGGGCATCATGGAAAAAATGTATGATGCCATAGTGGTCGGCGGAGGTCCTGCAGGGCTTTCCGCCGCTATTTATATGGCAAGAGCGCGTTTCCGCGTATTGGTTATTGAAAAAGAAAAAGTCGGCGGCCAGATCACTATCACATCTGAAGTGGTGAACTATCCCGGCATTATTATGACAGACGGGGAACAGCTGACCGGTAAGATGCGTCAGCAGGCGGAAAATTTCGGAGCCGAGTTTTTATCGGCGGAAGTAACCAGCCTTGATTTGGACGGCGACTATAAAACAGTTCATACCGATCGGGGAGATTTCAAGGCGCCCGGCATCATTTATGCGGCAGGCGCCCATCCTCGGCTGGCCGGATTTGAGGGGGAAAGTGAATTCCGAGGACACGGTGTGGCATACTGCGCGACCTGCGACGGTGAATTTTTTTCCGGCAAGGATATTTTCGTCATTGGCGGCGGCTATGCGGCGGTAGAAGAAGGACTCTTCCTCACCCGGTATGGAAAGAAGGTCATGATGGTCGTCAGACGCGACTGCTGCTCCATTGAAAATGCGGAAGTCGATGAACTGAAAGAACATCCGAATGTAGAAATGATGTTCAACACTGAAGTGGTAAGAGTGGAAGGCGATTCCGCCATCCGTAAAGTTGTTTTGAGAAACCGGGTGACCGGGAAAGAAACGATCTATACTGCCCCAGAAAATGATTTTTGCGGCGTATTTGTCTTTGTCGGCTATGCGCCGGAAAACGAACTGGTTAAGGGAAAAGTGGAACTGGATCCCCAGGGGTATATCATCACTGACCGTGATCAGAAAACGAATATTGATGGCGTTTATGCGGCAGGCGACATCTGCGTGAAAAATCTCCGCCAGGTGGTTACCGCTGTTTCGGATGGAGCCGTGGCGGCCACATCTATGGAAAAATATCTCGGACAGCTGTACAGGAAGTTAGGCATCAAGAGAACTTATGTAAAAAGGGAAATGAAGGAAGCTGCCAAAGCGGAAAATGCCCCGAAAGCGGAGGCGGGTGCTTTTCTTGATGATGCGACCCGGCAGGCGCTGGCTCCCGTACTTGCCCGCTTTACCCGTCCGATCCGTCTCCGTCTGTATACGGATGACAGCCGGATGACGGAAGAAAACCGCCGCATGGTGATGGAGCTTGCATCTCTTTCTGATAAGGTGGAAGCGGAATTTGTCCCGTCCGCGGGAGAAGAAGACAACCATACCATTTCTATCTGTGACGCGGAAGGAAATGAAAAAGGACTTCGTTTCCACGGCGTACCCGGCGGACATGAATTTAATTCTTTTATTCTTGCCATGTACAATGCGGCAGGTCCGGGACAGGACGTGGGTGAAGCACTGCAGAAACGTATCAAAGGCATCAGCAAGCCTCTCCATGTGAAGATTGCTGTATCTCTTTCCTGCACAATGTGCCCCGACCTTGTAGCGGCGGCGCAGCGTATTGCCGCGGATAATGAAAATGTAACGGCCGACGTCTATGATCTCCAGTACTATCCAAGCCTTAAAGAGAAATATAATATCATGAGCGTTCCCTGTCTCATCATCAATGATGGCGAAGTGCATTTCGGAAAGAAAAGTGTGTCCGATCTGCTTGATATTTTTCAGGCATAAGAACCGGGAAAGATTTCTGTTATAAAAATATAAAGCCCCCATACGTTAGACCTGAAATCTGACTTATGAGGGTTTTATTTTTGTTTGAAAATGCCGGGATCAAGTAAGCTCATTGGTTAAAAGATCCGTATTCCTGACGACCCTTGCGGCGAGCAGCAGTCCCGCCAAACTGAAAAGCAGGACATACATGACGGAAACTTCACTCACCGTCCCGAACGCGGCCGCCCGCATAGCATTTAACTGATAAGTCAGCGGGTTTATCAGGGCGAGTACCTGTATAAAAGAAGGCGCATCGTGCAATACATAAAAAGAAGGGGCGCTGAAAGAAAGGGGCATAATCAGAAAGGTCAGAACCATATCACGCATTTGATATGTTTTTATGAACATTGTGATGACGGTACCCAAACTGATCCAGAAAAACAAACTGATCAGTCCGATTCCCCACATACATATAAAGGGGAATAAAGTAAAATGCAGGCGAAAAGCCAGGATAATGAGGTAGAAGACAACGGATTGCGTGACGTAGCCTAAAATAGCACCGGTACTCATCGAAAGAATATAGAAAAATGGTTTTATGCCAGCCTGCATCTTCAAGGCGAAAAAGCCGTATCTTCGGTCGACAGTCATGCGGTAAATGACTCGTGACATCTGTCCCATCATGCTCATGGTCAGGATACCGACAAGGGCGTATTCATTGTAAGGGATCAGGACACCGTTCACCGATATATTTCCGATCGTTTCGGACAACGCGGTCACGATGAAAATGAAATAGAGTACAGGGGTCAATAATTGGGAGATTAACATGGGGCGCGTCTGGAAGAAAATTTTTGCTTCCATGTACGTTATGGAGAGAATGGCAGGTATGTTTAATGCCGCGTAGTGTTTGAATAATAAAGGGTTCATGGTCATGATTACTCCTCCGTGCCGGATGTAAAGAAACTCCGCAGTCCGTTTTCTGCCAGGTTCTTTATGTTCTGGATATCATTTTTTTGCGCGATTTCCGCAAGCGCTGCTGATAATGAGCAGTCTTTTTTCAATTCGATTTCTATGCAGTTGGAGCCTTTGCCCGATTCGTGAGTTCTTATGAAATAGGAAGCGGATATGTTGTCATTCGGCCGGTACTTTTCTTTTAGATGGATGTGGTACCTCAGGACAGGCGTATTTTTATCCAAAAAATTATTCAAGTCTCCAAAGTAGTTCAGCTTTCCATTTTCCAGATAAATCAGTTTGGTGCAGTATTTTTCCAACAGATACAAATCATGAGAAGATACAATGATGGTTTTTCCCCGGCGCCGTTCCGTTTCAAGAAAGGAAAAGAGATTTTCCGCATATTGCGCGTCAAGTCCGGTGGTCGGCTCGTCTAAGATGTAAAGCTGCGGTCCGTGTACGATAGAACGCGCGATTTGGATACGCTGCTGCTGGCCTCCGGACAGGGTATCCAGCTGGCAGTCCGCCTTATCAATCAGACCGACTCGGTTTAATGCGGATTCAGTCATTATTTTGGCTTCCCTGTGTGAGATGCCAGCCAATATGCACCCCATAAATACATTGTCCCAGGCAGTCAAAAACCAGTCCGCAACAAGACGCTGCGCACTGAATCCGATGGAGGCATACGGATTTTTCCTGTTGATATATTTATCGTTAAAACATACTTCCCCTTGATAGGGGGAAAGTGTACCGTGGAGGATATTCAGCAGCGTAGATTTTCCTGCGCCGTTTACGCCCATGAGCGCGATAAAATCGCCGGGATTCACCAAAAAGGAAATGTCTTTCAGCGCCTGCAGGTTTTTATAGAAAAAACTTATATTGTTTACGGTGATGATGGAATCCATAGGTGTCCTTTCTTAAATGAGCACCATTTAAATATTAAATATGTTTCAATTATATATTAATTTTAATGCAATTCCTATATATAAAGCTGGTTCGGTTTTAACCGAAAGAAAGTGTGACTTTATACCATTGGTATAGTTATGTATTGCAAATGTCCTGAAGAAAATCACAGGTGCATTTATAAAATGTAGAGGCGGTTTAATACTGTAATTTAGGGAAATGTAAAGTTCAGGAGTAAAGTGTCAGTGAAAGTAAGTGGGAAGATAAAGATTTCTGTCTGTTTTTGCAAGCTGTAGGATAATTTTCAGTGCAATATATGGTATCAAAAATAGTAAAAATGTTTATTCGGCAGGACAAGCTGAAAAAAATATCCTGCTTTATCAAAGATTGGAAATAAAATTGGAATCAAAAAAAGTGTTGCGAACTCAGGGTAATTTGTCTATACTATATAAAATATGTTCATCTATAAATTACAATTAAATATATATAGTATACTCTTATATAAAGGGGTGGGGATGATGTGGATATTGGGATTATTAGTGTTCTTGCCTCTGTTGACGGCAGGTCTGCTGTTTTTTATACAGGGGGACAGGCTTCGGGATGCGGTGGTGAAAATGTCAGCTGCTGCTATTGCGATGTTGTCCCTTTTCGTGGCATTTACCTGTTTTGGAAATAAGGTGGTCTTCCGCTTGGGAGATTCTTTTCTGGCGCAAGGTGCAATATTAGTGGATATCCTCGTTGCTCTTGCGGTTTTTTATTATACCTGCGTCCGGTTTCACCGGTATTGGATAGCGCTTTTGGAAGCAATTCAGCTGGGAGCGGTTCTATGGTTTGAATATGTCAGCCATGGGACGCTTGATTATTATGCCGATATCGTTATTGACAACTTTACCCTGATCATGATTCTTATCGCCGGTGTCATCGGCAGCTTGATTGCCGTTTTTTCTCTGGGGTACATGGAGGCCTTTCAAAAGGAACATCGTGATGTTCGTGACAGAAGGAATTTTTTCTTTTTCGTCCTGTTTCTCTTCCTTTCTGCCATGTTCGGATTGGTTGTTTCCAATAATCTTTTATATATGTATACCTTCTGGGAAATCACCAGCGTCTGTTCTTTTCTTCTCATCGGATATACGGAATCCCGTGTGGCTGTAAATAATTCGTTCAAGGCGCTTTGGATGAATCTGCTCGGCGGCGCGGCTTTTGCGGCAGCGATTATCGTCATGGGGCTGACTTACCACAGTACGGCGCTTTCCCATCTGGTAGGGCTGGCATTGGCGGGAATGCCTGTGACAGTTATTCTTGCGCTTCTCCTGCTTTGCGGTTTTACCAAATCGGCGATGATGCCTTTTTCCGGCTGGCTTCTTGGGGCGATGGTGGCGCCCACACCCACTTCCGCGCTTCTCCATTCTTCTACGATGGTGAAAGCAGGGGTGTTTCTGATTATCAAACTTTGTCCCGCCCTTGGAAATAATCATGCGGGAACGATGGCGATGTTTGTCGGCGGCATTACCTTCTTTTTTGCGTCCTGTGCCGCTATTTCACAGTCCGATGGGAAAAAGGTTCTTGCCTATTCCACAATTTCCAATTTGGGACTGATCGTCTGCTGTGCGGGTATAGGTTCTTATGAGGCGGCATGGACAGCCATTATGATTGTTATCTTCCATGCGGTCGCCAAATCGCTCTTGTTTCTTTCTGTCGGGACGGCGGAGCAGCAGCTCGGCAGCCGCGACATTGAAAGGTTTGACGGACTTTTCAATGCGATGCCCCATCTGTGTCTCTGCATGGTGATTGGTATCAGCGGTATGTTCCTTGCGCCTTTCGGCATGCTCATTTCTAAATGGGCTGCGATGAAAGCTTTTATTGATGCGGGACACCCCATGTTGCTTCTTCTTTTAGTTTTCGGTTCGGCGACAACTATATTTTACTGGGCCAAGTGGCTCGGAAAAATCCTGTCTGTCATGAACGGGCAGGAAAGACGGGAGCAGGGGATTACTAAAGGAGAGTGGTTTACACTGAAGACACTTTCCTGGATGACGATCATTGTCTGTATCCTTTTCCCTCTGATTTCAAACTATGGTGTTCTGCCGTACCTGCGGATTACCTACGGGTTTACCCGTGATGTCATTGCCCAAAGCAACTTGATTATTATGTCGCTTATGGTGGTGCTTCTTGTTATTCTTCCTTCCCGCTACGGGAAAGGACAGCCTAAAAGGAAAGTAGGGGCTCTTCTTGCCGGGGTTAATATGGGAGATGATCGGAACTATCACGGAGCGGGAGATAATATCATTCCCGTAGAACTTCGGAACTGGTACATGGAAGAATGGTTTGGCGAAAGAAAAATGAAATTGTCCGGTTTCGCTCTCTGTATGGCGTGCATTTTCATTCAGTTTGCCATTATACTGGGAGGTGTGTATCGTGGATGAAATGGGAATGAATATTTTATACGCGCTGCTTTACCTCTTCTTAGCGCCTGTCGGAGGAGGGCTCCTTGCCGGTCTTGACCGCAAGCTGGCGGCCCGTATGCAGCGCAGGGTGGGTCCGCCTGTTCTCCAACCGTTCTATGATGTGCTGAAACTTTTTGAGAAAGAACGGATTGCCGTGAATGAAGCGCAAGGCTTTTATTTGGCAGGCTTCCTGTTTTTCATGATTTTGTCAGGAATATTCTTTTTTGCACAGGGTGATATCCTTCTTGTCATCTTCACACTCACCATGGCGGGCATTTGCCTTGTGGTGGCGGCCTTTTCGTCATCATCACCCTGCAGCCAGATGGGGGCGGAACGGGAACTTCTTCAGATTATGGCGTATGAACCCATGCTTCTCTTTGTGGCGATTGCTTTCTATCTGAAATGTAACACGTTCGATCTTTCAAAAATCATGGCTTCGCCGGAAAGCAATTTTCTTTACATGCCGGGGATTTTCATCGGGTTCCTTTTCATACTCCAGATTAAATTCAGAAAATCACCTTTTGATCTTTCTATGAGCCATGAAATTCATCAGGAGCTTGTGCAGGGGATCAAGACGGAATTTTCCGGCGGCATGCTTGCTCTTTTTGAAATTGCCGAATGGTATGAAAAGATATTTCTTCTTGGTTTCGTTTATCTGTTTTTTAAATGGCGGGATCCGTGGAGCGGTGTTACGGGCATTCTTGTGTGCGCGGCGGTTCTTTTTCTCAGCACCCTTATAGATAATTGCACTGCCCGTATGAAATGGCGGCATCTCCTTGGTTCCGCCTGGCTCGTTACTTTGGTAGCAGGTTTTATCAATATTGTCTTTTTAATGTATATCCGCTGAAAGGAGAGGAAACATGGCTTATATCAGAAAATCCGCCTGGCTCATCCACTATGACGGCTCCAGCTGTAATGGCTGCGATATTGAAGTCCTTGCCTGTCTTATGCCTCTCTATGATGTGGAACGTTTCGGCATTATCAATACGGGGGATCCGAAGCATGCTGATGTATTTCTTGTCACAGGCGGCGTGAATGTACAGAATCTGCCGGTGGTGCGCCAGATTTATGAACAGATGCCGGAACCGAAGGTCGTGGTGGCCGTAGGGACATGTGCCTGTACAGGCGGCATTTTCAAAGACTGTTACAACATGATCGGCGGCATGGATCATGCTGTTCCTGTAGATGTGTATGTTCCCGGGTGTGCCGCTCGTCCGGAAGCCATCATTGACGGCGTTGTAAAAGGATTGGGGATTCTTGAAGAAAAGCGGGCGGAATATAAAAGGCTCGTTGCTCAGCAAAAATCGGCGCAGCGAAAGGAGGCAACCTGATGAACCAGCAAATGATTGAAATCAAATCCGCGGATATTTTAAAACAGGTAAGCCGCTTTAAAAGGGAACATGCCCGTCTGGTACAAATACTTTGCACCCGCGTGGAAGAAGGGTATGAACTGACTTATACATTTGATAAGGACTATTTCATGTACCATCTCCGCTGCCTCGTTCCGGTCTACCGCTCCGTCATGAGTATCACGGGGCAGTACTGGTACGCTTTTGTATGGGAGAATGAAATACACGATTTATTCGGATTGAAGATAGACTTCATTGAACGTGATGTGGACTATGGCGGACATTTCTACCATCTGGCGGAAAAGACACCATGGCATGACCTGCCCGGTGAGAAACATGCCAATCAGGCGATTAAAGTACAGCTCCGCAGCGGACTCGGGATAGACGCTTCCACCGTGGCAGGGGCAAAACCGGAAGGAGGGAAAGAAAATGGGTAAAAGCACAGTGATTCCTTTCGGTCCGCAGCATCCCGTTCTTCCCGAACCGATCCATCTGGATCTGGAATTGCAGGATGAAAAGGTTGTCCGTGCTGTTCCCTCTATCGGCTATGTGCACCGCGGGCTGGAAAAGCTTGTGGAACTTCGTGATTTCCAGCAGTATGTCTATGTGGCGGAACGGGTCTGCGGGATTTGTTCCTTCGGCCATGGCTGGGGGTACAGCCGCGCCGTGGAAGAAATGATGGAAATAGAAGTGCCGCCCCGGGCGGAATGGCTCCGCACCATCTGGCACGAATTGTCCCGTATCCATTCCCATCTTCTCTGGCTGGGACTTGCTGCGGACGCTATGGGGTTTGAAAGTCTTTTTATGGAATCCTGGCGTCTTCGGGAAATAGATTTGGATCTTATTGAACAGACGACCGGCGGGCGTATTATTTTCTCCGTCTGTAAAGTGGGCGGCGTCCGTCGTGATATTGGCGGTGCTGTGTTAAAGGAAATGAAACGGGTCTTAAAAGATTTATCTGAAAAATTCCTTCCCATGCTGAATGTTTTTATGGATGACGATACCGTTCACAGCCGTTTGAAGGGTGTGGGAAAGCTTACTATGGAAGAGGCTCTGGAACTGGGCTGCATTGGCCCCATGGCAAGAGCATCCGGCATTCTCACCGATATTCGTGCTGCTGAAAAAGACAGTGTTTACGGACAGCTTCATTTCCAGCCCGTTATTGAAACGGACGGAGACTGTTACGCGCGGGCAAGAGTACGGCTGAGAGAAGTTCTCCGGTCTGTTGAGATTATTGAGGGCTGTATCGATAATATCCCTGACGGGCCTATTGACGTGAAAGTGCGGGGCGTGCCGCCGAAAAGAGAATGCTTTGTCCGTGTGGAACAGCCGAGAGGAGAAGCGCTTTACTATGTAAAAGGAAACGGAACCAAATTCCTGGAACGGTTCCGTCTGAGGACACCGACAAATGCCAATCTGCCTGCACTCGTAAAGATGCTTCAGGGCTGTGACCTGGCAGATGTGCCGAATATTATCCTGACCATCGATCCCTGTATCAGTTGTTGTGAAAGATAGGAGAGCGTTATGGGCTATATGACCTTTGTGAAAAGGATAGTTGCCAATCTTTTCAAACCGCCTGTGACATCTTCTTATCCTCTGCAGCCGCGGACGCCGCTCCCTATTGACCGCGGACACATTGTCAATCAATGGGAAAAGTGTATTCTCTGCGGCGCCTGTGAACGGGCATGTCCTTCGGGAGCGATACGGATTGACAGGAAGAACAGAAAGTGGATTATCAATCCCTATGCCTGTGTGCAGTGTGGTGCCTGTGTAGAACAGTGCCCTATGAAATGTCTTGCCATGGAAGGCATGTATACGGAACCTTCCACAGAAAAGTCGGAGATCGTCCACACGCCGCCCCCGCCCAAACCGAGACGGGGACCGGCGGCAAGACCTCCGGCAGAAAAAGAAATAAAAGCGGAAGAGAATATTCGGGAAGAAATTTCGATGGATGCGGCGGCTGAAAACGCGGAAGAAGTATTGCCGGCAGCGCATCCGCAACCGGAATCGGAACCCGGTAAAACGGAAGCGCCGAAAGGGAAGTCGGTTCCTGCGGAAATGCCGAAGACGGTGGTGACGGAAGAAGAGTTGAAAAAGGCGCCTGTCATCAATGATGTTTCAAAATGCGTTCTTTGCGGGATGTGTCTTCGCGGCTGTGTTGGCGGAGCATTGGATATTGACAGAAAAAGGCGCACGTGGACTATCGATCCGGCAGCTTGCGTGCAGTGCGGTGTCTGTGTGGAGCATTGTCCCAAACAGTGCCTTTCCCTGAATGAGGCATATACGTTTACGGCGGACGGTGATTCACCGGAACCGGTTACATTCCATTTGCCTGAAAGAACGCGGCCCGCTTTGAGAACTGCTGTGGCAGATAGAGCGGATGCCGAGGAAGAAAAGCGGGAGGAAGCGGTAAAAACGGAACCGCCGAAAGAAACTCTGTCTGGGAAAGAAACAGAAAGAAAGGAAACGGAAAAAATTCCTGTCATCAATGACGTTTCAGAATGCGTTCTTTGCGGGAAATATACTGATGGGTGTCCCGGAAGCGCGCTGGAGATCGACAGGAAGAATCGTACATGGACTATTGATCCGGCAGCTTGCGTGCAGTGCGACATATGCGTGGAGAATTGTCCGAAGCAATGTTTGTCCATGAATAAAGAATACGTTCTTGGGGCGGATGATGATATACCCGAACCGATTTCTTTCGCTTTGCCGGAGCGGAAAAGGTCTTCCCCGGGAAAGCCTGCGGTGAAACCTGATGCATGAATATCCCGTGACTCTGGAAATTATCAGGTTGGCGGAAAAAACGGCGGAAGAAAATCATGGCAGGGTCAGAGGGATACACCTTGTCATCGGAGAAGATTCGGGATTTATCGGAGAATCGATCCAGATGTACTTTGATGTCCTTGCTGCAGGAACCCTGTGTGAGGGTGCGCAGGTGACAATTGAAGGTGTAAAGCCGAAATTGTCCTGTGAAAAATGCGGGAAACTTTTTGAACGGAAACGGTTTTCCTTCACCTGCCCGTTCTGCGGCGGGAGTGGAAACCCGACGGAAACAGGGAAAGAATTTTATATAAAAGATGTGGAATTATTCGTGGAGGATGAAAGCGATGCACATGGTGAAAAAGGAGGTCCTGCTTGATATCAACGGCAGGAATGACCATATAGCGCAGCATGTAAAAGAACATCTGGAAGAAAGGCATATCTTTGCGGTAAATATTATGGGGGCGCCGGGAGCAGGAAAGACCACCTCCCTGGAAAACCTGATCCGCGCCCTTCCGGTGAAGTCTTATGTCATTGAAGGGGATATCGAATCGGATATAGATACGGAACGGTTAAAAAAACAGGGGATTTCTGCGACACAGATCAATACCTTCGGCGCCTGCCATCTTGATGCGCCTCTCATGCACAATGCTGTTCATAATATGGAGATGGACGAAGGAGGCATACTTTTTATTGAGAATGTAGGGAATCTTGTATGTCCTGCGGAATTTTCCATCGGTGAACATATAAAAATGCTTATCGTTTCGGTGACGGACGGAAGCGATAAGCCTTATAAATATCCGCTCGCCTTTGAAAAAGCGGATATGATTCTGCTCAATAAGGTGGATTTGCTTCCTTATCTTGATTTTGATGAAGCGTTTTTTATGGAAGGTGTCCGCCATTTGAATAAAGATGCTCCCGTATTTAAAGTGTGCGGGAAAACGGGAGAAGGATATGATGCTGCGGCGGAATGGCTTATAAAGATTTCAAAGAAATAATTTTTTGGGAGGCGTGTATGAAACATGAGGTGACGGAACGGCTCAGCGTGGCCGGCAGAGTGCAGGGTGTCGGTTTCCGTCCGTCCGTCTGCCGCATGGCAAAAGAATTGAAACTGACAGGCACGGTACAGAACCTCGGCGGCGAAGTGGAAATATATATCACTGGAACAAGGGAAAAGATAGACGCTTTCCTTTGCGGGCTTAAGCAAATGGAACGGCCTGCCCTTGTGGAGTGCGTAAAGAGAGAAGAAAGACCGCTTACGCCTTTTTCCGCTTTTACTTCCATTCCCAGCAGGGAAAGCGAAAATAAAATTCTTGCACCTGCCGATATTTCCGTCTGCTCCGCCTGCCTTAAAGAAATGAAGACGCAGGGGAACCGGCGCTGTCATTATCCTTACATTTCGTGCACCGCCTGCGGTCCCCGATATACTGTTCTGAAAAAACTTCCTTATGACAGGGAAAATACCGCTTTTGATGCATATCCTCTTTGTGATAAATGTTATGAGGAGTACAGGGATATGAATAACAGACGGTGTCATGGAGAAACCATCGCCTGTCATGACTGCGGTCCCCGGCTTTTGGCGAAAATGAGGGGAAGTCTTTCTGCCGGACCATGGAGTCAGGAAGAACTTTTACAATCAGCCAAAGATTTACTCTTTCATGGGGAAATTATCATGGTGAAATCGGTCGGCGGATATAATCTGGTCTGCCGCGGAGACAGAGATGATGCCGTTCAGCGTTTGAGAGTATTGAAACAAAGACGGGACAAGCCTTTTGCGCTTCTTGTTGCAACCGTGGGAGAGGCGGAAAAACTCTGCCATATAAGCAGGGAAGAAAAGGAACTCCTTGAGTCGCCGCAAAAACCGATCGTTCTCTTAAAAAGAAGAAAGAAAAGTATGCCGCTCATCAGCCCTGCGGTAACGGAGCTTACGGAAAGTCTCGGCGTGTTTCTGCCGCCTTTCGGATTGTATGCCCTTCTGGCGGAAATAAAAATTCCTCTCGTTGTGACCAGCTGCAATTTCACCGGAGAGCCTATCATTTACAAACAGGCTGATGCTTTTGCTTTTTATGAAAGTCATGAAAGTATTTCCGCTCTGTTTTACGATGAAAGAGAGATTCTCCGTCCTGCCGATGATTCTGTTACCCGTATCGCGGCGGGAGCTGTGCAGATTCTCCGCCGTACCCGCGGGTATATGCCGGAACCGGTTGCCGTAGAGAAGAAGGGGATGCGTGTTCTGGCACTGGGCGGCGAAGTGGAGCCGTCTTTTGCGCTTTCCGTGAATAATTTGATTTATTCTGCCCAGGTGCCTTCGGATCTCACGCTGGAAAAATCATCCGCTTTTTACCGCCGTCTTGTTGCTGATTGGGAAGAACTTCTCCATATCAGTCCCGACATCCTTGTCTGTGACCTTCATCCCTGCTACACTACGGCGGAAGAATCACGGAAGCTGGCAAAAAAATTGGATGTTCCCGTTTTGGAAGTGCAGCACCATCATGGACATGCTCTTTCCGTTATGGCCGAACATCATTTGGACGGGAAATGTCTTGCTGTAATCTTTGACGGTACGGGATTCGGTACGGACGGTACCGTATGGGGCGGAGAATTTCTTCTCTGTGAAGACCGATCTTTTATCCGTGTCGGCGCAGTGAAACCGATTTCGATGATAAGCAGTGACGAATCCGTCAGACAGGCATGGAAAAGTCTTTTATGCCACCTGGTACACAGCGGTATACCATCAGATGACAAGAGGGCGGCTGTCGTGAAAGCCGCTGTTGCAGGCGGGTTGAATACAGTAAAAAGTTCAAGCATGGGGCGTCTTTTTGATGCGGTGAGCGCTGCTTTGGGGCTTGCCGATTATAATACTTATCAGGGGCGGTGTGCCATGCTTCTTGAAAATCAGGCGGCGCTTGCGAAACGTGAAAGAAAAATACCGACAGAGCTTTCCTTTAACGAGGAAGTCGTGGAAACAGAAAACGGCAGCGTTACATTTTTTGATCCTGCCCCGCTATGGGAAAAAGTCACGGGAGAAGATAAAGCTGCTGCCGCTCTTGGCTTTCATGAGGCAGTCATACGGATTGTGGAACGGATGTCGGAAAAAACAGGTGTGGAAACAGTTATTCTCTCGGGAGGATGTTTTGCAAACCGTCTTCTTCTGGAGGGCTGCGTGGAAGCTTTGAAGGGAAAAGGCCATGCTGTGTATTGGAATCAGGCGCTTCCTCCCGGAGACGGAGGGCTTGCTTTCGGTCAGGCATGGTATGGTATGAATACAGCAAACGAAAGGAAATCATATGTGTGTAGCATATCCGGGGCGTGTGGAAACCATTGAGGGTGCACATGGGATCGTTAATTTTTCAGGAAATAAAGTACGAGTGAACCTGTCCATGGTTTCCGTGGAGACAGGTGACTATGTCCTTGTCCATGCAGGCATGGCGATACAGAAAGTGGAAAAGAAAGAAGCCCTTGACTGGATCGGGCTTTTTAAAGAAATAGAGGAACTGCGCCGTGGGGAAAAATGAAATCATCCGCTGGCTTCGCGAGTATGACGGCAGACCCGTAAAAATTATGGAAGTCTGCGGTACACATACATCCGCTCTGTACAAGACCGGACTGCGTCAGATCCTGTCACCAAAGATACAGCTTCTGTCGGGGCCGGGATGCCCTGTCTGTGTGACACCGACTGCATACATTGATAAATTGGTGGAAATTTCTTTTAGAGGCGGACACAGAGTCCTTGCTTTCGGCGATATGCTTGCTGTGCCCGGAACGGAAATGTCTCTTGCCGAGGCGCGGGACAGAGGCGCTTCTGTTGATTTCTTTTATAATCCCGAAGATGCTTTGAAAAAAGCGGAAGAGGAAAAAGAAACAATATTTGTCCTGGCAGCAGTGGGATTTGAGACGACAGCACCCGTTTGGGCGACTGTTGTGAAAGAAGCGGATGAAAGACATATTTCAAACCTCAAACTTCTCACCGCGCTGAAAACGATGCCTGAAACACTGGGAGAGCTTTGTACCGCAGGAAATATCGACGGATTTCTCTGTCCGGGACACGTGGCGGTCATTACAGGGGCGGAACGGTACAGGGCACTTTCAGAAACATATGGTAAACCCATGGTCATTGGCGGATTTACTGCCGATCTTCTCCTCAGCGCTGTGGCTCGGCTTGTCCTTGCCGTCAATAAGGGACAGGGCGGTTTTTGGAATGATTACGGAAGCGTGGTCACGGAAAAAGGAAATGTGAAAGCGTGGGAACGGGTAGGAGCCTTTTTTGAAAAAGGAGATGCCCTGTGGCGCGGTCTGGGGGTTGTGAAGAATTCGGGGGTTTACTTGAAAGAAAAATATCATTTGTATGATGCAGGAAGCAGAGGTCTGGTAGAAGACCATATTCCCGCAGGCTGCCGGTGCGGAAATATACTTTTGGGAAAGAATATGCCGAAGGACTGCCCCCATTTCGGGAGAACCTGTACGCCTTCCCATCCTGTCGGTGCGTGCATGGTTTCCTCAGAAGGGGCGTGCTGCATTACCCTGCGGGAAGAAGGGGTGGAGGAATTGTGAAAATTACGTTAAAGCATGGAAGCGGCGGAGAGGAAAGCGGAAGACTGATCAAAGATATTTTCGCTTCCGTTTTTGATGACGAGATACTTCTGAAAATGGAAGACAGCGCGGTTCTTCCTCCCCTGCATGGAAATCCGGTGCTCACATCCGACTCCTTTGTCGTGGAACCGCTCTTTTTTAAAGGCGGGGATATCGGGAAACTTTCCGTCTGTGGGACAGTGAATGATCTGTCATCTATGGGTGCGAGACCTCTTTATCTGACCGCTTCGTTCATACTGGAGACAGGACTGGATACAGATATTTTAGGAAAGATTGTGCAGTCTATGAAAGAAACGGCAGAAGAAGCAGGTGTGCGTATCGTTGCAGGAGACACGAAAGTGATAGAAGGGAAAGGCGGGCTGTACATCAATACGGCAGGTGTCGGCGAACGCCCTTCCTCGCGGGATATTTCCTGCAGGAATATGAAATCGGGGGATACCCTTATTCTCACCGGAACACTGGGAGATCATCACGCTGCTGTTTTGACAAATCGCCTGGGCATTGAAAGTGAAATCGAAAGCGACTGCGCGCCGTTGAATCACATGGTGGAAGAACTGCTTGAGGGAAATATATCTGTCCATACTGTCCGGGATATTACGCGGGGCGGACTTGCCACTGTGGCAAATGAATTGGCCGTGTCTTCATCAGTGCGGATAGAACTGGAAGAGGAACTGATCCCTGTTTCGGATATTGTACAGGGCTTTACAGGGATTCTTGGCCTTGATCCGCTTACTATGGGGAACGAAGGAAAAATGATCATTGCCGTTTCCCCAAAAGATGCGGAAAAAGCGGTGGGTATCTTAAGAAGAAATAAATATGGAAGAAATGCCGTTGCTGCGGGGCAGGTGCTGGAGGGGAAAGGCGTATACCTGCGGACAGCTCTTGGCGGACTGCGCCGTGTCCTCCCGCTTAGGGGAGAAGGACTGCCCCGCATCTGCTGATATGCTCAGGCTTGTCTATATTATTCCGTAAAGAGGTTGTTATTCTATTTGTAGGGACCGGTATGTTACAGGTACCGGTTTTTTGCGTTCCTGTTTTCCGCTTTTGGGAAAACTGATTTCTACAAATACAAAAACGATTAGCTCTGTATAGAAGATGCAGAGGATGCTTATCTGCGAATGGTTTGTATATTATGGAGAAATAAAGAACAAATTAGCTTTGGCGGTTGAAAATATAATAAATAATGAGTATATTAAAAGAAGAGCAGACAGATTATTTTTGGTGGATTTATTTAAGCGGAGGAGTTTATGATGGGGCGAACAGCACTGAAAATCACTTTGGCAGTAGCAATGGCGGCAGGTCTCTTATTGGGCGTATCGGGCTGCGGAAAATCTGCAGAGGCGGAAAAGCAGGCACCCGCTTCCAAAGCAGGAACGGAAAAAGTACTTCGTGTAGGGGGTGAAGCCACATATCCGCCCTTTTTATTCAAAGACGAACATGGACACTATGTCGGATTCGAAATGGATCTTATTAAGGCGGTAGCAAAAGAAATCGGCGCCGAGGTCGCCTATACAGATATGCCGTTTTCCCAGTTTATGACAGCAGTGGAAAATAAAAAGGTAGACGTGGTCATCTCAGCAGTGGAAGGTACGGCGGAACGTGCTGAAAAAGCGGCGTTCAGCGATGTGTATTACAAGAAAGGCGTGTACTGTATCCTTGTGCGGAAAGATGATGATCGAATCCATGCGGCAGATGATCTGAAAGGAAAGACGGTAACCGCCGTTAAAGGTTCAACCAACGAGGCCTTGGCAAAGAAACTGGGGGCGGATCAAATTGTAGAAGCCGAATATAACGCGGATATATTTAAAAATCTGGAAGCGGGAAAGGCTGATGCGGTGATCACTGATGAACCGCTTGCCTATTATTATTTAGGGCATGGCGGAGCGGAGAAGGCAAAGACGGTTGCGACAGTGCCTTCTGACGATGGTTTTGTTATTCTCATGAATAAAGAAGACGTGAAAATGCAGCAGGATATCAATGGTGCACTGAAGAAAGTGATGGAAAACGGTGTATATGACCAGCTGTTCCATAAATGGTTCAATGTATCCGTCAGCGGTAAATAATACGACTGTGTAAAAGAAGCCTAAAAATCCGCGCTGTATGGAATCGGAAACGGTTCTGTACAGCGCGGATTTTTGCTGTGATGATCCGTTTTGGCGGAGAGTTCGGAAATATTTTCAGACATTACCTTTTATCCCTATCCCGGCGGTTTATTTACATATATCGAAAAATACTGTAAAATAAAAAAAGATTTTAATTGTATATACAATTACGTGTATACATGTTTACAATATAGAGGTGATTATATGAGCGAATTACTTCGCGTGGAGAACCTTCACGTGGCAGTAGGCGGCAAGACGCTCCTTCACGGCATAAACCTTACGGTGAATACGGGTGAGGTTCATGTCATCATGGGGGTGAACGGGGCGGGAAAATCTACGCTGCTTCATGCCATCATGGGAAATCCTGCTTATGAAATTACCGAGGGGCATGTTTATTTTGAGGGGGAAGATATTACGGAACTTTCCACGGATAAGCGGGCCAGACTTGGTATTTTTTTATCTTTCCAGAATCCTGTTTCCATTGCAGGGATTACGACAGAAAATTTCATCCGTACGGCAAAGACGACCATTTCCGGAAAGCAGCAGCGCCTGTTTCCTTTTAAGCGTCTTTTGAAGTCCCGTATGGAGGGGCTTGCCATGGATCCGTCCTGTGGAGACCGTTATCTGAATGACGGTTTCTCCGGCGGCGAACGGAAGAAGAGTGAAATTCTTCAAATGCGTATCCTGGAGCCGAAACTGGCTATGCTTGACGAAACCGATTCTGGACTTGATGTAGATGCAGTGCGTATCGTTTCTAGAAATATCTCTGAATTCCATAATGAAAATAATTCGCTGCTTCTGATTACCCATCTGAACCAGATCCTGAAATTTATCCGTCCCGAGTTCGTCCATGTGCTGATTGACGGGCGGATTGTAAAGGAAGGCGGTCCTGAGCTGGTGAGTGAAATCGAAGCAAACGGCTTTGACGCGTATCGCAAAGAGGTGTAAGCCATGGCTGAAGAAAAGAAGAAAAGCCGTGTCGATGACATCAATCGGAGCGTGTACGATATCAAGGATGAAGTGGAATTTTCTTACAAAGCGGATCGGGGACTGACGGAGGACATTATTCGGAAGATTTCTGCGGAAAAGGAAGAGCCCTCATGGATGCTGGAAAAGCGTCTTCAGGCGCTCCGTATTTACGAGTCTCTCGACGTGCCGCCCTGGGCGCCCGATATTTCTGAGCTTGATATGGATCACATCGACACATATATCCGCCCGAAAACGGATAGGAAGGCGCGGTGGGAAGATCTGCCTCAAAATATTCGCGACACTTTTGACCGCCTCGGTATTCCGGAAGCGGAAAAGAAATCTCTTGCCGGCGTAGGCGCCCAGTACGATTCTGAAGTGGTGTATCACAATGTGCAGAAAGAATTGAAAGAGCAGGGTGTCATTTATGTAGATTTTGAAACGGCCGTCAAAGAATATGAAGATTTGATCAGACCGTACTTCGGTCAATTGATTACTCCGAATTACCATAAGTTTGCAGCGCTCCATTATGCGGTATGGTCGGGCGGTTCTTTTGTTTATGTGCCGAAAGGCGTTCATGTGCGTATGCCGCTGCAAAGTTATTTCCGTTTGAATGCGCCCGGCGCAGGCCAGTTTGAGCATACCCTGATTATTGTTGAAGAAGGGGCAGACTGCCATTTCATTGAAGGCTGTTCGGCGCCACGGTATAATGTGGCCAATCTTCATGCAGGAGCGGTGGAGCTTTTCGTGAAGAAAGGGGCCAGCCTCCGCTATTCGACAATTGAGAACTGGTCAAAGAATATGTACAACCTGAATACGAAGAAAGCTGTCGTGGAAGAAGACGGATCCATGGTATGGGTGAGCGGTTCGTTCGGGTCCCATACGTCCTGTCTTTATCCGGATACGATCCTCAGAGGAAATCATTCGACCTGCGAATTTACGGGAATCACTTTTGCGGGGAAAGGACAGTTTCTTGATACTGGATCGAAAGTGGAAGCCTTGGGAAAGAATACGCATGTGACCATCAATTCGAAATCTATTTCCAAAGCGGGCGGCACTGCGCTTTACAGGGGCGCTGTGGTCATCGGGCCGGAGGCTTCGGGGATGAAAGGCGCGATCAGCTGTGAATCCCTCATGCTGGATAATGAATCCCGCTCTGATACGATTCCCGCCATTATCATTGAAAATTCCGATATCGATCTCGGACATGAGGCCAAAATTGGCCGGATTTCCGAAGAAGATATTTACTATCTGATGAGCCGCGGCATGTCGGAGGAAGACGCGAGGGCGATGCTTGTCCGCGGGTTTGCCGAACCGATTTCCAAAGCGCTGCCCCTGGAGTATGCTGTAGAAATGAATCGTCTCATTGATCTTGAATTTGAAGGGGCTATCGGGTAAGGAGGCAGTCATGGAAGAAATAAGAGTAAACCGGCTGCCGGCGATTACCTGGCGGTACCTGCATGTGAACGACAGTCCGGATCAGTTTGAATTTCCCGGAAGTTCGGCATCGGCTGTTTTTTCTGATAAACGGTATGTGTCGGAAGGCGGCACGCTTCCTGCCGATTTCTGCGGGGCATCGGCGGAAACATTGGCGGCGGCGGAAAAAGGACAGGCATATACTGTCATCATTCCTGAAAATACGGAGGCTGAGCTGACGATTTCTATCACAGCGGAAGAAGACCGTCCGGATTTTGCGGGATGTTTCATCTTCAAACTGGAAAAGGACGCAAAATTGAATTTGATCTGGCGGCTGTCAGGAGATAGGAAGCATTCTGTTTTTGCCACAGCGTCCTTTTATGAACTGATGGAAAACGCGGCGCTTTCCGTTTCCTATCTTGAAACGGGACTGCCGGCCTCCTCTCTTTATGAACAGCGGTGTGCGGTTCTTGGGGATGATGCAAAGCTTGATTTTGTTTCCGCCGAATTGGGCGGGGAGAAGGTTATTGTCCACAGTTACGGAAGACTGGCGGGCAGCTGGTCTGAAATGAGGGAAACCGCCCTTTACGCAGCGGCAGGCAGGCAGTCTTTGGATCTTTTTTACCACATCGACCATATCGGCAAAGAATCCAATGCGGTGATTGATGTGAAAGGGGCTTTATCGGATACGGCGAAGAAAATTTTTCGCGGTACTTTGGATTTTAAACGGGGCTGCAGCGGGTCTGTGGGTGATGAAGGGGATTACGCTATCCAGCTTTCACCGAAGACAAAAAATATTTCACTTCCCCTGCTGCTATGCACGGAAGATGATGTATCGGGGAACCATGCATCCAGTGCGGGCCAGCTTGATATGAATACGATTTATTTCTTGATGACGAGAGGCTTTTCTTTGGAAGATGCCCGGCTTATCGTCGTAGAGGCGCTGATCCGGCCGCTGATTGACCGATTGGATGAAAGCGTCCGTGAGGAAGTGCTTGCTGAAGTCCGGAGAAAACTGGATACGAAGGAGAAATAATGAATAGTGAGTTAATCAGAAAAGATTTTCCAATTTTGGAAACGAAGGTGAACGGCCATCCGGTTGTTTATTTTGATAACGGCGCTACGACGCAGCGGCCGCTCCCTGTCATGCGGGCGGTCATGAATTATGTAACCCGGAATAACGGAAATCCCCATCGCGGCGCCCACATTTTTGCCATGTCCGCATCGGATGCATATGATACGTCTAAAACGGTGATAAAAGATTTCATCGGAGCGAAAAGTGAAAAAGAAATCATTTACACAAGAAATACGTCGGAAAGTTTGAATCTTGTAGCGCGTTCATATGGGGAAACCCATTTGAAAAAAGGCGACCGTATCCTCATTCCCGTTTCGGAACACCACTCGAATCTCGTCCCCTGGCAGCGGGCGGCAAAAAAGACGGGAGCCGTTCTTGAATATATGTATGTGGATAAGGAAACAGGACGTCTTTCGGAAGGAGAATTGAAAAAGATTGACGATCCCCGTGTAAAGATCCTTGCCTTTGCCCAGGTAAGCAACGTCCTCGGTCTTTCTATCGATGCGAGGGCTTTAATCAGTCGGGCGCATAAACACGGGGCGGTGGTTGTTCTTGACGGTGCGCAGAGTGCTCCCCATAAAAAGGTGGATGTGCAGGAACTCGGCTGTGATTTCTTCGCGTTTTCCGGGCATAAAATGTGCTCTATGGGTGGTATCGGCGTTCTTTACGGCAGAGAAGAATTGCTGAAAGACATGGAACCGTTCCTTTTGGGCGGCGATATGATTGAGAATGTATATGAGCAGGAAAGCACCTATGCGGAGCTTCCCGCCAGGTTTGAGGCGGGGACGCAGTATGTGGAAGGCGCCGTGGGCCTGGTGGCGGCTGTCCGCTATATCGAAGGCATCGGGTTTGACGAAATAAGGGCACAGGAAAAGAAACTTATCACCCGCGCGATAGAAGGCATGAAAAAACTTCCTTTCATTCATATTGTAGGAAGTACGGATCCGGAAGAGAAAGAAGGACTTGTGGCGTTTACCGTAGAAGGCGTGCATCCTCATGATGTGGCGCAGATTCTGTCCAATGACGGCATATGCATCCGTACGGGGCATCATTGCGCGCAGCCGCTCCATATATATCTGGGAATCAACGCGACCTGCAGGGCAAGCTTCTATTTCTATAATACGGAAGAGGAAGTAGATTATTTCCTTGAAAAGTTAAAAGGTGTACGCAAAGTAATGGGGTATGACGACTGATGGATCTGCAGCAGCTTTATACAGATTTGATTCTGGAATATAACAGAGACAAGACAAATAAAAGAAAAGTGGAAGCGCCCACTGTTCATGAGCATGGGCATAATCCCAGCTGCGGCGACGATATCGATGTGGAAGTGAAAGTAGAGGGCGGTATCATTAAAGATCTTGCTTATACGGGTACGGGATGCGCTATCAGCCAGGCATCCACGGCCATGATGGCGGAGCTTCTGCAGGACCGCACCGTAGATGAAGCAATCCGGCTGTGTAAACTTTTCCTTGCCATGATCCGCGGCGATGTGAAAGACGAAGCGGCATTGGAAGAACTGGAAGCGGCATACACGCTGAAAGATATTTCTCAAATGCCGGTCCGCGTGAAGTGCGCCACTCTCGGCTGGCATACCCTGGAAGTAGCTCTTGAAAAAATCACTGCTGACTTGGAAAATAAATAAGGCAATTAAAAAGCACTTGTTTCCTCTTGTAAGGGCAAGTGCTTTTTTGTTTACAAGATATCCAAATCGTCATAAGCGGGAGGGCAGATCCATTTTCCCGCGCTGTCGATCAGTCCCCATTTACCGTCTGTCTTGACACCGGCTCTTCCTTTTCTGAACGCGGTGACATCTTCCGCCTCTTTTTCAAAAGTAATTATTTTTTTGCCTGCGTAGTCAAGATACAGCCAGCCGTCTTTTGTCTTCGCAGGGACACGGTTGTCTTCCGCATTTCCGATGCTTTTATAAAGTGGTTCCGTCAGCGGTGTCCCCACCGTATCCATAAGGCCCCATCTGCCGTCTTCCTTGTAGGCAATCATGCCGTTTCCTTTATATTTGAGATCATCATATCGAAAAGGGGCCAGTTCTTTTCCATCGGTCATGGAAAGCATGCCCCACTTCTTGTTTTCATCTTTGGCAAGGAGGACTTTTGCGTCTTCAGCAGGGATGATCGTACGGTAAATCGTGTGGGCGGCGTATGTTCCCTTACGGTCAACCCAGCCGTAGCGGGAATTGTTGTAAATGAGGATGCCGTTTTCCGTAGCAGGAAATACATGGTCATTGGATGTGGCGGCAATCACTTTGCCCGTATTGTCGATATATCCCCGTTTGACCTCTACGGCAGGAATGATTTCTTCATAGCCGTAGTCCGGCCACCAAAGAGGGAATCCGATGCCCCAGCCAAAATGGGAGTGATGGTAACAGCGGGGGTAAAACCAATGTCCCCAGCCGATGCCGATGGAAATAGGGAAGCCGCGGCGGATATGCTCTTTAGAGACAGTCCCCTTTCTGACTTCGGCGATTCCTTTCTCAAAAGGATAGAGCTGATCATAGTCCGCCATGAAGGCAATCGTGCCGTCTGTTTTGGCATAGGCCTTTCCGTCGATGGTCCTGACACCGGCGAGACCTTCGGAAAATGGTGTGAGGACTGCCTTGAACTGCGGCTCTGCCGTTACATTTCCTGTATTGTCCACGAATCCCCAAAGTTTATTTTCCGCCTGTACGGCAGTCATACTTTCATGGAAAAGGGGATGGACACTTTTATATTGGAAAGGAATGACTGTCCGCCCTTCTTTGTCAATGAATCCCCATTTCTCTTTATTGTCCCGGACAGCAAGAAGTCCGTCAGAATAAGCGGGGCCCGCATTGCTGTACGTTGGGGCAATAACATAGGCACCTGTTTCATCGATAACGCCCCATTTGTTTTTTTCCTTCACGGCTGCCAGTCCGTCCGCAAAGAACCGGGCCTCCTGATACAGGGGGGCGATTTCTTTTCCCCTTTTGTCAATGTAGCCGTACTTGCCTCCTGACTTGACGATTGCCATCCCCTGTTCAAAATCAGATACCGATTCGTAAACGGGATTTGTCAGCTTTGTACCGTCTTTCTTGTAGAAACCAATTTTTTTATCGCGGCCTTCCACGGCAAGAAATCCTTCCTTCCAGAAAGAACGTGTTTCATAAGAAACGGGAATGATTCTTTTACCGCTTCTGTCGTAAAAACCGCGGAGATTTTTCTGCTTCACTTCAATCAGACTAGCGCGGTCATCTTCGCTTGCCAGATCCGCTGCCCGGATTTCCTCATCGGAAAGAGAAAGAGCGATCTTGTCATAAGTAATAGGAATGACTGTTTTTCCCTCGCCATTGACGGCGCCCCACTTGCCGTTCTGCTTTACGGCGGCAGTGAAAGGAAACTCTGCATCTTGGGAAATACCGTTTCCTGCCGGCTCATAGGAATCGGGAAAAGCGGTATCCGATGCGTAAACGGATGCGGACAGCGCCATGGCGGCAATGAGCAGGATTGTTTTTCTGTACTTCATGGATTCACCTCATTCTTGACCGTATAGGATACTCTTTTATTTTAGCATAGGATATAAAGAAATTAAATTTTGCGCAGAGGAGAAAGGGCAGCATGCTTTCTGCACTACAGCAGATTATTCTCACGGCACAGGATGACGCCTTGCCGTCCAGTGTCATTCTGAACGGGGCGAAAATACTTTGAAAGAAAAACGGGAAATGGGATAGTGACACGGAGTGAAGAATCTATTACTCTGATGATGTCTTGCCGGCTTTCCTCACCACGGGTATAGATCCTTCACATTTGTTCAGGATGACGTCTCACCGTCCCCAGTCATTCTGAACGGAGGCAAGAATGCCTTGTGGAAAAGACGGGAAATGGAGCGATGAAACGGAGTGAAGAATCTATTACTTTAATGACAGCTTACCGGCTTCCTCACTACAGTCATAGATTCTTCGCTGCGCTCAGAATGACGTCTTATGGTCTTCCTTACCATGGGCACAGACCCTTCACATTCGCTTCGGATGACGCCTTGCCTTCTGAACGGAGGCAAAAATGCCGTATAAGAAAACAGGAAAGCGGTCATGTGAAACAGAGTGAAGAATCTATCACTCTGATGACGTCTTGCCGGCTTTCCTTACCACGGGTATAGATCCTTCACATTTGTTCGGGATGACGTCTCACCGTTCCCAGTCATTTTGAACGGAGGCAAGAATGCCTTGTGGAAAAGACGGGAAATGGAACGATGAAATGGAGTGAAGAATCTATTACTTTAATGACAGCTTACCGGCTTCCTCACCACAGTCATAGATTCTTCGCTGCGCTCAGAATGACGTCTTATGGTCTTCCTTACCATGGGCACAGACCCTTCACATTCGCTTCGGATGATGCCTTGCTGTCCGGTTTCATTCTGAACGGGGCAAAAATACTTTGTGAGAAAGACAGGAAACGAAATAGTGACACAGAGTGAAGAATCTATGACGCTGATGGGGTCACGGATTCCTTACCTTTGGTGTTGCTTTTTGTTTTCTTGCATATAGTTTTTGATTGGTCTTATTCAGTATGACGCGTTCTCCTATACAATAGGGTATTCGTGATTTTTATGTGTATTTACAATTTCTCGAAAATCCGTGAAGAATAATTTTAATGATTCGTGCCTGATATATAATCTTATGAAATGGGTATAAAAATATTAAATATACATGATATTGAAAAAAATTCTGGGGGGGTATACTGAATATAGTAGTTTAATGTGTATTTATAGTGAGGAGATGCGAATCATGCATGTTACCAGAATTAATCTCAAGACGGATAAAGACATGAAAAAGAGGGAAGGGCTGATAAATTTTTGTCTTAAAGGAGAAATAAAATATGTAGCGATAGGATGGAGCCATATTTATGGAACAAGAGAAATTAAGGATTATCGGGACTATTACGACATTGTGAAAGAGAGCGAAAAAAGGAATGGGAAAAGAATCAATTCTGCGTTGAATACTTTTTTAGATACAAAAGCGGACGATTTATTTTGGACAAGAGATCTCGACGGAATGTACTGGATTTGCAGAGCCAAAGGAGAAGCGATTCCTAAATGCGACAAGGAATTGGACATCGGAGCCGTCGTACCGGTAGAAGGCTATCTGGTGGGCTTAGAAGTTCCCGGACAAATCAGCGGATCTTTTAACAGAGTCAATGGGGGAATTAAACAAAGTCTTGATAAGGAAAAAGAAATTGTTGAATATTCCAAATATATGTTTAACAGTCGTGCTGGAAGAAATGTATATGAAGTAAAGAAGATGGAAGGAGGTCTGTTAAACAACTTATCGTCTTTTGACTTGGAAGAATTGGTGATTTCTTATCTCCAGATAGCAAAGGGTTATTATGTTCTTTCCAATTCTATCGCGAAGAGATCCACTACGATAAATGTGGAGTGTGAGTTCAGGTCAAGACGGAAAGAATATCTACAGAAGGCTGTTGTACAAGTAAAGTCATCGAGGTACAGTGGTGTTCTGGATGCACTTAGTTTTAAGCAATATATAAATGATGGGTATATCGTGTATTTGTATGCCCCTAAAGTGGAAAATGCGGATAAAATGAAGAATTGTATACAAATTACGGATGAGGAGCTGATGACTTTTTATAAAAACAACAAGTCTATACTGCCGGATTCCATTACCAAGTGGGAAAATCTTATCAAAGAATAAAGATTAAAATTCTTAAATAATGCGTGTTCAAGACAGCCGGTTGGTTGAAGTAGGTTGTTGGAGACTCATTAATTATTTTCGTCCAATCCAAGGGCTATAAGGGGATGGCTGATGATTGGGCTGTACTCAGATTCGGAAATATGTAGAGCGAAAGGATGATGAAGATAATGATTCTCTTCCTTGGGTAATTGCTACAGCGAGTGGATTCACTGAAAAGACTGAGAAAAAGGTAGAGATTAATAGTGTATGGCGATCAGTCGATCAGATTTTATAGATATGCTTGATGCAGAAGTCTATAACATTAATGGAGCATTTGATAAAGATAGATGATAAGAAGCGGCTATTGGAATCGATTACAGGATAAGTAACTCTATTTCAAATGAAGAAGGGGAAAATAAGTCTTATTTTCTTGACAGAGGGAAGTGGCTATGGATACGAAATATATCAGAAATATTTTGATTGTCAATAATAAACAGTACGGTAAATCGGAATTGATAGAACGGCTGATAGAGTTCTGCAACCGAAGTATGGGTTACGGAGAAGGAATCTGTATTCCTGATATGCCAGGTTCGCATATTGTTGATAAGGGGCAGCCGGTACAGCTGCATTATAAATATCGAAATGGCGAGGTTTATGAGCTGAATTTTATTGAGATACCGGCGCAGGTGGGTTTCCATTGTGAATGGTCAGCGGATTGGACGCAAGACGTATACAGCAGTCCTTTCACTTGTGAAGGGGGGCTTTTGCTTATTGATTCCTGTTCTGTGTCTAAACGCCAGATACTGGCAGATATGAATCTGGTATTAGCTCATGGACTGGTATTAATCCCGGTTCTCATCGAAAAATCCGGTGAATCAATTAATAAGGAACGAATCATAGAAGATCTCGAATGTATCAGTGGTTATGACATGGCAAATACGGTTTTTGTTTCTGATGAATCGGGGCGGAATGTGGAAGCTGTGCTCCAAAAGATAGTGGAGCAGGTACCGCCGCCATTAGACAATTCGAAAAAGCCTTTTCGTGGTTTTATTTTTAATTCCGTCCTTGATCCTTCCAGGAAAGCACTTGCACATATCCGTGTTGTCGATGGGGAACTCAAGGCGGGGATGAAGATCCGAATGATGGCTTCCGGCAAAGTCTGCACGGTATCGGAAGTGGGGCATTTCTTACCGTTTCCTGCAGCAGCTGATATCCTGTGCTGTGGGTCAATAGGATATGCGGCAGCGAATATGGAGAATATTCAGGACTGGGAAATAGGAGATACTGTCGTAGATTCAGAAAATAACACCTTAACAGCACTTCCTGGATATGTTAAAGCAGCAAAGCCTACAATCTTTTTGGGATTATTCCCGATTATTAAACAAGGCGATCCAGTAGAAATGGGAACAAATCATGAACATGAGGAAGTTTATGATAAACTGGGAAAGCTATGTTATGATCGGGCTCATGCTGTTTATGGAGATCCTCTGCCTGAAATTGTAAAAGATCGTCTGCGTCTTGAGTTAAAATTTATTCAGGATAACGGTTATAGTACAATTTTTTATACGGCGCATAAATTAGTACAGTATTCTAATGACGGTGGTCATCCGGCGGGCGTCAGAGATTCTTTAGGGTCTTCTTTTGTCGCGTTCATGTCCGGTATTACTGAAATCAATCCGCTGCCTTCACATTATGTATGCCCCAAATGTCATTGGAATCATTTTTATACTGACGGCTCAGTGGGGAGTGGTTTTGACCTTCCTGACCACAATTGTCCGGAATGTGGAACTTTACTTTATAAGGATGGTCATAATATTCCGTATTCTGTGCTTTTTGGACTTGATGGCACCAACATTAAAGGATTTGGTCTTGTTTTTGTACAGGATGCGGGTCTGGCTGAAGTATACAAGTATATGGAAAAGTTATTGGGACGGGAACATGTATTATGCTATGGGGATAAACTGATTCCTGGTTCTGAAAAATTCCTGAAATATCCGGATGTTTATAAATGGTTGAATGCAAAGGACAGAAGATGGCCTGCTAATAGTACGGTCCGGTTTAATTATCATTCTATTATGGATGATATGCTGAGTCTTACCATGAATGGTAATGACGCCTTGACTATGGTTCATGAGCTTCAGAATTTAACCGGTATCAATCCGCAATCTATTCCTTTTAATGATGCCCGGGCACTATCTGTTTTTTGCTCTACTGATGCCCTTGGCATTACACCGTCAAAATTGGCAGATGTTATTGTAAATGGGAAAGTTACCGTAGGGACATTGGGACTGCCGGGGTATGGAACACCTTTTGCAAGAGGAGTACTGGAAGATGTACAACCAAAGAACTTCTCTGAATTGGTAAAAGTGTCCGGCTTCCGCTATGGCACCGGCGTATGGGTGAATAATGCCCGGGAGCTCATCAAGAATGATACGGTGAAAATAGAAGAAGTTATTTCCACCAGAGAGGATGTGATGAATTATCTTATTCATCATGGTGTGGAATCGCTGACATCTTTCACAGTGATGGAAAACGTACGTAAAGGGAAAGGAATTGAAAGCAAGGGATCCAATCATCTGGCTGAGTTGGAAGCGGCCCATGTACCACAATGGTTTATTGATTCTTGTTTGAAAATAAGATACCTGCCTCCTAAAGCGCCTCCAATATTTAGTGCTATGACAGCTCTCCGCATTGCCTGGTTCAAGGTGTATCATCCGTTGGCTTACTATGCCGCTTACTTTACTGTCTATGCAGGAGGAGCCTTTAATGCCACAGTGATTCTGAATGGATTGGCATCACAGAAACAGGAACTGGCCCGCATTGCTGCGCTAAAACATCTTACGGCCGTAGATAAGGACAATGCTGCGGTGATTGAAGTGGCAGCGGAAATGTATCTTCGCGGAATGGAATTTCTGCCTATCAGTTTGGAAAAATCGGAGGCGACTGCATTCAAAATAGAAGATGGAAAACTTTTGCCGTCTTTCAACTGTATCCCCGCATTGGGGAATGCAGCAGCCGGAGAAATTGTCAAGGTCAGGAATGAGCATCTGTTTACGTCTAAAGCAGATTTAAAGAAAAGGGGTAAAGTGAGCCAGTCGATTATAGATACCATGGAACACATGGGTATCCTGAAAGGGCTTCCTGAGGAAGACTAGATATCTTTTTTGTCTTTGAAGCAGAGGAAATTTCAATTGGATCCATGGAGAACCGGGAATATAGAGGGGAATAATGGATTTACGCGCAAAACGTTTTTATTATCCCGTATTTACATTCCGGCTGCCGTTTGATAGAATGTTCCTATAATCACAGCGATGAGGAAGAGGAGTACGCATGATCAAGCGAGCCGGTGAGGGTGGGAGTCCGGCACTGTGCGGAAGGCGTTTCCGAGCTGCTGCCTGAACGGAGTAGGGCAGCTATCAAACGAAGGCGGGCCTTTGGCCAATGAGGGTGGAACCGCGGATTTGTAATTCGTCCCTGCAGCTTAATTGTTGCGGGGATTTTTTATTTGCAGGAGGACATATGACTTTTCAGCAGATTATTTTGACGCTCCAGAAGTTTTGGTCGGCGCGGGGCTGCATATTGGAGCAGCCTTATGATGTAGAGAAAGGGGCGGGGACGATGAATCCGGCGACGTTTCTCAGAACCATCGGGCCGGAGCCGTGGAATGTGGCGTATGTGGAACCGTCCCGCCGTCCGGATGACGGACGTTACGGCGATAATCCAAACCGTCTGTACCAGCACCACCAGTTTCAGGTCATCATGAAACCGTCGCCCGATGATATTCAGGAAATCTATCTGGAGTCTTTGCGGGAGCTGGGGATCGTGCCGGAGGAGCATGATATCCGCTTTGTCGAGGATAACTGGGAGTCTCCCACGCTCGGCGCCTGGGGGATCGGCTGGGAAGTGTGGCTGGACGGAATGGAAATCACGCAGTTCACTTATTTCCAACAGGTTGGCGGTATCGATGAGCATCCTGTGTCCGTGGAAATCACTTACGGTCTGGAGCGTATCGCCATGTACATACAGGAAAAAGATAATGTCTATGACCTGGTATGGACGGACGGCGTGACTTACGGTGATGTATGGCATGAAAATGAGTATGAGCAGTCGGTGTACAGTTATGAACTGTCTGACCATGATATGCTTTTCAAACTGTTCGACATGTATGAAAAGGAAGCGGCCCGCGTTGTCAAAGAAGGCTATGTCCTGCCTGCTTATGATTATGTGCTGAAATGTTCTCATACGTTTAATCTGCTTGATGCGGGCGGAGCAATTTCTCTGTCGGAAAGGACGGAGTATATCGGCCGGGTAAGAAATCTGGCGCGTATGTGCGCGAAAGCGTACCTGAATAAACGTAAGGAACTGGGATTCCCCATGCTGAAAGGAAGTGACGCGAATGTCTAAAAATCTTCTTTTGGAAATCGGTACGGAAGAAATGCCGGCAAATATGATGTCCGGCATCGTTGAGCAGATGCATGCTCTTGCCGGCGCCAAGCTGAATGAAGCGCGGATTGCTTTTGAAAAAGTGGACGTTTACGCCACACCGAGAAGGCTGGCTGTCATCGTGACTGCCGCTGCGGACGCGCAGCCTGATGAGGAAGTGAAAAAACGCGGGCCTTCTATCCGCGCCGCGTATGATGAAAACGGAAATATGACAAAAGCCGCCGAGGGATTTGCCCGGGGACAGGGGATTTCCGCGGCCGATTTGATCAAAGAGGGAGAATATACCTGGGCGCAGGTGGTGAATAAAGGGAAAATGGTGGAAGAAATACTACCCGCTCTTTTCACTTCTCTTATCACAGGGCTCAATTTCACGAGAAGCATGCGCTGGGGCGATGAGGAAGCCCGCTTTATCCGCCCTGTCCGCTGGATCGTAGCACTGGCGGGAGAAGCGGTCGTCCCTATGGAATTTGCGCATGTACGGAGCGGCCGGATGAGCCGCGGCCATCGGTTCCTCTGCAAGGAAGAGGTGGAAATCAAATCACCGGAAACATATAAGGAAACGATGAGGAAGGCGTTCGTCATTGCGGATCAGGACGAAAGACGCGCCCTGATTACCGCGGGGCTGCAAAAGACAGCAAAGGAGCTGGGGGGGCAGGTCTGGCACAATGCGGATCTCCTGGAAGAAATCAATTATCTGGTGGAGTATCCGACGCCGCTCTATGGCCGTATTGATGAAGAATTTCTTGATCTTCCCGTGCCGGCGGTGGTGACTCCCATGCGTGACCATCAGCGGTACTATCCCGTCAGAAAGGAAGACGGCTCGCTTATGCCTTATTTTCTGACGGTCAGGAACGGAGGAGACCGGGCGATCCGCAATGTACAGATTGGAAATGAACGTGTTCTCCGCGCCCGTCTTGATGACGCGAAGTTCTTTTTTGACGGCGACCGCAGAAAATCACTGGAAGGCCATCGTGAAGCGCTTTCCCGCATCAATTATCAGGAAGGCATGGGGACGATGCTGGATAAGTCTGACCGCCTGGTGAAGCTGGTGGAAGCAATCGGTGAAGATTGGAATTTCACAGATACCGAAAAGGCAGATGTCCGACGTGCCGCTTATCTGTCCAAGTCCGATCTGGCGACGGGCATGGTGACGGAATTTACGGAACTCCAGGGAGAGATGGGCAAAGAATACGCTCTTCTTGACGGGGAAAAGCCAAAGGTGGCAGCCGCTATTTTTGAACAGTACATGCCCCGTTTTGCCGGCGATGTTCTTCCGAAATCTTCTATCGGAAGGGCGCTGTCTCTTTCAGATAAGCTGGACAATCTGGCGGCGACGTTTCTTCGCGGATTGATTCCTACCGGTTCTCAGGATCCCTTTGCGCTCCGCCGCCAGACGATCGGCGCCGTCCATATTCTGACAGACGGGGAGATCCACTGGGATGTCCGCAAAGGTGTGAAAATGGCTCTTGCGCTCCTGCCGGGGACACAGGAAGAAAAAGATACGGCGGCGGATAAAGTGGAGGATTTTTTCCGCCAGCGTATCAAAGCCATTCTTCTTGATGAAGGGGTGGATTATGATATCGTAGACGCTGTCCTTACCGGGGCGGTAGATGATGTATATGCGATATTCCTGAAAGCGCATTCCATGATGGACAGCCATGTGAAGGGGGAATTGGAAATGCGTCAGGCGGTTACCCGTCTTGTGAATATTACGAAAGGAAAGACTGCTGTTGAAATTCGTCCCGAACTGCTTACGGAAGAGGCGGAAAAGAATTTGTATGCCGCTCTTGAAAAAGCAGGAGAAGAAGTTACCAGCGCTTATAATGCGTACGATTACGGCAGCGCCCTTCCCGCCCTGAAAACGCTCACCGTACCAATTAATCAATTTCTTGATTCTGTCATGGTCATGGTAGAGGAGGAAGCTGTCAGAAATAACCGTATCTCTCTCTTGATAAATGTTTTGGATGTTTACAGGCGCTGGGGTGATTTCAGCAAATTAGTATAATCAAAATGATATTTCATGAATAATGGAGTGGATATGTTACTGCATAAAAAAATAACAGCTCTTTGCTGTATCGTATTTCTGCTGGCCGGGGTGGGCGGATATACGGCAGATGCCGCTATCAATACGGAAGTAGGCAGTTTATCGGGGATGCCGCTTCCGGCGCCGAAGAAAAGTGAAACAGGAAAGAAAATCACATTGAATCTGGCAAGCCGGCTTTTAACGCTGTACGAGGGGACGGAGAAAGTACGCATTTATCCTGTGGCTGTCGGGGCGCCTGAAACGCCTTCTCCGGTTGGTGAGTTTTCTATTTCAGAAAAAGAAGTGAATCCCGTGTGGACCGATCCGAAAACGAAAACTACTGTGCCTTCCGGTCCGTCAAATCCTCTTGGGTACCGTTGGTTGGGCCTTTACGGGAATTACGGTATTCACGGGACGAACGCGCCATGGTCTATCGGCCGCAGTGTATCTCACGGCTGTATCCGTATGTATGAAGAAGATGTGGAGGAACTTTTTGAAAGTGTGCCCATGGGAACACCCGTGGAAATCATCTATGACCGTGTGATTATGGAAGAAGCTCCGGATCATACCGTTTCTTACTATATTTATCCTGACGGCTACGGATGGGAACCGCTCACTGTATCGTCTGTAAAAGAATATCTTGCGCGTTACGGTGTGGAAGACTTTGCCACGCCCGATGAAGTGTATCATAAGATCATCGCCTCTGACGGCAGCGTGACTTATGTGGCAAAACATTATGATCTTGTCATCAACGGGCGGAAGCTGAAAAAGAAGGCTCTTGGTAAAGATGGAAGTATCTGGATCCCTGCAGTGGAAACGTCTGTCGCCGCCAAGGTGGGGGCTTACTGGGACGGGGAAACAAACACACTGATGACCCGTCTGGGCAAGGTGCCGGGGATTGTGAAAAGCGACGTGGTTTATATTAATGAAAAAGACTTGGAAAGTGTATTTCATATCAAGGGTCATCTGACAGAAGACCTTGTTTACGAAGCGGAGGCCCTTCCGACGGCGGAACCTGCTTCAAAAACAATTGTGCTTGGCAGGAAATACTGATAAAGGGGAGCGGATGCTCCTCTTTTTGCGTGCTTCGTGCATAAAAAAGACCTCTCTTCCGAAAGGTCTTTGCCGGATTATTTTTCCAGCCCCAGTTCTTTTTTGTAACGTGTCATGCCGTCAATACAGAGCTGCATCACGAGGTTCGGATCAAGACCGAGCATATCAAAACCCTGTTTGATGACATCACGGCTGCATCCCGCGGCAAACTTTTTGTCTTTGAATTTCTTTTTGAACCCTTTCAGTTCCATGCCGTCGATACCTTCAGGACGCATGAGTGCGTATGCCATGATGATGCCTGTCAATTCGTCCACAGTGAAAAGACTTTTTTCCAGGGGAGTGGCAGGCTCAATTTCATTCGTACATACGCCCCAGCCATGGGAAATGATGGCATGGATATCTTCTTCATCGACACCTTCGGGGGCGAGGAATTCCCGGACATGGCGGCAGTGCTCCTCCGGGTATTCTTCATAGTCCACGTCATGGAGATAGCCGATGGCTTCCCAGTGATCACGGTCTTCGCGGAAATAATCGGCCATAGCGCCCATTGCTGCGCTGACTGATTGGGCATGGGTGAAAAGATGGTCTTCCGTGGTATGCTTTTTCAGTATTTCCTTTGCTTTTTCTAAAGTGAGTCTGCTCATAGGAACCTCCTTATATTATGAAAATAGTAGTCCTTTTTTCTCCCTTTTGTCAAATAGGAAAGAAACAGGTACAATGAAGAAAAAGCACAACAGAGAAAGGAGAATTTTCATGGCACCTATGGAAGAATTTATCGAAATGCTGAAAAGTCATAACCGGATCGTGTTCTTTGGCGGAGCGGGAGTGTCTACGGAGTCGGATATTCCCGATTTCCGCGGGAAGGGCGGGTTGTATCGCCAAAAGACGGAGCTTCCCTGGTCGCCGGAAGAAATGCTCTCCCACCATTTTTACGCAGAGCATCCTGTAGAATTTTTTACACTCTACAAAGAGAGAGAAGGCATGATGCTGGAAGCGGAACCGAACCGGGCACATACGGCGCTGGCGGAATTGGAGAAGATGGGAAAATTATCTGCCGTGGTGACGCAGAATATTGATGGGCTTCATCAAAAGGCGGGAAGTAGAAAAGTCATTGAATTACACGGTTCAGTACTGCGGAATATTTGCCAGAAATGCGGCAGAATGTACGGTATGGAGGAGTTTATGGAACTTTGCAGTCCGGTTCCCCATTGTCCCGGCTGCGGCGGCGTAGTCAAGCCTGATGTCGTTCTTTATGAGGAAATGCTTGACAGGAATACGATTGAAGACGCGATTGATGAAATATCCCGTGCGGATATGCTGATTATCGGCGGGACGAGTTTGGTGGTTTATCCGGCGGCGGGATATGTGGATTATTTCCAAGGCGACTCCCTGGTTATGATCAACCGTGACGAAACGCCGAGAGACAGCCGCTGTTCTCTGGTGTTCCGCGAAAGTGTGGGCAAGGTACTGGAAGCAGGCGTGGCGGCGCTGAAAGAGTAAGCGTGGAAATTTATTTATTAAAAATGGGAGAGGTACATGGAATTTTTTCTGTGGCCTTTTTTATTTCTGTTGAATCCGTATTTCCATGGTAAAATAGAAAAAATATGTACATAGGAAAGTGAGGACTATGGAAATCGATTTTGAAGCGGATGCGTTTGATGAGGGGCGCCATTTGCGTGATGTTATACGGGGGCATAAAGGATTTTCTTCCGCTTTATGGAAACGGATAAAATGGAACGGGGAGGTTTGGCTGAACGGTACCCGGATTCATAATGCGAAAACCGTTCTTCATGAAGGAGACCGCGTCCGTTTGGTGTGGGATGAATCGTCAGACATTGTGCCTGCTGATATTCCCCTGGATATTCTCTATGAGGACGACACTCTTCTTGTAGTGAACAAGGGGACAGGAATGATCATCCATCCTACGAATGCGGGAATCCATGATACCCTGGTGAATGCGGTAGCGGGATATTTCCAAAAGAAGGGAGAAAAATCGGGGATCCATCCTGTATATCGCCTGGACAGAAATACGACAGGGGTGGTGGTAGTCGCCAAGTCGGCGAAAGCGCAGTATGCTCTGACCCGCTCCCATGACCTTATACATCGGGAGTATATCGCCGTGGCAGGCGGTTATATTCCCGGAGAGTTCGGCATTGTCGACGCGCCTATCGGGCGGAAAGAGGGAAGTATTATCGAGTGGACAGTACGGAAAGACGGCAGACCCGCGCGGACGGAATATACTGTTCTCCGCCACGGGGACAACTATACCGTTTTAAAGCTCCATCTTCTCACCGGACGGACGCATCAGATCCGTGTCCATGCACGGTACATGGGGACACCGCTTTTAGGTGATGATTTGTATGGCGGGAATCATGATTTGATAAGCCGCCAGGCGCTCCATGCGCATACGGTCACTCTCACCCATCCCGAAACGGGAGAAGCGATGAAGTTTACTGCGCCTGTACCCGCGGATATGGAACCTTTTATGAATGAGGGAAAAAATATGCATATTGAAACGAAAAGCGGCGTATCTTTCCTTACTTTTGATGTTTTTAAAAATGAGAATCTGATAGCAGCCGTGTCTACAAAGAACGGAGGCGTCAGTACAGGGGCATACCATTCGCTCAATATGGGGTTTTCTACGGATGATGCGCCAGAAAAAGTCAGAGAAAATCGGAAACGCTTCTTTGATGTCCTCGGCATTATTCCCGAAAGGCTGGTGAACTGCGCATTGGTTCACGGCATCCATATGGAGAAGGTGGGAAAGGCGGACTGCGGACGCGGTGCGCAGGATTTCACTTCCGCCATTCCCGCATGCGACGGCTTGTACACCAACGAAAAAAACGTGCCCCTCGGACTGAATTATGCCGACTGTACGCCGCTCCTTTTTTATGACCCCGTGACGTCTTCCATTGCGGTGGCGCATGGAGGATGGCGAGGAACGGCAGGAAATATAGCGGGGGAAGCGGTGCGTCATTTACAGGAAAGCTATGGCGCCGAGCCGAAGAATATAAAAGCGGGAATCGGACCGGCTATCGGTAAATCCGTCTTTGAAGTGGAAAAAGATGTAGTGGAAGCTTTTGAAAAGATATTTGATGAAGAAGAAATGAAGAGGCTTTCGGCACCTAAAGGAGAAGGGAAGATTCTTATCGATCTGCCGCTGGCGAACCGTATACTTATAGAGCGGGCAGGTATTCTGCCGGAAAATATTGAAGACTGCGGCATCTGTACCTATTGCAGGAATGATTTGTTTTATTCTTACAGGAAAGCGGCAGGCAGAACCGGACGCCACATGGCGGTAATGATGTTGAAGTGATAGATGAAAACATGGAGTTGAAACACTATAAAACGCGGTGGGTTATCATGCACCGCGTTTTATAGTGTCCTTTTCCCGAAAATCGGGTGGGTGGTGGGCTTTAAACTTCTTTTTTCGATAACGTCCAAAGCCTCATCCATGGATAAGTCGCGCCGCCCTTCATCCGTTTCATAAACGAGGACGGGAATGTCCGCGCCCAGTTCGCTTCCCGGCAGGTATACATATTCTTTTGTATGATGGTCGCCGTAAATGAAACCGGCAAGTAATTTGCTTTCTGTTAGTTTTTTCATGATTCATTCCATTCTGTAAGAAGAAGAGGTTTAAAATTCAGATAATCGGAGGAGGTGAGATGGAGCTGTATGCCTTCCAGCTCCTTTGGCAGGTTGTTAAAATTCTGTTTACCGTGGATATGCCCGTAAATGCAGTCTGTTACGCCGTGGGATTTCATGATCTCCATCATTTTTGTAGGCCTTCTCTGCTCATCAAAAGGAGGATAGTGGAGAATGGCGAAAATTTTCTCACAGTTAAATTTTTCCGCTTCTATGAGGGAACGTTCTAACCGTCCCTGTTCCCTCAGGATAATCACTTTATCTTCTTCCGTTATTTTTTTTGATGTCTCGGGGATCCATCCCCGTGTGCCTGCGAGCGCTATATTTTCTACGGATAAAGCAGAATTGAAAATAAATTCAAAAGCATTGTCTGTCATTCGTTTCATTTTTGATACGGTGTTCCACCAGTAATCGTGATTGCCACGGACGATGATTTTCCGGCCGGGGAGTGCGGAAAGCGTTTTCAGGTCGGAAAGAGCATCTTCCAGATGAGTGGCCCAGGAAATATCGCCCGCCATGATGACCGTGTCGCCGGCGGTAATGGTTTCTTTCCATGCAGAGAGAATTTTTTCACGGTGATTTTTCCAGTTTTCTCCGAAAATATCCATCGGTTTTGTCGGCGGGTCGCCGGAGAGGTGGAAATCACTGAAGGCATACAGTTTCAATAGGTTCTCCTTAAAGTAATCAGCCGAAATATTTGGGTGAGGTAAGCATTGAGATAATATTTTTTGAGCTTTCATCATCCATGACGTGGGTAATGCGATACCCCATGTACAGCGGACTTGCTATATAGCGGGGGAACAGTTTCACATGGATGTGTTTCATATGGTAGAAAAATAAATTATAACTGTTGCAGGGGATAGGGAAATCATGAAGAATGTAGTTTGCGATTTTTTGAATGGTATCGGCAAAAGTGTCTGTGCAGCCGTCCGTCTTAAGTGTTACATTCAGTTCCCCCATGCCGCATATGGGGTATGATGAAAGGGAAGCAAAGCAATTCTCGTCTTCATGAAAGATTGTTCCCAGAAAGTTTTCGCGGTCGATATTGTCTCTGTAATCGTAATCCTCAAGTCCGATAATCTGGGAGTGGGGATGGCGCTGGGATCCGCCCGATTCAGGACCGTAGTTGCGGAAATAGATTACCGAGCGGAAACGAGGATCTCTTTCCAGCAAATTCCATTTTTCCAGTCCGAAGAAAATGACTTGCCGCGCTTTTTCCTTGGTATATTCCGTGAGATCTGTTTCATGGACTGCCGATTCGATAATCACTGTGGGATAAGTGTTTCTGAAAACAGGATACTTATTCATGAGCCAAATGATATCGCCTTTTTCATCTAAGATATCTGTCAGTGTTTCTCTGTGGCAGAATGGGCAGCTTGTCTGCGTCCCCGAATGAGGTTTATGTTTTCCAATAGATATATCATAAATAACAGGAGTAGTCATAAGAGTCCCTTCTTTCCATGCTTATTATATCATGGCGGGAAGGGGAATCTATCCGCCGGAAACGATAAGAATACCCTGCAAAAGAATTCTTCAAAAAATTTATCGCTTTACTTGACAAAAGTAAAACGGTGAGTTAGTATACTGTCATAGTATTTATTTAGCAAGATAAAGTGGAAAAGAAAAGGAGAACGAATATGAACTGGAAAAAAATGATTGTCATTGGCGCATTGGCCTGCGGAGCTGCCGGATTGGTGGCAGGCTGCGGCGGTGAAAAGAAAGCAGCGGCTCCGGCAGCCGACAAATCGGCAAAGCCGACAAAAATTGTGGCAGGGATGGATGATACTTTCGCGCCGATGGGATTCCGTGATGACAAAGGTGAAATCGTGGGTTTCGACATCGATATGGCAAAAGCTGTTTCCAAAGAAATCGGGATACCCATTGAGTTTAAACCGATTGACTGGGCGAGCAAAGAGACTGAATTGGAATCCGGCCGCATCGACTGCATCTGGAATGGATTCACCATGACGCCGGAACGGCAGAAAGCTCTTGCTTTTACGAAACCGTATATGGATAATGTACAAGTCTATGTAGTTCTTGCTGACAGCGCCGTACAAAAAGCAGAAGAGCTGAAAGGAAAGAAATTGTCCATTCAGGAGTCCAGCACGGCGCAGACGCTTTTGGATCGTGATGAAAATCTGAAAAAGTCTTTTGGAGAGATCAAAGCTTACCCCGATCTGACCGCATGCTTCATGGATCTGGAATCGGGACGTGCCGATGCGGTACTGGCGGACACTTGCCTGATTGAATACTATATGACAAAGAAACCGAATAAGTTCCGTGAACTTCCGGGTGAAGTATCAAAAGACACCTTTTCTATCGGAATCAAAAAAGATAATAAAGTCCTTGTGGATATTCTGAATGACGGTATTGACAAGGTCATCAAAAATGGCGAAGCCTCTAAGATTTCCCAGAAATGGTTCGGCAAAGATATTGTTCTGAAATAAGCTGAAATGAAGAAATGGGCAGGCGTAATGCACGCCGGCCTCTTTCTTTTGAAAAAAACGGTTTCTTATTATCCTCAGTTGATGTATAATAAGTGGCGATTTCTCATTACACTGTAATACTGTAATAAAGTTTTTGAAGAGGGATTTATGGATTACATTTTCCGTATACTGCCGAATATGTTCAGCGGTCTTGGCGTTTCCGCCCAAATATTTATTTTTACCATCGTGTTGTCGCTTCCTCTCGGAATGCTTCTTGCTATGGTACGTATTTCCAAAGTCGGTCTGTTCCGTCAGGCGGCGGGGGCGTACATCTATCTGATGCGCGGAACGCCGCTCATGCTTCAGATTATGTTCATCTACTACGGGCTGCCTTTGATTTTTGATCTGCAGATCAGCGATTTCCCTGCGGCTATACTTGCCTTTGTAGCTAACTATGCGGCGTATTTTGCAGAAATATTCCGCGGCGGGATCCAGTCCATCAGCAAGGGGCAGTATGAGGGGGCGAAAGTGCTCGGCTTTACCTACAAACAGACAATGTGGCATATTATCCTGCCGCAGGTAGTGAAACGCGTCATTCCGCCTTTGGGAAATGAAACCATCACACTTTTGAAAGATACGTCCCTTGTATACATTCTTGCCATGAACGATTTGATGCGTGTTACCCGTGCGTTTGTACAGCGTGATTTTGACACGACTCCGTTCTTGGTGGCAGGTGTTTTCTATCTTGTTTGTACCGCGGTTCTGACGAAAATTCTGACCTATGTTGAAAATCGCTATGCCGTTTATGAGGAGTAAGCCATGAGTTTTATTGAAATGAGAAATATACGGAAGGATTTTGGGAAAAATACGATCCTTCACGGCGTGGATATGGATTTGGAAAAAGGAAAAGTAATTTCCATTATCGGACCGTCAGGCGCGGGAAAAAGTACGCTTCTCCGATGTCTGAACCATTTGGAACTCATCCAGGGCGGATCTATCTGTGTGGAAGGAGAATACCTGGCACAGGAAAAAGACGGCAAAGTCGTTTATGCCGATGATGTGACGGCAAGAAGGATTCTTCTCCGTATGGGTATGGTCTTCCAGTCTTTTAACCTTTTTCCGCACATGACGGTTTTGGATAATATTCTTGCCGCGCCGGTCTATGTGAAAGGAATGAAGCGGGAGGATGTAATTCCTACTGCTGACGCTCTTCTTGACAAAGTCGGACTGTTAAATAAGAAAGACGTTTATCCGGGCAGTCTTTCCGGCGGGCAGAAACAGCGTGTAGCCATCGCCCGGGCGCTTGCCATGAATCCTGATATCATGCTCTTTGACGAACCTACTTCGGCACTTGATCCTGAACTGACAGGAGAAGTTTTGAAAACCATCCAGCAGCTGGCTGATGAGAATATGACCATGGCAATCGTTACCCACGAAATGGCTTTCGCAAAATCTGTTTCGGATAAAGTCCTTTTTATGGTAGACGGAAAAGTGGAAGAGGAAGGAACAAGCACACAAATTTTTGAAAATCCTCAAAGCGAAAGGACGCGCTCGTTTCTTCAGTCCATTTTGAGATAAAATCCTTAAAAAATATTTCCGAATGAAACATCTGCTTTTGGCGGGTGTTTTTTTGATGGAACTTACAGGTTTATTTTGAAAAGACCGGAATTTTGAAGAGAATGCTTTATACATCAATGGTTTGGCAGAATAGGCATGTAAAAATTGGACGTGATAAGAGCGATGACCGGCATTCTATAGTCATCGCTCTTATCAAAAAAGGTTTATTCCTACTCGACCCTGTAACAGTGGCCGGTAGAAGACTTAAAGTTCAGTATTGGGGATGTTTATTTTTGGAACGTATCGTCATGATCCGTTTCCGGCCGCATCGCAGGGAAAAGAAGAATGTCTCGGATACTGGAAGAATTGGTCATGAGCATGAAAAGACGGTCAAGCCCAATGCCGAGTCCGCCTGTCGGGGGCATACCGTATTCCAAAGCAGTAAGGAAGTCTTCATCGATGGGATGCGCTTCATCATCGCCATGCTCTCTTTCTTCTACCTGCATTTCAAAACGCGCCCTCTGATCCAGCGGATCATTTAATTCGGAGAATCCGTTTGCCAGTTCGCGTCCATAAATATAAGACTCGAAACGGATGGTATATCTCGGATCTTTGGGATCCAGTTTGGACAGCGGAGATACTTCGATGGGATGCTCTGTAATGTGGACAGGCTGGATAAGGTGCTCTTCTACATAGTCATCAAAAGCAGCTGCCAGAAGCTTGCCGAAGCCGTCAAATTCACCGTATTCCACATGAAGTCTGTCGCAGATGGCACGTGCTTCCTCAATGGTCTTGCAGGCATCAAAGTCTTCCCCGGTGTATTTCTTTACCGCTTCTGCCATGGTGAGTCTCGGCCATGGGCCTGCCACATCTATTTCCGTTCCTTCATAGGTGAATTTCGTAGTGCCGTAAGAAGCCATGGCGCAGGCTGCCACGATCTGTTCCGTCTGGTCAATGACATCATCGATATCGCCATAAGCCTGGTATGTTTCAATAGCGGTAAACTCCGGATTATGACGGGTATCCATGCCTTCATTGCGGAAGTTGCGGGTGATTTCAAATATGCGTTCATACCCGCCGACAAGAAGTCTCTTTAAATAAAGTTCCGGCGCAATGCGGAGGTACATGGTCATATCCAGCGCGTTGAAATGCGTCATGAAAGGTCTTGCATTCGCACCGCCGTAGAGCGGCTGAAGAACCGGCGTTTCCACTTCGAGGAAACCGTGTGCGGTATACCAGTTCCGGATAGCCTGGAGCATATTCGCCCTCTTGATGAATGTTTTTCTTACATCGGGATTGGCGATAAGATCAAGATATCTCTGGCGGTAGCGCTGTTCCTTATCCGTAAGGCCGTGCCACTTTTCCGGAAGCGGGCGGAGAGACTTGGAAAGCATGGTGAAGTGCAGGACACGGATGGTCGTTTCTCCCGTGTGTGTAGTGAATACAGTGCCTTCCACCCCGAGGATATCTCCCATGTCTACCAGTTTGAAGAGATTCCATTCATTTTCACTGACAGTATCTTTCCGGAAATAAAGCTGGATATCCCCTTTTTCATCACGAAGCGTGCAGAATGCCGTTTTTCCGTGCCCGCGGATAATCATAATACGGCCTGCCACTTTGACATGCTCCCCGCTTGCTTCGAAAGCTGCCGCATTCGCATGGATATCTTCACTGTGATGGGTGCATTCATACTTTCCGCCGTAAGGCTCAAATCCCAGTGCGGCAATCTTCTCCAGCTTCCCCCTTCGGATCAGCATCTGGTCGTTCAGTTTTTCTTCCATTCCAAAACCTCCTAAAAACTAAAAAACACTAAATAATACTAAGGAAATTCAAATTCCGTAAACGTTTATAATCTTCTTTGTTAAAAAGAAGACTTTGTATAAACTCTTTTGTTTCATCCTGAACTTCTTTGGAAAATAATGTTTTTCCTGCAATCGGCATAATAGGCCGACAGGAAATACTCAGATCCAATGCCCATTTCGTGGGAGAATTTATATAAGAAGCAGGGATGTGGATGATGTACTTATCCATGTCAGTGTCACGATTTACTAATTCCAGTGTGCTTAATGCATCAAAGTGTTTCAAGATGCCATGATAGGTGTTCTCACAGTTTTGATAGTATTCATAACTGTCGATGTTGACGTACATATTCACTTTATACGTTTGGGGCGAAACTTTTTCTGAAATATCACAAACGCCCCGTACCAATTCATGGGATCTTCCGTCAAAGAAATAAAGATATAGACGCGTCACATCGTGGAAAAATGCAGGAATATAACTGTCTTTTTCCGTAGGGGACATAAAGATTTCTTCATGATAAAGAAGCTGTTCTACTGGTAGATGGAAAGCATGGGCTATATCATACAAAGTGGTAATATCCAGCACGATCTGTCCGCTTTCATATTTTGAAAGCGTAGACACGCTTTTGCATATGATATCCGCTAATTGTCGAAGACTCATGTGCTTTTGCTTGCGATAGTACCTGATTCTTTTTCCCAGGATTTGTGGAAGATCCATTTTTTGCTCCATTTTGTTCACGCTATAGGCAAAAATATCCATATAAATATCTTAAACGATAATTGTTAGTGTGACTAATAATCATACTGTAATGATTTTGCTCTTATCGAGTCACTTATAATCGTATGGCTATCTTGAAAAAATATTACTAAAATTGAATCATTAAAACAAGATGAGTAAAAATACAAAAAACAACTAAAAAGAAGAATGAAAATGTACTACGCGATAAAAAACAGAGGTTATGGGTATATTTTTTTATCCACATGAAAAAATATATAAGAAGGTTTGCCTTTAAAAGAAAATATGGGTGATTTGAAAATGCGGTAGAGCCCGTGGTACAGTGAATTTGAAGCTTACAGGAAGAACCTCATTCGGTAATCCTGATGTCTTAACCGCAGCGGAAAATACAGTGAATAGAGAAGTATAGTTCAAAAAAATTGGAGGTTTCAAGTGGAATCATTAAGACTTGCTTATTCAGAAAACGCTTACCGTGTGTACAAGCCAAATACCAAACGTCATATTGTCAAGACCACAGAAACAGATTTCCTGGATGTGGCGGCGGTAGTCATTACGGAAGAAGATAAGGATGTATTGAAAAATGAGGCTGTACGTGCATTCAGTATCCCCATCGTCGTAATCTTGACGAAGAGCCAAATGCTTGACGGGGAATTTTTCGGCAGAATTAAGCGTGTTATTGACTTATCAAAATCGGATCAGGGGTTGTATGACTGCCAGATTGAAGAAGCGGCTCGTCAGTATGAAAATAATTTAAAGCCTCCGTTTTTCAAGGCGCTTCAAAAATACATTGATGAAGGAAATAGCCGTCTGGCGACTCCCGGACATCATGGTGGGCAATATTTTTGTGCCCATCCGTCTGGTCGTCTGCTGTATGAATATTACGGAGCCAACATTTTTAAAAGTGATTTTTCTTCTTCTGATGTGGCAATGGGGGATTTGTTGATTCATGAAAGTACGCCTGTGGAAGCGGAAAAGTTTGCAGCCAGTGTGTTCAAAGCAGATAAAACTTATTTTGTACTGAATGGTACTTCAAGCTCCAATAAGATCGTTTTAAATGCGGTTCTTGCTCCCGGAGATATAGTTCTTTACGATAGAAATAATCATAAATCTATTTCTCAGGGGGCCTTGGTGCAGTCTGGCGCAACACCGATTTATTTGGAAACGGCTAGAAATCCATATGGTTCTATCGGCGGTATTCTGGAGCATTGCTTTGATGAAAAGTATATCCGCCGCTTGATTGCGGAACAGTGTCCTGAGAAAGCGGAAATGAAACGCCCGATTCGCCTGGCAGTTATCCAGTTGGGGACTTATGATGGCTGTATTTATAATGCTCGTCAAGTTGTAGATAGGATTGGACATCTCTGCGATTACATCCTTTTTGATTCTGCATGGGTCGGCTATGAGGAGTTTATTCCCATGATGAAGAACTGCAGTCCGCTTTTGTTGGAATTGGGGGCGGAAGATCCGGGGATATTCGTAACCCAGTCTGTGCATAAGCAGATGGCGGGATTTTCTCAGGCATCTCAAATCCATAAGAAGGATTCTCATATCAAAGGACAGGATAGATATGTACCCCATAAACGCCTGAATAACGCTTTTATGCTCCATGCGTCTACGTCCCCATTTTATCCTATTTTTACCACGCTTGACGTGAATGCCAGAATGCATCAGGGCAAAGAAGGGGAATACCTGTGGCAGCGTGTTGTAAAAAATGGAATTGAACTTCGTAAATTGGTTTTGCACAATTGCAAATATTTCCGTCCCCTTGTTCCGCCATTGGTACATGGCAAGAAGTGGGAAGACGGTAAATGTGCGGATATGACGAAAGATATTGCATACTGGGCATTTGAACCTGACGCGGCTTGGCACGCGTTCAAGGGATATGGTGAAGGGCAGTATTTCATAGATCCCTGCAAACTTCAGCTTGTAACACCGGGGATTGATATCCGTACGGGTGAATATGAAAGAGAGGGTATTCCGGCAAACGTTCTGGCAAATTATCTCCGTGAGAATGGAGTTATTCCGGAAAAGACCGACTTGAATGCAATTCTGTTCCTGTTGACTCCGGGCGAATCCATGACGAAGTTGTCTGATTTGGTTGATAAACTTGTCGAGTTTGAACGCCTTTATGACGAAGATGCGCTGATGAAGGATATGCTTCCGAGTATCTACGCAGCGAATGAAGAGAAATATAAAGGGTATAATATCAAGCGGCTTTGCGCGGAAATGCATAATTTTTATAAAGATAGAAAGGTAAATATTCTCCAGCGCCGGCTCTTTGCGAAAGATTACTTGCCTGAGTATGTCATGGATCCCCACGAAGCGAATGCTGAACTTGTTCGTGGACATGGCGAGCTCGTGCCGCTTTGCGAGGCACAGGGACGTGTGGCACTGGAAGGGGCGCTTCCGTATCCGCCTGGAATTCTTTGTGAACAGCCGGGAGAAAGATGGTCTGAAACAGCGACTAAGTATTTCCTTGCCCTTGAAGAAGGCATCAATATGCTTCCGGGCTTCTCACCTGAAATTCAGGGGGTTTATCTGGAAGATACGGCAGATGGAAAAAAGACGGCGTTTGGGTATGTGCTGAAGAAAGAATACGAGAAAACCAAGTAGTGGATTGTGATTACTTTTGAAGGGTGATTTGGACAATAGAAAGAAGGGTATTATGAATAATGAAAGTAAAATGAGTGTTACCCAGCTGACTATATTAACCGCGGTAAACATGATGGGCTCAGGCATTATTATGCTTCCGGCAAAACTGGCCGAAGTGGGCGGACTTTCTATCGTATCTTGGCTAGTCACGGCGATCGGCTCCATGTGCCTTGCTTATGTATTTGCCAAATGTGGTATGTACAGTCGTAAACAGGGCGGTATGAACGGTTATGCAGAATACACTTTCGGCAAGTCTGGAAGTTTTATTTGCAGTACTACTTACAGTTTTTCCTTGGTTATTGCGAATATTGCCATCGCGACGTCGGCAGTCGGCTACGGTTCCACTTTCCTGGGAATTCGCTTGGATCCGATTACCACCTGTATGGCGACAATCGGTATCCTGTGGCTCACCACATTTCCTAATTTTGGCGGCGCGAGTATTACTGGCCGTATTGGCACGTTAACCATATGGGGCGTTATTCTTCCTATTTTCACGCTTTGTACCGTCGGTTGGTTTTTCTTTTCGGGAAATATGTATGCAACTAATTGGAATGTCCATGATCTTCCCTTTGGTGAAGCGGCGACCAATGCTATTACTATGACACTGTGGTCTTTCCTTGGTATGGAATCGGCCTGTGCGAATTGTGAAAAGGTTAAGAATCCCGAAAAGAGTGTGCCTGTCGCAGTACTTGGTGGCACTTTTCTTTGTGCAGTGGTATACATTATTTCAACCAATATCATGTTTGGGATTCTTCCTGCCCAAGAAATATTTGAAAGTTCCGCTCCTTTCGGTCTTGCTTTTGCCGCTATGTTTAACAATACGGTAGGGCATGCTGTTATGGGGATGATGTGTATTGCTTGTCTTGGGTCTCTTCTCGGATGGCAATTTACCGTAGCTAACGTTTTCAAAATTGCTGCCGATGTCGGGTACATGCCGAAATTCTTCGCAGTGGTCACAGAAAAGGGAACACCAATCAGGGGCATGTTCATCTTGGGGGCGATTCAGACAGTATTGGCACTAATGACAATCAGTCCGACATTGAACGAACAGTTTGAGCAGCTTGTAAACTTGGCAACCGTTACCAATATCATTCCTTATATTCTCTCCATGGCGGCAGTCACTTCAATACTTAAGTCTGCTGGCCGATATCAAGATGTGAAATCGACGGGTTTCATCGCGATTATAGCATCTGTATACAGTTTGTACGCTTGCTATGCATCAGGACTTGAAGCAATGACTTATGCAGGACTCTTTACCTTTGCCTGCTGGACTTTCTTCGGGTTTATTGGAGATCATTTTAACCATATATCTGGGAATATTGATGGAGGTGGAGTAGGAAATTCTTCCCTTATGGGTAATGGTGGTTAAATAAGGGTTGTTTATATGCAATGACAAAAGCGTCCATTATCGACATGGGCGCTTTTGTGCTTATCAAGATGATTTATATATAGTCTTATAACTTTTTGTATTGCTGGAAAAGTAATGGCTTATCAATATTTCCCAATATAAAGAATGTAATAATGTAATAAAGTTCCACGTTTTAATAAATTGAGCAGAATGATGACAGATATGCGGGGATTATGCTGGTGTTGTCATTTCTATTGAAAGAATGATAAGGATGGACGGGGTGCAATTAGAGTATTTCCGTGGAGAGTTCATTATGTTAATGGGAAGAACGAAATTCCTGATATTATATAGCTTTCTATATGATAGACTTGGTTAATAAAATTAAGTTAGAAAATGAAGAAACCATCTGTGATACAATTTGAGTGTCTAATTCAAAAGAAAGGAGTATCACCAATGGCTTCCTACATATATCTTACCATAGACGAACAAGTTTCTATATATTCCTTTTGAAAAATCGGTACAAAGGCATAAAGTGTATAAATGCAGTACTCACTGGATGGATCTATTTATCTCCAAGAAATTTCTTTAAATCTATCACATTTGATAATGGGAAAAAGATTGCTGGGTAGAGGAGGATTGCCAACCAATTTGATAAATATATGATGCACTCATGAGCTATCTTACCAAAAATGCTTCTATAAATTTCTAACTTATTTTGACATTTTAAGTTATTAATTTTTTACATTCCGCTGCTTATTTAATCTGGTTCAAAATAGCAACGGCTTCTTCTGCGGAAATATCTCCACTGACCGGAGTGAAAATCGCCTGGTTGCCCAGCATCACCGTACCGTTCTGTACATATGCGTCATAAATATTCTGCCCGTGATCATAAGCGGCGGCAAGATTGCCCATGACGAGATATTTCCTTTCTGTAGAACTCATATCGGCAAGTGGGGCGGGTTTGAGGAAATCCTTTTTATTAATTTGTACTACATCCGAATTATTCTTGATTGTCACGCGGCCGCCGGACAGTGCGGAGATTTTCTTTTCATAATTATCACGCCGCTCCCTGTGGCCGGGGTGGTCATTGGGAGAGAAGATTTCACCGATAAAGTTTCCGGCAGTATCGCCCTTCTTTTCAATGACCCGCTCCCATAGAGCTGCGCCTGCACCCGGATTATAGCCTGCCTGGTAACAATAATCGAAAGCCAGATTATCCGCTTCCCATTCCGCTTTCTTGGTGATCTGCACATTGTTAATATGCTGCGTAAGCACTCCCATGGCCTTGTCTGAAAAAGCGCTTCCGCCTATGGCGCCGGCAAGTATCGTGCCGCCAATGGCTGTCTTTAATTTTTTTCGTGTGCCGTGAAGTACGTGGTCTTTCTGTCCGTGACCCATCTCATGAGCGATGACCACGGCGATTTCGTCTATATTTTCCGACAGATTGAAAATCCCTTCATTCACCGTCATTACATGACCAAGACCGCAGGACGCATTAAATGTCTGATCAGCATTCAAAAAGTATAAATAGGGTTTGTTATAAATAGAAGGATCAGATGCACCGATGCCTTGGGTAAGCCGTCCCATAATGTCATCCAAAAGACGGGCGTAATAATCATTATCCGATACACCCAGGTCCTTGATGAGAGCCTGAAAATATTCATTGCGGCCATCATCGGTATTGTTGATGTGATCCATGTATGCATCGATTTGGCGGTACTGCTGGGCACCGCCGATGACTGCACCGAGGGTGCCGCTTAAATCAAAAGCGTCCGCCAAATGGGGAGAAACGGAAAAGGTGAAAATGCCACCCAATATTCCGGCGGTGATCATGAATGAAAGTGAAGTTTTTTTCATGGCGGCCTCCTGCGTGAAAATGGAAGGATAATTTAAGTATAAACCATTATTCTTATATTCATTTTACTATTAGAAAATGTGGAAAGTAAAGATGGAGCCGTAAGTAAATCCATTTCTGTCTGATTTAGGGAAAGTAAAGTATTTAATATGTTTTGGAAAAAGATGAAATTGATTTCATTTTGCCATTTCAGAAAATTATTGATGGTGATATAATGAGCTTTAAGTTTTTAATAAATTAATTTATTTTATACCTTATTATAAGATAGGATGACGGAGGAGAAAGATCATGAATGAAAAAATAGTCAAGGCGCTGGGAAGCGTTGCGGCAGTTGCGGCGATTGTTATGTATGTTTCCTATATCCCGCAAATTATAGGCAATCTGCATGGAAACAGGGGCGATTATATACAACCGCTTGCGGCTGCGATCAACTGCATATTATGGGTTGGTTATGGCTTACTGAAAAAAGAAAGGGATTGGCCTATTGCCATCGCCAATTTCCCCGGCGTGATATTTGGATTGATGGCTTTTCTGACGGCGTTGATCCCTTTCTGAAAAGGAACCGGTTGGAAGATCCTGCAATTAGAAGGAAAGAAAGATAATAAAAGGCTTGACAGGAAGCGAAGTTCATGCTAAAGTAATGAAGTCGCTTAGAGCGATGGTTCTTTGAAAACTGAACAGTACAGCGAGAAAAAAGCCGATGTGCGAGTTTCAAGAAAAAAAGGAAACCGCAAAGAATTTGAGTAAGAAAGGCAAGACAAAATCGAGCCGAAACAAACAATCTATCATGGAGAGTTTGATCCTGGCTCAGGACGAACGCTGGCGGCGTGCTTAACACATGCAAGTCGAACGAAAAGACGGAAAGAG